>JAZNYM010000001.1:0-22926 GCA_045594385.1 Bacteroidaceae bacterium
GTGTATCAGCATAGATAGTCTAATACCTGAAAACACCGAGGGGTTTGGGGGCGAGAAGCCCCCATGAGAGAGTACAAATCAGCACAAAACGCTAATAATTGTTAACAGCATACATTTTTTTTATTACAGTTCATTAGACTGTTTGCGCTAATGAAACCTTCTTTTTGTCATCTGTTTCGTCACTTCTCGGTTACAATGGAACCCCATTGCGCCCTCAAAGTGGCAAAACATCTGTTCAAAAACAAACGCTATTATCATCATAACGCTAATGACCGATTTGGGATTATTGGCGTAAAGAAGATTGTTATCGCTTGTGTCGGATGTATCTTGTCCTCAGTAATGATAAATTTTACCATCAATAATCGTTAGCTGAACGAACGGTAATGATCGAAGCGCGTCATCACGAGGACGAAATGGCATTTCTATTCGAACAATATCAAACTAATCATATAAAAGGATTATTATGAAAAAAGGCTGCATCTAAAAGATACAGCCTCTTTCTTTATCTGATGAACAGCATTTCGCGATACTTGGGCAGGGGCCAGAGTTCGTCGTCCACTATCATTTCCAGTTTGTCCACGTGGGTGCGGATTTCCTCTATGAGGGGTGCCACGTTGTCGTGGTAGGCTATGGCCTTCTCACGCTCGGACTCCAGGCGGTTGGCCACCTTGCGGGCACCGATGAGCGAATATACGTGCTCGGTGATGAAGGCGGTGTTTTCCGCAATCTTCTCTATGAGGGCAAGGTTTGTGGCGTTCATGGCCTTTGCCTGCTCGGCGGGGAAAGCCTGCGAAATCTTGAGAACATTGTCCAGAAGTTGTGTCTGGTAGCGTGTGGCCACAGGAACTATGTGGTTCAGGCAAAGGTCGCCGAAGATGCGTGCCTCTATCTGTATCTTTTTGGTGTAGGTCTCCAGTTTTATCTCGTTGCGTGCTTCCAGTTCGGCACGGGTGAGTACATTCATGCGTGTGAACATTTCCACGGTTTCTTCGCTTAGGTACTGGTCGAGGATGACGGGAACGCTTGTCTCCACATCCAAGCCGCGTCGGGCGGCCTCCTGCTTCCACTCCTCGCTGTATCCGTTGCCGTCGAAGTGGATGGGCTTGCATGTCTTTATGTCCTCGCGGATGACATGCAGTATGGCCTTCATCATGTCCATGCCGGAGGAGATGAGTTTGTCCACACGGAGTTTGAAGTCCGTCAGTTGCTCGGCTACGGCGGTGTTCAGCACTATCATGGATGCGGCACTGTTGGCTTGCGCTCCTACGGCACGGAACTCGAAACGGTTGCCGGTGAAGGCAAAGGGAGAGGTGCGGTTGCGGTCGGTATTGTCCACAAGGAGTTCCGGTATCTGCGGTATGTCCAGCATCACGCTCTGTCGTGTGGCCAGGTTGAAGACGTCGTTGTCCTCGCTCTTCTCCAGTTTCTCCAGTATGTCTGCCAACTGAGTGCCGAGGAAGGAACTGATGATGGCAGGCGGTGCTTCGTGCGCGCCGAGGCGGTGTGCATTGGTGGCGCTTACGATGGAGGCCTTGAGCAATCCGTTGTGGCGGTACACGGCCATCAGCGTCTCCACTATGAAGGTGATGAAGCGGAGGTTGTCCACCGGTGTCTTGCCGGGGGCGTGCAGGAGTATGCCGGTGTTGGTGGAGAGGCTCCAGTTGTTGTGCTTGCCGCTACCGTTTATGCCCTTGAAGGGCTTTTCGTGCAGGAGGCAACGGAAGCCGTGCTTGCGTGCCACCTTCTTCATCAGGGCCATGATGAGCATGTTGTGGTCGATGGCCAGATTTGTCTCCTCGAAGATGGGTGCCAGTTCGAACTGGTTTGGTGCCACCTCGTTGTGACGGGTCTTGCAGGGTATGCCCAGTTCCAGTGCTTGGATTTCCAAGTCCTTCATGAAGGAAACCACACGCGAGGGGATGGAACCGAAATAGTGGTCGTCCATCTGCTGGTTCTTGGCGGAGTCGTGTCCCATGAGGGTTCGTCCGGTCATGGCCAGGTCGGGACGTGCCGAATAGAAACTTTCGTCCACCAGGAAGTACTCCTGTTCCCAGCCAAGGTTGCTCTTCACACTGCTTATCTCGGGATAGAACATGCGTGCAACATCCAGGGCGGCCTTGCCTACGGCCTTGATGGACTTCTTCAGGGGAGCCTTGTAGTCGAGTGCCTCGCCGGTGTAGGAGATGAACACGGTGGGGATCATCAGCGTGTCGCCCATCACGAAGACGGGGCTGGCAGGGTCCCATGCGCTATAGCCGCGTGCCTCGAAGGTGGAGCGTATGCCACCGCTTGGGAAACTGCTGGCATCGGGTTCCTGCTGTACAAGTTGCTTGCCGCAGAAATCCTCCAGCATTCCGCCCTTGCCGTCGTGTTCCACCATGCCGTCGTGCTTCTCGGCAGTACCTTCGGTGAGGGGTTGGAACCAGTGTGTGGTGTGTGTTACGCCCAGTTCCATGGCCCAGCGCTTCATGCCCTCGGCAACGGCATCGGCGGTCTTCAGGTCCAGTGTGGTGCCACGGTCGATGACATCGCACATCTTTTCGTACACATCGGCAGAAAGATACTTGAACATCTTCTGCTTGTTGAACACGTATTTGGCAAAGAACTCGCTGGGGCGTTCCTTGGGTGTGGGCACTTCGATGGCTTTCTTGCCGAAGGCTTCATCTACTACCTTGAATCTAAGTGTTGCAGGCATTTTGTAAACGGAAATGTGAAAACGGAAAACGGAAAACTTTGTGTGAACGGAAATGTGAAGCAGACCCTCCCCCTTGCCCCTCCACAAGGGAGGGGAGTATATAGACTTGCTGACGAGGGTTTGGGGGGTCCTGATTAATAGATTTTTGTGAGAAGGGTTCGCTTGCCCACAAGGAGGAAGTAACTAAACTAATATTTCGAATTGCGTGAAACAATTCTCAGAACTTCAGACTCCCTCCCATAAAGGGGAGGGTTGGGGAGGGGTCCTCTACTTGTTCAGCGACCAGGTGAAGCCGTCCTTGGTGTCCTTTACCTCGAAACCGAGGGCAGAGAGGTTGTCGCGTATCTGGTCGGACAGTGCCCAGTTCTTCTCGGCCTTGGCCTGCTGGCGCTGCTCCAGCACTATGTCCACCACCTTGCCGAAAGCCTCTTCGCGTGCCTTGTTGCTGCCGTCCTTCTCCTCGGAAAGACCCAGTATCTCGAAGGCAAAGGTGTGGAACACTTCTGCCAGTGCGGCAACTACATCTTCCTTGATGCTTGCCTTCTTGTCTATGATGGTGTTCAGCACTCGGCATGCGTCGAACAGGTGGCTGATTACCATGGGCGAAGCCATGTCGTCGTTCATGGCATCGTAGCAGTTCTGTCGCAGGGTGTCCACATACTGCATCTCCACCCAGGGCTGTCCCTTCACCTTCTGTCCCTCCTTCAGTCGCTTCAGTGCCTTCCATCCGTCCATCAGTCGTGCCAGACCCTTCTCTGCGCTCTGCAATGCCTCGTTGCTGAAGTCCACTGTGCTACGATAGTGTGCCTGGAGAATGAAGAAACGGATGGTCATGGGAGAATATCCGCGCTCCAGACGCTCGTGCTCACCGGCAAAGAACTGAGGCAGGGTGATGAAGTTGTTGTACGACTTGCCCATCTTCTTGCCGTCGATGGTTATCATGTTGTTGTGCATCCAGTATGTCACCATGGGATGTCCCTGGCTTGCCTGTGCCTGTGCTATCTCGCACTCGTGGTGGGGGAAGACGAGGTCAAGTCCTCCGCCGTGTATGTCGAAGCGTTCGCCCAGATACTTCTTGCCCATTGCTGTGCACTCGCAGTGCCATCCGGGGAAACCCTCGCTCCAGGGGCTTGGCCAGTGCATGATGTGCTCGGGGCTTGCCTTCTTCCACAGGGCGAAGTCTGCCTGGTTACGCTTCTCGCCTACGCCGGCCAGGGTGTCGCGGCTGGCATCCTTGATGTTCTCCAGCGAGCGTCCGCTCAGTATGCCGTACTTGTGGTCCTGGTTGTATCGCTCTATGTCGAAGTATATGGAACCGTTGCTCTCGTATGCATAGCCGTTGTCCATAATCTTCTGCACCAGCTGCTGCTGCTCTATGATATGGCCCGTGGCATGAGGCTCTATGCTGGGAGGCAGACAGTTCAGTGCCGCCATGGCCTCGTGGAAGCGGTTGGTATAGTACTGTGCCACCTCCATGGGCTCCAGTTGTTCCAGACGTGCCTTCTTGGCAATCTTGTCCTCACCCTCGTCGGCGTCGTGCTCCAAGTGGCCCACGTCGGTAATGTTGCGCACATAGCGCACCTTGTAGCCCTGATGCTTCAGGTAGCGGAACAGCAGATCGAAAGTAATGGCCGGGCGGGCATGTCCCAAGTGTGCATCGCCATATACCGTGGGTCCGCAAACGTACATGCCCACACGACCCTCCACCAGGGGACGGAACAGTTCCTTCTGGCGGGTCAAAGTATTATAAATAAGAAATGGTTGCATAGTCTTTTCCTTTATTTCGGGTACAAAATTACGAATAAGTGAGCGAAAAACAAAATTATCCTTTTTGTTTTTCCGAACGTGAGTAATTTAGAGGCTTGCCTCAAAGGTACGATTATGCGAGCGAAAAGCAAAATTAAAACCTTTTTGTATTTCCGAGCGTGAGTAATTTAGAGGCTTTGCCTCAAAGTTACGATTAAGCGAGCGAAATGTCAAAGCAAACGGTGAACGAACCTTATCCGCTCACCGCTCACCGTAAATCGTTCACCGCTCACCGTTTTACTCCACCACCCAGCGTTCCAAATTGCGCGTCTCGCTGGTGACATTGGCACCTATCTTAACCACTTCCCTGCCGTCTGTGACGAATGGCAAGGCATAGTCTTTGGAGTTGATCTGCGCAAGGGCATCCTCGGCGGTACCATCGTGCTTCAGTTCTATAATGTAGACGTACTTGTCGGTGCCTACGAGCAAGTCAATGCGGCCGCGTGAGGTGCGGTATTCCGCCTGCACATAGAGCCCCATCAACTTGGTGATGATATATATTACATTCTGGTAATGCACCTCCAAGTCCCTGACAAGTTCATAGGGGATTCCGGCCATAAATGCCTGGAGCAGTTCCATAAAGCGGTTGGAGTTGCCGCGCTCCAGACTTTGAACGAACTGACCGATAATGGATGCATTATTTATCTGCCTCGAATAGGTATAGTACGGCAAGAGGAAGTTCACGAATCCCTCCTTCACCTCATCATTCGGATAATCCAGAGTGTATGTCTTGAAACGCTTGTCATACCCCTTTATGGTCAGGTAGCCGCTCTGATAGAGCACGGCAATGGGATTGTCCACCTTTATCTGCACGCTGTCCAGTTCGTTGGCACTTGCCTCATAGCCCGACAGTTCCTTGGGATTAAGGTCAAATTCCTTCATCAACTGCACAAGGTAGGTTGGTGTGCCCGTGCTGAACCAGTAACTGCCATACTGTTGCTCACTCAAAGTCCACAGGACGCTGAAGGGGTTATACATACCGGGAGTGTCAGGGCTGAAATGGTATCCGTCGTAGCGTTGGCGCAGGGTTTCATAAGCCTCTTCCTTGGTTTGATCGTTTACGGAAGCCAATTCCCCTACTTCGTTGTCAAACGTATCGTGCAACTCACGCTCTGATATGCCGCATATATCATAATAATGCGGACTCATGGAAATGTCCATCAAGTTGTTAAGGTCGCTGAAGACGCTGACCTTACTGAACTTGCTAACACCCGTCAGCAGAGCAAAGCGTATGTCGGCATCCGCACTTTTCAGAACGCCATAAAAGGCCTTCAAAGCGCTGCGGAACTCGTTCTGCAAATCCTCGTTGCCTATGGCCTGAAGCAAAGGCTTGTCGTACTCGTCCACCAGCACCACTACGTTGCGCCCCGTCTTCTCCTTGGCGGCACGGATAACGGCATGAAAACGTTGCGAAAGACTGGGGTTCTCTTCCTCGTAACAACCATATACTCTTTCCCATCGGCGCAGATACGTGTCAAGCAAGTTCCTCAACTCATCCATAGAGGCATACCTCTCGGCATTCAGGTCAAGATGCAGCACGGGATGCTCCACCCACTCTGTCTCCAACTGCTCCATGGCAAGTCCTTGGAACAATTCCTTTTGTCCCTTGAAATAAGCCTCGAGGGTAGATATCAGCAAACTCTTGCCAAAACGGCGAGGACGACTCAGAAAGTAGTACTTACCACTTGACAAAAGACGGTAGATGACCGCCGTCTTGTCTACATACACCCACCCATTGGTCCTCAACTCCGAGAAATGCTGTATACCTATAGGATACTTCATAGCTGCCACCTTTTTATTCAATTCACCATGCAAATATACAATAAATCCCCAATACATCCAAGTGCATTGGGGAAGATTTGCTCGGCACCGAAAGACATCATCATAAATCAGCGTTTTTCTACCTAACAATGTGTTTTCATTTGCAATAAGCACATCTTCTGGAATAGTTTTTAGTGCCTGCTGCCACCAATAATCACATTCCCTTGAAGAATCTCAAAAGAATACCATTCGCTACCATTAAGTCTGCTACTAAGATAAACTGTTGCAGTATTATCACCCTTATATACATAAATGGAAGCCGTATTGCTGTATGCCTCTCCTGATCTGTAGGCTTTCACCTGAATGTCGACACTTCCTTCGGTCAAACCATAATATTCAATGGTGAGGTATCCTGTCGCAAATTTGAAAGAAGTCTTCTTGATGATGAACGGCTGACGTTCTGTTACAATTTTCTGTAATCCTTCATACTTTTTTTCTACGTCCGTTCTTTTCTTTATCTCTGTTAGGTATAGCGTATTGAGTTTATCATTCCTAAGGCATAGATCTGAAATTTTCCTGCTCCTGGCATTCAGAGAGTCATTCTGCATGCTTATTGTGTTTTCTGCATTTGAAAGAGCATGACGTGTATGGTTCAAATTATCGTTAAGGGAGAATAGACCTACGGCACACCCCAAAAGTACTACAAACAGAATTAAAACAAATTTATATTGTTTCTTTTGCCTGAGTGTTTGTGCGTGTTCTTTTTCCAGAGCATCCAGTTTCGCTTGTAGTTCTTGCTTTTCTTTATACGATTTACTCAGTACACCTTTGTAACTATTAAGTTGTGCAGTATTGAATCCCTTGGATTTATATATGTAGGTGTATCCGTTGGTATGGGTTGACTTGAATATTTCATTTGATTCATCATCAACAATGAAGTCCTTTTTTGAATCCTTTGACGTTCCATAACTAACTGGCGGAAGTGGTATACAATACTGTTCTAATCCATTGAATCCTGCTCTGAGCGATTCTGTAAGAAGTTCTATTTCCTCTCTGTTTAAATACAATTTTTCCACGTTGCTAACGAGTTCGCCTTGTTCATTGAAATGAACTAACTTACCATTGGTTACAAGGTATGAGATTGTATTTTCAAATAGAGGAAAGAGTCTGTCAATTCTCTCAATAGCCAAACCGTTCAACACTACACACAGACCTATATAGCAGTTCTGTTGAAGTTTTCTAATGTATCCGTAGTACACAAGATTGCCATCACGATGGATGGCAATCTGTGTGGTTGATTTTGCATTGGAAGAGAATGTATGGAAAATATTAGAGGCATAGTCGTCAGGATACTGCGAGTAACCACTATTGAATTCTCCAAAAATATATACCGATGCATTCATGGTCTATTTCAACTTAAAATTAATGGTTTGGTTCGTATTGTCGACAGCATATGCCACAACTCGGTCAAGTACTTCATTACCTAGAAGAAGGGGTGCATTATTATTGGCGGATACAGTTGCCGTTACGTTACTGCAGCGTATTTTGCCATCAAGTACAACCTCCTTCAAATTTATAACCATGTTTTCAACAATACTGCCGTCGGCTATCTGTGATTGCCCAATACCGAGTATGTCATCTTTGGTAAGGTATCCCTTTTGGTAGAGGTAGTTCGCTTCTGCCACAGAAATCAGAGTTCCAGAGCAGCCGGTATCAAATATCATTTCAAATCCAAATCCATTCACAGATACATTCACGTACTTTACGCCATTCCTCTCTGAAAATGGTATGGATATAACATCCGCCTCGGTCATCTGCCCATAATCTGCGCTAATTTCATTGTTATAAACCTCCGCACCATCTCCATTGTCATAGAAGGCTGGCCGTTCTTTTTTAGAATCACATGCTACAAACATAATGCCTGTGAGAAATATTATGAAATACTTAAACTTCATTTTATTTGACAGTAATCGTTTTAGATAGATATATTTCTCCATTTACATTATAGGTGATTTTGTGAGTACCTTGTGACTTGGGAATGATATAGTTGTCACGAATTATCAGCGCATTTGTGTCACATTCCCATTTACCATGTAGTTCCTCTGATACATTTTTAATAGAAAGTTCATAGTTATCTCCAGAGCTAACTTGCATAAATTTGCCGTTTCCCTCATTAATATTGGTTACATCAATTCTTGCATTAGGGTACTTTAAACGGAACGATTCTGCAGTTTGTATAACCGCAGATTGTACAGCATATGTTTCTTGGGAAGTGGTGACAGCTTCAGGTGCACCTTTTTCAACAGAATCTTCTGCCTGCATTGTTGCTCCATGCGTACCTATTTCCGTGACATCAGCGGAAGCGAGTAAGTTGGTTTTAGGCGAATCTTTGCTATCGCAACTTTTTGGGAGAGTTACTCCTATGATTCCGAGAAGTACCATCATTACTAAAAAATCGGTAAAGGGATGAATTTTCTTAATCACAGAAAGTAAGTTTTTTTGTTTGTCATCAGAATTGGCAGAAGAAACACCAAGCAACTCGGATATACCACTCAATCCAGAAAGATTTTTCTTGATGTCTGCAATTAACTTCTCTGTTTTTTCTAACTTCCTTTCATTTTCTTCGTAACGAGACTTATAGACTTGGGCGTTTTGCAATTTTACATTCAACTCATTGATTTGGGCGCTTAATCTGCCTATCTCCTTGGAGACTTTGTCATTCTGAGCACGTAACTGGCTGATAGTTTTATCCGCATCTTTGTACTCATTCTTGATACTCTGGATTCTCTGTTCCTTATCTCTTTGTGCAGAGAGGATGTCTTGCTTGGCCTTTTCCTGGGCAGCAACAATTTGTTGTTGTGCATTTAAGGTTACATTCTGCATTTCAGCATTCATCTTGTTTATGATCTGTTGTTCTTTAGAACTTGGATGAAATGATGAAACAGAAATCTTCCCTGTTGACTTCACATGGTTTGCCACAACATTTGGTATTGCTTCTAACAAATTGATTGTACTAAAATCATTTTGTCCATTGCTTTTAAAAGCACCCAATGATATAAAATCCTTGTTACTTGAGAATTGCATAAGGTAATGCTGTAACTCCTTCTCAAGAGCCTTGAAATTATCATTGGCCTGAATGAAGTGTGGTATCATGAAACGGCATCCTCCTCCTGCAGTATATTCCATAACGCTACCTATAACAAACTTATTGAAAGCAGCTTCAAGCAAATTATAGATATTCTGAATGTCTGCATAATAATAGTTTATTCGCAAGGTTAAAGCAAAATATCCACCTGTACGGTTTGTGCTGTCTTGTATTTTATCATGATAGTAAAAGTAAGTATAGTAAGCGTTGGTTTCGCCACCAAATTGCATTACCTCCAAAAACATTTGCGAAGGCACATTTGATTTGCGCCCATAGAACGCCTCTATATACTTTGCATCTTCACCAGGGTTGCCCCAAATGTCTTGACCATTTGGGACACCATGGACGAATAGTTTGATATTGTACGCCATATGATTTAACCAGTGATTTTATTCAGGATACACTTCCACAATTTGACACAATATTCGCGAGGTCCTTCTTGATAAGTAATTCCATTTACAGCTTCCGTGTAGAAACCAGTTTGGAAAGGAACAAAATCGCAGTTGTATTCCTTCCATAGTTTGCTTATAGGATTCTGATTCATAAAAGGAACGAAGATACTTGGATACAAATTCTTCACTTCTTTGATTGCTTCTGAAGTATTGATATTGCCAACGGTACGCACAAAGTTTGTTTTGTCAATTTTATTAAAAACAAAAACTGCACTGTCCTTGGGTCTCATTTGTTGTTTTAAACGACTTATTTTGCTGACATAGTTGGCTCTGTCGGTTTGATCCATCCAGTCAGGTTCGACCATAATTGTCCAAACCTTGCGGTTTTGACTTGAAATAATGGTATTTACATAGTTCGGGAACTGTGCGTTTGGTTTCTTGGGATTAAAATAATACTCACCTGGGGCTTCAAGAATCTGACAGATTCTACGTCCATTCTTTATGACCTCTACGAGCATAAAACTGATACGGTCAGTTGAGGCTGCTGCATTGTCACTATTCATTCTTTCATCGAAGTGCTCGCAGATGTCCACATAATTTGTATCTGATGTAGGGCGGAATGTACGGATAGGAGACACCGTATAACCTTCTGCTTGCAAGAAACGGGTCATTCTTACCAATGTCATCGTCTTGCCGCATGCTGGGGGGCCGAAAAGGATGACTAGCGGCGCATTATGGTCAGAAATGGTAACTCTTATACTATTAGGGTCATTTAGTTCTGCAGAACTCAAACCATGAAGTACACCTTCTGATTGTACAGGAGTTTCGGCATGAGCGATAGGTTCTGTATTTAGATGCTCTACAACAGGAACTTCGTTTTCTGCAACAATAGGAGCTACTTCTGCCTCTGGTATTGGATTGGAATTGTTTGTTACTGGCATTGTTTTATAAAGTTAAAGGGTTAATATTCTTAGTCTTCATGTTTTTTGAATGCAATATCAAAGAAAATAAACGCTGCCACATCTACAAGGATTGAAATAAGAACCCAGAAGAAGAATCCATGACCATTGTACTCGCCTTTTAGGAAATCGGCCCAGGTGTCGAAGACACTAATCAGACGTTTAACTTTTGTCACAGCATTGGGCGAAGTGTAAGTTGCTTGGTCTGTCTCATCTTTGAAATCAACAAATTGCTGATAAGTGCGTATAGTGGCATAACCAGCATTGAGTTTTTCGCATACTGTCCTTATGTCATCGGCATCATTAAGATCTAATGTTCCGTCTTCAATGTATGTTTTCACTAATTCCAAATTTTTATAATCCTTGTCTGCTTGCTTCTGGTGATTGTTATTTGGGGGAGTCATTTCTTTTACGATGCTCATCAAACGGCTATCAAGAAGGATGTAAATCTTTGTTCGATATGAATCATATAGCTTCTGACGATCCTGGACAGATTTACCTCTGTATGAGAGAGGCTCGATTTTTGCAACTCCAAGTAGTTCTGCAAATCCTCTAAGAATTTCTTTTGCTTTGGGACCAAATCCAGGATTTGCGTCATTTTCTATCTCGGCCTTCAACTCGCCAAGTTTCACATCTACCTTGTTCTTTAACTCAGCACATTTTATTTGAATCTTTGTTTCAGTAACAGTGTTGTCTTTTATTTGAACCAGATAACCCTCTGTGGTTGAAATGTCGCTTATTACCTTGTCATGGATTACGCTTCTGTAGAAAAATGTATGCGTATTTGTTGGCATACTGCATGCAAGCCAGAAGACAAGAGTGATGACAATTCCACCAAGTAAACGCAACCCTCTTTTCTCTAAATAGATATTCTGATTGAAACTGTCCACTATCATTTTGGTTCCCCAAGAGGCAATAAAGAAAAAACCAATGGTAACAATCCAGCACATAGCAATAGGCCATGTAGATAGTAACAGATGCAAGGACTCTGCCGTTGCCCAGCAACTGACGGCAGCAAATGCAAAAAATGCAAGAATACAAAAGATTTTCAAGAATTTGTTTTCGTTCATAATTACTATACGTTTCTTCAGGTTCCCAGCTGAAGAACTAAATTGGTTAATAATCTGAACGAACATATAAAAAGAAGCGTGGGAACTGCCTGTCGTCTGTCCCACTCTCTGAGGCCTTCGCATTGCCCGATACTGTTGAACAGACAACGCTAGAGCCCACGCCGATATGACCTACATATTCCATACAATGCATCTCTGACAGTACGTCTCGTAAAGCTACAATTTGTGCTGACAGGATACACTGATGGATGTAAAAATCACACCCGGGTCATCTACCGTTGCTATGTTCGAGACAGTATCTAAAGTTTGCGAAGTTTCAGAGAGTCCAGAACAAAGCGCCAAGTAAACGCCTTTCCATAAGTTCTCGTCCATATGCCCACCCATCCTCCTCTGATGAAGGGTTGCCGCACCAAAGGCTCGGCGTGTGCTTAGACGATGCAAAAGTCAAATGACGGCTAAGGATATTCCTTTTGTCAAAAGTACACTTTGCATGGCAAATTTACACATTAATTTATTAATAAAAGCAAAAACACCTGAAAAAATATATAATATACGTCTATTTCTTAATAAGAAGAATAAACTAAATAAGAGCTACAACCAAAAGATGTGCAAAGACATTAATAGAATGCCTATTATACATGCCCCATATGCTACCACCAAACGTTATATTATACTTGCGTGTGTAAGACAATTACACTTATCGTCAACGGTATATTATAGCATTGCAAGGCATACCATTGAGCAACTTGATCCTCCAATATTATTGGATAAGTAATACTACTCTGTACCTATAAAGCAAAAGAACAAATACAATTATTGCCAGCAAATAAAATCCACAACGTTTATTTGCTGGCAATAAATAAGGGGAAGTTTTCTGTATTCAGACTCCTTTACCTATACCAATACTTCCCTGAAAATTATTTTTAGAGAACTGCTTAGAAATCAAGTCCTAAGCGGAAGGTGATGGCACCGGCATTGTCTTTCTCGTATAAGAAAGTTCCGTCACTGAGGTGACCGCAGTAGATCAGGTCGCAGTGCTGGAATTCATATCCGACACTCAGGTTCATGGCGGCACCGCAACCAAATCTTATACCCAGTGATGGCAACATGTACAGTCCCTCCTCATCCAATATAGAATAGCCTATGCGGCAATCCAGATAGAAGGCGACATTGTCTGCGAATGGCACATAGAATCGTGCATCTGCAAAGATGGGGAGACCAAGTGATTTGGAGTCATAGTAATAGTTCACTCCAACACCCACACCTGTGAATATATAGCGGTTGATTTGGTATCCATGAACAGTGCTGACTCCAAATCGGTTGATGGAATGCTCCCCGACACCCAGTGCATAGTTGAAGTCGAGCATACCCTTGTAACCGGCATAGGGAGCAGGACGGTAGTTGTCATAATCTGCCTGAGCGAAAGAGGATGCTGAACAAAGCAGTGCCAAGGCAACTACAATAAAACGCAAATGTTTCATAATGATATTTGTTGTTAAGTTATACCTTATTTATATATATATTTACCCTTCTCTAACCTGTTGGCTTGCTACTTCTGATAGACTCTTACATAGTCAATCTCGTAGCGCATGGGCATAGCCTCCATGTCTACTTTTCCTCCTGTGCTACCCATGGCAAGGTTCAGGAGCAGGTACATGGGGGCATGGAATGGATTGTCACCATTACCATGCTTGCCATTTATAGTTTTGCTGAGATCTATTTCGTTGAGCAGTTCGTCGTCCAGATAGATGCGTATGTAGTCCTTGTCCCAATCCATGCGCCAGATATGGAACTGTGTTGCCCAAAGCTGATCCTTGTCGGTGAAGTGAGTGAAAGGTTTCACGCTCTCATCCCATACACTACCGCCCTTGTCGTTGCCCCAACAGGCATTTGCCAGGATGCTGGGTGTGCCATTTTTGGGATAGTATTCCATGATGTCCACCTCTCCACATGAGGGCCAACCGTATTTGTCCTTGCGTCCCAACATCCATATTGCCGGCCACGAACCACGACTGGCAGGGATACGGGCACGGATGATGAAGCGTCCGTACAGGAATTCGTGCAGTCCTCGTGTTATGACGCTGGCCGAGGTGCATTCTATATGCTTGCGGTTGTGCTTCCAGTCCTTGCTACCCTCCCGATACCAAGGGCATGGACGGTCCTCCTGACGGGCAGTGATAAGCAAGATGCCATCCTCCGTGACGGTGGCATTCTCGCCCTGATACCATTGCCATTCGTGGTTGCGCACGAAGCCATGCTCGTACGTCCAGTTGGCAGGGTTTGGGCGTCCGGGAGTGTCGAACTCGTCGTGCCACACCAGTTTATAACCGTCGTCCAAAGTTTGCGGTACCTGTGCACCAGTGCCAAGAGCCATGCCCACGAGCATGAGGGCAGAAAGGAGTGTCTTCTTCATATTGGTATATTATATATAAGGTATAGGTGTCTTGCTACAAAAGTCCCTGCCCCTTGAGTTCCTCCACCATCTGGCAGAGTTCGTCGTACCACTCCTGGCCAAAGCGGCGGATGAGGGGAGAGCGGAGAAAGACGTACAGGGGCATGTCCATCTCCTTGCCTTTAAGGACGGCATCGCGGCAGATGTCCCAACGGTGGTAGTTGATGCCCACAAGGCCGCCACCGAACTCCTTCACACGGATGGGATAGAGGTCGCAACTGATGGGTTTCGACGACAGGAGGCATCCGCGGCATCCGCGGAAGGCGCAATCGCGGCCGCCAACGATGGTGGTGACCATGTCGCCGTCGGGGTCGGGATATGCCACACCTTGCTTGTCTATCATTGCCTGGGCACCGGCACTGAGTTGTGGCCAAAGGGTGTCCAGTTCGTTTTCTATGCCGGCTATCTCGTCCATGGTCACAGGTGCACCGGCATCGCCCTCCTCGCAACAGAGGCCGTGGCACTTGGAGATGTCGCAACAGAAGCGCTCCGTAACGATGTCCGTGTGTACTATCACATCGCCCACCATGAGCATCGGGGGCAGTTCGTTCTTCTCTACCATTGTATGGGTGTCTTTCCTTTACTGATGAGATACTTGTTTGCCTCGTTGAAATGTCCGCATCCGAAGAAGCCGCGGTATGCCGACAGGGGGCTTGGGTGCGCACACTGGAGGATGTGGTGGCGCGAGGCGTCTATGAGTTGTGCCTTGCGTCCGGCAGGTGCTCCCCAAAGCAGGAAGACGAGCCCTTCCCTATCCCTCGACAGGGTTTCTATAACGGCATCGGTGAACGTTTCCCACCCTCTGCCCGAATGGCTGAATGCCTGGTGAGCACGGACGCTGAGGCATGTGTTGAGCAGGAACACTCCCTGACGTGCCCAACGGGTGAGGTCGCCACTTTGTGGTATGGGAGCACCCGTTTCTGTCTGTATCTCCTGGAAGATGTTCCTGAGAGATGGAGGAAATGGTATGCCGTCCTGAACGGAGAAGCAAAGTCCGTGTGCCTGCCCGTCGCCATGGTAGGGGTCCTGCCCCAGGATGACCACCTTAACGTCGTTGAACGGTGTCTGGTCGAAGGCATTGAAGATGAGCCGTGCAGGCGGGAAGCATTGCACGGTGCTATACTCCTGGCGGACGAAGTCGGTCAGTTGCCGGAAGTATGGCTTTTGAAACTCGGAGGAGAGCCGGGATTTCCAACTCTCCTCCATGCGGATGTCTTTCATAAACACGAGAGAAAAAGACCCTTAAAACCAACAGACCCTCCCCCAACCCCTCCACAAGGGAGGGGAGTATATAGTATTGAATAGTGGAGGGAATATATTATATTAGAGTCTATCTTTAATTGTTTGTAGTAACCACTCCCCTCCCTTGTGGAGGGGCTGGGGGAGGGTCCTCTACATTAATCCTTTATCAGGCACTTGCCAGTCATCTCCTCGGGCTGTTCCAGACCCATGATGTGGAGGATGCTGGGAGCCACGTCGGCCAGTACGCCGTCTTCCACCTTGGCGTCCTTGTTGGCGGTAACGTAGATGAAGGGCACGGGGTTCAGAGAGTGTGCGGTGTTGACGCTGCCGTCGGGGTTCATGGCATTGTCGGCATTACCGTGGTCGGCAATGATGATCACCTCGTAGTCGGTAGCCTTGGCGGCCTCTACAACCTCGCTGACGCACTGGTCAACGGCCTTCACGGCCTTCTCTATAGCCTCGTAGATGCCGGTATGACCCACCATGTCGCCGTTGGCGAAGTTAACCACGATAAAGTCGTACTTGTCCTCCTTGATGGCCTCTACCAACTTGTCCTTGACCTCGAAGGCACTCATCTCGGGCTTCAGGTCATAGGTCTGCACCTTGGGACTTGCCACCAGGATACGCTCCTCGCCCTCGTAGGGAGTTTCGCGACCGCCGTTGAAGAAGAATGTAACGTGTGCATACTTCTCTGTCTCTGCGGTGTGCAACTGCTTCAGGCCCTTGCTGGCCAGATACTCGCCCAGGGTGTTGGTAACGTTCTCCTTGGGGAAGAGGATGTGCACGCCCTGGAAGGAAGCATCGTACGGAGTCATGCAATAGAACTGGAGGCCGGGAATGGTGGTCATGCCCTGGTCTTCCATGTCCTGCTGTGTCAGCACGATGGTCAGTTCCTTGGCGCGGTCGTTGCGGTAGTTGAAGAAGATAACCACGTCGCCCTCCTTGATGGTGCCGTCCACGGTGCTGTTGTGGATGGGCTTAACGAACTCGTCGGTAACGCCGTCGTCGTAACTCTCCTGCATGGCGGCAACCATGTCGGTGGCCTGCTTGCCCTCGCCGGCTACGATGAGGTCGTAGGCAACCTTAACGCGCTCCCAACGCTTGTCGCGGTCCATTGCATAGAAGCGGCCCACGATGCTGGCAATGTCGGCATTGCCTGTCTCGGCGCACTTGGCGGCCAACTGCTCGATGAAGCCCTTACCGCTCTGAGGGTCGGTGTCGCGGCCGTCCATGAAGCAGTGCACATAGGTGTGGCCGATGCCGTACTCCTTGCCGATTTCCACCAACTTGAACAGGTGGTCAAGGCTGGAGTGTACGCCGCCGTTGGAGGTGAGGCCCATGAGGTGGACGCTCTTGCCGTTCTTCACCGCATATTCGTATGCGCTGACGATTTCCTTGTTCTTCAGGATGGAACCGTCGGCACAGGCGCGGTTTATTTTCACCAGGTCCTGATATACGATGCGGCCTGCACCGATGTTGAGGTGACCCACCTCGGAGTTGCCCATCTGTCCGTCGGGCAAACCAACGTTCTCACCGCTTGCCAGCAACTGGCTGCAGGGATAGTCCTTCCACAGGCTGTCCATATAGGGGGTGGGAGTGTTGAAAATAACGTCGCCCTTACCCTTGTTACCGACTCCCCAACCATCGAGAATCATCAAAAGTGCTTTCTTTGCCATAATAGTTTCGTTTTATTATCTGTGTTTGTTGTTATCCATAATTATCGCATGCGCCTACCATGTGCGCACACGTTGCTTTGCTACGCAAAGTTAATAAATTTATTTTAATATTTCATTGGTTTGACATAATATTTGGAAGGACAAGCCCTTGAAATTATTTTGAAAAGAGCGTAGTAACGATTTGGGAATCGTGCGAATTTCTGCGGTTTGTGGGAGCAATACCATCAAACAACTCTTGTACGAGAAAGGTATAATATTTTTCTGAAATAGAGATAAGTCGCTTCAAATTTATTTTGCATGTACAGAAACACTCCCGATTGATTATTCTTCGGGAGTGTTGTTTTCTTGCTGCAATCTGAATATCTCTTTTTGCAATTCTATCTCTTCTTTCAATTGGTCAATTGATGGCAGATAGGTCAAATATCTAGCTTGAAATAATCGTTCATTATCGTGAAGCACTGAGTAACGAGCCATATCCTCACTCGTCTCAGAACAAAGGATTAGTCCGATTGTTGGATTATCACCCTCCGTTCGTTTAAGGCTATCGTACATTCTCACATACATATCCATTTGTCCGACATCCTGATGAGTGATTCTTGATGCTTTAAGGTCTATCAATAAGAAGCATTTGAGGATATAGTTATAGAATACCAAATCAATGAAGTAATCGCCCATATCGGTTTTAATGTGTTGCTGACGGGCAACAAAAGCATAACCCTTACCCAACTCCATCACAAACTTTTGGATGTGGGTAATGATAGACGATTCCAATCTGGTCTCTGAGAAGTCGGAATTTGGCGATAATCCCAAAAACTCTGCTACAACAGGATTCTTGATGAACTCCAATTTATCTTGTTGGTACGGAGTTGTAATTTGTTCCATTTCGTTTTTTACCACCTGCTTGTTCTGCGATTTCAACAAACGGTAGTAGTATTGTGAAGCAATGTTTCGGTCAAGTGTTCTTGCACTCCACACCTCATTTATAGACTCGTTAAGATACCAATCTCTGGCATTTTTATCTGTAACCCTTAGCAGATTGCGGTAATGCGTCCAAGATAGGATTTGGGATTTTCCACTCACTGCGTGGAAAATATCAGGGAAGAACTTATAAAACTGAACAAACTGATAGAGATTACTCTTTGTGAATCCTTTACCATAAAGATTAGTAAGGTAGTCGGCAAGTCGTTTGATAATTTCTTTGCCATACTCGGCTCTATTCTCGCCCTGCAATTCTTCATCAGCAATACGCTTACCCAACAACCAATTACGCTGTACCATAGCTACATTAACGGCTTTATATGCATAATTGCGTGTCTGCTCGATGATATTCTGTACATCCTTGAAAATATCACCCGTATTGCCAGCCTTTAGTATCTCAATATCCTGTTTCATAGTGCAAAGATATATGCTTTTGTCGAAATGAGACACTTACAATTGCGAAAAATATTTCTATGTAAGACTTTAGATATCAAATCTAATGTCTTAAAACATATGTTCACTTACAAAATCGTAAAGGATTTAGATTTTAAGCATATGTCCTCATACCATATTTCGATGCGATACTTTCCTTTACGCCAAGAACCGCGACTATCACTTCCCCAACCAAACAATACAGTTGTATTATTGCCCTGATATATATATTGTTCTGACGAATATGTGTAACCTGATGGCGATGATGAAGATGTTTTTAGGTCCCCGTATTGGTCATATATTCTGTAATACAGCTTTTTCGTTCCAGATACCATTCCATCATAATTGATTCGGAACCAAATCCATCTAGACTTGTTACTATAAATAGATTTCCCATAGTCTGAAATAACTTTTTCCCTATCTTTTGTGTAATTGGCAAGCTCAATATTATTTATAATCAAAGGAAAATTCTCTCCGACTTTATTTTGATAATTCAACAACTTTTGTTTTGTATCATTCAGGCTACTTTTTGCAGTTGACAACTGGTTACTTGTTGATGAAAGTTTATTATTAACAGAAGACAAATTCGTTCTTAAATCATTTATAAGATTTTCTTGAGAAATAATCGCATTGTTAAGCGAATCTATTGAACGATTATTTTGAGAAACCTCCTTTTTAAGATCCCCATTTACATAGTTTAGCTCAGCAATTTCAACAGACATTGTATCAATCTTCCCATTTGCTAGAAGCAAATCTTGGTTTAACTCCTTTATCTCTTCATTTCGCTGTGATAAATCACCTGTTAATGTTTGGATATTACTATTGAATGAATAGAGTGCAACTAGACAAGCAACAACCGCTAAAAACAGAAATATCACTATTCTATATTGTTTCTTTTGGCGATTAATCTTGGCTAATTCAGCCTCTAACTGAGATATTTTCTCGCTTGACTTTTTCAATGTATTAGCAAAACCTAACACATAGGGGTTATCGCGTGAAATAACAACATTGTCATATGTGTTTAATAAATCAATAAGTTTTGTGTGCTTGTCATCGTATGCCAAAACCGCCACCTTCTTTTTTTTCTGATGTGTAGTTTTGCGATGGCAGATTTATGTATTTAGCTAATCTGTCATTAAGATTATTGCTAATTAAATTACTATAGTAACTAACCAGTTCTATTTTATCTGAAATATAATCTATACTAGGAGATATAATACCGGCTGAGTCGTAATGTATAATTTCGCCCTTAGCTAATATATCTTGCACTATGTTGTCGAAAAACTCAAATAGATATTCAAAGTTCGTTGGCACAACATTATTATATTCACAACAGATTCCAAAATATTTAGAATCTGAATACCTATATTGATAGGTCATATAAGCCAGTTTACCATTCATTGAAATGGCAAACTGGCTTAAATTCTTCTTTCTATCAGTTTTTGCAAGAATATTTGAAATAATGTCTTTTGAATAGTTTTCTGGGTATTGAGAATAACCCTTTTGTGTCCCTATAAAAAAGTATATATTACAATTCATTACAAGTGAAATATTATTTGCTTATTGGCATTATCAATTGAGAAAGAGGATATTCTATCAAAAACTCCATTTCCCAATAGCATAGGTGCAGATATATTGTTTGATACTGTAACATCTACATCAGAACAAACTATCTTACCTCCAATAATCATTTCTTTAATATTGAATACCATATTCTCAACAATGCTTCCATCTGCAATTGAAGATAAAGCATTACCTCGATAATCCTCTTCTGTTAGAAGTCCAGATTGAGCCAAGTATTGTGCTTCTTTAATTGAAATTAAAACACCCGAACAACCTGTGTCAACTATCATATCGAATGTTGGTCCGCCATTAATCTTAACAGCAATATATTTGACACCATTTTTTTCTACATATGGAATGGATATTGTCTCACTTTCAGTAATTGGTGTCTGTTCATAAGTAAAATTATCAGTCCAAATATTGGGGTCAAATTTTTCCTTATTACTTTTCTTATTGCCACCACAAGAGCATAAAAGAATTGCTATCAAACAAATATATTTAGCCTTAAACCTCATCATATCTATTACATAATTATTTAGGAGCAACAGCAGTTATATTTCGCGATTTCTCTTGATCTTTATATCTATAAATTATAGTAAAAGAACTCCATTCTGGCTGTACATACAAAGAAGCCGTTATGCCATTGTCATTAGACTCTAATTGCTGTTCTGATCCATTTGGCAATTTCACAATAAAGGCTCCACCTCCAGTGGTTAGAGTTTGGCGATTATCACCAGGACCTTTTTTTGCTGTCAATTTATATGTTATACCTCTAGTTACAGTGCTTCCTCCATTTTTAATATCAATGAATGATATTTCATCCCCATCATACTCTCAAGCATTATCTCCATTAAGTCATGAAGACCATTTTTCTGCTGTGCATGCTTGCACATTTGCTCAGAAATTTGTTCCTTTGTAAGTAACATAAGTTGTAATTTTTGATTTGGACACCCAAAATTACAAACTTGTCAGGACTGGCCAAACTTGGCCGGTCCTTTTTTACTACTTAATTGAGACACACTTTTTGAAACAGTATCTCATTGCTCTTGCATTTAGACTTAACACCTATGAAGCAGGCAGGATAAGGCAAAAGGTGTTGGAGGGGGTTTACCAGCGAAAAGAGAATGGAATCAACCTACTCATATCATTGGGAGGTGAAGCCCCAACGAACAGAATATTATCATAATTCAATAGGCAAAAGGTATTTAAGCCTGTTTGGTTACATTACAACCGAAAATCTTTATACCTTTTCATAAGGTTTAAGCAATAGAGAGATAAGACTATGAAGGATTTAACCGTTACAAGACCATTCAGCGAAGAAGATTACAAAGAATTACAGCAACAGTCTGTAGCAGTAATTGAAACTTCTCGATTGCGAATAGCGAAACAATTGAATACTATTGCGATGTCTTCCTATTGGGAGATAGGCAAGTTGTTGGAAGAATAGAAAATTGACAGTAAGCCCAGCGATGGCATTGTCAAAAGATTGTCGGTTGATTTGAAGTCTAAATATCCCGACATGGGCTTATCTCCAAGAAACCTATGGGATATGAAGAATTTTATGCTGTAATCTCACCAATCGGTGAGTTTGCTCGGAATATGGTTTTCGTATATTGAACGATAATGTTGTTTATTCTGCCAAAAATTGTTCCATGTGTTGCATACTGAATTATAGTTGGAGTCTTTATGGAGTTTCAGTATTTCATTGTAATTGTATGGCGTTTGATATTCTCTTATTGAAATCAGATGTTTTTCTTCATGGTCCAATATCAGTGAATAATTCTTGCCCATGGGGGTGCATACTCCCCAAATACACACCGAGCTTCTTATTTTTGTGAGAATATTAAAAGATTCATTTGCAGGACGGAACATGCTATTTATCTTGATGCCGTTGGATTTGACATATTGAATCCAATTTATCCGTCCATCCTCATATTGATGATATATGTCTGCATTATGGATATGTGCAGTATAAAATCTATTGTTTAGGTAAAAATTAGCCATGACGCACCCTCCAAATCCAAAACTTACTACATCATTATAAGATTCAATCATGGTAATATATGCATTTTGCCATATGACGGCATCTAACGGATAACCATTTATCGAATACCTATGGCCATATATAGCGATTCTCTTGCTTTTGTCTATCTCTTGTATTGTCTCTCCGGCTTTAGCGTCTCTTTGCCGGACTATCTCCTGTACAAGGCTAGGATTGGTCTTTAACATGTCAATTATGCTCATACTTTTCTCTGCGCAATAATAAGATAAGAAACGGAACGCGCCACCATCCCGTTCCCCTATGTTAAACAATTCATATTCCTAATTCAAATTATTTACCTCCACCATTGGTCGGTACAGGCTCAATGCAAGCGGCCATAATATCCATCAACTTTGACAAGCCTTCGGTCTGTGGCTGTTGGCTTGCTGTCACATGTACCTGATATTTTGCAGTTTGATTGGTACTACGAGTATTCTCACGTGCTGATGAAACCTTTCCTGCAACTTCAACTTTGGCAGCGAACCATTTGGCAGATATATTTGTAGATGCATCAACAGAGGAACTTGATTTCTCGGTATTGGTATCTGTTACCTCCATTTGGAAATCAACATCAATGCGGTCAATAAGCAATGACGGAATTGGCACAAGACCGATAAACGGTGCTTCAACTGTTTGTTCTACCACTTTTCCAACAACGCCATCCTCTACTACAGGTCTGTTTAACTTGAATTTCAAAAGGCGTGTTTGGTCTGT
>JAZNYM010000002.1:0-40263 GCA_045594385.1 Bacteroidaceae bacterium
CGTATATCTTGCCATCATCCAATCAAAAAACTTGCAAAATTCATCTGCAATAAAAAATAATTCTGAAGTTTCCTTGAATGAAGTGAAAAACTTTGTCTTCGGTGAGCATAGCGATTATTGTTTGTAACACTTTGTATTTAAGCACTATAAAGTTACAACAATTTTCGCTAATCACCAAATTTATAAGCAGTTATAATTCGTCGAACTCACGTTATACTTATATATATACGTGTATGCGTGTGTTTATTTTTGTAGTGTATCTTTATAAAATGGTATACTGATGCATAAAACTGGGGAGCACACAAAACTTGAAACCTTAAAACAGAAACTTGAAACCAGAAACTTGCCCCCCTAACCCTTATCCTACAACAAAAAATCGGCTCCGAAACAGAGCCGATGATATAAAAAACGAATTGGTTTAATCGGAAGTGCTATGGGTAAGTCTGCCGTCTATTACCCTAAGGGGAAGAGTATCTGATTACTTGATCTTTTCCCAATAGAGGGTTTGGCCTATACCCATGATGGTAGCACGTAACTTCAATTTCTTTGCACTTTCGAACTTGGCTGTGGCATTTACACGTATACCCTTTGTTGGATCATAGATTTTTGCTCCGCTCCAGTCCTTGTCATCTGCGTCATACTTCAAACCACGGACAAGTACAACCTTGTCTATGTCAACGTTACGAAGAGACTTGTCGGGGTTCTTGACATCCTTGCGCTTCTTTCCGTCCTTTCCAAGGGGGTGTTCTACCCAAAATACCTGTGCGTCATAGGTGCCCTGGGCGTTTCGGGTGATACGGACTTTGCTCTTGCTACCTCCACGGTCTGTAAGATACTCTCCGACAATGTTGTCGGCCTTGTCGTTGAATCCCTGTGCAAAAACTGGGCATACAGCCAAGATTGCACATGTAAACATAAAGATAATCTTCTTCATTTTTTAAGTTTTCTTCTCGTTTTGTTAAAATCCGTGCAAAGGTACATTCATTTCTGCACACTTGCAAGGAAAATGAGAGAAAAAGAACTGAAAAAGTTATCTCATGTCAATAATTTCGTATTCCGGATATTCCTGGGCAGGAAAGTTAAAATGATTTGCTGACAGTCCGACTCCAGTCTTGAATCCGTTAATGCTTATACGTGTCCAATCTTTTTTATTACGGATCCGTATGCACATGGGGTCGTATGTTTCACTGTCAATGCTGATAATGATGACGGAAGGTTCCTGGCCGCGTTTCTTTGGTTTTAATGATACCTCCCATACCTTACGGTCACGCAATACCGCTTTCTTTGAGGAAAGATTGAACCCTTGTTTGTATATCCCGATAAATGCCATGGGAGACGACACCTGCAGTTCCTCTGGAGTAGGGGAGGAGAGGTTTACTTCTCCATTGCCGACAATAAGGTTCCACTGGTCTTTCCCGTTAAACCATGTACATACGGCTGGAGTTTTCATTACATACTTTTCACCATAAATATCTATGGTTCCATTTATGGTTTCCTGCTGTCTGCTTCCCTGGAATGCTGTTGTTGTAAAGTTGGCACTTATACCACCAGAAGCCAGCATACGTTCTGCGGTGCGGTCAAGAATGCTACGGGCTGAAAGCTTTTCTTGTGCAACGGAGGAAACGCCAAATAACATGGCAGCTATCAGAATGAGGACAATCTTTTTCATACCTTTCTATACCTTATTTATATATATTATATGGAACTAACGCATATTGTCGATGCGGAATTGCAGGTCTTCTTCGCTGATGCACAATACCTCGCGAGGTTTGCTTCCATGTGCAGGACCTACTATGCCCGCCACTTCAAGCTGGTCCATAAGTCGTCCTGCACGATTGTAACCGATGGAGAACTTGCGCTGAATCATACTGGTAGAACCTTGTTGGGTCTGTACAACAAGTCGAGCGACCTCTTCGAACATAGGGTCAAGATTTTGCATATCCACATCCGGACCATCTCCTTCTTCACCCTCCATGGCAACGGGGGGCAGGGAGGCAGGACCAAGGTAGCTTTGCTGGCATGCAATGTATTTGGTGATGGCCTCCACTTCGGGAGTGTCTACAAAAGCACACTGAACGCGGACCGGTTCGTTGCCTCCGCCAAGCACCAGCATATCGCCCTTACCGACCAACTGCTGTGCACCAGCACGGTCAAGAATGGTACGGCTGTCCACCATGGCACTTACCTTAAAGGCCATACGGCCGGGGAAGTTGGCCTTGATGGTACCTGTGATGATGTTGGTGGTAGGACGCTGGGTGGCTATAATCATGTGTATGCCTACGGCACGGGCCAACTGGGCTATACGGCAAATTGGAAGTTCTATTTCCTTGCCTGCCGTCATGATGAGGTCGCCGAACTCGTCAATAATCACAACGATGTATGGCATGAAGCGATGACCGTTCTCGGGATTGAGATGGCGTGACTTGAACTTCTCATTATATTCGCGCAAATTACGGCTACCGGCCTTCTTAAGAAGGTCGTATCGGTTGTCCATCTCCACACAAAGAGACTTTAGGGTCTGCACAACTTTCTGTACATCGGTGATAATGGGTTCGTCGCCCTCCGTTCCTTCTACCTGGGCCAGAAAATGGTTGATGATAGGTGAATAAACGCTGAATTCAACCTTTTTCGGGTCCACCATCACAAGTTTCAGTTCTGCCGGGTGCTTCTTGTAGAGCAGGGATGTGATAATGGCGTTCAGACCAACAGACTTACCCTGACCGGTGGCACCTGCCACAAGGAGATGCGGCATCTTGGCCAAGTCCACCATATACAACTCGTTGGTAATGGTCTTTCCTAAGGCCATGGGTAGTTCGAATTGTGTTTCCTGGAACTTGCGGCTATTGATAATGCTTTCCATGGAAACAATTTGGGGACGTGCATTGGGAACCTCAATACCAATGGTGCCCTTGCCCGGAATGGGTGCAATGATACGTATGCCCAATGCAGAAAGGGACAAGGCAATGTCGTCCTCGAGATTTCTGATTTTTGAGATTCGTACTCCAGGGGCCGGGGTAATTTCATACAAGGTGATGGTAGGGCCGACCGTGGCCTTAATGCTGGATATCTTGACACCAAAATCCGAAAGAACCTGAATGATCCTGTTTTTATTCTGCTGCTGTTCCTCCATATCTATGGAGGTGTCGATATCATAATGCTTCAGCAGGTCAATGGTAGGATATTTATAGTTTTCAAGGTCTAACTTGGGGTCGTACGGTTCCAATTGACGTGATTCATCAAGATGCGCTTCTTCCTCTTCTTTGCCCTTATGGACGATCATTGTCTCGCCGTCTTCGTTGTTTTCTATGAATCCATCGCTGGATAGAGAATCAGTGCCATCATCATTAGCGGATACAATCTCTATATCTAAAGCATTGCTTTCGGTTGTAGGCAGAGAAGTGTTTTTTTCCAACGAAATATCACTAAACTCAATTGTGGTGGAGGTTTCTTCTGGCAAAAGACCTGTATAGTTGGATTCTGTGTCAACTCCTTCGGTTTCATTGCAAATATCCTCCATCTCTGCTTCTTCATCCTCTCTCTTAAACTTATTGCGCGCAGACTTGATATAATCTACCGGAGAAAGTATCTTGCGGATAATCCTGATAGTCTCGTCAGAAAGATATATCAGGTATCCGATTGCGATAGACACAAGGATGATGAATGTTCCGATGGAACCAACCTTGGCCTCTAGGAACGTAACTTCTGTCATGCCGATCCCTCCCCCAAGACATATTGGGCTCCTAAACTGGGCCAGTATGGGCTGCAGGAGGAAGTGCGAAAAAGCCGATGACCAAATCATCAGAATAGAGCAGTTCAGAAACCATTTCCAAAGCCTGACCTTATAGACCTGCATAATGCGCAGGGATGCCACAATAAGGAACAAGGGAATGAATATGGACGAAACTCCCCAACACTGGTCTATGAAGAATTTAGCCGTAGCTAACCCTAATGTCCCCATCCAGTTATGTGCACGGTCTCCCTCAACCCAGGTAGAGTCTTCGGTAACGGTAAAGAGATGAGATACAAGGCTCAGAAGTATAAAACTGCTGACCACAAATAACATCGCCCCTATGCAAAAGCGGGTGATTTCTGCCTTGGACATATTGTCGCTATCGTCAGAAGGTGTGTTATTGCTTGAGTTATTCCAGAAATTTCGGATTTTCTGGAATAGTGATATTTTAGACTCGGTTTTAGCCTTTCCAAGTACTTTCTTTCCTGTTTTCTTGTCTGTTTTATTGTTTGCCATAAGTTTAATATGGGATTTCTTTTGCAAATTTAGTGGAAAAAAACGTAAATAGTGGAATAAATGGTGATTTTTTCTTAATTTTGTATTCGAATAAGCACTAATCCTAATGGCAATTAATGCCTGCCTATAAACCTCAATAAGCGAAACAAGGTTCGTTCATCTTAACTAAAAATGAAGACACTAGTAAGCAGATACGACAAGAAATTGATTGGACAATTGCCAAAAGTTCTGTTTCAGGGACGAATTTTTGTTATACAGAGTAATGAAGAGGCAGCAAGAGCGGTTGAATTCCTTATTAAACAAAAGATTCTGGGAATAGATACGGAAACCAAACCCGTATTTAAAAAGGGTGCAGGTATGAATCCTGTTGCATTGCTACAGGTTTCAACGTATGACACATGCTTTTTGTTCCGGTTGAATCATATAGGATTCACTGACGACCTGATACGTCTGTTGAGTGACGAGACTGTGCTCAAGGTTGGGCTTTCGCTTAAGGATGACTTCATTCAATTGGGGAGACGCAAGCAATTCAATCCAGGCAAACACGCCGAACTGCAAACTATGGTAAGGGAGATGGGAATCGTTGACCAGTCGTTGCAGAAACTTTATGCCAATTTCTTCGGGCAACGTATCAGCAAGACGCAACAACTGACCAACTGGGAAGCGGATGTGCTTACGGAAGCCCAAAAAAAATATGCCGCAACAGATGCCTGGGCCTGCATTCAGATTTACGAAGAAATCCAGCGTCTTGATGCAAATGGCTACATGCTGGAGATCATCCCAGAACCAGAAACAACAGAGATGCATGGACCAAGTGCAGAGGAAATAGAGACAAGGAGGAAACAAAAGGAGCAGAAGGACAAGAATGCCAGAAAGCGTAAAACCCTGAAGGCCAAGACCAACAGACGCAGGAATAAGGCAAGGAAAGAGAAGGAGAAACTACAAAACATAGCATAATATTTACCTTATAATCAAATAATGTCTAAGATTAAGACCATAGTACTGAAAAGGGGAAAGGAGGAGAGCCTCATAAGAAGACATCCGTGGATTTTCTCGGGAGCAATACATCACACTGAAGGAGAGTTTCAGGAGGGGGATGTTGTTAGAGTCCTTACAGCCCAGGGCGATTTTATTGCCGTAGGACATTGGCAGATAGGCAGTATAGCAGTTAGAGTGCTGTCCTTCAAGGATGAAACAATAAACGGTGAATTCTATGAAAACAAGCTTTCCGTGGCTCTGGATGTAAGGCGAAGTATCGGTTTGCTCCGAAATGCCAAAGGTCTTGGGGAACAAGACATAAACAACACCTATCGCCTTGTCCATGGTGAAGGTGACGGTCTGCCGGGTCTGGTAATTGACATGTACGACGGCACGGCAGTCATGCAGGCACACAGTGTTGGCATGCATGCAGATAGGATGCTCATAGCCAATTCTTTAAAAAAGATAATGGGTAAAGAACTCAAGGCCGTATATTATAAGAGCGAAACTACCTTGCCCTTTAAAGCAGACTTAGGACAGGAGAACGGTTTCCTGATAGGACAGTCCAATAATGATATAGCAATTGAAAACGGATTGAAATTCCATATAGACTGGCTGAAGGGGCAGAAGACGGGATTCTTTGTGGACCAAAGAGATAACCGGTCTTTGCTAGAGCAATACTCAAAGAACCGCCGTGTACTGAACATGTTCTGCTATACGGGTGGTTTCAGCGTATATAGCATGCGAGGAGGTGCAGAACTTGTACATAGTGTAGACAGTAGCGCGAAGGCCGTTGAACTGGTCAACAAGAACATCGCATTGAACTTTCCTGATGACAACAGGCACAAAGCCTTCGCTGCCGATGCCTTCAAATTCCTTGATGAAATGGCATCAAATTACGACCTTGTGATTCTTGACCCACCAGCATTTGCCAAGCATAGAGATGCATTGAAACAGGCATTAAGAGGATATACCAAACTGAATGCAAAGGCGATGGAGAAGATGCCCAAGGGCAGCATCTTGTTTACGTTCTCATGTTCTCAAGCTGTAAACAAGGAGCAATTCCGTACCGCCATATTCTCTGCGGCTATGCAGACAGGCAGACAAATAAGGATACTACATCAACTTCACCAGCCTGCCGACCATCCCGTAAACATAAACCATCCAGAAGGCGAATACCTGAAGGGACTGGTAGTTTATATTGAATGACAATAAAAATAATATATAGCATCGTTTTAATCAAATAATCGGGATTTATATGAATACCAAAATCAGACTTACTATACTCAATTTCTTGGAATTTGCCGTATGGGGCGCATATCTAACAAGTATGGGAGGATATCTGGCAAGTGTCGGCCTTGGAGCATACATCGGGTATTTCTACTCCATACAAGGATTCGTGTCCATAATTATGCCAGCCCTTATGGGAATCGTTGCAGACAGATGGATACAGGCGCAAAAAGTATTGAGCCTTTGTCATTTTCTGGCAGGAAGTATGATGATTGCGGCAAGTCTGTATTGCATCCAGGTGGCAGATAATGTAGATTTCCCCACCTTGTTTGCATTGTATTCAGTAAGTGTTGCATTCTTTATGCCAACCATAGCCCTTGCCAACTCGGTTTCATACAATGCCCTTGACAAGGCAGGGCTGGATGCGGTTAAAGCCTTCCCGCCAATCCGAGTTTTCGGTACCGTGGGCTTCATCGTATCAATGTGGATTGTCGACCTGAGCGGTTGGCAGACTACTTCATTACAATTTCTTTGGAGTGGTATCCTGTCCATTATCCTTGCCTTATACTCCCTGACAATGCCCAAATGCGCAACAAACGACAGCAAGACCAATAGCAGTATCGTGCAGGCACTTGGATTGGAGGCTTTCAAACTGTTCAAGAACTACAGGATGGCCTTGTTCTTTATATTCTCAATGCTGCTTGGATGTTGCTTGCAGATAACAAACGGATATGCAGGACCTTTCTTGCAGTCATTCGGTATAAACGAAGCATATCAGGGTACATTTGGGGTTGAACATTCCAATATATTGATTTCGCTTTCTCAGATGAGTGAAACTCTCTGCATATTGCTGATTCCCTTCTGTCTGAGTCGTTTTGGCATAAAGAAGGTTATGCTTATGTCTATGGTTGCCTGGGCGTTGAGATTCGGATTCTTTGCTATAGGCAATCCTGGTGATGGAGTATGGTTGTTGATTCTCAGTATGATTGTATATGGTATTGCATTCGACTTCTTCAATATCAGCGGTTCATTGTTTGTTGATAAGGAAACGGATATCAGCATTAGAAATTCTGCCCAGGGAGTCTTCATGATGATGACCAATGGATTTGGCGCCTCACTTGGAATGATTGTGGCCGGATGGGTAATGAACATGTACACGGTAAACGTAGACGGTCTGATGATTGACAAGAGCGGAACTGGCGGTTGGGCCGAGGCATGGACAATATTCGCAATATATGCTTTTGTCATTGCCGTTATGTTTGCCGTATTGTTCAGATATAAGCATTTACCCGAAAAGACAAGATAAATATACCTGCCATGAAAGAAGTCCGTTTTTTCTATACTCCAGTCATTTCCGGTTCTTTGCCGGAGGACGAGGCAAAGCATGCGGTACGTGTGCTGCGAATGAAGGAGGGTGATGAGATAAACCTTATGGATGGAAAAGGCACTTTCTACAGGGCAGAAATTACCACGGCATCCAATCACCATTGCCTGTACAGGATTATAGAAGAGGAAAAACAGGAACGTGCATGGAGTGGCATCATACATTTGGCCGTGGCACCCACCAAACTAAACGAACGGATAGAATGGCTTGTGGAAAAAGCCACAGAAATAGGGTGGGATAGGGTGTCATTCCTGAATTGCCAGTTTTCAGAACGTAGAAACATCAAGACAGAAAGAGTAGAGAAGATTGTGGTGTCCGCAGCAAAACAGTCCCATAAGGCATGGATGCCAGATGTTGATGAAATGCAGACATTCAAAGACTTTGTAAAGCAATGGGGACTTCAAGAAGGAAACGTACAAGACGGAGTCCAGCGCTTTATCTGTCATTGCAATGAAGGAAAGAAACCACACTTGAAGGATATGCTGAAGAATGGACAGGATTGTATTGTAATGATTGGGCCTGAGGGTGACTTTTCAACTGAAGAGGTAAAGTTTGCAGAAAAATATGGTTTTCAAAGCGTGTCCTTGGGTACAAGCAGGTTGCGCACAGAAACGGCTGCTTTAGTAGCCGTTCATCTGATGCAACTTAGTCAGGCAATTGCTGATTGATAATTCTATACGCAATTCTTAATAAACAAGGTCTCATTATAATCCTGATTAAAGTCTTCCCAATACAACTATATTATGGATTCTCTTATCAAATTGTATACATCATACGCAGGTTGCGAGCCAACGTTATGTGAGAAAATTGCAGGAGGCGGCAGCAACCGTGAATACTATAGGATAACGGATAGCACTGGGGGTACCGTGATAGGTGCCGTTGGAACATCCCATGAAGAGAATGATACCTTTATATATTTAGCCAAGCACTTTGCAAAGATGGGGTTGCCGGTACCGCAGATATTAGCGGTAAGTGAAGACAGAATGGTTTACCTTCAAAGTGATTTGGGCAGTACAACCCTTTACGATGCACTTAAGAACGGACGCGAAAACCCAGAGGGATACGGCACCAATGATGTAACACTGTTAGAACAGGCAATAAGGTTATTGCCACAAATACAGGTTTGCGGTGCAAAGGGACTCGATTTCAAACAATGTTATCCACAAGAGGCAATGGACGAACAGAATGTGATGTTCGACTTGAATTACTTCAAGTATTGCTTTCTGAAGACCACGGGAATCGATTTTAATGAGGCAAAGCTGGAAGAGTCATTTATAGAATTGGCCCATAATCTGGGGAAAGAGAGCAATCCTTATTTTCTATATCGGGATTTCCAGGCAAGAAACTTGATGCTTGACAAGAACGGAACCCTTCATTTCATCGATTTCCAAGGGGGTAGGAGAGGTCCTTTGCAATACGATCTGGTTTCATTCCTCTGGCAGGCATCTTCACACTTCAATGCAGATTTGAAACAGCATTTGATTGACGAATACATAATTGCGCTTAAAGAACACGAGGACATTGATGAAGGTGCCTTCAGAAGAAGCATACCGCAATGGGTACTATTCCGTACACTTCAGGTTCTGGGTGCTTATGGTTTCAGAGGCAAGTACGAACAGAAGAAATATTTCCTGGACAGTATCCCCGCGGCTATAGATAATCTCCGGGAGGTCCTTGCCGAAGACAGTTCTTGTCCCTATCCATACCTGCATGACGTATTGAAAAGATTGGTTTCTTTGCCAGTATTCACATGCATGAATGAGAAGAAAAAGATGCTCCCATCAACTTCCGTTCATGACAATAAAGGTCAACTTAAAGTAAGGGTCTTCAGTTTCTCGTATAAAAAAGGCATTCCTGAAGACAAGTCGGGAAACGGTGGTGGATATGTTTTCGATTGCAGGGCCACACACAATCCCGGTAGATACGAACCGTATAAGAAATTAATAGGTCTCGACAAACCGGTAATTGATTTTTTGGAGAATGACGGTGAAATCATCACTTTCCTTAATAATATATATAAGTTGGCCGATGCTCACGTAGAGAGATATATGGAGCGAGGTTTTACCTCCTTGATGTTCTCTTTCGGGTGTACGGGAGGACAACATAGAAGCGTATACAGTGCTGAACATTTGGCCGATCATATCAATGAGAAATATGGAATAGAGGTATCAGTGATTCATCGTGAACAAGGTATCGAAAGGATTATGCCAGCGAGAAGAAAGGCCATGATTTTTGCCGCCGGACTTGGCACGCGTTTGAAACCATTAACTGACACAAGACCTAAGGCTCTTGTAGAAATTGCAGGCAAACCGCTTATTGAGCACGTATTATATAAACTTGTTTCTGCCGGTTTCAACGACATAGTTGTCAATGTCCATCATTTTGCCGATATGATAGAAGAATGGGGACGGAAAATCGTTAATGAACCTTATTATAAGGATAAAAACATTAGAATTACATTTTCCGACGAACGCGACGAACTTCTTGAAACAGGCGGTGGCATATTACATGCGTCGTCGTTATTGACGTGTAACAATCCAGAACACAAGTTCTTGGTGCATAACGTTGATATTTTGTCTAATCTGTGTCTTGAAGAACTTTGGGCGCATTCAAGCGAATCTTCAGATGCGGTACTTGTCGTCTCAAAACGTAAGACTGCCAGATATCTGATATTCGATGATAATATGAAACTTGTCGGCTGGACAAACATTCAAACTGGCGAAGTCAAAACTCCGTTCAATGAAGTCCATGAAACTATAGCCAAACTGCAACCAAATGAGCTTGACATAGAAAAATACCATCTAAGAGCATTTGCAGGAATACATTATATAAAGACAAAACTGATTGATTTCATGCATTCTTGGCCAAGCAAATTCAGTATCATAGATTTCTATTTAAAGAACTGTGACAGCCATGAAATCAAGGGTTATACACTTGAAGATTTAAAACTGATAGATGTCGGAAAACTCCACACATTAGAAGACGCAAATAACTTTGCCACTATTTTACAAGAATAGACATTATGTTTACTGATGCGCTTATTGGCTATATGAGAATGAATATGAAATTACACCACATTCTCCTGGTCTGACTAAGAAAAGAGATTTATTCTTGTTGTAGCATTCCGTTAATATCTCCAATGTATTGCAGGAGTTCTTCGCGTCCCATTCGATTTTCGCTACTAGTAACAAAATATGGTGGCAGTTCCTCCCATTGTCTGGATAGTTCCTTGAGATAATGCTGGACTTTGCCGCCAAGACGCCCCTTGCTGACTTTGTCTGCCTTAGTGAAGACTATTGCAAATGGAACACCGTTCTCGCCAAGCCACTCAATAAATTCAAGGTCTATCTTTTGGGGTTCATGGCGCACGTCAATAAGCAGGAAAAGCAATGTCATCTGCTCACGTTCAAGGATATACGAACTTATCATACGCTCGAATTCTTCCTGTGCCTTTTTCCCACGCTTTGCATAACCATATCCTGGCAGATCAACCAGATACCACGGTCTGTCTGCAAGAGCAGAAGGCGTCTTGCCATCAATGGTCTTATTGATGATAAAATGATTGATAAGTATGGTCTTGCCTGGTGTGGCGGATGTTTTGGCTAACTTACCATTGTCAGCAAGCATGTTTATAAGCGAACTCTTTCCAACATTGCTTCTGCCTATAAAAGCATATTCAGGCATTTTCTCCTGGGGACACTGGTCAACACGGGCACTGGAAATGAGGTACTCAGCGTTTTTTATAGTCATGATTTTTTACCAATTATAATTAAATCCTACAGAAAGCATTTCCTTTATCATGAAGAAACTGCCATCCTCGCTTTTGTATCTTGCACTACTATCATCGTACTTGGGATATACGAACAGTCTGGCAGATAAGTACTTGTTGATTGTTAGATTGAATGTATTTTCCCATTCAATATTCGTGTAATCAAAATTGCTTATCCAGTACATTCTGGCATTCCATGATAAGTTCTTAAGTATCTGCCAATATGCATTTACCGTTATACTTGGACCGAAGTTGTGGTATGCATGGCGGCCTGCCTCAATACCATGTTTTGTGGCAAGCTCAACATTGCTGACATATCGCATATTATATGAACATGGGGCAAGATACACATTGCCACGGAACTTGTTGTTCTTGGTTGCGAACTTGTAGTCAAGACCCACAGACACCGTAAGGTTCAATGGCGAGAGGAAGTTGGTTCGTATATTATCTGAATTAGATTCATACAAAGGTACCAACTGGGTATAGGCTTGAACTTGAGTGGTATAGTACAAAGTCTTATATGCCTTGTATCCAAGTTTGGTGGTCAAACGAAGAAGGTTGTCTGTGGGTTTCATTGCATGACGAGTTTCCGCCTTACCCGTAGTTTGGAATCCAAGCCTTGTTTCTAAGCGATTTTCCCATTGTATATTCTGCTTGTTATCGTAATTGGCATTCAAGGTCAACAAACTAAGGAAGGAATAATAGTTTTCACCCCCTTGATACCAGTTGTCTGAAAAATAGTTTTGGCTGAATTGCAAAGATCCCGAACCAGAAAACTTCCAGAAGTTTGGTTTTCTAGTTACTAACTCTACCCCTTCGTCCACATCGGGTCCTAAATCCACATTGACGACCTTATCTGTAAGTTTGGTTTCTGTTGTTAAAGAGCCATGCACATCATCACGCAATGTTCCGGCCTTCTCCACCTGGTCATCTGTCTGAACAACAAGACCTGGATTATTCACATACATGTTTGCAAACGCATCGTTTACAATATGCATGCGCAAAAGATTAGGGTCAGCATAAATATCCGTTTCCATCACCGAGAACTGTTGAAGAACGGAAGAAGAATAAAAAGTAGGAGGCAACACCATACGAAGACTGTACGCATCAACCATTTTTTCATAGGGAGATTTAGCAATCTTAGTATCATGCTGAACAGCCAGTCTTGTCAGGGTCTTTCCATATACATCCGCGATAGAGTCTACGCGATATCTCCATACAACTCTCTTCTTAAGTTCCGTACTGTCTTCTTTAAGTCCTGCGGAAACTGTCAATGATATAATCAGGGAAAATACAAATATTATATGTCTATGCATAATTGTAGATTAACTAATGGTGCAAAGTTACAATAATATTTTCATATTATATATATATAAGCAAATTAATAGACTTTTTCTTATGTTAATTCGTAACTTTGACACCTATCTAAGTTACTCTCGCTCGGAAAAAAACAAAATTCTTTTGCATTTTCACTCACTTATTCGTAACTTTGCACGCGTTTTGTGTGAAAATTAAACAACAACTTATGGATAAGAACACTATTACGGGCTTTGTGCTCATTGCCTTGGTGCTGATCGGTTTCAGTTGGTACAGCCAGCCTTCCGAGGAGGAAATCGCCCAGATGAGGGAGATTGCACGTCAGGACAGCATCGTGCAGGCAAAGCAGGCATTGGAAGCCCAAAAAGCAGAGGAGCAGAAGACTCTGGAACTGGCCATGAAGGCTCAGGACAGCACTTCGCTTTTCTTTGAGGCACGCAACGTGCAGGGCGAGGAGGTAAGCCTGAACAACGGTCTTGTGAACCTTACGCTGAACACACGTGGCGGCAGCATACAGAGTGCAAGCCTCACACAGTACAAGAACCAGCAGAAGGAGGATGTAATGCTTCTGCGCAAGGGACTTAACAGCCTCAGTTACACGCTGACAGGCAAGGAAGACAACATCGACACTCGCGACTACACCTTCCAGGCCATCAACAAGACGGACAGCACCGTGACCATGCGTCTGGGCAACGAGTCTTCACACCTGGACATCAACTACCACCTGGTGGCAAACAGTTATCTGGTGAAGATAAGCATGCAGGCAACAGGCATGGGCAGTGTCCTGCACCCCGGCACCCAGAGCATTAGCATCAACTGGCAGGATGTGGCCGCCCAGCAGGAAAAGGGTTTCGACTTCGAGCAGCAATACTCTTCCCTGACCTACAAGGAGAAGAACGGCGACACCGACAAACTGTCTGAGACTGGCGAGGAGAACGAAACCATGGAGATGCCTCTCGAATGGATTGCCTTCAAGAATCAGTTCTTCAGTTGCGTGCTCATTGCCCCCGACCAGTTCGACGGTGCTGTGCTGAAGAGTTCTCCATGCCAGGAGAAGTCCGGCAACCTGAAGAACTATTCCGCACACATGAATTGCGCCTTTGACCCCAGCGGCGTGCAGAGTACCAACCTGAACCTCTACCTGGGTCCCAACGACTTCCACCTTCTGAAGGAGCACGACGACCTCATCGCATCTGGCAAGGACCTTGAACTGGAGAACCTCGTATACCTTGGCTGGCCTCTGTTCCGCATCATCAACCGTTGGATCATTCTGCCCCTGTTCGACTTCCTTTCCGGTTTCGGCATGAACATGGGTATCGTACTGCTCCTGCTTACCATCATCGTGAAGATATTCGTCTACCCCACCACCAAGAAGAGTTATCTGAGCAGTGCCCGCATGCGAGTCCTCAAACCCCAGGTGGATGCTCTGAATGCCAAGTATCCCAAGCCCGAGGATGCCATGAAGAAGCAGGCAGAGATGATGCATTTGTATAGCGAATACGGCGTAAGCCCCATGGGCGGATGCCTGCCCATGCTTATACAGATGCCCATCTGGATTGCCTTGTTCAACTTCGTGCCCAACGCCATTGCCCTGCGTGGCGAAAAGTTCCTCTGGGCCGACGACCTTTCTGCTTACGACGAACTCCTCAGTTGGGATGCCGACTTGTGGCTCATCGGCGACCACCTGAGCATCTTCTGCCTGCTATTCTGTGCCACCAACATCATCAACACATGGATTTCCATGCGCCAGCAGAAAGACCAGATGTCCAGCGAACAGGCCCAGCAGATGAAGATGATGCAGTACATGATGTACATCATGCCACTGATGTTCTTCTTCATGTTCAACAACTACTCCAGCGGCCTTTGCTACTACTACTTCCTCTCCGGTCTCACCAGCATCCTCATCATGTGGTACCTGCGCAAGACCACCGACGACAAGAAACTTCTTGCCAAGTTGGAAGAGTACCGTGCCAAGCACAAGAACGATCCCAAGAAGGCAGGTGGCATGGCAGCCCGTCTGGAGGCTCTGCAGAAGCAGATGGAGGAACAGCAGAAGAACAGGAAGTAATTGCCCAATTCCAAGACAACTATTCTTATAATTAGGAATTAGAGAATCATAGGGTTTCTATGCACACTCTGATTCCTAATTATTGATTTTGACAATACATATTTATATACTAACTATGAACAAACTTTTAACCGCAAGCATTATGTCGCTTTCACTTGTGGCATGCGCTCCTCAGCAAGAATCAAGTCTTGAGGGCAATCAAATTGGCCGTGTTACAGAATTTGCCGACTCATCGCACCAGTTCACCCCCGAGATGATGTGGCAGATGGGACGCATAGGTGCCTTTCACCTTTCTGCTGATGCCCAAAAGGCTGTATATGGTGTAACATATTACAGTGTGGAGCAGAACAAGAGCCGTTCTGTTATTTATGCCTCAACTCCCAACTCTGATGCCGTACCGGCATTGCTCACCAACAATGGTTCGGAGTATGCTCCTTCGTTCATTCCCGGTACCGACAAGGTTGCCTTCCTTGCAAGCGCCAACGATTGTTCCGGTACCATGCAGTTGTGGATGATGAACGTCGACGGAACTGGCCGTCAGCAGATTTCATTCGAGTCAAACGGTGTGGACGACTACCTTTTCTCGCCATGTGGAAAGAAGGTTGTACTGGTAGAGACCGTTTCACACGAGGCAAGTGTGCAGAAGAACGACGACGACCTCAGTAAGTCCACCGGTATCGTTGCCAACGACCTGATGTACAAGCATTGGGACCACTACACCAAGTCTGCCCCCCACCCCTTCGTGGCCGATTTCGACGGCAACAAGGTAAGTGGCGCCAAGGACCTTCTGGAGGGCGAGCCATACGAAAGCCCCATGCTCCCCTTCGGCGGTGCCGAACAACTGGCATGGAGCCCCGACGGCAAGCAGATTGCCTACACATGCCGCAAACTCTCGGGCATAGACTATGCCATCAGCACAGATAGCGACATTTTCCTCTACGACATAGAGAGCGGAGAGACAAAGAACCTCTGCAAGCCTGAGGGATACGTGCGCCCGGCTTGCGACCCCACAAGCTCACTCAAGAATCAGGCCGTCAACCAGTTCCAGGAGGACGTGAATGCCGGATACGACCAGAATCCCCAGTTCTCTCCCGACGGCAAGTACATAGCATGGAGCAGCATGGAGCGCGACGGATACGAAAGCGACCGCACGCGCCTTTGCATCTACGAGTTTGCCACAGGCAAGAAGACATACGTAACCGAGAGTTTTGAGAGCGGTGTCAACGAGTTTGCATGGGCAAGCGACAACAACACCCTGTACTTCTCTGGCGTTTGGCATGGCAAGACCAACCTCTATGCCACCAACCTTTCAGGCGAGGTAAGGCAGATTACCGACGAGGTGGCCGACTATGTCCTGCTTGGCGTTCATCCCCAGGGAGACAAACTCCTGGCCAAGCGTCACTCCATGAGCCGTGCCGACGAGGTGTTCTTCGTAAACATTGCGGACGGCAAGACCGAGCAGATTACCAAGGAGAACGAACCCTTCTATGCCCACTTCCAGTTCGGCGAGGTTCGCGAGCGTTGGATAAAGACCACCGACAACAAGGACATGCTGGCATGGGTAATACTGCCTCCCAATTTCGACGAGACAAAGAAATACCCCACCCTGCTCTTCTGCGAGGGCGGCCCCCAGTCGCCCGTTAGCCAGTTCTGGAGTTTCCGCTGGAACTTCCAGGTGATGGCTTCTCAGGGCTATGTGGTCATCGCCCCCAACCGCCGAGGCCTGCCCGGCTTTGGCATGGAGTGGCTTGAGCAAATCTCCGGCGACTACTCCGGCCAGTGCATGAAGGACTACCTCTCTGCCATAGACGACATTGCCAAGGAACCCTGGGTGGATGCCGACAGACTTGGTGCCGTGGGTGCAAGTTTCGGAGGATACAGCGTTTACTGGCTTGCCGGCAACCACGAGAAGCGTTTCAAGGCATTCATCGCACACGACGGTATCTTCAACACCCAGCAGCAGTATGTTGAAACGGAGGAAATGTGGTTCCCCAACTGGGACATGGGTCAGGCTCCCTGGTACAAGGACGCACAGGGCAAGCGTGCCAAGGTGTTCGAGACCTCTCCCCATCTCTACGTCGACCGCTGGGACACCCCCATCCTCTGCATCCACGGACAGAAGGACTTCCGCATAGAGTACACCCAGGCAGAAAGTGCCTTCACCGCCGCACGCACACGTGGCATACCTGCCCAGTTGCTCCTCTTCCCCGACGAGAACCACTGGGTACTGAAACCCCAGAACGGCATCCTCTGGCAGCGCACCTTCTTCCGCTGGCTGGACAAGTGGCTGAAATAATCCCCTCCTTAAAGACCTTAAAGACTTCAAATACTAAATTCTCAAATAAATGACTACAGCAATCAAGCAAACTTTGCGCGATTCATGGGCAGCCCGTTGGACGGCGCTCATAATCGTAAGCTTCACCATGATGTGGGGCTACTTCCTGACCGATGCCATGTCTCCACTGATGGACATGCTCGGCATCTCCATTGAACAAGGCGGCATGGGTTGGAGTGCCAGCGACTTTGGCAACTTCAACTGGGCCTACATGTGGTTCAACGTATTCTTCTTTGCCCTCCTCTTCGGCGGCATCATCCTGGACAAGATAGGCGTACGCCTTACGGGTATAGCCTCCTGTCTGTTCATGGTGGCAGGTGCCTGCATCAAGTACTATGCCGTAGAGTTCATCGAACCCGGCGGCGAGGCCATCTTCCTCGGCCTTAACAAGCAGGTGCTGACCGCATGTGTGGGTTATGCCATCTTTGCCGTGGGTACTGAGAACTGCGGCATCACCGTAACCAAGGTAATCGCACGCTGGTTCCGTGGCTACGAAACAGCCCTGGCAATGGGCATCCAGGTTGCCGTGGCACGTTTGGGAACGGCCCTGGCCTTGGCGGTAGGTCCCATCCTTGCCAAGAACTTCCAGGTATCCACACCCCTGTTGCTGGCACTGGTACTTCTGGTTGTCGGACTCTTGGCATACCTCGTGTTCTGCGTAATGGACAGCCGTCTGGACAAGCAGGAAGGCGAGGCCGTAAGTTCCGAAGGCGACGACGAGACCTTCAAGTTGGGCGACCTCACCATCATCCTCAAGAGCAAGGGATTCTGGCTCATTGCCCTACTTTGCCTCTGCTTCTATTCTGCGGTATTCCCCTTCCTGAAGTATGCCACCTCGCTGATGATAAACAAGTACAATGTGGACCCCACTCTGGCTGGTTTCCTGCCCTCCATACTTCCCTTCGGCAACCTGCTCATGACACCCATCTTCGGCGGTATCTATGACAAGTATGGCAAGGGTGCCACCATCATGGTAATAGGTTCCGTGCTCCTTATCCTTGTGCATCTGCTCTTTGCCATGCCTCTGCTCAACTACTGGTGGTTTGCCGCCATCATTATGGTGTTGCTTGGCGTAGCCTTCTCGCTGGTGCCCAGTGCCATGTGGCCCTCTGTGCCCAAGATTATCCCCTTGCGCCTTCTGGGTTCTGCCTATGCCTTGATTTTCTGGGTACAGAACATCGGTCTTGGCAGCGTGCCCCTGCTCATCGGCAATGTGCTGAGCGAGTACTGCATCGTTGGTACCGTGGTTCGCGACGGCAACGAGGTTATCCAGTACGACTACACCCTGCCAATGCTCATCTTTGCCATGTTCGGTGTCATTGCCCTGGGTCTTGCCCTGTGGCTCAAGTACGAAGACGGCAAGAAGGGTTACGGCCTGGAGAAGGCTAACATCGTAAAGTAAAACCTATATTATATAAATCATGAATAAGTTATATTTCATGATCGCTTTAATGACCTCCCTTGTGTTGGCATCATGTGAAGAAAAAGCAGATGGAGATTGGCCTCCAATCAAAGTAAACAAGGAAAAATTGTATTTCCCTAAAGAAGGTGGAGAAGAAACTATTTCCAGTCTAAACTACAAGAGCTGGTGGATTAGCGATCGCTATAACCCAGAGTTCACGACTTTCAAAGGTGAAGATGGCCACACATACGAAAAACTTGATGGAGGATGGTATACGGTAACTATACGTCGAAAGCCATATAGTAATAGCGCTGTTATTCAAGTGCAGAAGAACGACACGGAAACTCCGCGCCAGGCAATATTTGATATGACTGTAGGTGATTCGTTCAAGTCAATTTGGATTAACCAGGAATAAAAGCATCCTTTCATAGGAAAGGACCGGACTTTGAATGCAAGTCTGGTCCTTTTCTTTTTCATACAAGGAAAGAGGATATATACACTCAAAAATGCCCTCACGAGGACAAAGGCGCGACAATACTATTGTCAAGGGTGCGACAATACTAAGGACGGACCGGTGCTCTCGGGGAGGCAGTTTTCCAGCACTTGGGTAAGTCCGTCGTCGGCATTGGAGGGGGCAACGACATCCGCTACCTGACGCACATCGGGATGTGCATTGGACATTGCTATGCCGAGGGCGGCCAGACGAATCATCCCCATGTCGTTATGTCCGTCACCTGCCGCAATGAGGTTTCCGTGCGACAATCCAAGATGTTCCAACAAGCGTACAAGTTCATCGGCCTTGTCCGTACCACGAGGCACCACCTCCATAAAATAGGCCTCGCTCAGGTAAGCGTCTGCCATGCCGTAAAGACGTGCCGAAACCTCGCGCTGAAGGGCAGGCATCTCGCATGGGTCGCTGGTGATGATGCATTTGGGCAAAGTTGCCTTGGGAAGGTCGGTGAGAATATCTGCAACCTCTCTTACCGGCATGCCATTGCGCTGGTGCGAAATATGCACGTAGGGGTCTGTTGCATCTTCTGTGCATATCTCATCATCCACGTATGTCAACACCGTATGTCCCGGACGACGCGAGCACTCTGCAATTACAGGCAACGCCTCCGATGGCAAGGTGGCTGTATAAAGCACCTGACCCGTTGCATAGTCCATCAGCACACCACCGTTGAAACCTATGATATAGCCTCCGAACTCGTCCATCCCCAGAAGTTCCGCCACAGGACGTATGCCCAAGGGAGGGCGCCCCGAGGCTCAAGTACGAAGACGGCAAGAAGGGTTACGGCCTGGAGAAAGCGAACATAGCAAAGTAAAATATATTTTGAAACTATAGCAAAAAAATAAACAAACTTTTTAATAAAAAATACCTATTGGCGGAATTAATTTCGTGCCAATAGGGTTTTCCATTGATGTAATTTATATAATTTAAATATTGTAAAGAGGTCGTAGTACTTACTTTGCTGATGATTCAGGCAAATGTAGGTTTCCTATCTTTTGGGGTTAAGTCTTTAAGGGCACTCTAATTTGATATTAGTAGTTTCAAACAGATCAAGTTTTATTTCTTCAGCAATGCTCATGCTGAAACGTACAAATAGTAAAAGGACTGGATTTTAATTGAATTCCAGTCCTTTCCATGTACGCCCTCAGGGGTTCGAACCCTGGACCCATTGATTAAGAGTCAATTGCTCTACCAACTGAGCTAAGGACGCTTTTAAAATAATATAAAAGAAAACTCTTTCTTATTATCGACTGCAAAGGTATATATTTTTTTTAAAACAAAAGAGATTGTTTGTTTTTTTTTTTTACTATAATGTTTAAAAAACATATATAACCTTCTAAAAACGGGTATAAATTGAAATAAATACCCTATAATTGTTATTGTACTGTGTTCTTGAATGTCATATGCGTATGTATCCTAGTACTATAATAGATACTTAAGTCTTTTGAAGTATGATTTCTGTCTATTTAGATAATAAATTAACGATGACATGAACATTATCTTATATTTATGAGTGTATATTTTGCATCAACATATCAAAAAACTGAAGATTTTATTTGTAATAAAGAATTATTATGTAATTTTGTATTCGCTCAGAATAAAGATTATTGTATATCAAACTTAATATAAATTTAACACACTCCGTTTATTAGAATTAATATGATTTTTGTCAAACATTTATTATTGGTGGCTTTTATTTCGTTTCCATTTGTGTCAATAGCACAACGGAATAAACAAACAGAAAATAAGGTGTTCAATCATTTGGATATAGCATTAACTGCTGGTACAACTGGTTTAGGCATAGAACTCGCGACACCCTTAGGACGCATGTTACAGTTGAGGACTGGTTATTCGTTCATGCCAGAGTTTTCTCCGATAATGACGTTTGACATACAAGTAGGGTCAGACCCAACAATTAGCCAACAGAAATTCAAAAAGATGGCTTCTATTCTTGAGAAGTTTATGGGTTATGAAATTAACGAAAGTATTGACATGAAGGGAGATCCTAATTTTCACAATTGGAGTGTTTTAGTTGATCTTTTTCCCTTTAAAAATAATAAACGATGGCATTTTACAGCAGGTTTTTATCTGGGGGCTTCAACTATAGCAGAGGCATATAACACAACGGAAGACATGCCGTCACTTATGGCTGTAGATATTTACAACAACATTTACGATTTTTTTATAGAGGACAGGTATTGGGATACTCCAATATATAATGACTTTTATCTTGACCCCAATGTTGCAGATATTGCAAAAGAAAAGTTACAAAACTATGGTCGCATGGGAATGAATATGGGTAATTACTCTAGGGATATCAAAGACGAGAACGGAAATACTATACATCATAAGGGAGACGCTTATATAATGACTCCTGACGAAAATGGCATGGTTAAAGCCAAGATGAAAGTTAATATGTTTAAACCCTATATAGGTTTTGGATATGGAGGAAATCTTATAAAAAATAATAACAACATTCGTATATCTTTTAATTGTGGCATTATGATGTGGGGCGGTACACCAAAAATACTCACTCATGATGGGATTGATCTTATAAATGATGTGAAAGGAACAAGAGGAAAAGTAGGTTGTTATGTAGATGTCTTAGAACACCTGAAGATTTATCCTGTTCTAAATCTACATCTAGCATATAGATTATTATAGAATCTCACTTCACTGGTTTTATTCTACATTTGTCTCAATTGTATTATATCACTCGAAATGTCGTATATGTATTATTTTTCCAGCATCTCCTCAAGCATATTACTTTAACTTTTTCTTGCGTAGGTCGTGGAAAAAGGCTAAATTTGCACAAAATAAGGGTGAATGACCCATAAATCAAATGTAATACTAATTCTTTACAATATAAATGGAAGATCAAGAAAGAATCATCAAAGTGGACATTGAGTCCGAGATGAGGAAAAGCTACATTGACTACTCGATGAGCGTCATTGTGGCTCGTGCCTTGCCCGACGTGCGCGACGGTTTCAAACCCGTTCACCGCCGTATTCTCTTTGGTATGGAGGGGTTGGGCAACACGCACAACAAACCCTACAAGAAGAGTGCCCGTATAGTGGGTGAGGTGCTCGGTAAGTATCATCCCCATGGAGATAGTTCAGTGTATGGCGCACTGGTGCGCATGGCACAGGACTGGAACATGCGCTATACGCTTATTGACGGTCAGGGAAACTTTGGCTCGGTAGACGGTGACGGTGCTGCGGCAATGCGTTACACCGAAGCACGCCTCAGCATGATGGGTGAGGCTATGATGGAGGATTTGGAGAAGGATACGGTGAACATGACCAACAACTTCGACGATACCCTGCAGGAACCTACCGTTATGCCTACCCGTATCCCCAACCTGCTGGTTAACGGTGCTACCGGTATTGCCGTTGGTATGGCAACGAACATCCCCACCCACAATCTTGGTGAGGTTATTGATGCTTGTGTGGCATACGTTGACAATCCGGAGATGGATACCGAGGCCTTGATGCAGTACGTGAAGGGTCCCGACTTCCCTACAGGTGCCTACATCATGGGCTTGCAGGGTATAAAGGATGCCTACGAAACAGGACGCGGACGCGTCATCATGCGTGCCAAGGCCGATATTGAGGCACATGACCAGCACGACAAGATCGTTGTCACTGAGATACCCTACGGTGTCAACAAGGCGCAACTTATCGAGTACATTGCCGAACTGATGAAGGAGGGCAAACTGGACGGTATCAGCAATGCCAATGACGAGAGCGACCGTGAAGGTATGCGTATCGTTGTGGACGTGAAGCGCGATGCCAATGCCCGCGTTGTCTTGAATAAACTGTTCAAGATGACACCCTTGCAGACAAGTTTCAGCGTGAACGCCATTGCACTGGTCAAGGGTCGTCCCCGTCTGCTCACCCTGAAGGATTGCATCAGCAATTTCGTCGAGCACCGTCATGAGGTGGTTATCCGTCGTACCAAGTACGACCTGAAGAAGGCAGAGGAACGTGCCCACATACTTGAAGGCCTGATCATTGCCAGCGACAACATCGACGAGGTGGTACACATTATCCGTGGAAGCAAGACTCCCCAGGATGCCCAGCGCAATCTGGAGGTGCGCTTCAATCTGGACGAACTTCAGTCAAAAGCCATTGTGGATATGCGCCTCAGCCAGTTGACAGGCCTTCGTCAGGAGGATTTGCACAACGAGTTCGACGACCTGCAGGCAAAGATAGCATACTACAACCAGATACTTACCGACGACAACCTGTGCCGCAAGGTAATCAAGGACGAACTCATCGAGGTGAAGGAGAAGTATGCCGACGAGCGCAAGACCCAGATCATGCCCAGTGCCGAGGAATTCAATGCCGAGGACTTCTATGCCGACGACGAGGTGGTCGTTACCATCAGCCACATGGGCTATATCAAGCGTACTCCTCTGGCCGAGTTCCGTGCACAGGGACGTGGCGGTATAGGTTCAAAGGGTTCCGCTACACGTGACAACGACTTCATAGAGCATCTCTACACTGGCACCATGCACAATACCATGATGTTCTTCACCGACCGCGGACGTTGCTACTGGCTGAAGGTATATGACATACCCGAGGGAACGAAGCAGAACAAGGGCCGTGCCATACAGAACATGTTGCAGATTGAACCCGGCGACAAGGTGCAGGCATGTCTGCTTATCCGCAAGTTGCACGATTCCGACTTCTGCAAGTCACACTATGTTGTCTTTGCCACCAAGGACGGTATCATCAAGAAGACCTGTCTGACAGAGTACAGCCGTCCCAGAACAAATGGTGTGAACGCCATCAACATCCGTGAGGAAGACAGGGTGATTGCCGTGAACCTCACCAACGGAACGGATGAAATCATCGTTGCCAACCGCAATGGCCGTGCCGTTCGCTTCAATGAATCCGACGTACGTACCATGGGACGTGTGAGCACTGGTGTGCAGAGCATTGTCCTGGACAACGACGGTGAGGATGAGGTAATCGGAATGGCAGTAATCAACGATCCAGAGAATGAGAACATCCTGGTAATGAGCGACAAGGGTTGGGGGAAGTATACCTCTGTGGAGGCATACCGCAAGACCAACCGCCATGCCAAGGGCGTGAAGGCCATGAACCTTGTGGACGACAACAAACTTGTTACCCTGCAGGTTGTTACCGAGGAGGACGACCTGATGATTATCAACAAGTCGGGAACAGTTATACGTCTGCATGTGGACGACATCAAGGAAACCAAGAACCGTGCCACTCAGGGAACCAAGTTGATTGAACTGAAGAAGCGTGGCGACAGCATTGCCCACGTATGTGTGGTTCCTCGTTCCGACGAAGAAGAGGATTCTACTACTCCCGATGTAGAGATGAACGACGCCCAAACCATTCAGACAGAAACTCCGGTTGAGCAGACACCCGAGGCAAAGGGTGAGGTACAGGGCGAATTTGATTTCAATGAGACTAATGAATGATAATAACCAAACCACTAAACAACATTAATTATGAAAAAGATTCTTTTCACTATTGCCCTTGCACTGCTCACCGGCAGTGTGATGGCCCAGACTCCCGAAGAGAAGGCTGCTGCAAAGGCTGCAAAAGCAGCCCTGAAAGAGGCAACCAAGCAGGCCAACAAGAAACTCAGCGATGGCATGGCTTGTGCAACAGAGGTACAGACCCTTTATCAGGCTATCCAGATGGAACAGCAGAAGGGTGAGTCTTCTAATGATAAGCTTATTGCAGAAAACGAGGCCAAGATTCAGACGGTATCTCTTGAGGGTATCGGACTTCTGACAGAAGCACTCTCTACCGAGTACATCAAGGACAACAAGAAGTTCCAGGCATACAAGGCTATGGACGACATGGCAACAATGATCTTGAACAGTGAATTGGTAAAGGCTTCCAAGAAGGAACCCTATAACCGTGCGTCACTTGCCTCTTCAATCTTTGCCATTACCGATGCATGCCATGGCCAGCTGACATGGGGTAAGGAAGAAGATCAGACTCAGAACATTATTATCCAGTCAGTAAAGTTGAAGTTCCCCAAGACGCATGCATACTATGCTTATCTGTGTCAGTTCTGCATTGAGGCAAAAGATTTGGACGGTGCACAGAAGGCACTGGATGCTTACATCAACTTCCCCGTCAAGTATCCAGAGATTGCTGATAACGAAATCGTGAAGAATCCCGAATATCCTGCTTCGCAATTTGCGTTCAATATCTTCTATACAGCCTTCAATGACAAGAACGCAGATCTGATGGACAAGTATTATGACCTGGCTTTGCAGTTCGACAATAAGGACAGCCACAACTTCGTTCTTCGCGCAAAGCCCCAGATGCTCAAGGACCAGGGTAAGACAGAGGAATGGATTGTCGCAATGAAGGAGATGATAGCTCTTGCTCCTGATAGCGAGGTTGGCGAAATAGGTATGCAGCAGTTGATGTCTCATTACAATAATGCCGGTAACGAGGCTGTAGATGCATACACCAAGGAATTGGTTGAGAAATACCCCAACAGCAAGGTAGCAAACTATTGCCGTGGTTTTGCTTTCTATGCCAAGAGCGACTTTAGCAATGCCATCACCTTCTTCCAGAAGTCAGTGGAGATAGATCCTGACTATGCTGATGGTGTTTACAATTGCGGTTATTGCTATTATCAGAACGCATTGGAGAAAGCACGTGAAATAAGCGGAAAGAAGATGAAGTCTCAAGCCGCCATTAAGGCTGCCGAGGATGAGGTGAAGAGTCTTTTCGCCAAGGCAGCTCCCTATTTTGAACGGTATCGCGAGTTGGATGACAAGGAACCCAGCAGGTGGGCCGCTCCTTTGAAGGTGATTTACAACAACACCGGAGAGAAAGAGAAGGCTGCAGAAATGGATGCATACCTCAACTAATCAGTTTATACAAAATTACGTAAGGATATATTCAAATTCAATAAAGGCTGCCACAACGGTATGCTGTTGTGGCAGTCCTTTTAATTCTCTTCCTGTTGATTCTATAATGATTCGACTACTACTTATATTATTTGTGAGCCTCTTCTCTTTTACTACTCTTAATGCTCAAAAGAAGATGACCATCAAGAAGAGGTTCAAAGAAGCCCATGCTGCTATAAAGGCAGGTTCAGGTCAGGAAAACATTGAACGTATTCTTCTTGACAGCATGGCATTGCCCACTGCTACTGACAAACAGAGAGCAGAGGGTTATAATCTCTGTGCCCAGTTACAACAGAGCCAGAATGAAGGCCTGAATATGAAAGCCTATCTGAAACAGAATTTAGATACCGTCAAATTATATCAGACGGTCCTTAAGATATATGATTACACACTGCGAAGTGATTCCGTAGATGAATCAGACAAGTATGAAAATAAAAATATAAAACTAAGAGCATTACACCGGGACAACCTGTTGGGAGGAGGCAAGTTCTTGCTCCGTAAATCACAATGGTCAGAAGCATATCCCTTTTTTGACATGTTTCTCAAAACATGCACAACAGATCTGGATAGTGTTATCGGACGTGTTGCATATTGGGCCACAATCTGCGGAATGAACGAAAACAACCCTTATCATGTGCTTGAACATGTGGACAAGGCTATTGCATTGACGTCAGAAGCGGAACGTCCCGCCTTGGCAGAATATAAGGCACGTAGTTATGTTCATATTGGTGACAGTGCCAAATGGTTGGAAATATTGGACGAGGGTGTTGACCTCTACCCTGGTTATAGTTTTTTCTTCTTGAACCTTATGGATTACTACATGCGCCATGGAGAAATAGAGAGAGGTCTTGCACGTACTGACTCGTTGGTAAGATCAGATGTTGACAGGGCCATGTATTGGTTTGCCATGAGTATGTTTGCCTTGGCACAAGGAGATTACGAGAAGTGCATCAATATGAGTGAAGAGTGTCTGAAACGTGAACCGGATAATATCGATGCTTTATATAACAAGGGTATATCTCTCTTAAATATGACTCTAGACGAGATAGATTCAGCAAAGCGTCGAGTACTTTATCGGTATGCTTTAGAACCCATGGAGAGGGTTAGGGAACTGGCCCCTGACGATATAGACAGATGGGGCAATCCTTTATATAGGATATATCTGAACCTTAACATGGGAAAGAAGTTTGAAGAGATAGATAAGATGCTTGAAAAGCACTTCGGAAAATCTCAGCATTCAGAGGAAACAAAAAAAACGTCGATACCTGAGAACTATACAGGAAGCAACACGATAGACAAGCAATTTGTTAAGGATTAAAAGCAGAACATCAAGGAGTATGAGCAGAGTATTTGCTTTCAGATTGACTTTGTTTGTTGTACTGGCGTCCTGCACAAGAATGGACACAAGTATGCCCGACGAAATGAATCGCCGGGCATATCTTCTTCGTTATGTAGATGTAGATTCCTCTTTGTATTATGCGGAAAAAGCATATAATTTATGTGAGGATTATCCCGACGGTAAAGCAGAAGCTGTAAGCCATAAGGCGTTTGTCCTTTATCAGCAAATGCATTTTAGTGATGCCATGGAGGCATTAGACAGAATTGATTCGCTGACAAACAACCAGGTTGAACTTCTATGTGCAGACGTTCTTAGGATGAAGGTGACGCAGAGAACAGGAGAATTCCGCACTTTCTATAGAGCATGGCATAGTGCAGAAAGGAGGTTAAAGAGAATAGACGAGGAACTGCATCTCCTGTCACCGCATCTCAAAAACAGAGTTCTGTATGCACGTACAGAAATGCACATCATTGCATGTACTTTTTATTTCTATTCCCAACAGGATTCTGCCTCACGTGCAGAGATGAACCAGGTGGAGCCCTATATGAGACTGCCTATGGATACAGCCCAATGGAGCAGTTACATGTATATGCTTGGTGCAGGAGGAATTTTAAGAGGAGATAGCGCTACGGTTGTTTTGAAGGAATTCGACTATCTTACACACGTGCTGACCATTTCAAGACGACGTAACGACAAATATTTTCAGGCCAATAGTCTGCAGGCACTTGCCACACTCATGGAGAAGCCTGGTATCCAGACCTTGATAAGAAACAACCGGGGTGGTGGCATGGACTTTGTCGTTGGTCAGTATTCCGGTATGAGCACATCATTCTGCGAGGACTCACTACCATTGGCTCTTGCAAACCACTCCTTGAAATTGTTCCGACTTTATGACGATTGCTTTCAGACGGCAAATGTATTACGCACAAAGTCCGAGTTGCTTTTCAGACAGAAACGATACAGGGAAGCGTTGTCATCATTATATGAGGCATTGGACATCGTGTTGAAGCAACACAATGCCGATACAAAACGTGTCCCATATTGGGAAGCCGCTATTTATGAACGCCTCTCCTTAACATATAGTGCCCTCGGCAACACAGAACTGGCCATTAAGAACCGCAAGACATATTTATCGCTGATTGAGTCCATGCGTCAGGACCTTGAGGAGGAGGCCAGAGCTGAAGAATTGCAGTCGTATAGCTATAGACTCTATATCAATCTTTCTGTAATCGCTGTTCTGGTATTGATAGTTGTATTTGCATTCTGGACGTTGATAAGCCGCTTAAAGAGATTAAGCAAGAGGCAGGAGCGTGAAGCGGAAGAGTCACTGCAAATTGCAATGGATGAAACACGTGCTCGTGAAATGCAGTTGGCGCGAGAAAAGTTGTCAAACATAGAACGACGGGCAAAGGTCAGTCTTGCTGAGAATGTCGTTCCGTATATAAACCGTATGCTGCACACACAGGATATGGAGTATGTGGCCGAACTTTCTGCAGAGATACTCCGAATAAACGATATCCTGACAGAGTGGATTCAGGTGAAGCAGGGGAAGGTGGCTATGAACATTACCACATTCCCCCTGCAACCATTGTTGGATACAATTGCGAAGAATAGAAGTACCTATCAGCAGAAAGGTATCAACCTTGAAGTGACATCGGCAGAGGGTATTAATGTAAAGGCAGACCGTGCCCTGACTCTTTTCATGATAAATACCCTCTGCGACAATGCCCGCAAGTTTACGCCATCAGGTGGCACTGTGAGCATAACGGTAGATTCAGATGATAATGTCGTAGAAATCTCAGTCAAAGATACCGGATGCGGGCTTAGTGAGGAGAATGTTGACAAGATTAACAACAGCAAAGTCTTCCGAATATCTTCTGAACAAGATACTGATGTCGCAACCACGACTGACGGCAAGGGATTTGGCTTCGGACTGATGAATTGTAAGGGTATTATCGGACAAATGAAGAAACTGTCCAACCGCTTTCAATGCTGTGATTTTGGCGTGGATAGTGAGGAAGGCAAAGGTAGCCGTTTCTGGTTTAGGCTTCCGCGTGTACTTCTGGTATTTGCTGTTATCTTTCTGAATCTTGGAACCTATGCGCAAAAGGATTATGACAATGCAGTTGTGCAATATGACAAAATGTGCAACAGTAATACAACGGGCCAATACATCCAAGCCATGGAACATGGTCGCCAAGCTCTTGACCTAGTACCGGAAGATAGTATATATCTGCGAATGCTGATAGAGAACGAAATGGCCATAGCATCTCAAACCTTGTGTATGTGGGATGAGTACAGAAAACATAATTTACAGTACATCCGTTTATACAGACAATACACCGCCGACCCCAATCTTCCCGTTTACGCCAAACGCCTGCACACCGTGAAGACAGAGATAACATGGTCACTATTCTTCACGCTCCTCTTGTTCCTTAGTTCAGTTGCTTGTCTGATACTTGTTGTCCGACGTTCCAGACGTCGTAGGAACGAGATGCAACACCATGAGGATTTGCAGATCCAGCAGATTGAAACCCTCAACCGTGTCCAGTACGAACTGGACCGTATACATATCCAGAACCGTATTTTGGATAACAGTCTCTCCACCATAAAGCATGAGACCATGTATTATCCGGCCCGTATACAGCAGATGGCACTTAGTGCAGAAACGGACAAGAAAGATTTGTTCCAACTGATGAACTACTATAACGACATTTACACCATCCTGCTTGGACAGGCCCAACGTCAGACCTCCGTCAGGGTAAGTATGGATGAGAGCGTCATGTATGAACTTAAGCGCAGGGTAATGGCTGCCATTTCCCACGCCCCTATTTCAGTTGAAACGAAGGATGAAAATCAGATACAGGAAATAAGAATCAGGGTATTGGGCAAGCAGATACCGGACAATCTGTTTACACCGGAAGCCGGCAATCTGGATGCATTCGTGGCACGTGAAATCGTTCGCATGCATGATGCCTCCTGTGGCTTCCCCGGATTGAGATTATACGTAGAAAACAATGAAATCATCATAACACTATGGAAGAATTCAAGGTTATTATCGTCGAAGACGTTCAGTTGGAACTAAAAGGTACAGAGCATATTTTCAGAAGCGAGATACCAGAGGCCACCATTATCGGTACTGCACAAAATGAGGCAGAACTCTGGAAACTCATGCGCAAGGATGTGCCTGACATGATATTGCTGGACCTTGGTTTGGGTGGAAGCACCACGGTGGGCATCGACATTTGCCGCCAATTGAGAGACAGGTACAGCAATCTCAAGATACTGATATTCACTGGCGAAATTCAGAATGAGCGTCTGTGGGTAGAGGCTCTTTCTGCCGGTGCTGACGGCATAATACTGAAGACTGGCAACTTATTGCAGCGCGATGACGTGCAACTGGTAATGCATGGACGTCGCTTTGTGTTTAACGAACCTATTCTGGAGAAGATACTCGTTCGCTTCCGCAAAAGCATATTGGCTGAAGTACAGCAGAGCGATGCCATTATCGACTACGACATTGACGAGTACGACGAACGTTATCTCCGTCATTTGGCCTTGGGATATACTAAGGACATGATTGCAAACCTTAAGGGGATGCCCTTCGGAGCCAAGAGTCTCGAGAAGCGACAGGCCGACCTTATCAACCGTTTGTTTCCTGGCAATGAACGTACAGGTGTCAACGCAACCCGTCTTGTTACAAGGGCCTTGCAACTACGTATAATTGACTTGGAGAACCTGCGTCCGGATGAGGAATAGATCATAGCATCCATAGGAACAGAACATACAACTTACGCTTTCATTCATGGACGAATTGCTGAGGTATTTATGGCTTCATGGTACAGAGCGTGCAGCCTCGGAATTATTGGTATACACGATTCTGTTTATTGTTGCTGTGGGCAGTGTGATCCGTAGCAAACTGCTTGTCGTTCGCGATTTGGATGGCATTGTCTCTGCCATTGTTGTTGCAGTTATCAGCAATGTCCTATTGCTTCTTTCTGCCTTGATTCCCAACAGTCCGCTGCTTGGAGTTACCGGTAAGGCCTTTCCTTCTCCGTGGAGTCATGGACTTTTCCAAAGTTTGTGTATAGAGTGTATCATTGTATGCTTTGTTTTTGGTATAGTGTCAGGAACCATACACTCCAGACGTGATGTGCTTGAACTTATCACATATGGTATAGTGCGCTGGCCTTGGGCCATATTATTGGCTATGGTCGTATCCTTCTTTATATATATATAACAAGGTATCATGCCATGGCAAAATATTAAATAAATTGTCACCAATGATAATAGAAGAACTTAACGAGAGTCAGCGTGAGGCGGTATTGTGTTGTGATGCGCCTTCACTTGTCATTGCCGGCGCGGGTTCGGGAAAGACACGTGTACTGACCAGCAAGATAGCCTACTTGTTGCAGAATGGTATGCAACCGTGGAATATACTCGCCCTTACCTTTACCAACAAGGCTGCCAAGGAAATGCGTGAGCGTATTGGGCGTATGGTTGGAGAGGAAACGGCATCACGCCTGTGGATGGGCACCTTCCACAGTGTCTTTTCGCGTATACTGCGCCAGGAATGTGCGCATCTGGGCTTCGCGCGTGACTTTACCATATACGATGCATCGGACAGCAAGAGCCTGATAAAAAGCATTATCAAGGATATGCAACTGGATGACAAGACCTATAAACCCGGCAGTGTGGCATCACGTATCAGCATGGCAAAGAACCGCCTGATACTGCCATCGGCATATATGGCTGACAGGCAGAACTTCGAGGCTGATATGCATGCAAAGATGCCGGCAATAGGTCAGATATACATGCAATACTGGCAACGTTGCCGCCAATCCAATGTTATGGATTTCGATGATTTGCTTCTTTATACCTGGATATTGTTTACCGAACATCCCGATATTGCACAGAAGTGGGAAGACCGTTTTCACTTTGTTCTCGTGGACGAGTACCAGGACACCAACTATGCCCAGCATCTTATTGTATGGTTGCTGACCCAGCATCGTCAGCGTGTATGTGTCGTAGGTGATGATGCACAGAGCATATATTCCTTCAGAGGGGCCAACATTGACAATATCCTGCGTTTTCAGGAACAGTACAAGGGAAGCCGGTTGTTCAAACTGGAACAGAACTACCGTTCTACGCAGACAATCGTTTCAGCTGCCAATTCGCTTATCGGGCACAATCGTGGCCAGATACGCAAAGAGGTATATTCTCGCAAGGAAATGGGCGAACCTATAAGCGTAATACAGACATATAGCGATATAGACGAAGCCACAGCCGTAATGAGGTGTATCAAGGAATTCCGCAACAATGAACAGATTCCCTATAGCCATATGGCTGTACTTTATCGCACCAATGCCCAGAGCCGAGCTTTTGAGGAAGTCATGCGCAAGTCCTCCATTCCGTACAGGGTTTATGGAGGCACTTCATTCTACCAACGCAAGGAAATCAAGGACATTATCGCATACCTCCGTCTAACGGTGAACGTACACGACGAGGAGGCGCTGCGCCGAGTTATCAACTATCCGGTACGAGGCATAGGTCAGACCACATTGGATAAGGTATTCAAGGCAGCGTCAATGCACAGTACTTCGCCATGGGAAGTTCTGTGCACACCACAGTTGCTGCCAGATGTGAATGCTGGTACCAGAACAAAACTTCACTCCTTTGTCCAGTTGATAAAGTCATTCAACGAGCGACATTCTCAAGAGGATGCTTACCAACTTGTTTTGGACATAGTCCGCCAGAGCGGTATGCAGGCTGAAGTGAACAGAGGACATGAACCAGAAGACATTGCCAGACAGGAAAATTTGCAGGAACTGATGGACGGAATAGCAGCCTTCGTTCAAGAGCGTAAGGAGCAAGGACAGGAGTATTTCCTGACGCACTACCTTCAGGAGGTTTCTCTTTTGAGTGATGTGGACGAAAGCGACACTCAAAGTGAAGACAGGCTCACATTGATGACTGTACATTCAGCCAAGGGATTGGAATTCAGAGTTGTTTTTGTTGTGGGAATGGAAGAGAATCTTTTCCCGTCCCAGATGAGCATGGACAGCCACAGAGGTTTAGAAGAGGAAAGGCGCCTGTTTTATGTTGCCATCACCCGTGCTGAGGAGTATTTGATAATTACAAATGCAAAAAGCCGTTTCCGTTATGGAAAGACCGAGTTCTGCGAACCATCCCGTTTCCTGCGTGAGATAGACCCTCGTTTTTTGTGTGTTAAGGGTTCTGCTGTGTCCTCTTCTGACGCTAATGTATTTGAGGGTTCTGACAATACGTCGTCCATGCCGCTGTTTGGTAACAAAAAAACATCTTCCTGTCCTCGTCAATCAGCACCAATGGGAATAGATGCACGCAGGTTTGTCCGTGTCAAACCAACGACACAGATCGAGTCGGGGGGGGTACAAGAAACTATTGCAAAAGAACAGCCAAGTGTTTCTGTAGGCACACATATTTTGCACGACCGCTTCGGTACAGGAACAATAATGGCCATTGAGGGGCAGGGAATAGATGCCAAAGCAACAGTAAACTTCCAAAATGTCGGAACCAAGCAGTTGTTATTACGCTTTGCCAAGTTCAAAATTTTATAGTTTAATTCTGTATCACAGTGTATAAACTATAGGATGTACACCTACAATTAAGTTCTTTGCATAATATATAAGAGTACATTTGAAAAAAAGACATATAAATGTTTCCTTAATCGGGAAAAAAGTTATAATTTTGTCTGCGATTTAGAAAGAAGACTCCATGCTCAAACTGAAAAGCAAGCACATGGTTTTCCTCTGTCCTGAGGAAAAGGAATAGCACAAGACTGGCCATTCTGCCCGGTGAACCGCCGCCGGCATGAGTGGCTTTTCTTTTATAATATGCAAATTAGGTGCGAGCAGTGGGGAGAGAGAGAAAGAAGACGATAATAATACAACATACAACGATGAAAAAGCAACTCAAGAAAGTTCTCGTATTGGGAAGTGGCGCCTTGAAGATCGGTCAGGCAGGCGAGTTTGACTATAGTGGTTCACAAGCATTGAAGGCCCTGCGCGAGGAGGGTATCAAGTCAGTGCTCATAAACCCTAATGTGGCTACCATCCAGACAAGCGAGGGTATAGCCGACAAGGTTTATTTCCAACCGGTAGACGCACACTTCGTTACCGAGGTTATCAAGAAGGAACGCCCCGACGGCATCCTGTTGGCTTTCGGTGGTCAGACAGCCCTCAACTGCGGCACCGAACTCTACCTCAACGGCACTCTGAAGCAGTACGGAGTGGAGGTTCTGGGTACCAGCGTGGAGGCCATCATGAACACCGAGGACCGCGATCTTTTCGTAAAGGAACTGAACAAGATAAATATGAAGTCGCCCGTAAGCAAGGCTTGCGAGAACATCGAGGATGCCATTGCCACGGCACGCGAGATAGGTTATCCCGTCATGATCCGCAGTGCCTACGCCCTCGGTGGTCTGGGCAGCGGTGTCTGCCAGGACGAGGAGATGTTCAAGGAGATTGCAGAGAGCGCCTTCACTTTCGCTCCCCAGGTTCTTGTTGAAGAGAGCCTGAAGGGCTGGAAGGAGATAGAGTTCGAGGTTATCCGCGATGCCAACGACCACTGCTTCACCGTGGCCGGCATGGAGAACTTCGACCCCCTGGGCATCCACACCGGCGAGAGTATCGTTGTAGCGTCTACCTGCACTCTCAGCGAGGAACAGGTTGCCATGCTTCAGGACATTGCCGTCAAGTGCGTGCGCCACCTGAACATTGTCGGCGAGTGTAACATCCAGTACGCTTTCAATGCCGAGACCAACGACTATCGCATCATCGAGATTAACGCACGTCTGAGCCGTTCTTCCGCCCTTGCATCAAAGGCCACTGGTTATCCCCTGGCTTTCGTTGCCGCCAAGATAGCCTTGGGCTACACCCTCGACCAGATTGGCGAGATGGGCACAACGAACAGTGCCTACGTTGCACCCCAGTTGGATTACATCATTGCCAAGATACCCCGTTGGGACCTCACCAAGTTTGCCGGCGTAAGCCGCAAGATCGGTTCCAGCATGAAGTCCGTGGGCGAAATCATGAGTATCGGACGTTCCTTCGAGGAAATTATCCAGAAGGGTCTCCGCATGATAGGCCAAGGCATGCACGGTTTCGTGTGCAACGACCACGTCCACTTTGACGATCTTGACGAGGAACTTGCCAACCCCACCGACATGCGCATCTTTGCCATTGCACAGGCTCTGGAGGACGGTTACACCGTGGAGCGCATAGAGGAACTGACCAAGATTGATCCCTGGTTCCTGTCACGTCTGAAGAACATCGTGGACATGAAGCATCACCTGCAGGAGTACAACTCCGTGGAGGAAATCCCCTTGGACAAGCTCCGCAAGGCAAAGGCAATGGGTTTCAGCGACTTCCAGATAGCACGTTGCGTGTTCAAGGGCAGCGAAGGCGGCATGGAGCGTCAGGTTCTGAAGATTCGCGACTACCGCAAGAAGGTGGGCATCCTGCCTGCCGTGAAGCGCATCCCCACCGTGGCAAGCGAACACCCCGACCTGACCAACTACCTCTATATGACTTACGCTTGCGAGGGTTACGATGTGAACTACTACAAGAACTCAAAGAGTGTAATCGTACTTGGTTCGGGCGCTTACCGCATCGGTTCCAGCGTAGAGTTTGACTGGTGCTCCGTCAATGCCATACAGACAGCACGCAAGCTCGGTTACAAGAGCATCATGATAAACTACAATCCTGAGACCGTTTCCACCGACTATGACATGTGCGACCGCCTCTACTTCGACGAGTTGAGTTTCGAACGCGTCCTCGATGTCATCGACCTGGAAAGTCCCAGCGGTGTGATTGTCAGCGTGGGCGGACAGATTCCCAACAACCTGGCTATGAAACTCTTCCGTCAGGCAGTTCCCGTATTGGGTACCAACCCCGTCAGCATCGACCGTGCCGAGAACCGTGGAAAGTTCAGTGCCATGCTCGACCAGTTGGGCATAGACCAGCCCCGTTGGAGCGCACTTACCAGCATGGCCGATGTGAAGAAGTTCATCGACGAGGTGGGTTATCCCGTATTGGTGCGTCCCTCTTACGTCCTTTCCGGTGCTGCCATGAACGTATGCCACAACGACGAGGAACTGGAGCGCTTCCTGGCCGCAGCCAGCGAGGTCAGCAAGGAATACCCCGTGGTTATCTCCGAGTTCATGACCGAGACCAACGAGATAGAGTTTGACGGTGTTGCGCAGAACGGCGAGATAGTGGAGTACGCCATCTCCGAGCATGTGGAGTTTGCCGGCGTGCACAGCGGTGATGCCACCATGTGCTTCCCTGCCCAGCAGATATCCTTCGCCACCACACGCCAGATCAAGCGCATCTCACGTGCCATTGCCAAGGAACTGAACATCTCAGGTCCCTTCAATATTCAGTATCTGGCCAAGGGCCGCGACGTCAAGGTTATCGAGTGCAACCTCCGTGCCAGCCGCTCGTTCCCCTTCGTCAGCAAGGTGCTCAAGCGCAACTTCATTGAGACCGCCACACGCATCATGCTCGACGCTCCCTATCGCAAGCCCGATAGCAGTGTCTTTGACATCGACCGTATCGGTGTGAAGGCCAGCCAGTTCTCCTTCAACCGTCTTGCACCTGCCGATCCCATCCTGGGCGTAGATATGAGTTCAACCGGCGAGGTAGGTTGCTTGGGCGACAGTTTTGAGGAGGCTCTGCTCAATGCCATGATTTCCACCGGCTACAAGATTCCTTCCAAGGACAAGGGCGTCATGCTTTCCAGCGGCGGTACCAAGGAGAAGGCTTCCCTGCTCGATGCCGCCCAGGCTCTGTGCAAGGCTGGTTACACCATCTATGCCACCGAGGGAACTGCCCGTTTCCTGAACGAGAACAACGCCAAGGCCATCCCCGTATGCTATCCCGACGAGGTGGGCACAAAGACCGACATGCTCAACATCATGGACCTGATTGCCCAGCACAAGTTCGACCTTATTGTCAACGTGCCCAAGGACCATACCAAGCGCGAGAAGACCAACGGTTACCGTATCCGTCGTGGTGCCATCGACCACAACATTCCCCTCATCACCAACGCCCGTTTGGCCAGCGCCTTCATCGAGGCATTCTGCCGTCTGCCCTTGGAGGACATCCAGACAAAGGCTTGGCAGGAGTACGAGTAGGCCGGAAATAATACAATAGTTGAAAGACTAAAGAACAGAAGGCCCGGTGATGCCGGGCCTTTCGTGTTAGAAAATCTTTAGGGTCCTTAGAGTCTTTAGAGTCCTTAAGGTCCTTTGAATAATCATCCAAAACATGCAACAACCTCCAAAACGTATAGAGTCATTGGACATACTCCGTGGTCTTGACCTCTTTCTTCTCGTTTTCTTCCAACCAGTGCTGATGCAGATATGTGCCCGTGTGGACGTCCCCTGGGTCAAGACCATTGGACAGTGGTTTTCCCATGCCGGTTGGGAGGGTCTGCACCTGTGGGACATGGTCATGCCCCTGTTCCTCTTCATGGCAGGCGCCTCCATGCCCTTTGCCTTCTCCAAGTACAGGACGGCAGAAACCAAGTGGCCCATCTACCGCAAGATACTGAAGCGCTTCGTCATCCTCTTCATCCTCGGTATGGTGGTGCAGGGCAATCTCCTGGGGCTCGACCCACAGATGTTCCGTTTCTATAGCAACACGCTCCAGGCCATAGCGTCAGGCTATCTCATTGCCTCGGTGCTGATGCTGCACCTCAGGCTTCGTGCACAGATTGTGGCCACCTGCCTGCTGATGCTCATCTACTGGATACCCATGCACTTCTGCGGCGACTACACTACCGAGGGCAACTTTGCAGAGATGGTGGACAAGGCTGTGCTGGGACGTTGGCGCGACGGTGTATATTGGGACGAACAGGGCCAGTGGCACTTTTCTCCCTGGTATCACTATACTTGGGTGTGGAGCAGCCTGACCTTCGGTGTCACCGTCATGCTCGGCACCTTTGCCGGACAGGTAATAAAGGCCGGTAGCGACAATCGCCGGTTTACCGCCCTGCGTCTGGCGGTGATTGCCTTTGCCCTGCTCGTGCTGGGCTATCTGCACAGTATACACGCTCCTGTCAACAAGCATCTGTGGACAACAAGCATGACTCTGATTTCTGGTGGCTGGTGTTGGGCGCTTATGGCCTTCTTCTATTGGCTGGTAGACGTGAAGGGGTGGAATAAGGGCCTGTCGTGGCTGAAGATATACGGCACCAATTCCATTGTGGCGTATATGCTTGGCGAGGTTGTCAATTTCCGTAGCGTGGTGCAATCCGTCAGTTATGGTTTGCAACCCTATCTCCAGGACTGGTATAACGTGTGGCTTGCATTCGGCAACTACCTTATCATATTCTTTATACTAAGGGCCATGTACAAGGCACGCATCTTTGTGAAGATCTGATACTATGAGTAGATTCTGGAGATATATCCTCTTACTTGCCGTTGTGCTCTGCATTGCAGTGCTTGGCGCATCGTTCTATATGCTGGACTTTGCCCTGGCACGTAGACACACGGCATGGACAGAGGAACAGGCATGGCAGAGGGTGGAGCATTATTACCCATGGGCTGCAGGGTGGATGGATTCCATACGCACGAATGGTGTCCTTCAGGATACCTTCATCCTCAGTGAAGACGGCCGGCGCCTGCATGCCTATTATCTGTCGGGGAGTGCTTCGCCTGCTACGGCAGTGCTGGTGCACGGCTACCGTAATTGTGCCATAGACATGATGCATCTGGGCTATATGTACCATCACGACATGGGATGCAACATCCTGTTGCCCGACCTCCATGCCCATGGACAGAGCGACGGGGAATCTATCCGTATGGGGTGGCTGGATCGCTTGGATGTCCTGCGATGGTGCAGTATTGCCGACAGCCTGTTCCATATCCCCATCGTGGTGCATGGCATATCCATGGGTGCCGCCACCACCATGATGCTTTCGGCGGAGGAAGAGTTACCCTCCAGTGTCACTCATTTCGTGGAAGATTGCGGTTACACCAGTGTGTGGGACGAGTTTGAGGGTGAACTGCAGGCTCAGTTCTCCCTGCCGCCGTTCCCCATTCTTCACACTTCCTCTCTTCTCTGCAAGATGTTGTACGGCTGGAGTTTCACCGAGGCCAGTGCCTTGGAGCAGGTAACCGAATGCCGCCGTCCCATGCTTTTCATCCACGGTGATGCCGACACCTTCGTACCCACGTGGATGGTACATCCGCTTTACGATGCCCATCCTGGCCCCAAGGACATCTGGCTTCCGGAAGGAGTGACGCATGCCCTTTCCTATTACAAGTATCCGGCGGAGTATACCGACAGGGTAAGGCGCTTCCTGTTCCGTTGATGTCGTTGCCTGTTGTTATAACGGTATGATCGCCGTGATGAATGTTACTGTCCCTAGTACCGTAAATGTCAGTTCTCTTATCAAATGGTTATTTGGGGTTATCAATGCTGTGGTACTTCAAATATTCTTTAACCCAAATCGGTCATTAGCGTTATGATGATAATAGCGTTTGCTTTTGAGCAGATGTTTTGCCACTTTGAGGGCGCAATGGGGTTCCATTGTAACCGAGAAGTGACGAAACAGATGACAAAAAGAAGGTTTCATTAGCGCGTAACAGTCTAATGAACTGTAATAAAAAAAATGTATGCTGTTAACAATTATTAGCGTTTTGTGCTGATTTGTACTCTCTCATGGGGGCTTCTCGCCCCCAAACCCCTCGGTGTTTTCAGGTATTAGACTATCTATGCTGAT
>JAZNYM010000003.1:0-36946 GCA_045594385.1 Bacteroidaceae bacterium
CACCATGACTAATGTTATGATTAATCTCTCAAACTTCTACTTCAGATTCCTGAAATCAATCTGGTTTCTTTTACCTTAAACAAGTATCAGTTGAGTGGTGTTAACCTAAACAAACTTAACCTAATCTAATATCATGAAAAACCTAAAAACAACTTCTATTATGCGTTCCTCCCGGAAGGCATTGCAAAGGTATGTTTTTTTCGTGTATTTGCTGAATCCCAGAATCAATAAACGTGAAAAGAACACTTATTTATTGATATTTGTCAAATAGTATTGTTGTAAATCAAGTTCTTATTCTACAGTTTGGATTAAACTAACATGTGTAAATCTCAGAACATGCCCTGTATCCTCTTTATTCCTGCCACGAGGGTGTCCACCTCCTCGCGTGTGTTGTAGAGGCCGAAGGAGGCACGGCAGGTGCCTTCTACGCCCAGTCGGCGCATGAGGGGTTCGGCACAGTGGTGGCCTGTGCGCACGGCTATGCCTAAGCGGTCCAGCAGGGTGCCCATGTCCAGATGGTGGATGTAGGGAGTGGTGTCGGTTGCGCCAAGAGGTTTCACCTCGAAGGATATTACGGCATCGTGCTCATTGATGTATTCGTCAAGGGGACCGAAGATGTGCATGCCCTCTATCTCCTGCATCTTCTCTATGGCATAACGTGTCAGGTCCCGTTCATGTTCTTCTATCTTGTCCATGCCTATGGCAGAGAGATAGTCGAGCGCCTTGGCAAGACCAGTGGAGGCAACATAATCGGGCGTTCCTGCCTCGAACTTGTAAGGGAGGTCGTTGAAGGTGGTCTTCTCGAAGGATACCGTCTTTATCATGTCGCCACCGCCCATGTACGGGGGCATCTTGTCCAGCCACTTCTCCTTGCCGTAGAGGACGCCGATACCTGTGGGACCGTACGTCTTGTGGCCGGAGAAGGCAAAGAAATCGCAATCCATCTCCTCTACGTTCACGGCAAAGTGCGGTGTGCTCTGTGCTCCGTCTATCAGCACCGGTACATCGTGGCCGTGTGCTATGCCTATGATGTCCTTTACGGGGTTTATTGTTCCCAGAACATTGCTCACGTGGGTTACGGACACCAACTTGGTGCGCTCGTTGAAGAGAGCCTTGTACGCCTCCATGTCCAAGCGTCCGTCGTCCGTCATGGGGATGACACGCAGACGTATGCCGGTGCGTGCCTGTACCAGTTGCCATGAAACTATGTTGGAATGGTGCTCCATCTGGCTGATGATAACCTCGTCGCCCTCCTTCATGAAGGCCTGTGTGAAGCACGATGCCACCAGGTTTATGCTCTCCGTGGTGCCACGAGTGAAGATGATTTCCGAGGTCTTGCCGGCACCGATGAACTGGCGCACCGTCTCGCGGCTTCCCTCGTGCAGGTCGGTAGCGGCTTGCGAAAGGAAGTGTACGCCACGATGCACGTTGGCATTCACGTTGTAGTATTCATGGCTCATGGCCTCCACCACGCACTTGGGTTTCTGCGTTGTGGCACCATTGTCCAGATACACCAGCGGATACTTCTTGTATATGGTTTTCTCCAGTATGGGAAAGTCTTGTCGGTTCATGGTATATTAGGGACCCCTCCCCTAACCCTCCCCTGTATGGGAGGGAGTATATAGTACTGGGGAATAGAGGGTGGACCCCTCCCCTAACCCTCCCCTATATGGGAGGGAGTATATAGTACTGGGGAATGAGGATTTTGTTAAAGGCTAATATTCATTGTTGGTTGTAACTACTCCCTCCCATACAGGGGAGGGTTGGGGAGGGGTCCGTTGGGGATGGGGAGGGGTCTTTTCTTAACACAGTTTACACCCCTCGCACTTGCTCAGTTCGCCACGCATGCGCTTGTCCACGATAAGGTGCAGGCGGTCGCGCAGGGCTTCCAGGGGGATGCTGTCTATTACTTCTGTTATGAAGGCGGATTTAAGCAGGAGGCGTGCCTCGCTGAGCGAGATGCCACGCTGGCGCATGTAGAACAGGGCCTGGTCGTTCATCTGTCCCACGGTACTGCCGTGCGAACATTTCACGTCGTCGGCATAAATCTCCAGCATGGGTTGGGTGTACATGCGTGCCTGGCGTGTGGAGCACAGGTTGGCATTGGTCATGGAAGAGGAGGTTTTCTGCGCCCCATTGTCCACAAGAATCATGCCGGCAAAGGCTCCCATGGCACTGTCGTCCAGAACATATTTGTAAAGTTCCTGTGACTGGCAGTTGGGCACCATGTGGCGGATGACGGTGTTGTTATCCACACGTTGCATCTTGTCGGCAATGACACAACCGTTCAGTATGGCCTCGGAGTTCTCTCCGGCCATCTCCACACGGCATGCATTGCGTGTGTGGCCGTTGAAAAGGGTCAGCACGGTATGTCTGACAGAGCAGTCCCTACCCTCTCTGATGAACACGTTGCTATAGCGTGTGCACATCAGGTTGGTCTCCTCTATTTCATAAAGGTTCAAATGGCTGTTGTCGGCACAATGCACCTCTATTACCTGGTTTGTGAGGAACTGCTGATGGTCCACGGCATGGTCGGTGATGATGATGTCGGCCTGCGAGCCTTCCTCCATAATCACCAGAATGCGGCGGTTTACCATAGTGTCCTGCTTGCCCTTGAGCACGTTGTTTATCTGTATGGGGTGCTTGGCGCGGGTGTTGCGAGGCACATGGATGAGCAGGGCGTCCACGGCAAGCATAGTGTTCAGAGCCACGATGCTGTCCTGACGGTCCGCTATATTATTATAATAAGGTGTCAGGTCGATGTCTGCTTCCCTGACTGAGCAGCAGAACTCGGTGCGCTCGGCAGCAGAGGCTGACAACTGTATGCCGTAGTCGGGAGCAAAGTCCTGTGCTACGTCGGTATATCTGTATCGCTCTACCTTCTTGGACGGGAAACCCTGTTCGGAGAAGACGCGCAAGGCCTCCTCCCTGTGGGCGTTCATCAGTGTGCATGAGCGCTGCGCTATGGTGTCCCTTACCTGAGTGTAGAACTCTATGTACTGGTTGTTCTTCATCTGCAAAAGCATTTACTGGGCAACATAGTCGGCAAAGCCCTTTCCATCAATCTCCAGAGCCAGTTCCGGGCCACCGGTCTTGATGATCCTGCCGTCAATGAGGATGTGCACCACATCGGGTTTCAGATAGTCCAGCAGACGCTGGTAGTGGGTGATGACTATGGCGCTGGTCTCTGGCTTGCGCAGTTTGTTGAAGCCCTCTGCCACGATGCGCAGAGCATCCACGTCCAAGCCAGAGTCAGTCTCGTCCAGGATGCAGAAGGTGGGTTCCAGCATGGCCATCTGGAAGATTTCGTTACGCTTCTTCTCGCCACCCGAGAAGCCCTCGTTGACGGAACGGCTGGTGAGTTTGTTGTCCAGTTCAACAATCTTGCGCTTCTCGCGCATGAGTTTCAGGAAGTCGCCGGCAGAAAGAGGTTCACGCCCCTGGGCCTTGTAGCGTGCATTCACGGCGGCACGCATGAAGTTGGTCATGGACACACCGGGAATCTCCACAGGGTGCTGGAAAGACAGGAAAATGCCTGCATTTGCCCTTTCCTCGGTGCTCATTTCAAGTATGTTCTGTCCGTTGAAGATGATTTCACCCTCTGTCACCTCGTAGGCAGGGTTGCCCACGATGACATTGCTCAGTGTGGACTTGCCTGCACCGTTGGTTCCCATCACGGCATGTATCTCGCCGTCCTTTATGGTAAGGTCTATGCCTTTCAGTATTTCTTTGCCATTGATACTGGCATGTAAGTTGCGTATTTCTAACATAGTTTTTAACGTTTAGCGGTGAACGGGTGAGCGGTGAGCGAAATTCCGAATAATCTGAGTAATCTGAATAATCCGAATAATACGTTAAGGTTTTCCATTCGTCCTTATTCCCCAGTTGTAACTACTCCCTCCCATACAGGGGAGGGCCGGGGAGGGGTCCTCCCTTATCCCACCGACCCTTCTAGACTTACGCCCAGAAGTTTCTGTGCCTCCACGGCAAACTCCATGGGCAGTTTGTTTATCACGTCCTTGGCATATCCGTTTACGATGAGGCTTACGGCATCCTCGGAAGATATGCCTCTCTGTTGACAATAGAACAGTTGTTCTTCGGAAATCTTGCTCGTAGTGGCTTCGTGCTCCACAATGGCGGTGTCGTTGTGTATGTCCATATATGGGAACGTGTGGGCACCGCACGAACTGCCCAGAAGCAGGGAGTCGCAGGAGGAATAGTTTCTTGCCCCCTCGGCATTGGCCCCCACCTTGACAAGACCACGATATGAATTCTGGCTCTTGCCGGCACTGATACCCTTACTGATGATGGTGCTCTTGGTGTTGCGACCGATGTGTATCATCTTGGTGCCTGTGTCGGCCTGCTGGTGGTTGTTGGTAACCGCCACGGAGTAGAACTCAGCCTGCGAACCGTCGCCAGAGAGGATACAGGAGGGGTATTTCCATGTGATGGCGCTACCCGTCTCCACCTGTGTCCACGACAGACGGCTGTCCACGCCACGCAGATGTCCGCGTTTGGTAACGAGGTTCAGCACGCCTCCCTTGCCGTCCTTGTCGCCGGGATACCAGTTCTGTACCGTAGAGTACTTCACCTCGGCCCTGTCCTTTACCACGATCTCCACTATGGCGGCGTGCAACTGGTTCTCGTCGCGCATGGGGGCAGTACAACCCTCCAGATAGGACACATAGGCATCGTCGTCGCACACAATCAGAGTGCGCTCGAACTGCCCCGTACCCATGGCATTGATGCGGAAATAGGTGCTCAGTTCCATAGGGCATCGCACGCCCTTGGGGATGTATACAAAACTGCCGTCGGAGAACACAGCCGAGTTCAGTGCGGCAAAGTAGTTGTCTCTGTACGGCACCACGGTGCCAAGGTATTCGCGGACAAGGTCGGGATGGTTCTTCACCGCTTCGGAGATGCTGCAGAAGATAATTCCCTTCTCTTTCAACTTCTCCTGGAAGGTGGTCTTCACGGACACGCTGTCCATTACGGCATCCACCGCCACGCCGGCCAGTGCCATGCGTTCCTCCAATGGGATGCCCAATTTGTCGAAGGTCTTCATCAGTTCAGGGTCTATCTCCTTGGGTCCGTCCTTCTTGGCACTTGCCGTAGGGTCGGCATAGTATGATATGTCCTGATAGTCTATCTGCGGCATGTCTAGATGCGCCCACGAGGGCTGCTTCTGTGTCTGCCAGTATCGGAAGGCCTGCAACCTGAATTCCAGCAACCAGTCCGGTTCGCCCTTCTTTTCCGAGATAAGGCGGACAACGTCCTCGTTCAGTCCCTTCTCTATAATCTCGGTGTGGACGTCAGTGTGGAAGCCATATTCGTAATCCTTGTTTACAAACTCTCTCGTAATGTCTTCCATTTCTCTTCAATATAAGTGACACCCGGCACGGATTTCCTGTCCACGTACTTGTCCAGATATTCCACCTGCCCCGTCATCACCGCCACGCAGACTATGAGTACTGCCCATTTGGTGACTCCGAAGATGCATCCGAGCACACGGTTCATCAGGCCTCCCACCAGCGTCCAGTCAAGAAGTTTGGTGGCCAGCGAGGCCAGTATGCCCAATGCTATGGGGGTGACTATCCATATTCCTATGAAGGCTATGGTGCCTCCGCCTATCTGGTCGTAGTACTTCCATGCCAGATACAGACCAATGAAGAAACCGGTCATGCTGGCCAGTTCCTTCAAAAATCCGTTCTTAAGCCCCATAACTGCTCCGTAGAGCAGTATTGCCAGGGCCACTATTTCTGTTGTATTCAGAGGTATCATCTCGACGTACTTGCCGAGCTGCTGAATAAATTCCATCTCTATGTCTTGTTACAACTTTGCCTTGATCTCTACTTCGGCAAACGTTTCCAGGATATCGCCTTCGCGCAGGTCGTTGTAGTTAACCAGCGAGATACCGCACTCGAAGTTGGTGGTAACCTCCTTCACGTCGTCCTTGAAGCGCTTCAAGGCGTTGATTTCGCCTGTGTAGACAACGATACCGTCGCGGATGACGCGTGCCTTGTTGGTACGGCTCACCTTACCGTCGATAACGTAGGCACCTGCCACGGTACCAACCTTGGAGATATGGTAAACCTGGCGAACCTCCACCTGGGCGGTAATCTCTTCCTTGATTTCGGGAGAGAGCATACCCTCCATGGCGTCCTTGACCTCCTCGATGGCATCGTAGATGACGCTGTACTGGCGGATGTCCACACCCTCCTGCTCTGCCAGACGGCGGGCTTGGGCGCTGGGACGTACCTGGAAGGCAATGATGATGGCATCCGATGCGGCTGCCAGGGTAACATCGCTCTCGCTGATCTGACCCACAGCCTTGTAGATGACGTTCACCTTGATCTTCTCGGTAGACAGGCGCTCGAAGGAGTCCTTCAATGCCTCGATAGAACCGTCCACGTCGCCCTTTACCAACAGGTTCAGTTCCTGGAAGTCGCCAAGTGCGATACGGCGTCCGATTTCGTTCAGGTCCACACGCTTCATGGTGCGCAGGCCCTGCTCGCGTGCCAACTGCTCGCGCTTGTTGGCAATCTCGCGTGCCTCCTGGTCATTCTCCATGATGTGGAAGGTGTCACCTGCGGTGGGAGCACCGTTCAAGCCCAGGATGGTGGCTGCCTGAGAGGGACCGATTTCGTTGATGCGGCGTCCGCGCTCGTCGAACATTGCCTTGACGCGACCGTAGTTGGTACCTGCCAGCATAACGTCGCCAACACGCAGCGTACCGTTGCTTACCAGTACGGTGGCAACATAGCCGCGGCCCTTGTCCAGCGAGGACTCGATGATGGAACCTGTAGCCTTGCGGTTGGGGTTGGCCTTCAGGTCCAGCATCTCTGCCTCCAGAAGAACCTTCTCCAGCAGTTCCTCCACACCGATACCGGCCTTGGCACTGATGTCCTGGCTCTGGTACTTGCCGCCCCAGTCTTCCACGAGGAAGTTCATTGCTGCCAGTCCCTCCTTGATCTTGTCGGGATTGGCGGTGGGCTTGTCTATCTTGTTGATGGCGAATACTATGGGCACATTGGCTGCCGTGGCGTGTGCTATGGCCTCCTTTGTCTGGGGCATGATATTGTCGTCGGCAGCAATGATGATGATGGCGATGTCAGTAACCTGGGCACCACGGGCACGCATGGCGGTGAAGGCCTCATGGCCGGGAGTATCCAGGAACGTAACGTGGCGTCCGTCCTTCAACTTCACGTTGTATGCACCGATGTGCTGGGTAATGCCACCTGCCTCGCCGGCAATAACGTTGGCCTGGCGAACATAGTCGAGCAGAGAGGTCTTACCATGGTCTACGTGACCCATCACAGTTACGATGGGAGCGCGTGGAACGAGATCTGACTCGTCGTCCTCCTCCTCTACAACGGCCTCGCTAACCTCGGCACTCACGTATTCTGTCTTGAAACCGTATTCCTCGGCAACGATGTTGATGGTCTCGGCGTCCATACGCTGGTTGATGCTGACCATTATGCCAATGCTCATGCAGGTACCGATAATGCTGGTAACGGGCACGTTCATCATGGTGGCCAACTCGTTGGCAGTAACGAACTCGGTAAGTTTCAGTACCTTGTTCTCTGCCATCTCGTTCATCATCTCCTCTTCCATCTGCTCGCGGAAGGCCTCGCGCTTCTCGCGGCGGTACTTGGCACCCTTGCCCATCTTGCTGCCCTTGGCGGTCAGGCGTGCCAGTGTCTCGCGAACCTGCTTTGCAACTTCCTCTTCGCTAACCTCCACGGGCTGTGGCTGCTGCTTGGGCTGGTTCTTCTGCTTGTTCTTGGCCTTCTTGCCCTGAGCCTGCTGCTGGCTGGCGGCGTTGTTGTTCTTGCCACCCTGAGCCTGCTGGTTCTTGCCCTGCTGGTTCTTGCCCTGACCCTGCTGCTTCTGCTGGGAAACTACGGCATTCACGTCCACCTTCTCCTTGCCACCGCGCATGCGCTGCTTCTTGCGGTCGGCCTGGGCTTGCTGCTGTTTTTCCTCGCGCTCGCGCTTGCGCTCGTCCTTAGATTTCTTCTTGGGACGGGTGCTCTGGTTCAGTGCAGACAGGTCTATGTGGCCCTGCACCTTCAGTCCTGCGTTGGGCTGCTGGGGGGCGTTCAGACGGAAGACACCGTTCTCCAGTGTGCCTGTAACCTTGCCGTCGGTAATTATCTGAGGCTCGTCGGCAGAGGGCTGTGCAACCTTTGCGGGTTCGGCTACGGGTTCTTCAACCTGCTTCTTCTCCTCTACGGCAGGTTCTGCCTTCTTCTTGGGAGCATCCAGGTCTATGTGGCCTACAACCTTCAGTGCCTGCTTCTTTGCCTTGGCCTCTTCCTCGGTCTTTGCCTTAGCCTCTTCTTCGGCTTTCGCCTTGGCATCGGCTTCTGCCTTGGCCTTTGCTTTGGCTTCTGCCTTTTCCTTTTCCTTGCGTTCCTTCTCCTCCTTCTGCTGCTGGAGCATGAGGTTGGCGGCATCCTTCAGCACACTGTCAGGTTTGAACTCCTTCAGGAGCAGTTCGTACTGCTCGTCCGAAATCTTGGTGTTGAGGTTTGCCTCCACCTCGCCGTTTCCCTTCTTGTTGAGGAAATCGACGGCCGTCTGCAAACCTACATTACACTCCTTTATGGCTTTGCTTAATCTTATACTCATTATGTGTATCCCTCCCGGGGTATTATCCTGTTAGTGTATGTGTTTTGTTGTTATTTCTCGAATTCTGCGCTCAGTATGCGGATGATCTCATCGACGGTCTCCTCCTCGAGGTCGGCCTGCTGTGCCAGTTCCTCGCGGTTGGTGCCCAGTACCTGGCGTGCAGTGGTGTAGCCCTGCTTCTTCAGGATGTCGATGATCCAGTCTTCGATGTCATCGCTGAACTGGTCCAGGCTGATGTCGTCCTCGTCCATTTCCTCGTCTATCTCGCGGTAAACGTCGATGGTGTAGCCGGTGAGCATGCTTGCCAACTTGATGTTGGCACCGCCCTTACCGATGGCCAGGGAAATCTGGTCGCTGTCCAGAAGCACCTCGGCCTTCTTCTCCTCCTCGTTCATGTTCACGCTGTTCACTCGGGCAGGACCCAGGGCACGGGTTATCATGAGTTGTGTGTTTGAGGTCCAGGGCAGAACGTCGATGTTCTCGCCGTGCAATTCGCGTACGATGCCGTGAACACGGTTACCCTTCACACCCACACATGCACCTACGGGGTCGATACGCTCGTCGAAACTCTCCACTGCCACCTTGGCGCGCTCGCCGGGGATGCGTGCCACCTTGCGGATGGCAATCAGGCCGTCGTGAATCTCGGGCACCTCGGCCTCCATCATGCGCTGGAGGAACATGGGGTCGGTACGCGAGATGAAAATCTTGGGGTTGCCGTTGCTGTTGTCCACCTTGCTGATGACGGCGCGCAGTGTCTCGCCCTTGCGGAAGAAGTCGCCGGGCACCTGCTCTGTCTTGGGCAGGATCATTTCGTTGCCCTCGTCGTCGGTAACCAGTGTCTCGCGCTTCCAACTCTGGTACACTTCGCCATGTATCACCTCGCCCACACGGTCCTTGAACTTGTTGTACAGGGTGTCGTGCTCCAGTTCCAGGATACGGCTTGCCAGGGTCTGGCGCAGGGTCAGGATGGCACGGCGTCCGAAGTCGGCAAATTCCACGCGCTGGCTCACCTCTTCGCCCTCCTCATAGTCGTCGTCGATCTGGCGTGCCTCGCTCAGGCTTATCTCCATGTTGGGATTCTGCACTTCACCGTCGGCCACCACCACGCGGTTGTGGTAGATTTCCAGGTCGCCCTTGTCGGGGTTCACGATGACGTCGTAGTTCTCGTCTGTACCATGAATCTTGGCTATCACGCTGCGGAAGCACTCTTCCAGCACGCCCACCAGTGTGGCACGGTCGATGTTCTTTGTCTCCTTAAAGTCTGCAAAGGACTCTATCAGGTCCATGGAGTTCAGTGTGTTGTTCTTTTTTGTTGTTGCCATTTATGTTGTTGTTTATTTCATCCAGTATTTGGTGTATGCGGCCTCCTCGTAGGTGAAGGTGTGTGGCACCTGTTCCATCTTGGGTCGCTTTTCTCCCTCGCGCTTTACTTTCTCCTCGCAAGTGATGGTAAAGGTCTCGTCCTCCACGGCTGTCAGTATGCCGCGGTATTTGTGTCCGTCCTTCAGTTGTGTCTCTACGGGTTTGTCCAGATGTATTTCCCACTGGCGGCGCACCTTGAAGGGATAGCCCAAACCGGCGCTGCCAACCTCCAGTTCATAGTCCTCGTCCTCACGGTTGATTCTTGACTCGATGTGGCGGCTCAGGTCGGCACAGTCCTCAATCCACACACCTTCGGCGTGGTCAATCAGAACCTCGATGCGGTCGTCTGCACTGATGCTTACTTCTACCAGGAAATACTCCTTTCCTTCCAGCCATTCGTTGACGGCTTGTTCTACGGCACTCTTACTGATCATCTTCTGAATAATGCTTTATGCAAGATTATTACTGCTTCCTTTAACGAAAAGTGAGGAACCTGTGTGGCTCCTCACTCTCTCGTGGTTTTCTGCGTGCAAAGATAAGGATTTTTCCTTATATATACGCGCGATGCTTGCTGATATGTTAAAAGCAGGCTTAATATTTAACAATCTTTTGCATTTACTGTGGTGTTTGCATGTCCTTTGCGAGACATTTTGCTAAAGTTCGGTCTTCCAAAGGCCGTGCAGGTTGCAATACTCGTACACCGCCAACGGCTTGGCTCCGCAAGTGCATACCTCTACCACGGGTTCGTCCTTCAGGTCAATGCGGATACCGCCCTTGTCGGTCTCCACATAGATGAATGCGATGTGGTGCTCGGGCATCATGGGATGGTGCACGCTGCCCACCTCGATGCGCAGACGGCCGTCCTCCAGGGTTGTAACCACGGGTACGTGCTTCTCCTGACTTGCATCCACGGTGTTCGCTACCAGTTCCTCCATCTTCTTGCCGCAGCATACTACGGGAACGCCGGAGTCAACCATCTTTACTATCACATTGCCACATACAGAGCATTTATAAAATTTCGTTGCCATAATCTTTTCTTCTTTTCCTGGTTAAACATATGGAATCTCTCTTTGATTCCGATACAAAGATATGATAATTCTGCGTATTTATGTCTGTAATGACTCCAGTATTCACATAAATTAAATTAGTATCACATTTGTTTGCAGGAAAGCATGCTTATCGGCATTTTTTCGTACATTTGCCGTCTGTTAACATAATGTATGGTTAGTATGCTTACGTATCTTCAACGTTTCAACAGGTCCTTGTATGTGGCCATCCTTTCCGTTCTCGTTGTCTGTTTGTTGGCCTCGTATATTCCGGGACTCGGCTTCATGTCGGCATGGGTTACTCCTCCAGTAGCATTGTTTCTGGGACTTGCCTTTGCACTGCTTTGCGGACAGGCTTACCCTGCCTTTAACAAGAAGGTGTCCAAGAAACTTCTTCAATACAGTGTCGTAGGACTTGGCTTTGGCATGAACCTGCATGCTTCGCTGGCATCGGGTGGCGAGGGCATGGCCTTTACCATAATTTCAGTGGCAGGCACCATGATTGTGGGTATGTTGATAGGAGTGAAGATGCTGCACCTGAACCGCGACACCGCATATCTGGTCAGTTCCGGTACGGCCATCTGCGGAGGCAGTGCCATAGCCGCCGTGGGGCCTGTAATAAAGGCCAGAGAGTCGGACATGTCTGTTGCTCTGGCAACAATTTTTGTGCTCAATGCCGTTGCCCTGTTCGTCTTTCCTGTACTCGGTCAGTGGTTGGGTATGTCGCAACAAGAGTTCGGCATGTGGGCGGCCATTGCCATACACGACACAAGTTCGGTGGTGGGAGCGGGTGCCACCTATGGCGAAGAAGCCCTGCAGGTGGCCACCACTATCAAACTGACCCGTGCTCTTTGGATCATTCCCCTTGCCCTGGCAACGTCCTTCATATTCAAGAGGGAGGGACGGCGCATCAGCATACCATGGTTCATCCTCTGGTTCGTTGTGGCGATAATGCTGAACACTTATCTTTTTGCTCCTGTTCCTATGATAGGTCAGGCCATCTCCTCTCTGGCACGCAAGGGACTCATCATCACCATGTTTTTCATTGGAGCATCGCTTTCTGTTGACGTGCTGAAATCCGTAGGTTTGAAGCCCCTTCTGCAAGGTATACTCTTATGGATTGTCATCAGCGTGGGGTCGTTGGCATATATACTTATGTAAAACTGATTTCTATGGCAAGAATACACGAAAACCTGACCGAACTGGTGGGGCACACTCCCCTACTCCACCTCTCACGCCTGTCGCAGGCATGGGGCATCGCCCCCGATACCCATGTGCTGGCAAAACTGGAATACTTCAATCCCGGAGGCAGTGTGAAGGACCGTGTGGCCCTTAACATGATTCTGGATGCCGAACGACGCGGCATGCTACGCCCCGGAGGAACCATTATAGAACCCACCAGCGGCAACACGGGGGTGGGGCTTGCATGGATAAGCCGAGTGCGTGGTTATGAGGCCGTTATCGTCATGCCAGACACCATGAGTCAGGAGCGCCGGCAACTGCTCTGTGCCGCCGGGGCAAGACTTGTCCTCACTCCGGGCATAGAGGGCATGGCAGGTGCCATTGCCGAGGCAGAACGCCTGAACAGGAGCATCCCCGGTTCCGTCATCCTTGGCCAGTTTTCCAATCCGGCCAATCCCGAAGCCCATGTCCTCACCACCGCCAAAGAGATATGGGAAGACACGGACGGACAGGTAGACATCCTTGTGGCCACCGTTGGCACAGGCGGAACCCTCTGCGGCACTGCCCGTGGCCTCAAGACACATAACCCGCAACTCCTCTCCATTGCCGTGGAACCCCAGGAATCCCCTCTGCTCAGCGGAGGCACCGCCTCCCCCCATGGCATACAGGGCATTGGCGCCAACTTCATCCCCGAGAACTACGACCCCATTGTGGTTGACCGCATCATGCAGGTATCCACAGAACAGGCCATGCAAACGGGTCGCGAACTCTCCCGCCACGAAGGCCTCATCACGGGCATTTCCTCCGGTGCTGCCGTCCATGCCGCACTCACCTATGCCCTCACCCCCGAAGCCAAGGGCAAGGCCATCGTCGTCGTTTTGCCTGATACCGGTGAACGCTATCTCAGCACACCGCTCTACGGATGACGAACTTTTGTTGTCCTATCAACAGGGCAGTGTTGATAGGACAACAAAGTTCTGTTGATAGGACAACAAAAACTGACGTTCGGGGAGTTATTAATGAATTATCAGTTACACCAAGTAGGAGAAAATACGTTAACAAGCAGAGTTTTCCAGAATAAATTCATATCTTTGTGCCGAGTAAAAAGCACAAACAAACCATAAACCACATAAAAACATCATTGCCTATGAAGCATAGCGTATAGTCAGATACGCACATTTAGACATATTGGAAAAGCGTTTTAGCTTTATTCTGCATTCCGAAAGTTTGGCGACTAATGGATACTGACATGAATGATGCTGAAATGCTCACGCCCCTTAGGCGTGGGCTTTTAGTTATTCTGTCAGTAGGTTACGCCAAACACCTCGGAAAGCGAATACACTAAAGGTTCTGCGCTTTTTTTGTGCGTATTTACCAAATCTCTTATAGGAACATGCAAATGAACATTTATTCACTTAAACAAATTGAAAAACAATGGAAAGAATGATTTCAAGGTTAATTGTATTATTATTGGTTTTTGTATTCACGGTATTTACATTACAATCTTGCAGTACTGTTTCGACCCTGTCGCAAGATCCAGATTTTCAAGAGGGATTCCGCAGAGGCTGGAATTTAACAGCACCAAAGGAATATCATTACTAATTATTAACAAATTAAATAAGAAATTCTCTATGAAGAAATTACTTTTTGCCGTATTTCTATGTTTGGGAACAATGTTTTCTCATGCTCAAGTAGTAACAACTGTATCACTTGTAACAGTTGCAAAAGTTGCAAAAGCAATAACGTGGGGCGTAGGTACTGCTGCTAAAATTTACAATACAATTCCAAATGCAGAGTATTATGTTGAGTTCAAGGCAAGTGATGGTGTTGCATATGTAAAGGTTAATTCTGCAAATGAAGCAATACTGGCTGCTGCAGTAGCCTTGGAAAATGGAGCGGAATATGCGCATATACGTTCACAATATCCTACGGTTCATCCTTCATGCCGTAATAAGCGTTACACTAAAAATGATATAAAGTATTTGCGTGAAAGATTAGATTAATTGAAATAAATTCGTGATTTAGTTTATTAGTAACTATAACAAAGGCGTTATGCCTATCACCTTGTATAGAGAATGGTCGGAAACTTACTTAAGTATGTAAGAATTGATTTAGACTCTTCACACGTGAGCGTGGGGTTACTTATTTCGCATCTGCATACAAAGGTAATCTGGCCACCTTTTACTTAAGGTATGGCATAGTTGTCTCTTTTATTAATAATGGTCGATGGACAGAAAGACCAAATAAAATAACTTAACAAATATGAAAAAAATATTAGTTTCATTGGTGGTTATGCTTACATGTATTATTATTTTTGCATCGGAAACACCTATGATAAGCATATCGTCTACATCTCTTGCTTCATCATCTCTTCATGTGAAGATTCCTACAGGAGTTTTCTTTAATGGATATGACTTTGTGAAAGTTGAAAGTACTTGGGTCAGAATCTGTATTGGTAGACAATCATCAGAGTATTCCATAAAGAAGGTTGAAATTGATCCGTATGGAAACTATGTTCTCATACTGCCGGAAGGGGAATCTATAACAATCACCAGTAATGGTAAATCACTATATTATAAGGGTTCAAAATACTCTAAAAAATAATGGGTTAGATGGACAAAAAGTAGCATAAATGAGGATGTGCCGGTATTTTGACGCTTTCTCATACTGTGAGAATAAACATCAGTACATGTTATGTTCAGTTAAGTCAGCATAATATTATTTATTCACACAGCATAGAGTTTGGGTTTGGCGTTGATTTTTGAATGTGGTCTTGGTTTTGGCAGGTACTCAATAAAATAATCAACTAACACTCCCCTTGAAGTTCCTTATATAAATCTACAGGACCTAAGTGCCACATTTTGGTGCTTTCGTCCTGTAATTTTTGGTACAGTTTGGAGGCATAAACTTGCTTGATGGCAGCAACGAGACTGATACCTTTGTCTTCGGCAAGCATAGCAGCCAACCAACTTACCTTGGAGGGCAGTAACAAATATATGTTATCTTGGTTGATTTTGCCTATCATAGTGTTATTTCAAGTGCGTCTATAAATGAGAGGGTCTTTAAGGCCTTGTCGGTATGGAAAAGGTATTGATCTACCAATTTATAGGTTTTTAATTCAGAGATAAGGTTTTGTTTGTCTATCAGTCCTCCTTCGTATAGAGCAAAGGCGGCATAGACGCGATCGTTGGCCACAGGACCATAGACGATGTCGTAATTGTGAGTAAAATCCTTTTGTATACGGTTCTTCATTACGAAGTCTATCCACTCTTCTGAGGGAACGTCAAACAGTAGGGCATTTAGGTCCATCAAAGCATCCATGTGAAACTCATAGATATTGACGTATCCGATAGTTGAGTTTTGTTGCCTCGCTCTTCTTTTAACCCATTCTTCTGCCTGTTCGCAGGAGGTTGTGGCGTAGAAACCATATCCGTAATCCAATGTCCTATTGGATGTGCGGATTTCTGGTGTTCTGACTATTTCAATACTACCATGATACAGTTTCATGCCTGGGTTGTTTTTCTGTTAGAGATAAATTCATCTATGTCTTCAGTCAACCACTGATGGTTTTGCGTGTGTAGTATTTCGAAATGTTCGTAAAGGTAGTCAAGCACTCCGTATTTATTAAATATATCCATTACATTAGCATCGGATAGTGCTTTTGCCTTCTTGTATTGCTCTATGCAAAACGACAGGAAATAGGTTATGTCAAGTGTTTGCTTGGGCATGTTGTCCTTTGCAATTTAATTAAACGTCTTTCTAATTTCCTTACTTCCTCTCTCCCATCTTCTTCTTTGCCGCGGCAATGGAGTCCTCGCGCAACTGGCGGTTGATGGCTTCGGTGAGTTCGTCTTCGTAGGTCTTGGCGGCATCCAGTTTCTGGATGTTTTCCTTGGCCTTCTTCAGGTTCTTTTCCTTGCGTCGTTCGCGCCATGCAAATGGGTGCATGATGTAGTCGTTGGCCTTTTCGCCTATGATGTCGGAGATACCTTTCTGACGCGGTTGTGTAAGACCGTTTTTTAGGGACTTGTTTATGACATCCACAACACGCAAGCTGTTGTCGGCCTTCACGCTAACCTCGCCCAAAGTGTCCGTGTATGCCACAGAGGTGTCCTGGGCGGTTTGCGGATAAGCTTTGCGTGTCTTGGTGGTATCCTTGGCAGCCTTGGTGGTGTCTGATGGGATACTGAGCGGTGAGAGGTGAGCGGTGAGAGGTGAGTGGTGAGCGGATGAGTTTTCCGTTTCCCGTTTTCCGTTTTCCGTTTTCCAAGACATGAGGGTAAGCATCATTGCCACCAACAGAAGTAAGAATGGTATTTTTTTCATGTTATGGGCTTGTTTTCAAGTGCCAAAGGTACGAATTAGCACAATATGAAGCAAGGATTTCGCATTCTTTAACGCAGGAAGGGGTGGAGAAACGGAAAGGTGAACCGAAGGTCGACGCCCGAAGGGGCTGAAGTCAAAACGGAAAACGGAAAGGTTTTCGGAGTAATCGGAGTAATCGGAGAACTCAGAGAACTCAGAGAACTCGGAGTTTCCCCCCTTCCAGTTTTCCGTTTTCCCATTTCCGTTTTCCGTTTCCTTAATGCGCCTCCAGCCAGTTGCTGCCCCACCCTGCATCGGCTATGAGGGGGACGGTGAGCGAGGCGGCATTCTGCATCTCCTCTATGACGAGTCGCTGGAGTTGGTCGCGCTCTTCGGGCAGGACGCTGAAGTTCAGTTCGTCGTGCACCTGAAGAATCATGCGGCTGCGGAGGCCTTCCCGGCGCATGCGGCGGTCCACACGTATCATGGCTATCTTCATGATGTCGGCGGCACTGCCCTGTATGGGCGAGTTGATGGCATTGCGCTCGGCATATCCGCGCACCACGGCATTGTGGCTGTTTATATCGGGCAGGGGGCAACGGCGGTGGAAGATGGTCTCGGTGTAGCCCTTCTCGCGTGCCATGGCTATGCTCCGCTCCATGTATTCCTTCACGCCGGGATAGGTCTGGAAATAACCGTCTATGAGTTGCTTTGCTTCGCTTCTGGAGCATCCGAGGCGCTCTGCCAGGCCAAAGGCACTGATGCCGTAGATGATGCCGAAATTGGCCGTCTTGGCACGCCGGCGCTCGTCGGAGGTAACCTCGCTGATGTCCTTGTGGAATATCTTGGCTGCCGTGGCGGCATGTATGTCCTCTCCGCAGAGGAATGCCTGCCCCAGGTTCTCGTCCTTGCTGAGGTGTGCCATGATGCGGAGTTCTATCTGGCTGTAGTCGGCCGAGAAGAAGAGTTGCCCCTCGTCGGGGATGAAGGCCTTGCGCACCTCCTTGCCCATGGCATCGCGCACGGGGATGTTCTGCAGGTTGGGGTTGGAGGAGGACAGGCGTCCCGTGGTGGTGACGGTTTGGTTGAAGGTGGTATGTATGTGTCCCGTGGAGGCATTGACCAGTTTGGGCAGGGCATCGATGTATGTGCCCAGCAGTTTCTTCAATCCTCTGTGCTCCAGTATCTTGCCCACCACCTCGTGCTTGTGGCGCAGGCCCTCCAGCACTTCCTCGCCGGTAACGTATTGTCCGGTCTTCGTCTTCTTGGCCTTGGAATCCAGTTGGAGCACGTCGAAGAGGATTTCGCCCACCTGCCGGGGCGAGGCGATGTTGAACTTCTGTCCTGCCAGCCGGTATATCTCTTCCTCCAGGTGTATCATCTCCTCGGTGAAGTGGCGGCTTGTCTCTGCCAGCCCCGCTTCGTCTATGCGTACTCCCGTCTGCTCCATGCGTGCCAGTACGCACATCAGGGGCATCTCCATCTGCCGGAAGATGTCCCAAAGGCCTGTGTCGTGCAACTCCTTCTCGAAGAGTTCCTTCAGTTCCTTCAGTGTGGCTTTGCGGTAGGCATCCTTTAGATAGTCAAGTCCGTGGCGCATTTCGGGATGCAGGAGGTAGTGCGCTATGGCGGTGTCGAAGAGTTGCTTCTCCCCTACTCCTTCGGTCTCTAAACCAAAAGTTTGCACCTCGGGGTACTGTGCGGTGAGTTCCTGCCAGTGTGCCTTCAGGTCGTGCCCTATGATGGTGTTGCCATCCAGTATGAATGGAGGCTCGTCCACAGGCAGGACCCCTCCCAATCCCTCCCCTGTATGGGAGGGAGCAGTTGCAAGTGTATTTGATGCTATGTCAGCAAACAAATCGCCCTGTATGCTGCCGTCTTTGAAACGGAAATTGCCGCCAAGCATAGAGGCCTCTCCTCCTTCTCCCTTCTTAGAGAGGGTAGTATTATGTATAGACGTATCACTTGTCGGTTGTGACCACTCCCCTCCTTTGGGAGGGGCAGGGGGGAGGGTCTTCTTCAAGAGTTGTCTGAACTCCAGTTCCTCATATATGTGTTGCAGGGCATTGTGGTCGGGTTCCTTGATTTCCAATGCCTTCATATCCAGCGTGATGGGAGCGTCCTTCACTATTGTTGCCAACCAATGGCTCTGTCGGATGAGGTCGGCATTCTCCGTCACCTTCCTCTGTATGGCGCCCTTCAGTTTGTCGGTATTGTTCAGCAGGTTCTCTATGCTTCCCCATTGCTGGATGAGGGTGCAGGCGGTCTTCTCTCCCACCCCGGGACAACCGGGGATGTTGTCGCTGGAGTCGCCCATCAGTCCCAGGATGTCTATTACCTGCAAGGGCGAATCTATGCCCCACTTCTCGCAAATCTCTTTGGGGCCCATGACCTGTGCCTCGCTCTTGCCTACGGGCGGGCGGTACATGCTCACGTTGTCGGTCACCAACTGGCCATAGTCCTTGTCGGGGGTCATCATGTAGGTCTCAATGCCTTGGAGGTCAGCCTGATGTGCCAGTGTGCCTATGACATCGTCGGCCTCATATCCCTGTACCTCCAGCACGGGAATGTGGTAGGCCTCCAGTATCTCCTTTATCTTGGGCACGGCAAAGCGTATGGCCTCGGGCGTCTCCTCGCGCTGGGCCTTGTAGTCGGGGAAGGCCTCGTGGCGGAAAGTGCCTCCGTGGGGGTCGAAAGCCACGCCAAGGTGTGTGGGGCGCATGTTGCGCAGGACGTCCTCCAGGGTGTTCACAAAGCCCAGTATGGCGCTCGTGTTCTCGCCCTTGGAGTTGTATCGCGGTTTTTTGATGAAGGCATAGTAGGCTCTGTAGATGAGAGCGTATGCATCCAAAAGGAACAGTTTCATGTCTAATTATCGTATTTGCCTACAAAAATAATGAAAATAAGTGAGAAAATTCCGTGTTTTTATATAAATTTGCAAATCGTAACACACTACAAAAGTCAAGTGGATTTACTGAAAGAGATAAGAAAGCCCGTAGAGGCCGACCTGTTGCGCTTCAACGAAATGTTCCGTGAAACGCTCACGTCCGACAATCCGTTGCTCAACAAGGCACTGGAACACCTGACACGTCGCACAGGCAAGCAGATGCGCCCCATTTTGGTGCTTCTGGCAGCCCGTGGTGCCGACAACAGCGCTCCCGTACTTTGCGACGAGGTAATCCATGCTGCCATTGCCATGGAACTGCTCCATACGGCGTCTTTGGTGCATGACGACATCGTTGACGAGAGCGACCGCCGACGTGGTCAGAAGAGCATCAACAGCCTTTTGGACAACAAGGCGGCCGTGCTGGTGGGCGATTTCCTGCTCAGCAAGGCCATAGAACATGCCGTAGCATGCGGCGACAGTAGGGTAGTGGCTCTTGTATCCAACGTGGGCATCATGCTTTCCGACGGCGAACTCCTTCAGTTGGCCAACGTGGACAGCAAGGAAATAGGGGAGGGCTCGTACTACGAGGTGGTGCGCAAGAAGACGGCATCCCTGTTCTCCGCCTGTGCGGAAATGGGTGCTTTGCTTGTCACGGATCATGCCGGATATATATATACAATGAAGCGTTTCGGCATGCTTCTCGGCATCTGTTTCCAGTTGAAGGACGACATTTTCGACTACGACGACCAGCACGATGTGGGCAAACCTGCCGGAAACGACATGAAGGAGGGCAAACTCACCCTGCCCGTCATCTACGTTGCCAACAAGAACCCCGAGGCTCATGCCCTTGCCCTGAAAGTACGTGCCGGCGAGGCCACGCAGGAGGAGATAGCCCATCTTGTTGCCCTTACCCGTCAGGAGGGTGGGGTAGTGTATGCCGAAAGTGCCATGGGCGACATGTCCGGCATGGCCACCGGCCTGCTGGATGAGGTAGGGGAGACCGCCATTGCCCAAACTCTGCAGTACTATCTTGATTACGTGGCAAAGAGGGCGATGTAAGGCAGCCTATATTTATAGAATGTAATAAACAAAACAGTCACGGGCACTTGCGTCATGCGGTGCCCGTGATTGTTATAAAGAGTATTGTGATTTCTGCAAATATACAAACAATTCACATTACTCCTACGAGGTTTTACCCATTCGTTCCTTAGCGCGTAACTGCCTATTGGACGGTTTGGGTTTAAGATAGAAAATATATGATGAACGTCGGAATAACAGACCTGTTTACCGACCCATAAATTCGGGTCCCATGAGGCTGTTATTCGGTTCTCCCGAGGACAAGCGCTTGTCCTCAATGGTGACAAGGACGTGTTGTCGGGACAACAAACCCTTGTTCTCATGGAGACCATATTTATGTGTCTTTGGGGTATTTATTTCGCTTCTATGTCCGAAAGGAGAAATCTCCCCTTTTCCAGTGTTACCATCATCTTTATATCTTTGTGCCAACCCTTAGTACCGTCCGTATCGTAGCCAATCCGAAAAGTGAGGCTGTCAATAGAGTCAACCCTAATAGAAGGGTGCCAAAATGCGTCAAAGTCTACACAATTAATCAACGGATCTATGCTCTCGCCATCCTCAAGATATTCTTGCTTTATGGCCGCATATTTCCCTCTCAGAAATGATGGTGTGCAGTATCGTTTACGCAGTTGCTCCAAATCCTGTTCCAATGACGGTGACATAGTGGCATAGGTATAGACGTAGGCCTTGAAAAAGGTTTCCACGAAAGTGCGCGCATCCAACCTGTCTGTCACCTTTTGAGGTTGAATATCAAACAAATAGTCGCCATAGCGGTTTCCGCCCCATTCGGGCACGATATAATTGATACGCACTCTCCCCTTTTTATTCACTTCTGTCCTCACAGGTATGCGAATGGTGATGGTGTCCTGCACATCCCAACTAAAAGAGCGGTATGCCACCTCGAACCAATCACCCTCCAGATGCCGGCATGTCAGTGTCTGTCGGCCATGCTCCGACACATCCTGCGCACGCAATATCGGGTCAGCGCCCGTGGCATCTATCAGGCGTCCTCTTTTCTCCTGCATTTCGGGTGTCAAGAAACTTCTCAGCAAATCGCTCTCCATTTTGCGATTTCCTGTCTCTATGCACTCCATATATCGGTCATAAAAGAACTTGATTTGTTTGGCTTTCGTTACATGTTGTGCCCGGACAGATTGTGCCCCTACCATCGGTGCGAATAAGAAAAGGAGCACCAAAACGACTAAATATTTTCGCTTTTGCATGTCTTATCTCCTGAATAGTGTATTATTGATATGTATCATTTGAGAGGCATCGTTTAACCAACCCCTTTTTATAATGTAATGTTAACGTGAGTTTGATGAATTATAACTGCTTATAAATTTGGTGATTAACGTAAATTGTTGTGCCTTTATAGTACTCAATACAAAGTATTATAAACAATAATCGCTGTGCTCACCGAGGACAAAGTTATAGAATTATTCTTTATGGCAGATGAATTTTGCAAGTTTTGTAGACAGGATGAAGACAAGATATACGCTAAATATCGTAGGGAAATGTACATGCCATCGTGGTGTCACCCTCTCAAGGAGAAATCATGTTTGTCGTCATTTCTTTCCATAATTTTGGATACCGTTGGTTTAAACATTCCTGCCTGGGTAAAGTCTACAAGTGTCTTCGTTATTCTTTTTGCAAAAGCGATGTCATATCAACTTTCCTTGAACTTGAAGGAGAATGTATAATTCCATTAACAATGTTCACCAAGAAAGTCCTTTTGAGTAAATGCATAGAAGTCCGGTTTGTGGATAGTTATTCGCTTTGTATCTGTTGTAACCAATGGACATACACATAGGATATGCTGCTGCATATCGCTATAGAACTTTTGACGACCTTATGTGTACTATTGTTGGTTTTGACTGTTTTCTATGGAGGACTCGTTGGTGGAGTAGGAGAGGCATGACAAAATTTCCACTTTCGTGTTACATGTGTCTCTCTTTGCTATTGTCCGTTCTACATTGTTCATTATGCCGTACAAAGAAAAATACCATTAACAGACTAATAATCATCTGCTAATGGCATCTTTATGCCTCGTGAGAATCGTTTTCTTTCACATTTTCGGCCACAGGGGCGTGAATTTTGGATTGTCAAGAGGGAAAAGGGGGACGGAAAACGGAAAACTGCTCTCTAACGGATGAGCGGTGAGTGGTGAGCGGTTTATCCACCTCCTCCGTCGCTTTGCTCCTCGTCCCCCCTGTCTCAGAGGGACAGTCTGCTGGCGCGGTGATAGGGAATAGTTTTCCGTTCTCCGTTTTCACTTTTCCGTTTTAAAAGAACTTCACCTCCTCGCCTTGTACTTCGCTAAGGAGCAGGTTGGCCAAGCGGCTGGTGCCGAGGCGCAGGTACTGGTTGGTGAGCCATTCGGTGCCCAGCACCTCTTTTACTATAGTATAGTACACAAGGGCATCGTGTACGGTGTTTAGACCTCCGGCAGGCTTAAAGCCGGTGCGAATGCCGGTTTTATCGTAATATTCCTTTATTGCCTGGCACATCACGTAGGCAGCCTCCGGGGTGGCGGCAGGCTGTTCCTTGCCGGTACTTGTCTTGATGTAATCGGCACCGGCATACATGGCCAGAAGGCTGGCGGTCTTTATGTCCGCACAAGAGGGTAGGAGGCCTGTTTCCAGAATAACCTTCAACTTCTTTTCGCCACAAACGGCTTTCAATTCGCTGATTTCATCACATACTGTCTCGTAATCTCCGCTCAGGAACTTGCCCACGCTCATCACCATGTCTATTTCCGTGGCGCCATCCTTTATGGCCAGGGCTGTCTCGGCAACCTTTATCTCTATCAGTGCCTGGGAACTTGGGAAAGAACCACTTACGCAAGCCACTTCCACGCCTTCAACCTCGAGGCTCTGGCTGACAATCTGTGCGAAGCAGGGGTACACGCAGATGGTGGCCACGTGTGGCAGGTCGGGATATGCGTCCTCAAACTCGTTCACTCGTTCAGTGAATTTCAGCACGCTTTCATCGCTGTCTGTGGTCTTCAGTGTGGTCAGTTCCACGCTGCCCATCAGGAACTTCTTGACCTCCAAGGTGTCGTTCTCGGCAACCTTGTCCTCAATGATACGTGCCACGGCACGCTTTACTTCCTCGTCCTTGATGTTGGTGTTGTACTCGGCCAACATGTGTTCATACTTGTTTTCTTCCATAATGTTTAGGACCCACCCCCTAACCCCTCCCTCTATGGAGGGGAGTAGATAGTGTGGTTTAATTTAATATTTAGTTTATAATTATTTAATCAATACATATCAATGAGTTTCACCCTCTGTTATCCCATCCAATGGAGGGGTAGTGGTGGTTCTTAGGTTCTCATATAGTGCCTTTCCTTTGCTCTCTCCGATACATTCTATTAGGTCCTGCAAGGTGCTTTTGCGTATTCTCGCCATGCTCTTGAAACGCTTCAAAAGAACTTCCTTGGTCTTTGGTCCTATGCCTGGAATATTATCCAACTCGCTGGCAATCTGTCGTTTACTACGCTTGTCGCGATGGAAGGTTATGGCAAAGCGGTGTACCTCGTCCTGTATCTGTGTGAGGAAACGGAACAAGGTGCTGTCCAGTCGTAAGCCTATGGTCTTCTGGGGGAAGCCGAAGAGCAGTTCGTTTGTCCTGTGCTTGTCGTCCTTAGCCAATCCTGCTATGGGGATACTGAGGTTCAGTTCGTCCTCTATGACCTCCCTGACGACCTCCATTTGCCCCTTTCCACCGTCGGTTATGATAAGGTCGGGTAGGGGAGTGCCTTCTTCCGTCATGCGCGAGTATCTGCGACGTACAACCTCCTTCATGGAGGCATAATCGTCGGGACCCTGTACCGTCTTGATGTTGTATTTGCGATAGTCGTTCTTGCTTGGTTTTGCCTTCCTGAACACCACGCATCCGGTCACGGCATCCTCTCCGCTGATGTTGCTGTTGTCAAAACATTCTATGTGCATCGGCAGGGTGTCCATGCCAAGAGCGTCCTGCAATTCCTTCAGGCAACGAACCTGTTTCTGCTCGGGATTCAACTTGTCCGCCTGGTTTAATCGGTCTTTCTTATATTGCAGGGCATTGAGGTGCGAGAGGTCCAGCAACTTCTTCTTGTCGCCCCTTTGCGGTATGGTGAACTCCACTCCATCCAGTGATAGTTCCACGTGGAACGGAACGATGATTTCACGACTTTTACTACCGTATCTTGCACGCATTTCGCCTATGCCGGCGATGAGAAGTTCCTCTGCGCTCTCGTTCAACTTCTTTGAATATTCGAATGTAAAGGCTTGGTTTATGCAACCGTTCACAACGTGCAGATAGTTGATATAGGCGGTTCTTTCGTCGTTTTCTATGTTAAAAACATCAATATTGTGCAAAGTGTTGCTTACAACCTCGCTCTTGCTTCGGTAGTTCTCCAGAAGGATGTATTTGCGCTTTATTGCCTCTGCCTCTTCAAACCTCATCTCTTCTGCGAGGGATTGCATTTGTGCGAGCATTTGGCGTTCGATTTCACCGGTGTTTCCTTTCAGGATTTCACGTGCCTCGTTTATGTACGAAAGGTATTCGTCTCTGCCCTGAAGACCGCAGCACGGACCTTTACAGTTCTTTATATGGTACTCCAGGCATAGTTTGTGCTTGCCGTTCTGTATGGTTTCTGCGGTGATTTTTTCGCGGCACCGACGTAATGGGTACAGGTTTTTGATGAGTTCCAGCAAGGCCTGCAACGTTGGAACGTGGCTATAAGGGCCGAAGTATGTTCCAAGTCTCTTGTCTATCTTTCTTGTGTAGACAATGCGTGGGAGATATTCGTTGGTTATGCAGATGCTCGGGTAGGTTTTACCGTCCTTCAGCAGGATGTTATAGCGGGGATTCCATTGCTTGATAAGGTTGTTTTCAAGCAGGAGGGCATCCTCTTCAGTGTTTACGACGATGTATTTTATATCGTGAATCTTGGAAACAAGTACGCTCGTCTTGAAGTTGTCGTGCTCACGGTTGAAGTAACTGCTTACCCTACGCTTCAGGTTCTTTGCCTTGCCGACGTAGATGATAGTGTCGTTTTCGTCAAGGTACTGATAGCATCCGGGCAGTTCGGGTAAACTGCCCACAATGGATTTCAGGCGTTGCTGGGGAGCTTGTTTCATATTCATTTTTGAAGGTTACCGGACCCACCCCCAACCCCTCCACAAGGGAGGGGAGTGGTATCAACCGTCTTGTGCTTACATCAGCAGTACATTATACTCCCTCCCCCTGTGGGAGGGTTGGGGAGGGGTCGTATATTAAATTACCATCAGAGTGGTTATCTCCGTATCTGCATCGAAGACATCCCTGCCGTGCAGGCCCTCGATGGTAAGTTCAATGATGAAATTGATGTAGATCTTCTTGGGGTTGAACTTGCGTACGAGGTCGTAAACCGCCCTCATGCTACCGCCTGTGGCGAGTAGGTCGTCGTGGAGGAGCACCACATCCTCGGAATCTATTGCGTCCGAACTCATGCATATCTTGTCCTGTCCGTACTCCTTCTCATATACTTGCTCTATCACCTCCCCGGGGAGTTTTCCCGGCTTGCGGGCCATAACAAAGCCGGCGTTCAGTTCTGCCGCCAGTATGCCTCCGAGGGGGAAACCGCGGCTTTCCACGCCCACCACCTTGGTTATGCCCTTGTCTTTGTACATGGCAAGTGTTTCGTCGCGCATGATCTTCAGGCACTCGGGGTTCTTGAATAGGGTGGTGACGTCCTGGAACTGGATGCCCGGGATGGGGAAGTCGGGTACAACCCTCAGGTTCTCTAATAAGGTTTTGTTGTTCATATTTAGTATAATGCTATTGTGGTCTTCGTGTAATTGTTTCACGTGAAACATTAGGTCTATTGGGGGGCTCTGAGTAATCTGAATACTTCGAATACTCTGAGTAATCCGAGAACCCCGAGTTCTTTGAATTATCCGCCCTCTTATGCCACATACTTGGGCGTATATATTCCCCTCCCTTGTGGCGAACAAGGTCTTTGGGGAAGCACTGAATGTGCTTTCTGTACCTTGTGAGGGGAGAACTTCCCAGTTCGACGCGCGGACTGGGTTAGGGGTGGGTCCTATCTTCCCATCAGCACCAGCAGCACGTTGATGTCCGAGGGAGACACGCCGGGGATGCGCGAAGCCTGAGCCAATGTTTCTGGGTCAATCTTTATGAGTTTCTGGCGTGCCTCGGTGGAGAGCGATTTGAGGCTTTCGTAGTCGAACTTGCCGCGAATCTTGATGTTCTCTAGGCGAAGCATCTTGTCGGCAATCTCACGTTCGCGACGGATGTAGCCGTTGTACTTGATGCGAATCTCTGCCGCCTCCACTATCTCCTCGCGTCTATCGGGGATGGAGTCGAGCAATTGGCGCAGGGCATTGATATGCTTTGCCAGTGCGTTGATGCCAACCTGCGGTCGGGTGATGAGGTCCATCAACTTGCATCCCTTTTGCAAGGGCATGGTGCCCATCTGCTCGAGGGCGTCGTTGATGTATGCCGCCTTCACGGAGAAGGTGCGGCAGAACTCGCTGATCTTCTCTATCCATTTCTTCTTCTCCATCCACCTCTGGTAGCGCTCCTCTGTGGCAAGACCTATGTTGTAACTGCGCTCTGTGAGGCGTGCATCGGCATCGTCCTGGCGAAGCAGTATGCGGTACTCGGCACGCGAGGTGAACATGCGGTAGGGTTCGTCCACACCCTTCGTGACAAGGTCGTCAATGAGCACGCCTATGTAGGCCTCGTCGCGATGTAGGATGAACTCCTCCTTGCCCTGGAGTTTCAGTGCCGCATTGATGCCGGCAATAAGCCCCTGTCCTGCCGCCTCCTCGTAGCCGGTGGTGCCGTTGACCTGTCCGGCAAAGTAGAGGTTCTCCACCGCCTTTGACTCCAAGGTGTGGTACAGTTGTGTGGGGTCGAAGAAGTCGTATTCTATGGCATAGCCAGGGCGGTACACCTGCACGTCGCGGAAGCATGGAATCTTGCGCAAGGCATCCAGTTGCACCTCTATGGGCAGGGAGGAAGAAAAACCGTTCAGGTAGTACTCCTGCGTGTCCACACCCTCCGGCTCGAGGAAGAGTTGGTGCTGGTCCTTGTCAGCAAAAGTTACCAGTTTCGTCTCTATGCTAGGGCAGTATCTGGGACCTATGCTCTGTATCTGTCCGTTGTACAGGGGAGACTCCGGGAGCCCCTCCCTTAAACGCTCGTGAACTGCTGTGTTTGTGTAAGTTATCCAGCAAGGCAGTTGGGGTAGGGGACGCGCCTCGCCCATGAAGGAAAAGTTCTGTGTCACGGCATCGCCAGGTTGCATCTCCATGTCATCAAAATGTACCGAGCGCCCGTCTATGCGCACCGGAGTGCCCGTCTTCATGCGTCCGCACCTTATGCCATGTCGTATGATGCTCTCTGTCAGTTCCTTGGATGCAGGTTCGGCACAACGTCCGCCCTCCAGTTTCGTGCGGCCGATGTGCATGAGGCCGTTCAGGAAGGTGCCGGCGGTCAGGATTACGGCCTTGGCGCGGAGCGTAACGTCCATGTAGGTCTTCACGCCCGTCACCTGCCTTGTCTCCTCGTCCACGAGCAGTTCCCTCACCTGGTCCTGCCAGATGCTCAGGTTCTCCGTGTTCTCCAGAATCTTTCTCCATTCCCAGATGAACTTTGCCCTGTCGCACTGTGCCCGGGGACTCCACATGGCAGGCCCCTTGCTACGGTTCAGCATCCTGAACTGAATGGCGGTGCGGTCGGTAACCTCGCCGGTATGGCCTCCCAAGGCGTCGATTTCGCGAACTATCTGCCCTTTGGCAATGCCGCCGATGGCAGGGTTGCACGACATCTGCGCAATCTTGTTCATGTCCATGGTCACCAGGCACGTCCTTGCACCCAGCCTTGCGCTGGCCGCCGCTGCCTCGCAACCGGCATGCCCGGCGCCTATTACAACAACGTCGTAATTGAATTCCATCTTCTCTGCTTATTGTTTCATTCGCAAAAGTACGGAAATTCTTTCTACTTTTTCTTAAAAGCGTTGCACAAATAAATAAAAAACCTTAAATTTGTGGCGTCTATCGTACCTAAATCTTGGTATGCGTGTGCGTGGGTGCACTCTGCTTCGATGCCACGGCGAGGGTTCGGTGTGTCAGACAGAGAAAAGCAATCAAACAATAAACACTTAAAACTTTAATCAAAATCCTATGTGGTTAATCAATTCATCAATCGGTAGGAAGGTGGTTATGTCGGTAACCGGCGTTGCCCTCATTCTCTTCCTCCTGTTCCATGCGTCAATGAACGTAGTGGCTCTTATCAGTGCCGAGGGTTACAACATGATTTGTGGTTTCCTTGGTGCTAATTGGTATGCGGTTGCCGCAACCATCGGTTTGGCAGGTCTGGTGCTTCTTCACTTCCTGTATGCTTTCTGGCTGACCGTGCAGAACCGTCGTGCCCGTGGCAACAGCCGTTATGAGGTGACAGACACTCCCAAGAAGGTGGAGTGGAGCAGCCAGAACATGCTCGTTCTGGGTATCATTGTTATCCTGGGTATGGGCTTGCACCTGTACAACTTCTGGGCAAAGATGATGCTCGTTGAGTTGGTTCCCTGTGCCGGCGACCATCACCTGGCCACCAATGGCGTGTACTGGATTGCAGAGACATTCTCTTGCCCCGTCTACACCGTCATCTACCTCGTTTGGCTTGCTGCCCTGTGGATGCACCTGAACCACGGTTTGTGGAGTTCAATGCAGACCTTGGGTTGGAGCGGTAAGATCTGGTTCAACCGCTGGCGTTGCATCAGCTGCATTGTGTCTACCGTCATCATCCTGATGTTCGTTGCCGTTGCCGTTGCCTTCTGCTTCGGTTATCGTCCCTGCGACTACAACGAGGTTGTTGGCGTTGCCTCTAACGCTTGCCATGCAATCGGTTGCTAATCTTTATCTATTAAACTAAATCCATTAATCTATAATCTACCAAAATCATGGCAAAGACTTTAGATTCAAGAATCCCCGAGGGACCTATTGCTGAAAAATGGACCAACTATAAGGCTCACCAGCGTCTGGTTAACCCCAAGAATAAGCTCAAGCTCGACGTTATCGTTGTAGGTACAGGTCTGGCAGGTGCCAGCGCCGCCGCTTCTCTGGCCGAGATGGGTTTCAACGTATATAACTTCTGCATCCAGGACTCTCCCCGTCGTGCTCACTCTATCGCCGCACAGGGTGGTATCAATGCAGCCAAGAACTATCAGAACGACGGCGACTCTGTTTACCGCCTGTTCTACGATACAGTAAAGGGTGGTGACTACCGTGCCCGCGAAGCCAACGTTTACCGTCTGGCAGAGGTGAGCAACGCCATCATCGACCAGTGCGTGGCACAGGGTGTTCCCTTCGCTCGCGAATACGGCGGCATGCTGGCCAACCGTTCTTTCGGTGGTGCTCAGGTAAGCCGTACTTTCTATGCCAAGGGTCAGACAGGCCAGCAGCTCCTCTTGGGTGCCTACTCTTCACTGAGCCGCATGGTAAACACCGGCAAGGTTAAGCTCTACACCCGCTACGAGATGGAGGACGTTGTTATCGTCGACGGCCGTGCCCGCGGTATCATCGCCAAGGACCTGGTAAGCGGCAAACTCGTTCGCTTCAGCGCCAATGCCGTGGTTATCGCCACCGGTGGTTATGGCAATGCATACTTCCTCAGCACCAACGCTATGGGCTGTAACTGCACCGCCGCTATCCAGTGCTACCGCAAGGGTGCTGTGATGGCAAACCCCTCATACGTACAGATTCACCCCACCTGTATCCCCGTACACGGCGACAAGCAGTCAAAGCTGACCCTTATGTCAGAGTCTCTGCGTAACGACGGCCGTATCTGGGTTCCCAAGAAGTTGGAGGACGCCAAGGCTCTTCAGGCTGGCACAAAGCAGGGTTATGAGATTCCCGAGGAGGACCGCGACTACTACTTGGAGCGCCGTTATCCCGCATTCGGTAACCTGGTTCCCCGCGACGTGGCTTCACGTGCCGCCAAGGAGCGTTGCGACAAGGGCTTCGGTGTGAACAACACTGGTTTGGCCGTATTCCTGGACTTCTCAGAGTCTATTCAGCGTCTGGGCATCAAGGAAATCCTCCAGCGCTATGGCAACCTCTTCGAGATGTACGAGGAGATTACCGACGTTAACCCCGGCAAGCTCGCCAAGACCGTAAACGGCGTAGAGTACTATCACCCCATGATGATCTTCCCCGCCATCCACTACACCATGGGCGGTGTTTGGGTTGACTACGAACTGCAGACCACCATTCCCGGCCTGTTCGCTATCGGTGAGTGTAACTTCTCCGACCACGGTGCCAACCGTCTGGGTGCTTCTGCCCTCATGCAGGGTCTGGCCGACGGTTACTTCGTTCTTCCTTATACTATACAGAACTACCTGGCCGACCAGAACCTCTGGGGCCGTCTTTCTACCGACCTGCCCGAGTTCGAGGCTGCCGAGAAGGCCGTTAACGCCGAGATTGACCGCCTGATGAACATCAAGGGTAAGCGCTCCGTTGACTCTATCCACAAGGAACTGGGTCACATCATGTGGGAACACGTGGGCATGGGCCGTACCAAGGAAGGTCTGCAGGAAGGCTTGAAGCTCCTGAAGGCTATCCGCAAGGAGTTCAACGAGAACCTCTTCATCCCCGGCACCAAGGAAGGCCTGAACGTAGAGTTGGACAAGGCTATCCACCTGCGCGACTTCATCCTCATGGGCGAACTCGTTGCATACGACGCACTCCATCGTGAGGAGAGCTGCGGCGGTCACTTCCGCGAGGAGCACCAGACAGAGGAAGGCGAGGCAAAGCGCGACGACGAGAACTTCTTCTACGTTGGTTGCTGGGAGTACCAGAAGAACGACGACTCTGCCCCCGAACTCATTAAGGAGCCTCTCCACTACGAGAACATAAAGGTTCAGCAGCGTAACTATAAGAACTAATCCCCTTAATCCCAAAGATTATTATGGCAAAGAATATATCAGTAACTGTAAAGTTTTGGAAGCAGAATGGTCCTAAGGATAAGGGTCATTTTGAGAAGCACGAGATGAAGAACGTCCCCGACGACACTTCATTCCTGGAGATGCTCGACATGATGAACGAGGAACTCATCGCCGCCGGCAACGAGCCCTTCGTGTTCGATCATGACTGCCGTGAGGGTATCTGCGGCATGTGCTCACTCTATATCAACGGTACTCCCCACGGTAAGACCGAGCGCGGTGCTACAACTTGCCAGCTCTACATGCGCAAGTTCAACGATGGTGACACCATCACCGTAGAGCCCTGGCGCTCTGCCGGCTTCCCCGTCATCAAGGACTGTATGGTGGACCGTATGGCATTCGAGAAGATCATGCAGGCAGGTGGCTACACCAGCATCCGCACAGGTCAGGCTCAGGACGCCAACGCCATCCTCATCCCCAAGGACGATGCCGACGAGGCAATGGATTGCGCCAGCTGCATCGGTTGCGGTGCCTGCGTAGCAGCATGTAAGAACGGTTCTGCCATGCTCTTCGTTTCATCCAAGGTAAGCCAGTTCGCTCTCCTGCCTCAGGGCAAGGTAGAGGCTGCACGCCGTGCCAAGGCAATGGTTGCCAAGATGGACGAACTGGGCTTCGGTAACTGTACCAACACACGTGCCTGCGAGGCTGTTTGCCCCAAGTGCGAGACCATCGCCAACATTGCCCGCCTCAACCGCGAGTTCATCAAGGCAAAGCTCGCCGACTAAACCGACACGCATCCTTATATAATAATAGTATGTAAGGACACTCAAGATAATCCCGATGGCACGTGAGGGCCATCGGGATTTTTTTACTCATCACCCCTAAAGTCTCTAAAGACTCTAAAGACCTTAAGGTCCTTAAAGTCCTTGAAAACCGATGAAATCCCTTTCTCCCTCCTCCTTCCTCAACCTCGAGAACATTGCCCGCTCCGTCGATGGGGTAGAGTACCACCCTCTGCACCCCTTCCTGCCAGAGAACTGCCGTGTGCTCTTCCTGGGGAGTTTCCCTCCGCAGAGGAAGCGATGGTGCATGGATTTCTACTATCCAAACTTCATCAACGACCATTGGCGCATAGAGGGCCTCATCTTCTTTGGCAACAAGGACCATTTCGTGGACACCGCGGCAAAGACCTTCCGCCTGGACCTTATCATCCCCTTCTTGATGGACAAGGGCATAGGCTTCTACGACACCTCCACCGCCATACGCCGCTTGAAGGACAATGCCTCGGACAAGTTCCTGGAGGTTGTCCTGCCCACCGACATCCATGCCCTCCTTTCACGTATTCCCCATTGCCGTGTAATCGTCACCACAGGCGAGAAAGCCACCGCCACCCTATGCCAGTCCCTCTCCATACCCGAAATGCCCTCAGTGGGCCGGTATGTGCCCATTCCGGGCCTCTATGCCGACGGACAGCAGATGGTACTCTACCGTTTGCCCTCCTCTTCACGCGCATATCCCCTTTCTTTGCCCAAGAAAGCCGAAGCATACCGCCAGATGTTCAGTTTCTGTGGGGTGGAGTAGGGTGCAATGCTATTGAAAAGACTCTTATTGTATTGTCTATTCCATTGCTAATGCGAGAACCGTATATCGGGGCAAGACGGATATTAGTTCACATACCGTTGTATTGTGCTTAAGAATGGGTTATATAAGTAGAAAGAACGGGAAATATTAAATAAATTCAACATTTGGGAGCATTGTACTTAACGTTCAGTAGTATTATCCTAAACATTAAATCTATTTGTACTGAACATTGAGTACATTTTTATATACGCATGTTTCAACTGTTTGTTTTCTTGTATAATGACGTTTGATTACCGAGACATGCACCTTTTAGTTCCTATCGCTTTCTCAAAGGATAAATGTCATTCAACCCAAATCGGTCATTGTATATTCCAATATCCTTTATACTTTTGCATTTGTTAACGACATCAAGAAGTGGAATAAGGCCGTTCGGTCATTCGTCGTTCATACGGCAAGGTCGGCACTTGCCGAGCCTAGTACGCGTTTTTGCCGATCAGCTTAATCTTGCTTACTGTCTGTATTATAAGCCCTTGGAGACCTGAATGTGTGACGAAAGTGTAAATTTTAGCACTCTCACAACGAGAGTGCTAAAACAGTTGTATGCAAAAGATGTTGAGATTTTGCGCTATGAATCTTTAATGGCAGCTATGCCCGCCGCCATTGTGACTTCCGCAGCCGTGGTCACCGCAGGTATGCTCCTGGCCGTGATGGTCGTGGTGATCGCATTTTGCATTGGGGTCGTAGGAAAGTGTTCCGGTAATACAGGCAGCAACGGCATCGTCTGCATTCCCGCTGACACCGCCGAACAGCTTGATACCTGCTTGGGCAAGAGCCATCTGTGCGCCGCCGCCAATACCTCCGCAAATGAGGATATCCACGCCAAGATCAGAAAGCAGTCCTGCCAACGCGCCATGGCCGCTTCCGTTGGTGTCAATGACCTCTGCCTTTACAATGACGCTGTCCCGGACATCATACACCTTGAATTGTTCGGTGTGACCGAAATGCTGAAAGATTTCTCCGTTTTCGTAGGTTACTGCAATTTTCATTTGATTGTCTCCTCTTGATTTAATTGTTTCATTGATTTTCTGAACTGAACGACAAAAAGCACCGCTGTAAAGGTTACGGCTATAATATCGGCAACCGGCTCTGCCATATAAACGCCCATGGTTTTATCCGACATCAAACTGGGCATCAGATAGATCAGCGGCAGGAGCAGAACGAACTTACGCACAATGGCCACGATAATGGAGCAGGGCGCGTTGCCTGTGGAAACAAAGGTCATCTGGCAGGCAATTTGAATGCCGAAAATGCACAGAACACCACAATAAATGCGAAGGGCTTTTGCGGTGAAAGCGATCATTTCCGCATCCGGGGTGAAAATTCCCGCAAATACCTTGGGGAACAGCATGATCGCGCCCCAGATCACAAAGGAATAGATAAGGCAGGCTGTGAGCAGCAGCCGGAAGGTCTTTTTGACACGGTCTGCATTTTTGGCACCGAAGTTATAGCTGGAGATGGGCTGCGCGCCTTGGGCGATACCCTGCATAGGCAGCATGGCAAACTGCATCACGCTGGTTAGGATCGTCATGGCTCCTACCGCAATATCGCCGCCATACTTCAGAAGTGAAGAATTGAAGCATACGGAGATCACGCTTTCGCTGCCCTGCATAATAAATGTGGAAAGCCCAAGGGCGACACAAGGGAACACCAGCTTGACGTCTATTTTCATGTTCTTCTTTTTCAGCTTCAGATAGCTTCTTTTGCCACAGAGGAATATAAGAACCCACACGCAGGAGATCGCCTGGGAAAGAATTGTGGCAAGGGCAGCGCCCCTTACGCCCATATCTAAGGCAAAAATAAAGATGGGATCCAGAATGATATTGCTGATGGCACCGATGAGCACCGTCACCATACTGACTTTGGTAAATCCCTGGGCCGTGATGAATGCGCCCATACCAAGGGTCAGTTGAACAAATACCGTACCGATGGCGTAGATGTTCATATAGTCAGTGGCGTAGTCGATGGTATTTTTACTGGCACCGAACAGGAGTAGCAGCTCTTCGTTCCAGATCAGCAGAACTACACTCAGCACCGCGGAAATGGCAAGCTGCAAGGCAAAGCAGCCTCCCAGGATCTTTTCCGCAGATCCATTGTCACCCTTGCCCATATAAATGGATGCCTTCGGCGCACCGCCGGAGCTGATCATCGATGCAAACGCAGAGACGATCATAATGATCGGCATACATACGCCTATGCCGGTAAGGGCAAGACTGCCGTCGCCCGGCATATGGCCGATGTAAATACGATCTACGATGTTATACAGCATATTGATCAGTTGGGCAACGACCGTTGGAATCGCCAGCTTGAACAGCAGTTTCCCAATCGGCGCGGTGCCGAGCATTTCTTTGTTATCACGCATACTTTTACTCCAAAAATTCAAAATTTACAGCCCGTATTATACGATATTTTACTGCACAATTCAAGCATTCTCCTTGCAGTAGAGTGACAATTCTACCAGGCAGAGCGGTCCAAACAGCACAGTAGGTAGACGATGGCTGCAAAAATGTGGTATGGTTTACCGGAGCAAGCGAAAGGAGACCCATACCAAATGAGAACTGTAAAAATCGTTGCGGATTCCTCCGCGAATCTGATGGAATTAAAGACCGTTGCATTTGATGCGGCACCGCTGAAGATCATTACCGCCCAGAGGGAATTTGTGGACGATCGAAATTTGGACCTGGATGAAATGATCAGGTATTTTAAGTCCTACAAGGGCAGATCACAAAGCTCCTGTCCCAATCCCGAGGATTGGTTAACGACCTTTGGCGACGCAGAGGATGTTTTCTGCGTTGCGATCACCAGCGGCTTGTCCGGCAGCTACAATGCAGCTTGCATCGCTAAGGAGATGTACGAAGCGGAGCATCCCGGCAGACGGGTTTTTGTAATCGATTCCCTTTCCGCAGGTCCGGAGCTGACCTTGCTTGTGGAGAAACTGGAAGAGTTGATCGTTGCAGGAAAGTCTTTTGAGGAAATCTGCGCCTACATGCCCGAATACCAAAAGAAGACCGGTCTGCTCTTTATGCTGGAATCCCTCAATAACTTTGCCGCCAACGGCAGAGTTTCTCCGGCTGTCGCCAAGATCGCCGGTGTTCTGGGCATTCGCATCGTGGGCAAGGCCAGCGATGCAGGCACTTTAGAGCCAACGGATAAATGCCGTGGCGAGGCGAAATCCCTAAACGCAATTCTAAAGCACTTGAAAGAAAGCGGCCTCAAGACCGGCAAGGTACAGTTGGCGCACTGCCAAAATGAAACCGCCGCCAATATGCTGAAAAGTATGATCGAGACAGAACTGCCGGGTGTGTCCGTGAAGATCGGTATCAATCTGGGGCTGTGCAGCTTCTACGCAGAAAAGGGCGGCCTGTTGGTTGGATTTGAGAAAATGTAAAGAAACGTCCGATGAAAATTCTGATCACCAAATATCCATATAAAAATGAAGATATTTACAAGGCCGTTGCGCCGTTAATTTCAGCCTGTGCGGATTCATTCTGCACAGGCTGAAATTTTTGATTGACCAAAGTGAACCACCGGTTCTTAGCCGAGGCGTCTGACTTTGTATTGTATATAAACGCCCCTTCCGGATCATTTTCCGGAAGGGGGTTGTTCGTTCGTAAAAATGTCTTGGTTTTTGTCTTGGTTTTTTTGTCCACATGCAGGCAAAAATCACCCGAATTCATCTCCAGGGGCTTGTAAACCTTATGGACAAATTCGTAGGGACCTTCAAACTTGTCCGCAGTCATAATGGAATAGAACTGGCTGATCTCCCCTGCCATGATCTTCAGCCACGCCACGAACTTTCCGGTCTTTTCGCAGTAAATGATGTGGGGACGATCCAAGCAATAAGTAGGATGCAGAGGGCTCTGTAAATCATCGGGCTGGGGC
>JAZNYM010000004.1:0-45950 GCA_045594385.1 Bacteroidaceae bacterium
GTTCATATCTCAGATATTGCAGCTTGGTGCAATATTGATTTTGAAGACTATAATTCTAATCCTTTATCTTATGCTCAGCATTTATATTTGAATGGAGAAGAAGTAAAGGATTTGGTAATCCCCAATAGTGTGACGAGCATAGGGGATCGTGCTTTCGAAGGTTGCTCTGGTTTGACCTCGGTTACTATCGGCAATAGTGTGACGAGCATAGGGGATTGGGCTTTTTCTGAATGCTCAGGCTTGACCTCGGTTACTATCCCCAATAGTGTGACGAGCATAGGGAAGCAGGCTTTCCGTGATTGCTCTGGTTTGACCTCGGTTACTATCGGCAATAGTGTGACGAGCATAGGGGATAGGGCTTTTCGTGGTTGCTCTGGTTTGACCTCGGTTACTATCCCCAATAGTGTGACGAGCATAGGGGAGGAGGCTTTCTATGAATGCTCTGGCTTGACCTCGGTTACTATCGGCAATAGTGTGACGAGCATAGGGGATGCTGCTTTCTTTGATTGCTCTGGTTTGACCTCGGTTATTATCGGCAATAGTGTGAAGAGCATAGGAGAATGGGCTTTCCGTAATTGCCCCGAACTCCTTGATGTTTATTGCTATGCGGAGAAGGTGCCTTCTACACATAGCAATGCATTTAATGGTTCTTATCCAGAATATATCACCCTGCATGTTCCTGATGCTTCCATTGATAGTTATAAGGCAAAATCTCCTTGGAGCAAGTTTGGCAAGATTGTTGCCCTTACCCCAGAGGAAACAGGCATTTACGAACTGAAAGGTGAAAACGGAAAAGTGAAAACTGCCGTCTACGACCTCTCCGGCCGACGTGTGCAGAATGCACAGAAAGGTGTCTGCATCCAGAATGGCAAGGTGGTGATGGTTAGGTAAGCATTTGCCAAGAAACGACCAATACACATACACAATCCGCAGGCACCCCAATGGCGAGGGCCTGCGGATTTTTTTGGGGGGGAAGCAAATACATGCTTCATGGCCGTTTCATAGTTTCCTCACGAGGAAACTCGAGTTTCCCAGTGGGGAAACTGCAGTTCTCCTATAGGGAAACTGATGAGGTGAAACGATGACACCTTAAGGAAAATCGCTCATCCGCTCACCGTTAACTCCTCCCCCTAGAGGGGGACCGAGGGGGTCTTCACCCTCTCACCTTGTCTTCCTCAGGTAGTCGGCACGTTTGGTCATGTAGTCGGCCTGTGCCTGTGCGAGGCGGTTCTGGCTTTCACGCAGGAGGGTTTCGCTCTCCAGCAGGTCGGAGAGGATTTCCGTGCCCATGCGGTATTTGTCCAGGGACATGCGCATGTTCTCCGTTGCCTCCTCCACACTGGTCATGGCTATGGCTATCTGCTTGTATGCCTCTACGAGGGAGGACCAGGAGGATTCGATGTCGATGATGAGTTGTTCGCGTGCATCCTGCAACTGGTTGTCGGCCTGTCGGAGGGCAAGTTTCTCGCGGCGTATGGCATGTGCTCCGCCCCACCATGCTGTGAGGGGCACGCTGACGGTGCCGAAGACCATGCCGTTGTTCACCGTGTTGTCCATCATGGATTTGGTGCCTTGGGAGAGACCTCCGATGCCTGTGTGGCTGAGGGTAAGGCCTACGGCCACGGTGGGCAGACGCTTGCCCACTTCCATGCGCACCTTCAGTTTGCCGGCTTCCACACCCTTCTGTGCCATGGCCAGTTCCTGACGTGAGGCAAGGGCCTGCCGTGGCTCGATGTAGTAGGCGATGGGGTTCTCCGTTTCGGTGGGCAGGTGCAGACTGACGTCCACCTCCTCTCCTGCCATGCCTATCTGCTGGGCCAGCAGGAGGCACATGACGTGGTGCGCATTGCTGAGGGTGAGGCTGTCCGAGGAGAGACGCTGCAGTTCCAGACGCACGCGTAGCAGATCGTTGCGGGTGGTTACCCCGGCATCCACATAGGTCTGCACCTCCTTGTAGATGGCGCGCAGTTGTGCCTGTGCGGCACTGACGGTGGCCTGGTTCAGTTTCAGTTTCACTATCTGGTAGTAGTTCTCCGTCACCTTCTGCAGGATGTCCTTGGTTTGCAGTTCCATCTGCAGTTCCGCCACATCCTGTCCTATGGCGGCCAGGCGGTTGCCGTTCACTATCTGTCCTCCGGCAAAGAGAGGCTGTGTCACCGTTCCCATCACGGCATAGGCCTGGTCCATCTCACGTACGGAGAAGGGCTGGCCTGCCAGAGCCGCCAGTTGCGGGTTTATCTGCTCCAGTGCCGCCAGTTCCTGGGGGTAGTAACCGTCGGCCTTTACCATCTTGTCGAAGGCATGGAAGGCCAGCAGGTTGGCGGATATTTCGGGGAAGTACTTTGTGAAGGCTTCCTTTTTCTGTTCTCCAGCCTTCTGAATTTCCAGGGCGGCATTCTGCAGGGTGCGGTTGCGTGTGGCTGCATTTTGCAGGCACTCCTCAAGGGAGAGGGTACGAGGAGGCTGAGCTTGCATGGCCATGAGGGGGAGGAAGAGGAAAAGACCCACCCCCAAACCCAGTCCTCGCGTCGCAATGGAGATTGCTCCCCTCACAAGGTACAGAAGCACATTTGGTGCTTCTTCTGAAGACCTTGCTCGCCCTCTATGGAGGGGAGTAGGATGTACTGCTGATGGGTCCACGTTGTCGGTTGTAACTACCCCCTCCCTATAGGGAGGGTTGGGGGAGGGTCCTTCTTTCTTCTCATACAGTTTCCAGTACACCACGGGCAGCACGGTGGTGACGAGCAGGAGCATGCCCACACCGCCGGCAAAGATGGTGATGCCCACGGGCATCCAGAAACTGCTGCCTGCAATGATCATGGGCACTACGCCAACGGCCGTGGTGGCCGTGGTCAGGAAGATGGGCACCATGCGGCGCTTGCCGGCATCGAAGGCGGCCTCCTTGGCCGACATGCCGGCGGCCATCTTCTCGTTGGCATGCTCGAAGATGAGTATCTCGTTGCGCATGATCATGCCCATGAGGGTGATGAAGCCGAACAGGCTGGTGAGTCCCAGAATCTTGTTGGCAATGAGCAGGCCCACTATGGCGCCCGGCATGCCCAGGCTGATGGCCACGATGCAGATGATGGCAATGGAGAACTTGCGGAAGTTGAACAGCAGGAAGAAGAAGATGAGCACCACGGCCATGCCCAGGCCTGCCATTATGTCGGGGGTGATGTTGTTGTTCTCCTCCGTCTCGCCTCCCACCTCGGCACGCACTCCCCGGGGCAGGGGCATTTGGCCGATGTAGTCGATGATGCGGTTCTGTATGTCCAGGGCAAAGGTTCCGCGCTTGCCCTCGGCGGTTACGGAGATGCAGCGCTCGCCGTTGCGGTGCACTATCTTGGTGTGCCCCCATCGGGGAGCCACGCCGGCCACCTGCCTGAGAGGCACGGAAGCCCCTGTGGCAGTGCTCAGGTAAGTGTCGTCCACATCGCTGAAGGTCATCTGTTCGGTGGCACGGTCCTTGAGAACCAGAGGCACCTCGTAGGTACGGCTCTTGCCGTCCACGCTGCCCGCCTCCCAGATGGAACCAATCTGCATCTTGCCCGTCTGGAGCATGAGTTGCAGTTCGGCAGAGGTGCGGGAAATGCCCAGTTGGCTGGAGGCCACGGGGTCCAGAGAGACTTCCACAAGGGGCGAGGGACGGTCATAGTCGGTATGCACCCATTCCAGTTCCGGAATGGTGCGCATCTCCTGCATGAGCATGTCGGCCGCCTTTTGTATGGAGTCTATGTTGTTGCCATAGAAACGGTACTCATAGGTGGGCACGGGCAGATAGTCCATCTGTTTCCAGCGCACGTAGGCGCCCGGCCAGTGGTTGCTGTACACGGGAGCCAGTTTGTCCAGCAGTTCCAGCGAGGCCTCTATGCTCTCCGTGTTTACGATGAGTTGGGCGAAGTTCTTGCCCGCTATGACTGGAGCGTAGGACATGTGGAAGCGCGGTGAGGAGCAGCCAATGAAACTGGTCACGCCCGTCACCTTCTCCTCCTTCTCGAGGATGCCGGTCAGTTCGTAGGTAATCTTCTTCGTCTCCTCCAGGCCGCTGCCCTCCGGCAGGTATATCTCCACGGCAAACTGGTTGCGGTCGGCATAGGGGAACTGGCGCATCTTCAGAAGCGGGAAGAGCACCCCGGTGGCCACCACCAGCACTATGCTCCCGGCGATGGTGAGCCACGGATGGCGGAAGTTCCACGCCAGGGTCCTGTCGTACCAGTCCTGCACCCAGTCGGTGATGTCGCGCTTGCCGGGAACCTTCTCCTTCACCTTGCGTATGATGGCCACGTTGAGCAAGGGTATGATGACCGCCGCCACCACCAGGGAAACCATCAGGTTGATGGTGATGGTCGGGGGGAAGATCCGTATGGCATCAGCGGCCTCGCCCTTCAGGGTGAGGAGTATGGGGAAGAAGATGGCACAGATGCATACCGTGGCCAGAAGCATGGGCCAGAAGTACTGCTGCACGCTCTTTATGGCGGCCTCCATGCGGCTCATGCCGCCAGCCAGATACTCCAGATAGCCGTCTATGACCACGATGCTGTTGTCCACAATCATGCCCAGCACCACGATGAGGCATGCCAGGGTGATGATGTTCAGTTCTATGCCCATGGCATACATGATACCCGTGCTGACGAAGGTGGACAGGGGTATGGTGAGGGCTGCCACCATGGCGCTTCGGATGGGGAAGAGCACTATCATTACGGCCACGATGATGACCATGGAGATGAGCAGGTCGCGCAGGAAGTCGCTCACGCTGGTTCCCACCACCTCGGGCTGGTCGGTGATGCGGCGCATCTGCACGTCCTCGGGCAGGCAGTCCTGGCGGAACTGGTCCAGTATTTCGTCCACCTCCTCGCCGAACATGACTATGTTGTTGCCCTTCAGCATTTCCAGCGACAGGATGACGCAACGCTTGCCGTTGGACTCTATGTAGCCGTCGCTCAGGTCGTATTCCCTCTGCACCGAGGCAATGTCGCGCACGCGCACCGTCTTGCCGTCGGGCGTGGTGAGGATGATGCGCTCGCTGATTTCCTGTTCGGAACTGATGGACGGAGCCACGTGTATGTTCAGGTTCTGTTGCGGTGTGGACAATGTCCCGCTCATGGTGGTAAGTCCCTGGCTTGTCAGAGCCTGGATGAGAGTTGACTGGCCTATGCCGTAGGCCGCCAGGCGCTCTCTGTCCACGCAGATGGTCAGTTGCTCCTTCTTCTCGCCCAGTTGCTGCACCTTGCTCACGCTGGGCAGACGGCGCAGGCGGTCGGCCAGTTCGTCGCTATAGCCCTGCAATTCGCGGTAGGAGCGCTGGTCGCTCTCCACGGTGATGAGTAGAGCGCTGGTGTCGCCGAAATCGTCCTGAACCACCAGGGCCACGACGCCTTTGGGCAGCGAGGACTTGAAGTTGTTCAGTCCGTGCTTCATCTTGCTCCACACGGGGGTGAGGTTGTTCTGGTCGTCCTGGAACTCCACCATGACGATGCACATGCCGTTCTGGCTGGTAGAGTAGGTCTTGCTGCGGTTCACCTCCTTGTAGGTGAAGATATACCTTTCCAGTGGTCGTGCCACCTGTTCCTCTATCTCCTCGGCCGTGGCGCCCGGCATTACGGCAATGACCACGCCCTGACGGATGGTGAAGGCTGGGAACTCGTCCTTGGGCATCACATACATGGCCCAGATGCCGAAGGCCAGAAACAAGGCCGTTATAAAGGCCGTAATCTTATAGTTTTGGATGGGCCACGCTATCCATGAGTTGGTTTTGAATGCCATGATAGGTTGAAGACTCTCCCCCCTTGCTCTGTCTGTAGTGGAGAGTATGTGCTGGTTAATGAATAATGGGATTAGTTAATGCTTAATTCACAATAAGGATATTCTGCTTTACTTTGCTCCCCTGAGATATGGGAGACTGTCACAAAGTGAACGAGGGGTATATCGGTTATTCAACTTGGATGGGGCATACCCCTCTGCCCTTCGGGCACCTCCCCTGCCTCAGGGGAGGAGAGTTGGGTGACGTGTATCTGCTCCCCTCCATATAGGGAGGGGCTGGGGGTGGGTCCTTATTTCACCCTCGTCCCTTCGCTCACCTTCTGGTATCCCTCCACTATAACCTTGTCTCCTTCGGACAGGCCGGAGAGTATCTGTATGCGGTCGCCTATGGTCTGTCCCACGGACACGTTGCTTCTGTGGGCCTTGCCGTCCGCCATGGTCCATACGAAGAGGTTACCGCCAGCCGTCTGCTGTACGGCACGTATGGGCAGGTACATGCCCTGCTGCCCTGCCTGGCCGGACAATGCCACCTTGGCAACCATGCCGGGCAGGATGTCGCCATCGGGGTTGTCTATGTTTATGCGTATGTCGTAGGTATGAGTGGCTGCATCGGCAACTACCCCTTTCTCAATAGCGCCACCGCTGACCTGCTTGCCGTTCAGCGCCTCTATGGTAAGGCTGGAGGGCGTGGAGGGCGATATGACGGCAATCTCCCTCTCGGGGATGCTGACCTTGACCTTCAGTTTGCGTATGCTCAGTATGCTCACCACAGGCTGGGAGGGCAGGGCGGTCTCGCCGGCACTGAGGGACTTCTTGCCCACCACGCCGTCGATGGGAGCATGGATGCTGCAGTCCTCCAGCATCTTCCTGGCGGCAGAGAGCGAAGCCTCGGCCTGTTCCACCTTGCTCTGCACCTCCACCCATTTCATGTCGGCCAGCGACTTGTTCTCATGCAGTTTTCTCATGCGCTCCAGAGCATCGGTGGCCTGCTTATGCGTGGCCTGTGCCATGGCCAGGGCATTCTCAGCCTGGGTTTTGTCCATCTCGGCCAGCAGTTGGCCCTTGCGCACGGCCTGTCCCTCGCTCACATGCACCTGCCTGATCATGCCCATGCCGGTGAAACTGACTGCCACCGACGTACCCTCTTCTACTACACCTACATAGGATGCCGGAGCGGCATCGCTGCTGAGGCATACGGTTTCCGTGGTCACTTTCAGAACGTCGGTGTTCTGCTTCTTCTCCTTGCCAGAGCATGCCATCATGCACAATGCCGCCAGCACGGTGCACAGGATATATGCTTTCTTCTTCATGATTGGTTTTGTGTTGCTTTTGTTCTTTTTCGGCATACAAAGATATGCTATGTGGCGGATAAATTGTTCTGCCCGCTTGCTTTTTTTAGCATAGCAGAGGGAAAAAGAACACGTTATTAACCATTTTTGTCAGTTACATCCTTGCCGAAACTCTTGCATGTGGACATAAAAAGGCGTATATTTGTACTCTGGATACCTTTCTGCCCGATACAAGAAGTATGGAAGCACTTACCCTGTTCGAACTCAATGCCCGTGTGCGTGCCCTCATAGAAGGGGGCATGGGGGATACCTGTTGGGTTCAGGGCGAACTGATGGAAGGGCGCGAAGGCTATGGGGGGCACTTCTATGGCGAACTGGTGGAGAAGAGCGAGGCCACGGGCAGTGTCGTTGCACGCGCACGCATAACGATATGGGCGCGTACATATAATATATTGGCCCTGCGCTTCCGCGAGGAGACGGGGCAGAGCCTCCGTCCCGGGTTGAAGGTTCTCATGCAGGTGCGTGTCACCTTCAGTGAACTCTATGGCTACTCCCTCAATGTCCTGGATATAGACGGAACCTACACCCTTGGCGATATGGCACGCCGCCGCCAGGAAATCCTGCGCCAGTTGGAGCGGGATGGTATCATAGATGACAACAAGACCCTGCCCCTGCCCACACTGATGAAGCGCATTGCCGTTGTGTCCAGTGCCACGGCGGCAGGCTATGGCGACTTCTGCCGCCAGTTGCAGGAGAACGACTGGGGACTGGCCTTCGACGTGCGTCTGTTTCCTGCTGTCATGCAGGGCCAGCATGTGCCGGAGAGCATCTCTGCCGCCCTTATGGCCATTGCCGATGAGGCGGAGCGCTGGGATGTCGTGGTGATTATCCGTGGCGGCGGTGCCACCAGCGACCTTTCCGACTACGACTCATACGATCTGGCTGCTTGCATAGCACAGCACCCATTGCCAGTGATTACCGGCATAGGGCACGACCGAGACGAGACTGTGCCCGATCATGTGGCGCACACATCCGTGAAGACGCCCACGGCTGCCGCGGCCTTCATTGTGGAGCATCAGTTGGAACTCCTCTCTCACCTCCAGGACCTGCAGCAACGCATCCCCATGGCTGCTACCGCATTGATGCAAAGAGGCGAGCAGCGTCTGGCACTGCTCCGCCAGCGCCTTCCCTCCACGGCCATGCTCATGATACAGAGGGAAAGGCAGCGCATAGACCGTTTCTTCATGCTCCTGCCCATGGCCACCAAGGGCCTGTTGGAAAGGGAGAAGCACCGTATAGACCTCCTTGCCCAACGTCTGGACGGCATGAACCCCGAACTGCTGCTACGGCGCGGATACAGCATCACTCTGATGGATGGCAAGATAGTGACCGATGTCTCGGTCATAAGGCCGGAAACGGTCCTGACCACGCTGATGCAAGGCGGAGAAGTCACATCAAAAGTGCTTAAGGTGGATGACAGACGTTCCGGGGAATAATTACTAAAAGCAAACCAAACCTATACATCTCTCCAACACATTATACTCCGTCCCCTTGTGGGAGGGTTGGAGAGGGGTCTTATAATATGAAATACGAAGAAGCCATAAAGACTCTTGAAACCATTGCCCGCCAGTTGGAGCAGAACGAACTGCCCATCGACCAGATTGCCGATCGTCTGCGCGAGGCACAGAAACTTGTCGCCTTCTGTCGGGAGCAACTCCTTTCCGTGGATCAGGAGATAAAGAAAATCATCGGTGAAGACTCTGCCGAGTAGCAAATAATCGTCCTTGCGGAGAAAAACATGGAAGATTGTATCGTTGTTACGATATAATTGTGTACTTTTGCAAGCAAATATGCTTGGGTGACCACAACTTGAAATGACAAAGAAACAGGCTTTGCAGATATTCAACTCGGCACAGGTGCGTACCGTGTGGGACGATGAACAGGAGAAGTGGTACTTCTCTGTGGTGGACGTGGTAGGCATTCTTACTGACCAACCTGATACCGACCGGGCCAGGAATTACTGGAAGGTACTGAAACACAGATTGAAGAAGGAAGGTGCCGAGTCGGTTACAAATTGTAACCAACTGAAATTGGTGGCTGGCGATGGCAAGAGTTATAAGACAGACGTTGCCGATACGGAGCAACTCCTCCGCATCATCCAGTCCATCCCCTCTCCCAAGGCAGAACCTTTCAAGCAATGGATGGCCATGGTGGCAAGCCAGCGCATAGACCAGATGCAGGATCCGGAACTTTCCATCGAGCAGGCAGTGGCAGATTATCGCAGACTTGGTTATTCCGAGGCGTGGATAAACCAGCGCATCAGGAGCATTGAGGTACGCAAGAATCTTACCGACGAGTGGCAACGTTCGGGCGTGGAGGGTAATCAGTATGCCACCCTTACAGATATCATCACCCAGGCATGGAGTGGACGAACTACCAGACAGTACAAGCAACTGAAGGGACTTAAGAAGGAAAGTCTGCGCGACAACATGACCAATATAGAACTTGCCCTGAATATGTTGGCAGAGGCTTCTACAACCGAGATTTCAAAAATAAGGAATCCCAAAGGCTTCGCAGCAAGCGCCAGAATAGCCAAGGAAGGCGGTTGCGTGGCCCAGGCGGCCCGAAAGGAATTGGAAAGCAAGACGGGTCACTCCGTCATTTCCCCGGCAAAGGCTTCCGATTATCTTCTTTCGCCAGATGAGTCGGAGGATTGAGGGTCAAGACGGCAGAGCTTAATAAGAGTAAAACAAATCAAATGACAATGAACGAAATAGATTGGAGTAGCCTTTCCTTTGGCTACATGAAGACAGACTACAATGTGCGCTGCTATTATCGCAATGGCGCATGGGGAGAGATAGAGAATTGCAGCGAGGAGACAATCCCCCTGCACATGGCTGCCACCTGCCTGCACTACGGACAGGAGGCTTTCGAGGGACTGAAGGCTTACCGTTGCCCTGACGGCAAGGTGCGCGTGTTCCGCTCCGACGAGAATGCTGCCCGTCTGCAGAGCACCTGCCGTGGAATTCTCATGCCCGAACTGCCCACGGAGAAGTTCAACGAGATGGTGGACCGTGTGGTGCGCCTGAACGAGCGCTTCATTCCTCCCTACGAGAGCGGTGCCAGCCTCTACATCCGTCCCCTGCTCATCGGCACCAGCGCCCAGGTGGGCGTGCATCCCTCCGAGGAGTATCTGTTCCTTATCTTCGTTACTCCCGTAGGTCCCTACTTCAAGGGCGGTTTCTCCACCAACCCCTATGTAATCATCCGCGAGTATGACCGTTCGGCTCCTCTCGGCACCGGTGTGTACAAGGTGGGCGGAAACTATGCGGCTTCTCTTCGTGCCAACAAGATGGCTCACGATCTGGGCTACTCCTGCGAGTTCTATCTCGATGCCAAGGAGAAGAAGTACATCGATGAGTGCGGTGCCGCCAACTTCTTCGGTATCAAGGATAATACCTATGTTACCCCCAAGTCCACCAGCATCCTGCCCTCCATCACCAACAAGAGTCTGATGCAGTTGGCTCAGGACCTCGGTCTGAAGGTGGAACGCCGTCCCATTCCCGAGGAGGAGTTGGATACCTTTGAGGAGGCAGGAGCATGTGGCACGGCAGCCGTTATCTCGCCCATCGAGCGCATAGACGACTTGGAGAACAAACGCAGTTACGTCATCTCCAAGGACGGCAAGCCCGGCCCCATTTCCACCAAACTCTACAACAAACTGCGTGGTATCCAGTATGGTACCGAACCCGACATCCATGGCTGGACACGAGTGGTGATAGAGTAGAAAGAAAGAGGGACCCACCCCCAGCCCCTCCCTGTATGGAGGGGAGTAGTTACAACAAACTGATAATTTCTCAGTTCTATCTACTCCCCTCCCTTGTGGAGGGGCTGGGGGTGGGTCCCCCCTTCTATTTTTAAGAGTACAAGTATCTCTTGATGCTCTGCTTCGGGGTCTTTTCAAAGGCCTCGGTGCGAATCTCGGTGCTGGAGATTTTGCTGTAGGCGGCCAGTTCCGGGTTCAGGGCAAGGACGTTGTGGTTGATGAGTTTCTCGAGTGCCTGGGCGTCAATGCCGTCCTTCTTTCCTGCCTCGTAGTCGGCAACGACAAGGGCCACGATGGCGTTCTTGCGACCTACAACCAATGACTCCATGACGTAGGGGAGATTGTTTATCTTGTCTTCAATCTCCTCGGGGTAGATGTTCTGGCCGTTGGCGGTGAGAATCATGTTCTTGCAACGTCCCTTGATGAAGACATTGCCCTTGGCATCCAGAACGCCCATGTCGCCGGTCTTCAGCCAACCGTCTTCAGTAAATGCGGCTGCTGTCGCTTCCTCGTTCTTGTAGTATCCGAGCATGACGGCATCGCCCTTTACCTGAATTTCGCCCAGAACCTTGATGGGGTCGGCAGAATCAATGCGCAACTCCAGAGGGTCGGCCTTTTTGCCACATGAATACTTGGCAAACTCGCTCTTGTCGCAATATGAGATGAGGGGGCCGCACTCGGTCATGCCATAACCTACAACGTAGGGGAACTTCATACGCTGGAGCAGGTCCTCCACCTCGCGGTTAAGTGCCGCGCCGCCAAGAACGAGGCCTGTGGAGAATCCGTTGCCAAAGGCGGAGAGAAGTCCCTTCTTTATCTTGTTGAGGGCTATTCTATCAAGGCCGGGAACCTTCAGGAGCATGTTGGCGGGGAACTTGTGTATGGCCGGGAACACCCTTGACTTGAATATCTTCTCTATGACCAAAGGCACGGTAAGGAACATGAAGGGTTTTACCTTGCCCAGCCCCTCCAGCAAACGTGCAGGGGTGGGCTTGCCCGGCATGATGTAAACGTGGCAACCGCCTGCCAGGGGGAAGAGTACGTCGAATGTTTGGCCGAACATGTGTGCCATGGGCAGGATGGCAAAGATGTGTCCGCCCTGAGTGGCTGGAATCTCGCGGCGTGCAAAGTCGAGGTTCACCGACAGGGAACGTGCCGGCAGAACCACACCCTTGGAGGTTGCGCTGGTTGTGCCTGATGTGAAACTGATTTCCACGACGGCCTCCATGTCGCGCTCCTCGGGATAATAGTTTATGAGGTCTGCGCTCAGGCCTTTGGGATAGCGTTTCGCAAAGTGCTCATCGAGGGTGTATTGGGCTTCGGCCAAAGCCTTTTCCGTTGCCACGCAGATGCTTATGTCCTTCACGTTGATGATGCCGGCAAAACCGGGAGTGGATTCAAGTTGCTTGATGTACTTTTCGTCGCTCTCCAGGCTGTTGAAGGCAATGTCGTCGGCTATGAGCAACTTGCACTCGGAGAAAGTGCCCAGTTCTGCCACTGCGGCAGGGGTGAAATCGGGGAGGAAGGGTACGGAGACGGCCTCGTAGGTCAGTGTGGCAAAGTATGCGATGACCCATTCTGCCGAGTTGCGGGCATAAAGGGCAATCTTGTCTCCCTTCTTGATGCCGGCCTCAGCAAACAGGATGTGATACTTCTCTATCTGTTCGGCCATATGGCCGTAGGTGTAGGTTGGGCCGCCAAAATTAGTTACGGCAGGAAATGTCCAATTCTCTTTTATCGAGTCATTCAAAAGACTTGCGAAATGCTTCATTTATATGTCAAATGTTTTGTGTACAACTTACTGTCAAGGCGCTCTGTCCGTTTGGAACGGTCCTTTTGTTTTGACCTGTTTGCCTTTTAAAGGTTTAATTTTAGGGCGCAAATGTACTTATTTTTGAGCTATTTTCTTTTCTTTTTGGCAAGAAAATGCGCAGAAAGTGCGATATAGGTGCAATAGACGGCTCATAATTCCTATGTAAGGCAAAGTTGTGGACTTCGGTTTTTGGAGAAAAGAAAGATTATTTGTATTTTTGTTCTGTTGTTTTCATTAACTTGCTATATAGGGAAACTATGACAGATTACAGTAATAAGGAGAAAAGAGTTAATGACGTTAACTCTGTAGGATGGTTGGGGTATCTCTTGGGTGCCGTTGTCATATTTGCCGGCTTCTTCTGGGCTTTTGCACATGGAATAAATACAGACATGAGTACAAGGGATAAGGTGATGGTTGGTTTTGCGATATTGATGGTATTATTCCTTGTTTATGCCTTCTTGAGCATTGCTTTCAATAGAACCGGATTCTATCTTGATAGGATAGAGTATAAAGTAGGCTTATTCCGGAAGAAGGTGGTATGGCGCGATGAAATTGCCAGTGTATGTGTCAAGTATACTTACGAAAAGGGATCCAAATCTCCTAAATACACTGAACTTGAGGTGGTCAAGATGGACGGGGGATCTGTTTGTTTAAGGACAGAGACATCAAATAAGTTGATGGAATACTATGATTTAATGCTTCGCTTTCTGTATGTTGATTACCCCATAAGAAAAGGCACTCCAGCCAGAACCATAAATTTGCATAATCCGGATGGCTTGAAACTAAAGGCGTCTGTAAACAATTTAGAGGACTTGAAGGTCCTGAAGGTGACGCCTGGAGATGTAGTGTGCCTACTGGTATCTATAGGCGGCAGGTCATCGAAGTATTACGATAATCTGAATCTTCATCTGTTTCCTATACGTAAAGATGACAAGAGCGAAATCATAGTCAAGTATTATGATAATGTGACGTATGCGGCGCTTTCCAACGTTGCAAATCTGGAGCAAGAGACGGAAAAATTGGACAAGCGTGCTCAGGATGAAAAGGACACTGAACGTGGATGCATGATTGCATCTGTTTTTATATTGATACTTCTCTTTATGATTGTGTATATGCTGTCATTAGCTCAGGGTTAATATTCCGGAAGGTTGACGGTTGACAATTAGATATTCTGCGTACAGGCGAATTCTTAACTGTCAGCCGTCAGTCTTTTTATCACCTCGCCTGCCAGCATCATGCCGAAGATGGCGGTTATGTGGCAGAGGGAACCGTTTGTCTGTACCTTTCGGAACTGGAGTTCCTCCGGTACGATGTTTCCTCCGGTGCGGTTCTCCATGGCGGGTTCTTCGCTATGGACGCAGAGAAACTTGCGGCGTGGCCATGTCTTGGCCTTCTTGAATCGGTTGCGTACGGCACGGGCCAGCGCGTCGCCCTGCACCTTGGAAAATTCCGTCAGCCTCACCTTTGTGGGGTCTATGCGCAGTGCTGCCCCCATGCTGGAGAGCAGGGTGGGGCGGGGCTGTGAGGTGGTTCGCAGGATGAGGTCGCACTTGTCGCGGAGCGAGTCTATGCAGTCTATCACATAGTCGTAGTCACCGAGATGGAATTCTTCTGCCGTCTCCTCGGTGTACATGGCCTCCAGGGCAGTGATTTCGGCATTGGGGTTGATGGAGAGCAGGCGTGCCTTCATGGCCTCCACCTTTGCCTGTCCTATGGTGCTTTGCGTGGCCATGAGTTGGCGGTTCAGGTTGGTGGGGCACACGCGGTCGCTGTCCACTATGGTCAGGTGCGTCAGTCCTGCACGGATGAGCCCCTCGGCACACCACGAGCCTACGCCTCCCACGCCGAAGAGTATCACTTTGGCATCGTCCAGTGCCGTCATTCCCTCGTGCCCCAGGAGGAGTTCGGAGCGGTTGAAGATTTCTGCCTGCTTCATCTGGTCCTTATTGGGTATTTGTCGTTTTTCTTCTCTGCAAAGATAAATATTTTAATCATTATAACCCTAATTGCGTTGAAATATGATACATTATTATATATAATAAGGTGTTTTCGTTGTTATGTGGAGAAAAATACGTAAATTTGCATGTGCCTTATATAGTGTTAATATGTGGGCAAGTGTAGACGATATAAGATAAACCTAACAAAATATTTATTAACCTTGATTAATTTATGTAATTAACTAAATTAATTAACTAAATTAATTAACTAATGAAGAAAAACCTACTAATGTTGGCTCTGTTGCTCCCTGCCATGGCGGGATGGGCACAGACGGATGCTATCAAGGCATCTACATCGGTGGACAAGCCCGAAAGCATGTTTACCATGAAGAACGGCAATGGTTTGACCATGACCTCCTACACCTCTCCCACGGAGACTGAGGAGAATGCCGGCAAGTTCGCCTTCTATGCCGAGGATGGCAAGGAGAACTCCTACTACATCTACAGCGTAGACCGCAAGAAATGGGTGTCCTACACCAAGGCTGCCAGTTACAGCAGCGGCACGAATTTCGGCAAGTTGGTGGACGCCAAGGAAAGCGCACAGCCCTGGAGGGCAACCAAGGTGACGGTGAGCGGCAACGACGTATATCAGTTCGCTCCCTTTAACACCTCAGGAGGTGCCGCCGCACAGTACATGAACTGGTACGGAGGCAAGGACCAGAACGCTCTGGATAACACCTCCATAACAATCGGCCTGTGGCAGCAGGGCGCAAGCCAGGATGCCGGCAGTCGCTGGATTATCAGCGAAGTGCAGATCTACACCTACACCATCGTGCTGGAGGAGGGTAGCGTAACCATCAACGGTCAGGAGTATACCAACGGCCAGACGGTTACCGTTACCGGTCCTCTCTCTCCCAGCGACGTGGTTGCCACACAGAAGGAGGGCAAGTTTGCCGTGGTTAGCGTGGACAACGAGACCAAGACCGTTTCCGTTACCTACTACGACATGCCCGAACTCCGCAACAGCGAGGCATACACCCAGGCATGGGTATATCCCAAGCAGCAGGATGCCGTTGGCGCTGCCATGAGCGAGAAGGAGGGTGAGGTTTATACCCTGTACAACAACGTTCTGGCCGCCAGTTTCCTGAAGGGCGACAAGGGCGTTTACTTCCTGGGCAGCAAGGCCATGAACCTGGTGGCAGGCACAGAACTCTTCATCGTGGGCTTCGGCGCAGGCGAGAAGGTTGCCGCCAGCCAGATGCAGATGAAGAGTTTCGAGCAGAAGGACCTCGCCGCCAACCCCACTGCCATCGGTGGTGCCGAGCACTATGCCGGCAAGGCTCTGGAGGCAGTCTTCGGCTACACCTACAAGGGTGAGGAGATAGAGATCCTGTGGCGTGCAGTATTGCGCGACGGAAGTCATTATCTGCGCACCGAGATGGAACTGCTCGGCAAGGGCAACGTTGACATGTTCGATATCATTGCCATGACCTACAACGTGGATGCCAAGGCTGCCGGCACCAAGCCTGCCGCCATCGGCAACACCCGCGGTAAGGTGATCATGAGCAACAAGATATTTGCAGGTCTGGAGACTCCCACTGCCTACAACACCGTGGGCGGAGCCAGCGACGACGAGGACAAGTGGAACCTGGTTTCTACTCCCGTTACCGACAACGTGGCCGCTTCTGCATGGACACAGCAGAACATTGCCGACGTGCCCATGCGCATACAGGAAGTAGGCGGTTCGGACAAGACATACTACACCTATGCCAAGCAGGTGGAACTGAAGAAGGACCAGAAGGTGACCACAACCCTCACCTATAAGGGCGGTGCCAAGCGCTTTGACATCGACGGCGTGGTGCTTCTGGACGAGAACGGTTCTATCGTGGCCAGCGACTATCACCACGGTTATACTGGTTCTGCCAAGGAGAACAATTCATACACCTTCACCGTGCCCAACGACGGTACCTTCCGTGTATGCATGTATGTGGACGGCCGCGAGGGCGAACTCGTCTCTACCGCAGAATTCAAGGTGGAGGTCTACGAGGCAAAGGCCGGTGTGGACGTATCTTCTGATATCGTGAACATCCAGGGCCGCTGGAGCCGCAACACCACTCTGGCCGCAGGCGAGACCTGGAAGGTGGCTGCCGTTGTGGGCCTCGTTGCACAGGACGGTGCTCAGGACAACCCCGACATCCGCAAGACACAGAAGCGCCGTTCATTCCTGGCATACAGTGAGCGCGAGCGTGCAGTGCCCTGGCGTGCAGTACCAGCATACGTGGCATGGTACGAACTCCAGATCAACCGCAACAATGCCGCCCCCGGCCGTGAACATCTCGACAACACCAAGGCAGAGGACGTCCTCAACGTAATGGCTCAGTGGAAGACACAGTTCTACGACCGCTACGGCGTTTCTCCCAGCATGTTTGTCATCGACGACGGATGGGACCTCTATGGCGAATGGACCTTCCATAGCAGTTTCCCCAACGAGTTGCGCGACATGTCCAAGGCAGCCAAGGAGATGGGTGCCGGCATCGGTGCATGGCTCGGCCCCGTGGGCGGTTACGGACAGAGCGGTAACTACCGTCGCCAGTACTGGAGCGACAAGGGTGGCATGCAACTCTCCAACCCCCGCTACTACGAAGCATTCAAGAAAGCAGCATACAACCTCGTATGTAATCAGGACGGTACAGAAGGCTATCAGGCAGGCAGCGACAACTATGTATTCTTCAAGTTCGACGGTATTTCCGGCCAGTTCTCTTCTGTAGGTCCCGACAACGGCGACACCGGCAACGAGAATGCCGAGGGTATCATCCGCCTGGAGCGCTATGTGCGTGAGGAACTCCGCGAGGACATCTTCTTCAACACTACCGTAGGTACATGGGCTTCTCCCTTCTGGTATCAGATTTCAGATGCCACATGGCGTCAGGAGAACGACCACGACCGCATTGGCAACAATACCACCAAGCGCGAGAACTGGATCACTTACCGCGACAACCTGGTTCACCAGAACTACGTTACCAACTCTCCTATCTGTCCCATCAACACACTGATGACCCACGGATTCATCCTCACCAAGTTCGGTCCTCCAGCAAGTGACGAGCGCGACTACAAGTCAGTGCTGAACGAAATGCGTTGTGCTTTCGCATGCGGTAGCGGTCTGGTGGAACTCTACAACGACTACGACCTGATGAACAGCATCGAGGGCGGCCGCCTGTGGGCAGACCTTGCCGACCTCATCAAGTGGCAGAAGGAGAACTCCGACGTGCTGATGGATGCACACTGGGTGGGCGGCGATCCCTGGACAGGCTCAAAGGCCGAGGTTTACGGCTGGGCAGCATGGAACGGCGAGAAGGCAGTCCTGACCCTGCGCAATGGTGGCAACAACACACAGACCTTCACCACCACCCTGCGTGAGGCTCTGGAGATTCCTGCCAACATTACCGGTTCTATCGTGCTGACCAAGGCATTCTCTGACCAGGCCAACCTTGAGGGCTTGACCGAAGGCCAGGCAATCGACATTGACCAGACCTTGACCGTGACCCTGCCCGGCAGCAGCGTCTACATGTTCAACGGACGCGATAGCGAGGCTTCCGTAGTGGCGGTGGAAAGCATCTCCTTCAATCAGGAGCAGTATGAGGTAGAGGAGGGTTCATCCGTGGCTGTTGTTGCTACGGTAAACCCTACTAATGCCACCAACAAGATTTTGGAATGGACATCAAGCGATGAGTTGGTGGCTACTGTAGCGAATGGAGTTGTCAAGGGTGTTGCCCCCGGCGTAGTGACAATCACCGCTTCTGCCACCGATGGCAGTGGCGTGGTTGCCCAGGTGCAGGTAACCGTTACCGAGAAGGTAGTGCCTCCATATAGCATCAACTTTGACAAGGGTATTTCTCAGAATGCAGGTGCCAGGGCTGTAACGCAGATTGTCTTTGCTCCGGCAACGTCAGAGGCCAAGACACTGGACGTGGACACCTCTACCAAGCGATATCTGGACATCAGCGAGAACGAGGATATGATACTTTCCTGCGCTCCCGGCGAGGAAATCAATGTTACCCTGAAGCATGGCGGTGCATGGATGCAGGGCTATGTCTACATTGACCTGGACAATGACCAGCAGTTCAGTTTCAAGGAGGGCAGCACCGACCAAAGCGGAACAGACCTGGTAAGTTTCTTCTTTTATAGCGGAGACTTTAACAACGATGCATCTGGTGTGAACTCACTGGGAGAGACCATTACCGGCGCAGCCCGCAACCCCGGAAGCAGCATTCCTTGCCCCAAGTTCACTGCCCCCGAGGAGGGTACATACCGCATCCGTTTCAAGGTTGACTGGAACAGCGTAGATGCAGGTGGCCAGATTGCTGCCGACGGCACATGTACCGGTACAAACGGTATCCTGGCAAACAACGGTACCATCATTGATGCTACTTTGCAGGTGGGCATTGCTACAGGGATAGACGAGATGAAGGGTGAAAACGGGAAAGTGAAAACTGAAGTTTTCGACCTCAGCGGACGCAAGGCCAATGCTTCTCAGCATGGTGTATTCATCCAGAATGGCAAAAAGGTTGTGAAATAGCAGAACAGAAATCTGCGAGTAAGCTAATTGCTGAAAACACCTATATAATATACCGTCGTGTGGTTCCATCCATGCGACGGTATTGTTTTGTCCTTTTCTCTCCTCCCAAAACCGAGTCCGCTTGGCTATTGTTTCGGACACGGCATGCCGTGTCCCTATCATGCTCTCGTTTGAGTGTTTTTGGGGATTTCGCTCACTTAATCGTACCCTGAAACTACGTTTCTAAGGTACTCACGTTCGGAAATTCTCAAACAAGTTTGGAATTTCTCTCACTTAATCGTACCTTTGACTGTCGTCTTAGGTACTCACGCTCGGAAAAAACAAAATTCTTTTGTTTTTTCTCTCACTTAATCGTACCTTTGCATCATCTTTCCCCCACCTTTCTACCCCCCCTCCATATAGGGAGGGGTTGGGGGTGGGTCTTAAATAAAACAATATGGAACTGTATCCCAAACTCATCATGGATGCCCTTGCTACGGTGCGATACCCCGGCACGGGCAAGAATATTGTGGAGATGGAGATGGTGGAGGACGACCTGCGCATAGCAGGTATGCATGTCAGTTTCTCCCTCATCTTCGACAAACCTACCAATCCCTTCCTGAAGTCACTTGTCAAGGCGGCAGAGGCGGCCATTCATGCCTATGTGAGCAAGGATGTGGAGGTGGAGATAAAGACAAAGACCCTGCAGGCCCCCCGTCCCGACCTGCCCGACCTGCTCCCCGGAGTGAAGAACATCATTGCCGTAAGCAGTGGCAAGGGGGGTGTGGGCAAGAGCACCGTGGCCACCAATCTGGCCGTGGCCCTGGCACGCATGGGGCATCGTGTGGGCTTGCTCGATTGCGACATCTTCGGCCCCAGTGCCCCCAAGATGTTCGGCATGGAGGATGCACGTCCATATAGCGAGAACATCGGTGGGCGCGACCTTATCATGCCCGTTGAGAAATACGGCATCAAGGTGCTCAGCATAGGTTTCTTTGTAGACCCTGCCACTCCCACCCTGTGGCGTGGCGGTATGGCCTCCAATGCCCTGAAGCAACTCATAGGCGATGCTGCATGGGGCGACCTCGACTATTTCGTGTTGGACACGCCTCCCGGCACATCCGATATTCATCTGACCCTCGTGCAGACTCTGCCCATCACAGGTGCGGTTATCGTAAGCACACCCCAGCAGGTGGCGCTGGCCGATGCGCGCAAGGGTATCAACATGTACACCAACGACAAGGTGAACGTTCCCATCCTCGGTCTTGTGGAGAACATGGCATGGTTCACTCCCGAAGAGCACCCCGAGGAGAAATACTACCTCTTCGGCCGTGAGGGCGTGAAATCCCTGGCAGAGGAAATGAACGTCCCCCTGCTTGGACAGATTCCAGTGGTGCAGAGCATCTGCGAGAACGGTGACGGCGGTACCCCCGTTGCCCTCGACCCCGCCAGCATCACCGGTCAGGCCTTCCTCCAGCTCGCCGCCCGCGTGGTCACCGAAACCGACCGCCGCAACATCGAGCGCGAGAAGACAAAGATCGTGGAAATTAACCGAACGGAAAGGTGAAGACGTAAAACCATTACAGATTAAATAATCACTGCCCACTGTAGGGACGCTGCGTGCAGCGTCCGCATTATATCAACCTGGTGTTTTGCGGACGCTGCACGCCTCGTCCCTACTTTTTTCTCACCTTTCACCTTCCTTTATCCACTCTTCGTGCCTCTTTATCTTCCAGCCGAAGGCGGCGTGGATGATGGACATGATGGGAGAGAGCAGACAGAAGAAGGTGTAGGGCAGGTAGGTGAACGTTGCCACACCCAGCACGGTGGCCTGTGTCATACCGCAGGTGTTCCAGGGAATGAGGACGGACACCACGGTGGCACTGTCTTCGGTGGAGCGTGAGAGCAGTCGTGATTCATACCCCTGGCGGGTGTACTCGTCCTTGAACATGTTGCTTGAAAGAATGATGGAGATGTATTGGTCGCCGGTCATCAGATTCATGGCTATGCCATTGAACACGGTGGAGCAGACAAGGCCCAGGCGTGTTTTCATGAAACGACGGAATACGGCCTCCAGGAAACTCTTCAGCATGCCGCACGATGTCATGGCGCCTCCAAATACCATGGCAGAGAGAATCAGCCAAATGGTGTCCATCATTCCGCCCATACCTCGGGTGGAGACAAGGTCGTTCAAAAGTGCATTGCCCGTGTCTACCGATGTGGAGTTGGCAAAAGTGGTGATGATACCACGTAGCAGTGCCTCAAAGGAAAATGAACCGTCGGCAGAACCGCCTATTTGCATGAGTATGTTCCCCTGAAAGGCTATTGCCAGAATAATGGCCATGATGGAGGAAAGGAAAAGTACAATGAGGGTGGGCACTTTCCTGTAAATGAGCACTCCGGTTATTATGGGCACGATGAGCAGCCAGGGCGAGATGTGGAAGGTGTTGTTCAAGGCCTCGGTGTATGTGTCTACTGATTCCGTCAGGTTGCCGCTTCCTATCCAGACGCCTGCTATTCCGAATATTACCAAGGTGATGAACATGCTTGGCATGGTGGTAAGCAGCATGTAACGGATATGTTGGAAGAGAGGTGTGCCGCTACTTGAACTTGCCAGTACGGTGGTGTCGGAGAGCGGAGATATCTTGTCTCCGAAATAGGCGCCTGAGATGATGGCGCCGGCCGTCCACCCGTCTTCAAATCCCAATGCCCGTCCTATGCCTATAAGTGCTATGCCTATGGTGGCAATGGTTGTCCACGACGAGCCCGACATCAATGACACCAAGGCGCATATCAGACAAGAGGAGAGAAGGAACACCGCGGGGTGTATCATCTGGATGCCATAGCAGATGAGTGTGGGTACAATGCCTGATATCATCCACGATGCAGAAAGCATGCCTATGAGCAAGAGTATGCAGATGGCGATGGCGCTTTCCTGTAACTTCTCTGAAATACTTTTTTCGATGATGCTCCACTTTACGTGGCATACTCCCATGCCCAGTGCAATGCATATACCGCTGGCGGTGAGCAGTACAATCTGCGAGGGGCCGCCAAGAGAATCACTCCCATAGACATACAATGTGCACGAGAGAAGGCTTATGAGAGATACGAAGGGAATGGCGCTGAGCCAGGCAGATGGCTTTATGGGGGTGGTGTCGTTTGGCTGCTTGTTGGACATGTTCCGTGTATTATACAAGTAGGGACGCGGCATGCCGCGTCCGCATGTTTATGGGTATTTGTAAGGTTCCGAACGCAGTGTGATGCATCCTAACGGGTAAGACGTGGGTTCGGGATTACTTGCCGCTATCGTTTCCGCTTCGCTTGTTGCGCCCGTAACTGCGGTATTCGTCAAAGGGTATCTCCACATCGGGTTCCGCGAGTTCTCCATTCTGTGGAAGGCGGAAGGCCAGATACTTGATGTCTATGCCACGCGAGCGCCACATTTCCTCGTAGTAGGTCTGTCGGGAGCGTGCCTCGGCCGTTTCCTCGCTTGTCTCGGCATAGAGGCTTCGTGTGCATACGAGGGGTTGCAGTTTGTTTGCCTTGAGTATCTCCTCGGTGTAGGTGAAGAGGAAGTTGGAGTCCGTCTTCAGGTGTATGATGCCTCCGTCCTTGAGGATATGGCGGTAGCGTTGCAGGAAGTAGGTGGAGGTAAGGCGTTTTGTTGCCTTCTTCATCTGGGGATCGGAGAAGGTGAGCCATATCTCGGATACTTCCCCGGGAGAGAAGAACTTGTTAATGAACTCTATGTTGGTGCGCAGGAACCCCACGTTCTTCATACCCTCGCGCATGGCCTCCTGTGCCCCTGTCCACATGCGTGCACCCTTGATGTCTACGCCTATGTAGTTGTTGTGCGGATACAAGCGTCCCATTCCCACGGTGTACTCGCCGCGTCCGCATCCGAGTTCCAGAATGATGGGGTTGTCGTTGTGGAAGAACTCCTTGTGCCAGTCCATGCGCACGGGTTTGTCTCCCGGGCGGCATGGACGTTCCACTACCAGCGGATTGGCCGCCATGTCGGCGAATTTGGCAAGTTTACCCTTTCCCATCTTCCTTATTCCATTTCAAATGTTGTGGTGCCAATGTTCTGTCCGTCGGCAAAGATATCTACACGGTATTGGCCGGCCGTGAGACTTTCTGCTATGTCCCAGTATACCGTCACGGGGAGTTCCTCGCCATTGTACTCTACCTCCTTCAGTATGCTGTACTGGAGGTCGCGGTTCTCATACTGGAAGGTTCCTCCGTTGGTCAGTGTGGAACCTGTAGGGGTGGCAATGCGCACGTAGATGCTACGCATTCCGGTCTCTGTGGTGACGTTGCGTGCCAGGGTGAAGGAGATGACGAACTTCTTAGCCTTCTTTATCTTTTCAGTGTTCCTTCCACGCTTGTTGTGTGCTACTGCAGAGATGCCGGTGGCATTGAGTTGGCTGGCAATGGCCACCTTGTCCACCAGTTCCTCGTTCTGTGTAGAGAGGTCGGTTATGTGTGCAATGGCCTGCTGGTTCTGGTTGCGAAGTTTGTCGTTGTCCACCCTCAGGGCCTGGTTCTCGCGGTTCAGCGAGTCAATCTGCATGACATAGTCCTTCAGAATGGCACGTAGGGTGGCCAGTTCCTTCTTCAGACGCATTATCTCGCGGGCATTTTCGGCCTTTGTCTGCTTCAGTTCTGCAAGGAGTTTCTGCACACGCTCCTGCTCCAGAGAGAGTTGTTCGACGAGCGAGTCATTGTTGATCTGTGCCATCATCTCGTTGTATTGCATGGCAAACTGCTCGTACTCGTTCTCCATCTCGGCCTTGTCCATCTTCAGGACCTCTATCATCTGTTCGTTCTCCTCCTGACGGGCCTTCATGCTTATGGTCATGTAGATAAGCAGTCCCACAAGGATTATACCTGCCGCCGAAGCGACAATGATTGCTGTTTTCTTGTTCATGTCGTATTTTCCTTAAATGTATGTCTATTCGCGTACAAAGGTACGATTATGCGGGGGAAAAAACAAAAGAATTTTGCTTTTTCCGAGTGCGAGTGTCTAAAACGCAGTTAAAGGTACGGACATTTCCTTAAATAAAGGGTGGCATGCGCTATTTTTGTTGCCTGCGCTCGTGCCATACTTAAGTATTTTTTTTTCGTCTTCAAGGATCTCAATAAATGTAACTTGTCAAATTCTGAGAACGAACGATGTACAGCCGTGGTAGGCATATAAGCGTACCTATTGGCAGGTATCATGGCTTAGCGAAGTTGTAAGAGATTGATGTTCAGGTTTAAATGCCTAAAAAGAAATACTTTTGGAAAACTTTTTCTTTAACGCAAAGAAAAAGTTGCCTGAATATCAATAATATAGAAAATAAAATGGATAACTTTTCTGTTCTGGAGCGGCAAAAAGTTTGCCAAAACGGGAAAGTTTTTATGTCAAATCCTTGTCTTGTATTGTCTATTGTCGTATATTTGCATCGCTTTTCGCTCGAAAAAAAAACGGGCAGGCCTAAAGCGTTGAGTGAATACACCTTATATAATATTAGAAACACATAATCCATTACCACCGTATGATACAGACAGTACTAAAGAGAGACGGACGCATCGTTGGTTTCAACGAGCAGAAGATAGCTGCCGCTATCCGTAAGGCCATGCTTACCACCGATGCTGGAGAGGACAACGAGTTGATATCAAAGATTACCGACCGTGTCACCATGCGAGGCAAATCGCAGATGACCGTGGAGGAGATTCAGGACATGGTCGAGGACGAGTTGATGAAGTCCAGCCGTCCCGACGTTGCCAAGATATACATCAAGTACCGTAGTGCCCGTACCATTGCCCGTAAGGCCAAGACCCGCGACATCTTCCTGGAGATTATCAACATCAAGAACAATGATGTTACACGCGAGAATGCCAACATGAATGCCGACACCCCTGCCGGCATGATGATGAAGTTCTCCAGCGAGACCACAAAGCCTTTCGTGGACGACTACCTGCTGAGCGATGAGGTGAAGGAGGCCGTAAGCAACAACTACCTGCACATCCACGACAAGGACTACTATCCTACCAAGTCGCTGACCTGCGTACAGCACCCTTTGGACCGTATCCTGAAGTACGGATTCCAGGCTGGTCATGGCGAGAGCCGTCCTGCAAAGCGTATCGAGACCGCTTCAATTCTGGGTTGTATCAGCATGGAGACCGTGCAGAACGAGATGCACGGCGGTCAGGCCATTCCTGCTTTCGACTTCTATTTGGCCCCCTATGTGCGCAAGAGTTTTATCGAAGAAGTGAAGGTGCTGGAAGACCTCAACGCCGAGGACTATAGCGAACTGTATAATTGCGACATCGAGGACTTCATAGAGACTCCTCTCGCAGGTCTGGTAGGTCGTGAGCGTGTGCGCCAGCATGCCATCAACAAGACTGTGGAGCGTGTGCACCAGTCCATGGAAGCATTCATCCACAACATGAACACCATACATTCTCGTGGCGGTAACCAGGTGGTGTTCTCTTCCATCAATTATGGTACCGATACCAGCGCCGAGGGTCGTTGTATCATCCGCGAGTTGCTGAAGAGCACATACGAGGGTGTCGGCAATGGCGAAACCGCCATCTTCCCCATACAGATATGGAAGAAGAAACGTGGTGTGAGTTATCTGCCCACCGACCGCAACTACGACCTCTACAAGTATGCATGTCAGGTAACGGCACGCCGTTTCTTCCCCAACTTCATCAACCTTGATGCCCCATACAACTACCACGAGAAGTGGGACATCAACGACCCCGAGCGCTATAAGTACGAGTGTGCCACCATGGGTTGCCGCACACGTGTGTTCGAGAACCGTTTCGGTCCCAAGACCAGCATCGGCCGTGGCAACCTCTCTTTCTCCACCATCAACATCGTGCGCCTTGCCATCGAGTGCATGAACATTAAGGACAAGGAGGATCGCATAGCAGCCTTCTTTGCCAAGTTGGACAACTTACTGGAGGTTACCGCCAAGCAACTGCATGACCGTATGGAGTTCCAGAAGACAGCCTTCGCCAAGCAGTTCCCTCTGCTCATGCGTGGTCTGTGGATCGGTAGCGAGAATCTCTCTCCTAACGAGACCATTGCCCCCGTCATCAACCAGGGTACATTGGGTATCGGTTTCATTGGTTTGGCAGAGTGTCTTATCGCCCTCACTGGCAAGCACCATGGCGAGAGCGAGGAGAGCCAGGAACTGGGTCTGAAGATTATCACCTACATGCGCGACCGTGTTGTGGAGTTCTGCGACCGCTATCAGCATAACTATAGCGTGCTGGCCACTCCTGCCGAGGGTCTTTCTGGTCGCTTCACCAAGTTCGACAAGAAGAAATATGGCATCATCCCCGGCATAACAGACAAGGACTATTACACCAACTCCAACCATGTGCCCGTATACTACAAGTGCTCTGCCCTGCACAAAGCGCAGGTAGAGGCTCCCTATCATGCACTCACCGGTGGCGGCCATATCTTCTACGTAGAGATAGACGGCGATGCCACACACAATCCCGAGGCCGTTATGAACATCGTGGACATGATGGACAAGTTCAACATCGGTTACGGTTCGGTAAACCACACACGCAACCGTTGCATGGATTGCGGATACGAGAATGCCGAGAAGGTTATGGACGAATGTCCCAGTTGCGGCAGCCACAACATTGACCGTCTCCAGCGCATCACGGGTTACCTCGTGGGTACTACCGACCGTTGGAACAAGGCCAAGTTGGCCGAGTTGAACGACCGTGTGATACATAAGTAAAGACAAACGGACTCTCCCCCTTACCCCTCCCTGAGGGGGAGGGGAGTGTATAGTATAGACAGACAAATGACAGAAAAGTCACATCAGACAGAACATTCTGCTCCCCGCCCTATAGGGAGGGGTGAGGGGGAGGGTCCGCTAACTGTTCTTCGTGTATTGGATATTTTAGAGGACACCACGGTAGACGGACCCGGTTTCCGCACAAGCATCTATTTGGCGGGATGCCGTCATCGTTGCCTCGGTTGCCATAATCCCGAGTCGTGGAACGAGGGTGGGGGAGAGGATGTCTCCGTGGACGAACTGATGCGTGTCATTGTCAACGACCCCTTTGCCCACGTCACCCTCTCCGGAGGAGACCCGCTCCTTCAGGCATCCGGTTGTGCCGAACTGGCCCGTAGGGTAAAGACAGAGACAGACAAAACCATCTGGTGCTACACCGGCTACACATGGGAACAAATCCTGGCGGAAGGTGATGCCGGCGTGATGTCTCTTTTGCAGAATCTTGATGTCCTTGTGGACGGACCCTTTGTCCAGGCCCTGCGCAATACCGACCTTCTTTTCCGGGGTTCTTCCAATCAAAGACTCATAGACGTGCAGAAATCACTCCAGAAGGGGGAGGTAGTGCTATGGGAAAGATAGCACAAACTTGCCGTGTCTGTGCAGAATAATCTATAAAGTTTGTGTCTTTTTTGTGCGTTTGGATAAAAAGTGTTAACTTTGCACCCGAAATCCAAGACATGACTTATGGGAGCCGTCATTGCCGTGTTCCCGTAGGGAATGTTTACGTGTGTATATACATAAGTACGAACAAAACAAGAGATTATGAGTAGCAAAGAAAATTCGGTTCGCATACAGACATCTATTTTGAACCCCTACGAGAAGAAGGCCCTCATCTGGATGGCCGAGCGGTTGCCCCGTTGGGTAACGTCCGACATGCTCACATGGTTCAGCCTGTTCGGCGCCGTGGTTATCGCGTTGGGTTATCTCCTGACCAACTATCACCCGGCATGGCTATGGCTTTCCTCCCTGGGCTTCGTGCTCCACTGGGTGGGTGACTCTCTGGACGGAACCATCGCCCGTGTGCGCAACCAGTCACGCCCCCTGTATGGTTTCTACATTGACCACAATATGGATTGCGTGGCAGAGTTCTTCATATTCGGTGGTATGGGCCTGTCGGCCTACATGCACTTCTGGATGGGTCTGCTGCTGTTCTGCGTATACCTCGGCATGGAGGTGTATGTGATGATATGCGCCCACCTGAAGAACGAGTTCAAGTTGACCTACGGAAAATTCGGTCCTACGGAGTTGCGTGTGCTGATGATACTGCTCAACACCATCTGGTTCTCCATCGAACCTTTGCACACATTCAGCCTGCCTGTAAAGGTAGGTCCCCTTGCAGGTGAGTTGCTCAGTCTGGACCTTGCCGGTGTGGTGGTATTCGCTATCCTTTGCTTTACCTATTTCGGCAGCCTTATCAAGGATGGCAAGTATTTCGCCAAGGTAGATCCGCTTGTAAAGAAGAACAAGTAATTTCGGAATATTTTTGAGGGAGGAGGGCAGGAACGTCTCTCCTCTCTTGTTTTTCATGCATATTTATCTGACGGTTGCCCGTCAATATCAATGGTAAGGAAAATGGAAAAGTTGGTCAGATATCTGAAGTTTATGGTCTCCACTCTTGGCGGAACAGCAGTGGATTGTGCTGTGATGTGGCTTTTGGCTGAAGTGTTCTTCGCCGATTCCGAATTCGTAGGTCTCTTTGTCGCCCCCACGGTCTCTTTCGAGTGTGCCGTCTTCACCAACTATACACTTGCCTATTTCTTCGTGTGGAAGGATAGGGTTGGCGAGCGCTCTGCCCGAGGATTCTGGACACGTTTCCTGCCCTACAACGTGTCCTGCATAGCGGCTTTCCTAATTAAGATGGTGCCCTTCGTTTTAATCCGCCATTTCGCAGGCCTCAACGTGGTCATCTGCAACCTCATCGCCCTCATCTTCTCCGGCATCTTCAACTTTGTTATGAACGAGTGGGTGATATTCAGGAAGAAGGAAAAGCCTGTAAAACGAAGAAAAGCGGAAAGATGATTCCGCTCGTTTCTTTGTTCCATAATGTTATGCTTGATTCGGTGTGCTATTGTATGTAGGGAGGGACTCGTAACATTCTGCATTGGAATAAATCTTGTAATATACAGGTCTGTCATGGGTGTTCCTGATAATCTCATGATACTTCCTGCAGGAGCATAGGTTTTACCGTCAGTGGCCGTGAATCTCACCGCCACTGGCGGTAAACTTTATCATCGGTAGCGGTTCATTTTACCGCCACTGAGAGCAAGTTGCGACATCGTGAAGGCTATTAATCATCATAACGCCAATGATCGTTTTGGGTTAAATGTGAGTGGTTTTGGATTGCAAAGTGGAAAAAACGGAAAACGGAAAGGTGAGAGACTGTGCAATTAAGTTTTTCACCTTTCCGTTTTCCATTTTAATCCGACTTCGTAGTCTTGAATCTGCTCACGCTCGGCATAATCAAAGTAAACTTTGCTTCTGCTATCGCTTACTCGCAGATTTTCGATTTGATTCCTACCCTCTCATTCTGATGAGTGAAAGGAATTCTTCGCGGGTCTTGTGCTGATTGAAGGCACCGCAGAAGTCGCTGGTGGTGGTTATGCTGCCTTGTTTCTCCACGCCTCGCATCTGCATGCACATGTGCTGGGCCTCTACAACCACCATCACTCCCAGGGGATGGAGTGCCTCATGTATGGCCTCGCGGATTTGCTTGGTCAGGCGTTCCTGCAACTGCAGGCGATGGCTGAATACGTCCACCACACGAGGAATTTTGCTTAGGCCGGTAACTTCACCGTTGGGAATGTATGCAACATGCACACGTCCGTAGAAGGGAAGCATGTGATGCTCGCAGAGAGAATAAAAATTGATGTCCTTGACTATAACCATCTGGTTGCAACCTTCCTCGTGAAAGATTGCGCTCTTCAGTATGGCAACGGGGTCTTGCTGATAGCCTCGGGTTAGGTCAGTCATGGCTCTGGCCACGCGCATCGGAGTCCTCAGCAATCCCTCCCTCGACGGGTCCTCGCCCAGCAACTCCAGTATTCGCGCAACATGCTGTTGTATTTCTTCCTGCACAGGAGTCAGTAGGTTCTTCTCTTCTGAGTTCATCTTCTGTAATGTTTATCTTGCTCTTTACAATAATGGCACGTGGGAATCTGCCGGATTCCCTCATGGCCGTGAGCACTTCCATGGCTTCCTCGCGTGTCTGGAAATCACCTACACGGCATATCCAGTGGGGTGAGGAGAATGTTGTGTATACAGACAGGTCTTCAAACCATATCTTCACTCTCTGCGCCATTTGGCGTGCCTGGAGTTTGGATTTCTGGTTGTTGCCGCCGTAGTATACTTGAACGCGGAATCCGTTCACGCGGATACGCTTGGGAGGTACACTATCCTTCTTGACCTTTGTATGGACATCGTTGTCCTGTATGGTGTGGATAATGCTGTCCATCGTTATCTCCTGCTGTGCATGAGCAACGGATGCACCGAAAGTGGCAAGGAGGAATATGATGAATAATGTCCTCGTCATAAAAAACGGTTTTGATTTGACAATGTGTTGATGGGGCTGCGCAATTGCATGCCCCATGCAACACTGTCTGTTTACATCTGATTAGTTCCAAGCGTCGATGATGCCCTTGAAGTCAGCAGCCTTCAGAGAAGCGCCACCAATCAGGCCACCGTCGATATTGGGCTTGCCGAAGAGTTCGGGAGCATTGCTTGCCTTGCAAGAACCACCATACAGGATGCTGGTCTCGTCGGCAACCTCAGCACCGTAAACCTCAGCAACACAAGAACGGATGAAGGCGTGGATTTCCTCAGCCTGCTCAGCAGTGGCGGTCTTGCCGGTACCGATAGCCCAGATGGGCTCGTAAGCGATAACGACGTTCTTCCACTGCTCTGCGGTCAGGTGGAATACGCTGCCTGCCAACTCTGCCTTGCATACAGCCTCCTGCTCGTTAGCCTCGCGCTCTGCCAGGCTCTCGCCGATGCAGAAGATAACCTTCAGGCCGTTTGCCAGAGCCAGGTCAACCTTCTCCTTCAGGATCTCGGGAGTCTCGTGATAATATTCGCGACGCTCTGAGTGACCGAGGATAACGTACTCGGCGCCGGTGCTCTTAACCATAGAAGCGCTAACCTCACCGGTGTATGCACCGCTCTCCTTGTCTGCACAGTTCTCTGCGCTAACGGCGATTACGCTGTCCTTCAGCAACTCGCTAACAGTAGCCAAGTGGATGAAGGGAGTACCGATGATAACATCGCAATTGGGCTTTTCGGCAGCCAGCATGTCCTTCAGTTCAGTAGCCAGTGCTACACCTTCCTGCAGGCTCTTGTTCATCTTCCAGTTGCCTGCTACAATGTGCTTTCTCATTTTCAATAGTTTTTAAAGGTTTATATATCTTGTTTCTTTCTCTCTCTCAACATCTTTATCCCAATCCATATCTTGTCCAGAATGGTGAGGACGAGCAATGGAATCAGGTACCACGACAACAGGATGAAGAACCTTTGTGCATAGGTTGACTGAGGTTTCTGCATCCATGGCATCTGGTCCAAAGGGGCAACCAATTCATCCTGTCCTGGTATCTGCGACGATGCCCATTTGTTGGCCACCACACTGCCATTTAGCAGAATGACACCGGGATTGCTTCTGATCATCGTCTTCAGAGGTATCTCGTCGGCCACGAGGAACCGGTATTCCGCACCCGTTATATCGCGCCAGTATTCTATCAGACTGTCGCTGCTTGCCGTCAATGCCACAAGAGGGTAACCATAGTCTTCGCAATACTCTGTCAGTTCGGCCAGTTTGTCCATCACGCCGTCGTCGGCATTTTCCAGTCTTGGCGCCACGATGAGGAACTTCCATCCCTGGCCAGATACGATACTGTCCGTCATGTCCTCTCCTGTAACAGGGTTGGATATTACCAGGTCCGTTATGGGCGGTATCCTGTCCGTGTCATCCCACTGCATATTGGCATGGATGTCTGCACCTATGTGATAGGGACGGAAGTCCATAACCGGCAGGGTGTACACACAATAGAGTGTCAGCGTAAAGGCATACATCCAATTATAGAGCGACACGAGCCATTGTGCATGTTCACTAATCAGGCGTGTCTGCAACTTGTAATATATGCACACCAGAATGGCGCAGGTCAGCAGGACCACGTTCTTGCCGAATGTCTGCCAGTTGGTCAGCACCCAGGCATCGCCGAAGCATCCGCAATCGCTGACAGGGTTCTCTATCGCCAGATATAGCGTAAACGGAGTGAACAGCATGAAGAACAGCAGCACCACGCGTGATGTCCATCGTCTGTTGCTCCCGAAGAGGAGGTGCGCTCCCAAGCAGAACTCTGCCAGTGCCAGTGCCATGCTGAGCAGGAGTGGCATGTATAGTCCCAGAAGATCATCCAATCCGAAGGCCACGGCATAGTCCTTGATCTTGTACTCTGTGCCACGCGGGTCAATCATCTTTACTGCACCCGAGAATATCAGGGATGCGGAAAGGGTCATGCGGCATGCATTGACCAGTAGCCAGCGCAATACGGAGAGTAATCTGCTATTCTTCACCGAATGTCAATTTTATCAAACCGAACACGGCATAGTTGAGCATGTCCATGTAATTGGCATCTATGCCCTCTGACACCAGTGTCTCTCCGCTGAGAGATTCGATTTGCTTTGTCCTGAATATCTTCATCAGTATGAGGTCTGTGTAACTGCTGATGCGCATCGAGCGCCAGGCCTCGTCGTAGTCATGGTTCTTGCGCAGCATCAGTTCGAAGCACTCCTGTGCGTGGCGGTCGTACTCTGCCAAAGCACGTTCGGGACTCATGCCGTCCGTCACCTCTGCCGCTCCAAGTTCCAACTGAATCAAACCGATAAGGGCATAGTTCACAATGCCTATGAATTCGGGACGTATTCCCTCACCCACCATTGTCACGCCCTTGGTTTCTATGCTACGGATGCGGTTTGCCTTGATATATATCTGGTCGGTCACCGACTCGGGGCGCATTATGCGCCACGCTGCTCCGTAGTCGTGGAGTTTCTTGGAAAACAGGGTGCGGCATTCCTGCATCACCGCTTCAAACTGTTCGCGCGTGTTCATTATATATTTATATATACAGGGGAGTGGTCCCCTTATACGATAAAGAACCAATCCCCGGCCGGGGACCGGTTCTTCCTATTTCCTTTTATCCTTTCGTTGCCATGCTCATGCCCTCCGAGAACAATCCGAAGGAATGGCAGCAACCCATTAGCACTTCAAGATCTGGCCTACACGAAGGACAGTCTTGGTGGTAATGTTGTTCAACTGACATAGGCGCTTGACGGTAGTGCCACGCTTGCGGGCTATGACGGAAAGACTTTCTCCCTTCCTTACCTTATGCACCTGAGCGCGGAGAGATTCGCGACGCTCCTCCTGGAACCTCTTGCTTTGTGCTGCCTTGTCTGCCTCGAATGTGGGACCTCCTACGGATGCCAAAACCTTGTTGTCGGGCAACTGCTTGCTCTCCTCTGATGTGAGCAGGCGGCTGCGTCCTACTGAAGAGAACAGGTAATAGTCGGCCAGAACGTCCTGAGCGGTGAAGTCGAATAACTTCTCGGGGTCAATGAACTGGCCGAGGAAGCGTGTCTCAAAGTGCAGGTGACTACCGGTAGAACGGCCTGTATTGCCTCCCAAACCGATGGGCTCGCCGGCCTTTACTTCCTGGTCCTCTACAACCAGCTGCTTGCTCAAATGTCCATAAACGGTCTCCAAACCGTTGTGGTGGCGTATTACCACATACTTGCCATAACCTTTTCTCCTGCCCTGGTTGGCCACAATACGTATTTTGCCGGAAAAGGCAGAACGGATAGTGTCGCCTACATATACCTTGATGTCAGTGCCGTAGTGCTTGCGGCGGAAAGAGCGGCGGTAACCGTAACTGCTTGTCACGCGACGGCTTTCGCAGGGGAAGTGGAAGGCACGCAGGTCAATCTTGTATTCCTTGGGCATCTCCACGCCATAGTTTGTGGTGTACTTGTTGTTCCAATCAGGGTAGAGTGAGGAAGCAGGATCACCCAAAGACTCCTTTGCCAGCATCTTTGCTATACTGACGGAGTCTATGGCGCGCATGCGCTTGTCAATGGGGGCCACGCTGGCCAGCTGGTCCTGTGCCATTGTCACAAGGGCAAACATGGCCAGGATGGATAACATCAGTGTTCTCTTCTTTTCGGTGGTCTTTAAGAAGTGCATTGGTGTATTAAGTCGTTTAAGTGGTTAGTCTTTTTGTAATCTTGGTGTATCTGGCCTGCCTGATTAAATTTCGTCTACGGCATAGAGACGGCTTAGGTTCATGTCCTTCAGGTCAAAAATTTCTTCGGGGCGGAAGAATCTTTTCAGTTCTGCCTCGGCGGCCTCGGGAGAATCGGATGCATGGACAATGTTCTGCTGGTTGCTCATGCAATAGTCACCGCGGATGGTACCGGGATCTGCCTTACGGCCGTTGGTGTAACCGGTGATGTATCTTACCACGGCAATGGCATCCACGCCTTCCAGGCACATTGCCACTACGGGGGTCTTCATCATTGAAGCCTTCAGGATTCCGAAGAAAGGCTTGTTGACCAAATGAGCATAGTGCTCGGCCAAAATGTCGTCGTCCAACTGAAGCATCTTCATGCCGGCAATGCGCAGTCCTTTCTTCTCAAAACGGTTTATAATCTCGCCTATCAGTGCTCTTTCCACTGTGCTTGGTTTCAGCAGTACTAAGGTTCTTTCCAACATCTGTCTAATCGTTATTCAATGGTCATGTATAGGCACACGCGTGCCATAATCGCGACAAAGGTACAACATTTATTTGAAAATCCAATACTTATATAGCACATAAATTGCCTAAACGTGCCATTTTTGACTATAAAAGTGTCCAAAGAACACAATTAGGGTGTCATGAGGCCGTGCAGAGATGCATTGTAGGGTGTTTTCAGGGGCATTTCAGAGTTTTATTGAAAACTTCCTTAGTCTTTCGTGAATCATGTCTTGTGGAATGACTGCCTTTATTGCATCTGCCAGGATGTTGAGCAAGCGTTCCCGCACATAGTCGCGTCGTATGACAAAGGCTATTTCACGTGTGGGCTGAGGGTTCTGCAAATGGCGGATGTTGTCTTGCCGCTTGCCATGGAGCAACGGAACATGCAGTTCGGGTATAATCGTGTATCCTCCGTTTTCGTCAACAATCCTGACAAGCGTCTCTATGCTGCCGGCCTCATATATTGCGCGCTTTTCCATATTGGCATGGCAGAAGGGGAAAATGCCCCTGTTCGGGCAGTATCCTTCGCGCAACACCCAGACGCTTTCTGCCGGCAGAGAAGATGTCTCCAACACCTTATGGCGGTACATTTCCTCGCTTGGCGAGACGTATGCCACAAAGCGTTCCGTGTATATGGGTATTTCCAACAACTCGCTGTTATCCAACGGTGTGGCCAATATGGCTATGTCCAATTCGGCCCGTTCCAACTTTTGTATAATGGTTGCTATGCGGGCTTCTTCCACATACAGGTCTATGCCGGGGTGCTCCTTGGAAAGGTGCTTGAACATCTTGGGCAGTATATACGGCGCTATGGTTGAGGCTATGCCCATGCGCACTTTGCCTACGGTCTTGCCTTTGTGTGCTGATACAAGTTCTTCTATCTGCGAGGCATTGAACAGCAGGACTTTCGCCTGATTGATGATTTCTTCCCCTAATTTGGTTGGCTTTATCGGGTGGCTGCTGCGGTCGAATATGGTCACGTCCAGTTCCGCTTCCAATTTCTGTATCAGTGAAGACAATGTGGATTGGGTGATGCCACACGATTCGGCGGCTCGTGCAAAGTGGCGGTATTTGGCTACTGCCACGATATATTCCATCTGTTGGAGTGTCATAACTGTTGTAGTGTTTGGACCTTGTCCTGATTTTTTTCCTGTTGTCTGTTATTGCTTGCGGACGATAGCGAGCAGACATCCTTTCTTGTCCTGTTTGCGGCAATCAAACCGCTTTTTGGAAGACAAGGAAAGAATATCTACCCGATAACCGGTCCGCTGGACCGAAGCATGTTGCAAATATAACTATTTTTCCTGAAAGAAGCCTAAGGACATGCCGATTTGTTTGTCAGATGAACAGGTTCACGTTGGCCTGTTCGGCTCTGTCCATATAGGTGGCAACACCTCCTACGGTGACTTCTTCGAGCAGTTCTTCGCGCTTTACTCCCATCACATCCATCGACATCTGGCATGCAATGAACTCCACTCCATTGTCAATGGCCTGCTGGCGGAGACTTTCAAGCGAGTCCACACTTTTGCGCTTCATGATGAAACGCATCAGTTTGGCGCCGATACCCATCATGTTCATCTGCGAGAGAGGCAACTTCGTGGAGTCGGAAGGCAGCATCAGGCCGAACATGCGTCCCCAGAAGTCTTTCTTGACCTTGGGTTTATGCGACTTCTTTATTGCGTTCAGTCCCCAGAAGGTAAAGAATATCGACACCTTCTTGCCCGTGGCTGCCGCTCCGTTTGCCAGAACGAAGGTGGCCAGTGCCTTGTCAAGGTCATCGCTGAAGAGGATAAAGGTCTTGCCCTTGTCTTCGCTTGCCACGCTCACATTCCCTGCACCGCAGGATGCCTGTTTCTCTATCAGCACATAGTGTATGCCCCTTTCGGAACGCTTTTGTATGAACTTGTGCCCTGTTGTATGACACCATGACTCGGCATCGTTGGGGAATCCGGCGTCCGTGGAGCGCACCTCAACCTTTTGCCCCGGTTGCAGGGAGTCCATGCTTTTCTTCAGTTTCAGGATGGGTCCCGGGCATTGGATACCGCAAGCGTCTATCCGGACGACAGCAGTATCTGGTTCCTGCAGGGATGCAGCGCTGCAACAGGTCTCCTTTGTCCCATTCTCATTTGCGCTTGGAACAGGCACGGGGCTTGTGGCTGCCTTGTATGTCTTGAGCCCTCCTATAAGATTGCGCACATCCTTGTAGCCATGTCCTTTCAGTATGTTGGAGGCTAAGTAGCCACGCAAGCCCACCTCGCAGAAGAGGTATATCGGCCGGTCTTTGGGGATTTCGCTCATTCGTTCGCGCAGGTCGTCCAGCGGAATGTTGACGGCCCCGGGAACGGCACTTAGTGCAGATTCTTCAGGCGTCCGCACATCTACAAGCATCACTTTGGAAAGGTCGGCATCCTGCAACTCGCGCCAATAGAGCGGAGTCATCTTGCCGCAAAGGATGTTCCCAGCCACATACCCCGATATAGCCACCGGGTCTTTTGCCGAAGAAAAGGGTGGCGCGTAGGCATGTTCCAGATTGGTGAGTCTTTCCACCGTGTACCCGTTCTTGATGGCCATGGCATACTGGTCTATACGCTTGTCCACTCCGTCATAGCCTACAATCTGTGCGCCATACAAACGTCCTCCGTCCGGCGAGAACGTGATTTTGATGTCCATTTGCAAAGACTCCGGATAGTACCCTGCGTGCGAACCGGAATGTATGGTCGAGGACAGGTAAGGGATATTCATCTGCTTCAACCGCTTGGCAGGAAGACCGGTAGACGTAACAGTTAGGTCGAACACCTTGGCTATGGATGTGCCTACGGAGCCTTCGTAAGTCTGGATATTGTTGAAAACCATATTGTCTGCAACTATGCGTGCCTGACGGTTGGCTGGTCCGGCAAGAAAGTTCAACCATGGCTTTCCGGTGATGGGATGGGGATATTCTATGGCATCGCCTACGGCATAGATGTGTTCATCCGAAGTCTGCAGGTATTCATTCACATATATTCCCTGCGTTTCTCCCAGTTTCAGCCCTGCATCCTTTGCCAGTTGGGTCTGTGCCCTCACGCCTACGGAGAGCAGTACGAAGTCGGCGTCCAACTTGATGCCTGACTGGAAATGCACTCTCAGCATCCCGTCATGGCGTGTGAAAGACTCTACTTTTTGGTCAAGATACAGTTGCACGCCTTTCTCCTGCAGATGCTGGTGTACGATGGACGCCATGGAGAAGTCAATGGGCGTCATTACCTGATTGGCCATCTCCACTACCGTAACCTGCGCACCTGTACGGTGGATGTTCTCCGCCATTTCCAAACCGATAAAACCGCCGCCCACGATTACTGCATGCCTGACATGATGTCGGAGTATATGTTCCTTGATCCTGTCGGTATCTGCCACGCTGCGCAATGTAAATATTCCCTCGCTGTCAATGCCAGGCAAAGGCGGACGTACCGGAGTGGCACCCGGAGACAGCAGCAGTTTGTCGTATGATTCCGTATATTCACGCCCGTCGGATGTGCGTACTCGCACCGATTTCTTGTCGGGACAGATGCCCACAACTTCGCTATTGACCCTTACGTCTATGTTGAAGCGTTTGCCGAATGCCTCTGGAGTTTGTACAAAAAGGCGTTCGCGTTCCTCTATGACACCTCCGATGTAATATGGAAGTCCGCAATTAGCGTACGAGATATGCTCGTCCTTTTCAAACAGGATTATCTCCGCCTGTTCGGTGTTACGGCGTATGCGTGCCGCTGCGGTGGCACCACCGGCAACGCCACCTATTATAACATATTTTTGATTAGTGTTTGCTTTCATACCTTACTCTTGTCTATCAGTTGTCTATTGTCATTTGTCCCGAGGTTACTTCCCTTTAAGCAGGAAGTCCTCAATAACCGTACGCAGTTGCTGCTTGGTTGGTGCTCCGCTTGCTTTTTGCGGTGCATCGCGCAATGGGATGAAAAGCAACGTGGGGACACTTCTTATTCCGAACAAGGCCGAAAGTTCTTCTTCGCTATCTACATTTACCTTATATATGTCTACCTTCCCGGCATACTCTTCCGACAAATCTTCCAGTATCGGGGAGAGCATCTTGCAGGGACCGCACCACGGAGCATAGAAATCTATCACTGCCGGTTTGTCGCCCAAATATTCCCACTTGCTTTTTAACGTCTCAATGCTGGATATCCTTCTCTCAAAGCCTTCTCTTGTCAAATTGATTGTTGCCATAATCTGTAGTATTTAATTGGTTTGTCTTTCTTTGTGGTGCAAAGGTAAGTCTTATTCTTTATTTGTCAAAACGATTAAATCAATCGGCCGATTGATGGTGACGATTGAATTTAGATGGCAGTTCCCCACACAATGTAGATGCTAACATCGTACTGACATCATTATTTTCCTTCATTCGTTGGCATATTTCAGAGAGAATTCTTATTTTTGTGCTGGACAAACCCCCAAAAGGAAAGCATATTATGGACACCTCTACTAACAGCCTATGGCACTGGTTCAAAGGAACCGACAAGGATGACCGACAGACGGACGGGCGCTTTTCCGCATCTATTGAGTTGGAGAAGCAGATCGGAGAACAGATATACAATGCATTGCAAGGTACGGTTGTGGAGGAGGTCCTTCGCAAGATTAAGACCACCAATACCGATGCCTATTGGCGCAGTGCCATGGAAGGACACAGCCTGAGGGTGGAGGAGGACCTGCTCAAGGACTTCTACGACCTGTGCCACGAAGTGTGCGGAAAACTGGACTTCAAGGAAAAGGTCGACTTCTACATTACCGGCGACTCCACGGTGAATGCCTTTTCGGTAGCAGCCGAGAACGAGGAAGAGCCGCACATCGTGAACATCAATTCGGCGCTCTTCGGACTCATGACCCAGGACGAACTGAGGTTTGTTGTCGGGCACGAGTTGGGACATCTCATCAACAGGGACACAGCCCTGGCCAGGCTCATAAACTTTGTGTTCCCTCCGAATTCCGACGTGCCCGTGACCCTGCAATACAAAATACGCCTGCACGAACAGTTGGCAGAACTTGTTGCCGACCGATACGGCTATCTGGCTGTGGAGAACCTTGATGCCTGCGTGACAGCCTTCTTCAAGATGGCATCAGGACTGGATCTCATGAAGATGAACGTGAGCATAGAGGCCCTCATTGCCGACAACAACCGGCGTCTGGACTATTTCCTCAAGGACAAGGGCATGAGTCGCGCCTCACATCCCGTAAACCCTATCAGGGTACAGGCGCTGAATCTCTTTGCTACAGCCAAGGACAAGGAAGAACTGGACAACGGTATGAAGGAATTGATATCCATACTGCTAAAGGTGGGCGATAGCGACCTGGACGAGCACACGGCACGCTTCATCGCTTCTGCCGGCCTGCTTGTGGCCAGCACCGACGAGGATATCAACAAGGAGGAGTATGACAAGATCATACAGTCGCTTGCTGCCTTGAAGATATTTCCCAAGGAGTTCCTGGACGAGATAATAAAGGGTGATGTGGCCGAAATCTTCAACGAATCTGTGCAGAAAATGCTGGAGATAAATCCCGGCCTTAAGGAAGGGATGCTGCAGTATATGATACAGATAGTCCTCTCCGACAAGATTATAGCCAAGGAAGAAGTGGAACTGATATACCAGTTCGGCAACAGCATAGGCCTGAGCGACATGGAGGTTGCCACCGCCATTGCTGAGTCCATACAGCAGTGCTACGTGCCAAGTCTTGACGCAATCTGTTAGCAGGCCAGTACCGACACGAAGGTACTCCAATACCGACACGAGAGTACTCCAGTACTGACGTGAGAGTACTCCAGTACCGATTCGGCATTACAAAAACCGGTACTGAGTTCAACTGATATTGCTCCAGTCCATCTCGTCGCGTTTGAGATAGCGTAGGCGTTCCACCATTATGCGGTGCTGGGGTTGGGACAGGGTGGGGTCTTCGTCCAGGATGGCAGAGGCCGTCTCGCGTGCCAACTGGACTATCTGGCCGTCTCGGGCAAGGTTGGCAAGTTTCAGGTCGAAGGCTATGCCGCTCTGTTGCGTGCCCTCCAGGTCGCCGGGACCGCGGAAACGCAGGTCGGCTTCGGCAATCTCGAAACCGTCGTTCGTCTCGGTCATTATGTCTATGCGCCGGCGAGTGTCGGAGGAAAGTTCGTATTTCGTTACCAGTATGCAATAACTTTGGCTTGCGCCACGTCCCACGCGTCCGCGCAACTGATGCAGTTGGGACAGGCCGAAGCGCTCGGCATTCTGTATCACCATCACCGAGGCGTTGGGTACGTTCACACCCACTTCTATCACCGTGGTGGCCACCAGGATTTGCGTCTCTCCGCTTACAAAGCGCTGCATTTCCGCATCCTTGTCGGCAGGTTTCATCTGGCCGTGCACCATGCTTATCTTGTACTGGGGGAATATCTTCTGCAAGTGTACGTATGCCGCCTCCACGTTCTTCAGGTCAAGTTTCTCGCTCTCCTTCACCAGAGGGTACACCATGTACACCTGCCGTCCCTCCTGAATCTGCTGGTTTATGCCGCGATAGAGTTTGTCGGGATTGTTGTCGTACATGTGCATGGTCTGTATGGGCTTTCTGCCTGGCGGAAGTTCATCTATCACGGAGACGTCCAGGTCGCCGTACAGGGTCATGGCCAGTGTGCGCGGTATGGGCGTGGCGGTCATCACAAGCACATGCGGCGGTGTGAGGTTCTTTTCCCACAACTTGGCACGCTGTGCCACACCGAAGCGGTGCTGTTCGTCTATGACCACGAGGCCGAGGTTGCGGAACAGCACTTTGTCCTCTATCACGGCATGAGTGCCTACGAGTATCTGCACCTCTCCCGTCTGCAGGCCCTCCATCACAGCCTTGCGCCTCTTTCCCTTGACCATGCCGGTGAGCAGTTCCACGCGCACAGGCATGTCGCCCAACATCTTGCGGAAGGTTGCGAAGTGCTGTTCGGCAAGGATTTCGGTAGGTGCCATGATGCACGCCTGATAACCGTTGTCCAAGGCAATGAGCATGGTCATCAATGCCACCATGGTCTTGCCCGAGCCTACATCGCCCTGCACCAGACGGTTCATCTGCCTGCCCGACTTCATGTCGGCATGCATCTCGCGTATCACGCGCTTCTGCGCTTCTGTCAGTTGGAATGGCAGGTTGTGGGAATAGAAGGTGTTGAAGTAGTCTCCCACTCTGGAGAAGACGTGTCCGCGTATGGTTCCTTGGCGCAGACGTGCATAGCGGAGCACAGACAACTGCACGTAGAAGAGTTCTTCAAACTTCAGCCGGTAGTTGGCCTGGGTGAGTCCGTTGGCCGACGAGGGATAGTGTGCAGCACGCAAGGCCTCGTCCCTCGACACCATGCAAAGGCGCTCTAGCATGTGGCGTGGCAGTGTCTCGGGAATGCTTCCTTCGGGAAGGTGCCTTATCAGTGTGCTCGTGAACCTCTCCAGAGTGCGCGAAACCAGGCCCGCCTTCTTCATGCGCTCCGTGGTCTGGTAGTACGGTTGCATGCTCATCTTGCTCAGCACCAGAGTGTCGGCCGGGTCTATGTCGGGATGCGAGATGTTTATCCTGTCGTTGAACAGCGAAGGCCTGCCGAACAAGATGTAGTCGGAGTGCAACTTCACCGTTTTCAATATATATTGTTGCGAGTTGAACCACACGCAGTCCACCCAGCCGTATCCGTCCGTGAAGTGCCCTATCAGGCGTTTCTTCCTGCCTTCGCCCATCTGCTCGAAACTGATGAACTGCCCCCGTATCTGCACGAAGGGCATGTCGGAGGTCAGTTCCGACGTGCGGTACAGACGGCTTCTGTCTATGTGCTTGTAGGGGAAATAGTACAGCAGGTCGCCCCAGGTCTTAAGACCTAGTTCCTTCTGCAGGAGTTCGGCACGCTTGGGACCGATCCCCGGCAGGTAAGTAAGTTCTGTGTCGAGAATGGGGGCGCTCACGCAGGCGGTTTCTAAAATAATACTCGAAGGACTCTAGAGACCCTAAAGACTCTAAGGACCCTAAAAGCCCTTGGCTGCTATGCAAACAACTGATTGTATATCATGCCCTCGCGCAAGGGAGCAACCGCCTCTTCACCCAGGAAATGCTCGGCAATGGCATAGCCGAAGGCCATGGCGGCGCCAGGACCGCGACCGGTGATGAACTGGCCGTCCTTGGTGACAATCTCGCCCGTGTACTCGGCGCCCTTCAACTGGCCCTGCACACCGGGATAGCATGTTGCCTTTACTCCCTCCAGTATGCCCAGGTGTCCGTACACCATGGGGGCGGCACAGATGGCGGCCAAGGGCTTGCCCTCGGCATGGTGCTTCAGTATGGCCTGGCGCAGGGGTTCGCACTCGTCCAGATTGGTACTGCCGGGCAGACCGCCGGGCAATACGAGCATGTCCGCTCCACTCAGGTCCACATCGGCCAGAAGGGCATCTGCCACCACGCCAACGCCATGTGCACTATAGACGATCTTCTCGCCGGTAATGCTTACTGTGGTGATGTCCAGACCTGCACGTCTGATGATGTCCAGAGGAGCCAATGCCTCGATGTCTTCAAATCCGGTTGCTAAAAACAGGTATATCATAGTTGTGTCGTTTTATAATGTTCTATGGCACAAATATACATAAAAAATATGCATTTTCAGCTCGGTCAGCACAAAAACTAAAATAAATCATGTAACTTTGCCCGCATAAAGACCCATACACGAATGAAGAAACTCCGCTTCGCCATATTCGGCAATACATACCAGGCAAAGAAGTCGGCCTGCGTGCAACGCCTCATCAGCATACTGGAGGAGCACGGTGCATCGCTGCTCATCGACAAGGCCTTCTACGGCTATCTGACCGACGGACTCGGCATATCCGTAAAGCCGGAGGCACTGATAGAGGGAAGCGACTTCCAGGCAGACTTCGTCATCTCCATGGGTGGCGACGGCACCTTCCTGGAGGCGGCACGCCACGTGGGCGGCAAGGGCACTCCCATCCTGGGCATAAACATGGGCCGCCTGGGCTTCCTGTCCGATTATCAGGCAGAGGACATACCTTCTGCCATAGAGCACATCTACAACGGCACGTACCGCATAGAGGAACGTACCGTGCTGATGGTGGAGGACGACAGACACTCCATACAGGGGCATCCCTATGCCCTGAACGAGGTGGCGGTGCTGAAGCACGACAATTCCTCCATGATAAGCATCGATGTGGAGGTGAACGGCGAGTTCCTCACCACCTACCAGGCCGACGGACTCATAGTGAACACATCCACGGGAAGTACGGGCTATGCCCTCTCCGTGGGAGGCCCCATCATAGGTCCGGGCAGCAATATCATAGGCTTGGTGCCCGTGGCTCCCCACTCGCTGACGGTAAGACCCCTTACCATTTCTGCCGACGCCACGGTAAGGATGAAGGTGAAGAGCCGTTCGCACAATTTCCTCCTGTCTTTGGACGGACGCAGCGAATCCTCGCAGGAGGGCATCACACTGACCATCCGCAAGGCACCCTACACCATCAACGTGCTCAAACGTAGCGAAGGAAGTTTCTTCCGCACGCTCCGCGAGAAACTCATGTGGGGCGCGGATTCAAGAGAGTAAGGAAGGATATGGCAACACCCCAACAGATAAGGCATCTGCTCGCATGGTTCTGGCACACCAGCCGCGGCATCAGGATGAAGTCCATAGTGAACGTCATCCTGGGGCTGTTGGTCGTGGGCATGGACTTTGCCTTCATCTGGGCAACGAAGATGACCATAGACACGGCCACCGGCCAGGACGACCGCCCGTTGTGGGTGGGGTGCGCCCTGCTCGTTGGCATAGGGCTTGTGAACATTGGTATCTCATTTGTGCGCCGGTGGACAAGTGCCATACTGGGAGTGAAAAGCCAGAACCTGATGCAGTTGAGGGCGTTCTCGCGTTTGATGCACAGTGTGTGGACGGGCAAGGAGCAGTTCCATTCGGGCGACGTGATGAACCGCCTGATACGCGATGCCAACGAGATAACCTCCGTCATCACCGACACCCTGCCTGCCGCCATCTGCGTGTCCGTCAGGCTGTTGCTGGCGTTCCTGTATCTGTTCCATTTCGACTCATGGCTGGCAATGGTCGTTCTGGTGCTGGCTCCGGCCTTCTTCTTGCTCAGCAAGGTGTACATCCGAAAGATGCGCAGCCTGTCACGCGAGATACGCACTACCGACAGCCGCATACATAGCATCCTGCAGGAGAGCATACAACACCGCATGGTGCTGAAGACTCTGGAACAGACTAGTGGGATGGTGGAGCGTCTGGAACGCACACAGGAGCATCTGCACGGACAGGTGCGCCATCGTACCCTTTTCTCCAGTTTCAGCAACCTGACCGTCAACTTCGGCTTCACCGCAGGCTACCTGCTCACCTTCATCTGGGGCGTGTACCGCATGGAAGCCGGCACCATAACCTATGGTACCATGCTGGCCTTCATCCAACTGGTGGGGCAGATACAGGGTCCCTTCCGCGACATGACACGCTTTGTGCCGGCCATTGTGGGTGCGCTGACGGCTGCCGAACGCATGGAGCAACTGGAGCAGACTCCGATGGAGGAATCCGTCAGCCAGAAACTCTTCCCGCACGGGGCTGGTATCCGTTTCAGCAATGTCACATACCGCTACAATGACGGACATCGCAATGTCCTTGACAACTTTTCGTTTGATTTCGCACCCGGAAGCACCACGGCCATACTTGGCGAAACGGGCGCGGGCAAGACCACGCTGATACGTATGGTCCTGGCTCTGCTTTCCCCCACCCGGGGCAAGGTGGAGTTCTATGATGCCACAACTTCCGTTGCGGCCTCTCCCGACACACGTTGCAACCTTGTCTACGTGCCACAGGGCAATACGTTGCTGAGCGGTACCATCCGCGACAACCTTCTGCTTGGCAACCCTGATGCTACTGACGAGGACTTGCACCAGGCCCTGCGCATGGCATGCGCCGATTTCGTCTTTTCTTTGCCGGAAACGCTGGACACTGTATGTGGCGAGGGCGGCACAGGCCTGTCGGAAGGGCAGGCCCAGCGCATTGCCATAGCACGTGCTCTTCTGCGCCAGGGCAACATCCTTCTTCTGGACGAGGCCACCAGTGCGTTGGACACGGATACGGAGCGCCAACTGATAGGGAATATCGCCAGTCAGGCCAGAGAAAGAAGGCAGACCATCCTATTCATA
>JAZNYM010000005.1:0-6884 GCA_045594385.1 Bacteroidaceae bacterium
CTTTGACAATTTTATCGTAAACATTTTGGGAGCTATTGCTGCATATTGTATGTTTCCGAAAAAGCCGTGTATCAATGTACAAAGGACAATGGATACACAGCTTACTCTATTTTAAATTCGTCGAACTCACGTTAATATAAACATATCTTTCACCCTCAACGATAACAGGTTCTATTTCACAATAGGAATTATCGCCTTGGTCGCCTGATGCGTTCCATAAACCAATTCCGCCATTGGAGTCATTACCAACCCTTTTGGCAAGATTAAATGCGGCATTTGACTTAGATATATTTGCTTGATAGGGGTAAATGTCTACTCGTCCTGCAGTAGAGAAATCATTACTACCAGTAAAATCAGGTGTTATAACCCACCACTTATTATTGTCCGTAGCAGCATCAGATATGTCTACAGCATCGGCATTTGCAGAAGTTGTATTGTATGTTACATATTTGCCATCAGAAGTCTGGATGGTGTATTTGTTATCCCCACCATAAATAAATGTATAAATACAATTCTCATCAAGATTCTCAGCATTGCGCTTAGTCAATACAGCATTTGTATTGTCATAGCGAAGATACCAACCCTGGCACTTTATGCGCGATTTATAAGAAATAGGAGGACATGCCGATTCAATTCTCCATTGTGAATTTCCGTCGGTATGATCCCAAAAACCAAGCGCACCATTAGCACCATTGTAATTTACAGAGTAATTAAAACCTGGGGCAGTTCTGAAAATCACTTCCTGATAAGGCACAATAGCCGCATTTTCTGTATTGTTGCCATAACCAATAACCCACCACTTGTTAGAATCTGTTACATCCTTGGGCAACTTTATTTTGATGCCATCTCCACTTGTGTCACTATATGTCACATATTTTCCATCATAGGTCTGAATGGTATATTTGTTGTTTTCGCCTTTGCTTATTTTGTAAACAGAACCATTGTATCTGCCAAGTTCAACAGGTACAATGCGTTCTGCGCTTGGGACGTAGTTGGCAAACTTTTTATTCGAAGCACCAGCACACTGGAATGTGTAATAGCCATCTTCCAATACCAGCGGAGTGCTTGGAACAGTAACAGTTACAGTAAAATTAGTAAGCTTAACAGGTTTGTTGTATCCAGAAAGCACAAATTGTGTAGAACCTGTATTTAATCCGGTTACTGTCACTAACTGCTCATCGGCACTAATTGTATAAGTATTTTCACCTACTTTTATTGCTCTTTCAGATGTATCATCTGAACCAAATGAACACTTAAACGAATATCCCGTAATAGTACAATGAGCAGGGACCTCAATAAAGTATTCGCAACCCGTTCCCGTTCCTGAGTTGTCACCAGAATTAATCAGCACATATTCCAACGTCTTATCAATATTGATATTATTGTTTCCAGAAGTCCTTAGAACCAATTGGTATGGATTTTCTTCAGTTACAGAAGATCCCCATGCGTTGCTATACGAACCTGTCTTGCCAAAAACACCAGTGGTACCCTTGACCTCAAAAGTCACCTCTTTCGTTGACTCCTGCGCCCAACCACTAACCGTACCACACAGTACGGCAAGCGTAAGTAAAAGTTTTCTCATAAAAATTTTAGTTTTAGTTTATAGTTTGGTTAATATATCCTTGGAAACATCATTCCATCCATGCCTTGCTGCCCTTGGGCAGAAAGGAGAGTGCCGCTGCACCCTATATACCTTATTATATTATATAGCAAGCACCACGACACGGCCTGCTACAGTCAGTTTTAGTTCGTTTGAGGATGTAAAAGTATCATTTCTGCATGAGACTGGCAAACAAACGGCAACTTTTTTATCAGAATATTGACATTTTCGCAACAATAGGGCAAAAACGGACAGGAAAGACTACGAAAACGCAACGAAAACGTTACGAAAACGTTACGAAAACGGGATGGATATACACATATATACGCACTTCGCTACAAATACTTTACGCAAACGCTACGCACATGCGAAAAGACTTGACTTTGGGCCCTTCAGCAACGTATCTTTGCAGTGCGAAAGGGGAAAAGACGGGCCCAAACATCCCCCTGGCAGCAAACACACACAATTCCATTAACCACTGTCGGAGTAAATCTCGGTTCCACTCCCCACCTCCGACAGGCAAAAACAGGGGAGCGGAACAGCAAAATTATGGCAATACCTTATTCCTTGGCACTGCGAATGGCAAAGCCCGGCAAACCCGAAGAGGGCAACAAGACCTTCCCCGTGGCACAATACCTGCAACTGCTGGACCTGCAGGCTATGGCAGAGCACATGACCAGCCATGGCAGCAAGTATGACAAGGGCGACATCATGGCCATGGCAACACAACTGACGGCCTGCATACGCGAACAGTTGCTGCTGGGCAACAAGGTGGCTCTGGGCGATCTGGGTGCCTTCTGCATAGGCTTTGTGTGCGAGGCTGCCGACAACGCAGAAAGTTTCCACACAGGACTGATAAAGAAGGTGAAGGTGAAGTGGGAGCCAAGCCTGAAATTCGGCGACCTGATCAACGAGGCACAGTTCCAGTTCGTCGGTTCACGAAAATCACAGATTGCCGCACGCAAAGCCGAGCGCGAACTGCTCAACTCCATGGCCACCATCCAACCGGAAACAGAAGACACAACCGATGACGGTGAGTAGTGAGCGGTGAGCGATAAACGGTGAGCGGATGAGCGGGGAACGGTGAGCGGTGAGCGGATGAACCTGAAACTTGAAACCTGAAACCTGAAACCTTAAACCTGAAACTTGAAACCTGAAACCTGAAACCTGAAACCTGAAACTTGAAACCTGAAACTTTAAACCTGAAACTTGAAACCAGAAACTTGAAACTTGAAACCTGAAACTTGAAACTTTAAACCTTAAACCTTATGAACAAAAACAACATCTGGAGTAAGATTCTCAACATTGTAATTACAGTACTGACAGCAATAGCCACCACATTCGGTGTAACATCCTGCATGTAACAACAAAAACAGCATACTGGATATGAGAAACATCTCTCTAATAATCCTGCACTGCTCCGGCATAAGACCGGGGCAGTGCTCCTCGACCAAGCAGATAGACCACTGGCACCGTACACTAGGGTGGCGCGGGATAGGATACCATTACGTGGTGAGACGCGACGGGACAGTGGAGCGAGGACGGCCAGAGAACATCCCAGGGGCACACTGCCAGGAGCACAACAAACATTCCATAGGGGTGTGCTACGAGGGCGGACTGGATGCCGCCGGGCAGCCTGCCGACACACGCACGGAGGCACAGAAGCAGGCACTGCGCCTGCTGGTACAGGAACTGAAGGAACGCTACCCCAAAGCCCTTGTGCTGGGACATCACGACCTGAACCGCTACAAGGCATGCCCCTGCTTCGATGTCAAAAAGGAATTCGGTGAGCGGTGAGCGGGAAGCGGATGAGCGGTGAGCGGTGAGCGGTGAGCGACTGGTCTGAAACTTGAAACTTGAAACCGGTGAGCGGATGAGAGGTGAGCGGATGAGAGGTGAGCGGCTGGCCTGAAACTTGAAACTTGAAACTGGTGAGAGGATGAGCGGTGAGCGGTGAGCGGATGAGCGGATGAGCGGATGAACCTGAAACCTGAAACTTGAAACCTGAAACTTGAAACTTGAAACCCTTGAAACTCTGCCTCTAAGTTACTTTCGCTCGGAAATCCAAAATTAAGTAGACTTTATTTTGTATTTCGCTCGCTTAATCGTACCATTGACCTGACGGTCTAAATTACTCACGTTCGGATTTCTTCAAATAAATTTAACGATTCTGTTTAATTTGCTCTCGTTCGGCATAAAAAGTAAACTTTTTCTGCTCTCTCTTATCCGCAAATTTGGTAAATCGCTCACTTAATCGTAATTTTGTAGCCGATAATAATAATGATAATATATGGCAAAAGAACTTGACTTCCTCACGAAGAGAAGTGAGGACTATTCTAAGTGGTACAACGAACTGGTGGTGAAGGCCGACCTGGCCGAACAGAGCGACGTGCGCGGTTGCATGGTGATAAAACCCTATGGCTATGCCATCTGGGAGAAGATGCAGCGCGTGCTGGACGATAAGTTCAAGGAGACGGGTGTGCAGAACGCCTACTTCCCCCTGCTTATCCCCAAGAGTTTCCTGTCTCGAGAGGCTGAGCACGTGGAGGGTTTCGCCAAGGAATGCGCCGTGGTGACTCACTACCGCCTGAAGACCAACGAGACAAAGGACGGTGTGGTGGTAGACCCCTCTGCCCGACTGGAGGAGGAACTGATTATCCGCCCCACTTCTGAGACAATCATCTGGAATACCTTCAAGAACTGGATACAGTCCTACCGCGATCTGCCCCTGCTGGTGAACCAGTGGTGCAACGTTATGCGTTGGGAAATGCGTACACGTCTGTTCCTTCGCACTGCCGAGTTCCTGTGGCAGGAGGGACACACCGCACATGCCACACGCGAGGAGGCCGAGGAGCGTGCACGCCAGATGCTGAAGGTGTATGCCGACTTTGCAGAGAACTACATGGCAGTGCCCGTGGTGCAGGGTGTGAAGAGCGAGACAGAGCGCTTTGCCGGTGCCCTGGACACATACACCATAGAGGCCATGATGCAGGACGGCAAGGCCCTGCAGAGTGGCACAAGCCACTTCCTGGGACAAAACTTCGGCAAGGCCTTTGACGTGCAGTTCCTGAACAAGGAGAACAAACCCGAATACGCTTGGGCTACCAGTTGGGGTGTGAGCACTCGTCTGATGGGTGCCCTGATAATGACCCACTCCGACGACAACGGTCTGGTGCTGCCTCCTGCTCTGGCTCCCATACAGGTGGTGATAATCCCCATAGGCAAGCCTGCACAGATGGAGCAGTTGGATGCCAAGGCCACAGAGATAATGAACAACCTGAAGGCTATGGGCGTGAGCGTGAAGTACGACAATGCCGACAACAAGCGTCCCGGATTCAAGTTTGCCGACTACGAACTGAAGGGCGTGCCCGTGCGTCTCGTTCTGGGTGCCCGCGACCTGGAACAGGGTCTGGTGGAGGTTATGCGCCGCGACACCCTGGAGAAGGAAAACATCGCCGTGGAGGGCATAGAGCAGTACATCAAGAACCTGCTGGACGAAATTCAGCAGAACATCTTCAAGAAGGCCAAGGATGCACGCGACGCACGCATCTACGAGTGCGACAACTACGAGGAGTTCAAGGAGCGTGTGAAGGACGGAGGCTTCTTCCTGTGCCACTGGGACGGCACTGCCGAGACCGAGGCGAAGATAAAGGAGGAGACACAGGCTACCATCCGTTGCGTACCCTTCGGAGTGGAACAGACCCCCGGTGTGGACATGGTGAGCGGAAAACCATCCGTGGCACGAGTACTCATTGCAAGATCTTATTAAAACGGAAATCTGCGAGTAAGCGAGAGCAATCAAACAAGTTTGAATTGCCGAGCGGGAGCAGGTTCAAGACGACAAAGTCGGATTAAAGCGGAAAGCGGAAAGAGGTGAGAGGTGAGAGGTGAGCGGATGAACTTGAAACCTGAAACCTGAAACCTGAAACTTGAAACCTGAAACTTGAAACCTAATGAAAAGCAACGAAGGAGGATTGTGGACCATCACACTCTTTGCCACCAACGAGATTCCCTCGGTGGTGGTTACCTTCGTGGCACTTATAATGTTCCTGCAAATGGGCATGGGGGTGGCAATGTCCACCCTTTTTGCTACCATGCTTTTGCTGCCATGGGTTGGGCAACCTGTGATGCGAAGACTGACAAACGAGAACCAGGGAGGAAGATTGTGCCTGCATATAACAGAACTCATGCTTTCGGCAACACTGCTGACCTTTGCCCTTACAATGGGATATGGCAAATGGTGGACCGTGGCAATGCTGATGGGAATAAGCGTCCTGAGCGCATGGCACGACATGCTGGCAAGACGCTACTACAGACAGCGCACAATGCATGCCACCGGACAATTCCACTCGGTGCTAAGGACTTTGTCCTCCCAGATGGCAACTGTATTGACCTACGGACTGATGATCATGGCGGTGGGAGTGTTGCAGATATACTTCCGGCAAAGGGCGGTAACATATTCCTGGTCTTTGGGATGTTACATGCTGGCAGGGGTGTACCTGCTGCTGGCTATGGCGAACGCTATCCTGCTGAAGACACCGGAACACAGTTCTGACACCACAGGACAGCCATGGCCATGGAAACAACCCGGATGGAAACTGAAAACCACCGTAATGATGCTTATGCTATTGCCCCAAGGACTTATGTTCTATAGCCGTACCGTCTACCTTCTGGCAAGACAACAACAGGGAGGACTTGGCTGCACACTGCAAGAGGTGGGGTTTGCCCAGGGAACGATAGGAGTGATTGCATTCCTGCTTGGGGTTGCCATAGGCAGAATGATGCAGCAATATCAAGGAGAGGAAAGGATGCGCTGGCCACTGACCATCTGTCTTGGCCTGTCGCCGGCGGTGTATCTGGCCATGACACAATGGGAACCTGAAAACCTGTGGTTCCTGTCAGCATATACGTTCATGGCACAGTTGCTCTTCGGCCTGGGGCTTAATGCATGTCGCAAATACATCGAAGACATCTCGGGAGAAAGGTATCAAAATGCAGTAAACCCACTATACATTCCCATAATATGCCTCTGCATACTCCTGCCCATGTCGCTCAGCGGTTTCATGCTGGAAAAAATGGATTACGGACATTTTTTCCTCATAGACGCACTATGCGCCCCCATCACATGGCTGGCAATAGCCATCCTGACATACAAACACAATAGACCCATAAAAAGCCAACTATAACTTTACCTGACCACTCCAAGCGTCCTGTGTTTTCCAAGCCTTCAATAAGTGCCAGACGTGCCAGAAATCACATAAATACCAGAATAACCAGATCCAGC
>JAZNYM010000006.1:0-49373 GCA_045594385.1 Bacteroidaceae bacterium
ATAGCACGTGCTCTTCTGCGCCAGGGCAACATCCTTCTTCTGGACGAGGCCACCAGTGCGTTGGACACGGATACGGAGCGCCAACTGATAGGGAATATCGCCAGTCAGGCCAGAGAAAGAAGGCAGACCATCCTATTCATAACTCACCGTCCTGCCGTGGTGGAGTATTGCGAGAATACATTGCGGCTTTACAGAAACGGATAGCATTCTGCATTTTAGCCCTTTCTCTTCCAGAGACAAGCGTGATAGCCGGAGACACGGTTATGTGGACGGCTGTTCCGTTTTGTCATGTAATTTCAATATCTTCAAGTCCGTCAGTGAGTGGCAATGGGGGAGTGGCGGCCTGTGTCTCGCATTGTCCTGCATTTGCCTTCGTGAGGGCGTGTTTTTGTCCTCCCGACGACAAGGGCGTGTCATCAGTGGTGACAAGCCCTTGTCATCGGGACAACAAGGGCTCGTTCTCCGGGAGGATAAAAATTCCCCAAAATGGCGGGTTTTTGGCTGCTTTCGGAGCAGATGTGCCGATATGGCATGATGACACCCCTTGAAGAGCATGGCTATGCCGCTTTCTTCAAGGGGTGTCATTATTTTTGTGTTCAGGTCATGTCCGGCTTTGCCGGATGAGGCTATACCAGCACCTTGTCGCCGCATTCCTTGGCAAGACGCTTTTCTGCGTCTTTAAGTTCTTTGTATTGGGCGAGTAATTTGAGTTGCTCTTCCTTGGGTATGGCAGGGTTCTTCATCTCTGCCATCACCTTGTTGATCTTGCTTCTGACGATGGAGATCTTCATGTCGGCCAGAACGTGTGTGGTCACTTCCATGAGCCTGTCCCCGTCTGTGGTAAGTTGTTGTCCGCGGGTGTGGTACTTGCTCAGTTCCTCCTTGTCCATGCATAGTTGGAAGGCAGCCTGCGAGAGTTGCGGGTTGTGGTGTCCAAGGAAATATTTCTCGGCCACGAAGCCTTCGTCGTGGATGTGCTCCATGGCTTTGTCCAGGATGACTTGTGCCGTGGGGTTGCTGAAGGTAAGGCCGTCCTGTGCCAGCGAATAGAAGATGAACTCTGCCACTGACAAGGGGACGCTGTTGCCGTTTTCATCTTCGGCCTCGCATACAATCTTTTCTCCATAGCGCACAATCAGTTGTGCCAGGAGCAACTCTGTGCCGTGCGCTGACTTGCCCTGTATGTTGGCAACTTGTCGGGGCAGAGGTTGCGGAGTGGCTTGTTGGGTGAAACCTTGTGCGGGAATGTCCTTGTTTGCCTCAGGGGGGCGTGATGCTTCCGTGTCGGTATTCTCACCTTGCGAGGGCCCGATTTCGTTGGGCAGGTTCAGTGGAGAATTCCTGCGCTTGTATTCCTCCTCGCGGTTCTTGGACATCTGGTTCTGCACGGCACGGTGTATCATCTGTTCCTGCATCTGCATGGTCTGTGCCGTTTCGCGTATGTAGAGCGAGCGTGTTATCTCGTCGGGGATGAAGGAAATGCTCGTGACGATTTCTGCCACCAGTTGGCTCAGTTTGCGAGGGTCGTTCTGTGCCTGGGACATGAGCAGGTCGGTCTTGAACTTTAGGAAGTCCACCTGATGCTGCTCCACGTAGCGTCGGAAGTCCTCGGCATTGTGCTTGCGTGCAAAACTGTCGGGGTCGTCGCCGTCGGGCAGAAGCAGTATTTTCACGTTCATGCCGGCCGCCAGAAGCATGTCCGTGCCTCGCTGGGCGGCATGTATGCCGGCATCGTCGCCGTCGTAGAGCAGGGTGATGTTGTTGGTGAAACGGTGCAACAGGTGTATCTGCTCCTTGGTAAGTGCGGTGCCCGAGTTTGCCACCACGTTCTCAATGCCGCACTGGTGCATGGAGATTACGTCGGTGTAGCCCTCCACCATATACACCTGGTCCATCTTCACTATCGCCTGCTTGGCATGGTAAAGGCCGTACAGTTCGCGGCGCTTGCTATATATGCCGGATTCGGGCGAGTTCTGGTACTTCACCGCCACACCCTTGGTGGCGGCATCCAATACACGTCCGCCAAAACCGGCCACCTTGCCGCCTATGGTGTACCAGGGAAACATGACGCGCCCCCAGAAACGGTCCACCACACTGCCGTCCTCGCGCTTGATGGACAGGCCTGTGCCCACGAGGTACTGCTCGCGATAGCCCTCTTTCAGGGCGGCGCGGGTCATGACGTCGCGCCCCTTGGGACAGAAGCCCAACTGGAACTTCTCTATGATGTCGTCGCGGAAACCACGTTCGCGGAAGTAGGCAAGGCCAATGGCGCGACCGTCCGTGGTGTTGTGCATCTGGTCCTTGAACCACTTCAGCGCCCATTCGTTCAGGATGAACATGCTCTCCCTCTCCGTCTGTGCGGCACGTTCCTCGGCGGTCAGTTCCCTTTCCTCCACCTGAATGCCGTATTTCCTGGCCAGGTATCTCAGCGCATCGGGATAGGACAGTTGCTCGTGCTCCATGATGAAACCGATGGGGTTGCCCCCCTTGCCACAGGCAAAGCACTTGCAATAGTTCTTGGCCGGGGAGACCATGAACGACGGCGTGCGGTCATCGTGGAAAGGGCACAATCCCTTGTAGTTGGCACCGGACTTCTTCAGTGTGACGAAATCCGACACCACATCCACTATCTGTGCCGCCTCCTTTATCTTGTCTGTGGTAATCCTGTCTATCATCGTGGTACAAAGGTACGATTAAGTGAGAGAAGTACAAAATAAAAAATGTTTTATTTTTACGTTCCGAACCGACGAACGCATCAAGAGCAGAGGATGCGTGCATACTATGCCTTGTAAGGAGGAGGAAGACCGAAGGTCAACGAGAAGGTGAAGTCACTTGTGAATTCATAGAACTCACCTATATATATAATGTATAGTACTATGACTATAGTCGTTTGTTGGCGTTTTTCTTATCGAAATACTATTATTATAGTTGAAAGCATTTGTTGGTAAATCTTTTTTGTACTACATTTGCAGTATAAAAGCATGGCGACATATACTTTTTGATATCAAATGCAATAAATATAATACTTACGGCAATATGGAAAACAAGAAGTCTCTGACCAAGGCAGAACTAAATGTGATGAACATTCTGTGGAGCAAGAAAGAAGCCACCGTGAACGAGATAATCGAAGTGATGAGCGAACCCAAACCTGCCTATACAACGGTGCTGACCGTGATGCAGGTACTTACCCGCAAGGGAATAGTCTCTCCTGAGCGCAGGGGCAAGGCGCACGTGTTTCGTCCTCTGCTCTCCCGCGAAGAATACATCGATACTTTTATGCAGGAAACCCGCAACGTTCTCTTTCAGGGTTCTTTGCGCAGTCTCTTCTCCTATTTCGTGAAGAGCGAAAAACTGAGCAAGGAAGAACTGAATAAGATCCTTGACGAAATCAATGACGAGGAATAATCCTGTTACATGAAATTCCAATCACTTAACCCCCTTCACACCTTATGACAAACTTTGATTCACTCATCCCCATGCTGCAAGGCTATGGCAGTATCCTGCTGGTATCAACTATGCTGCTGGCATTCTACTTATTGGTGATGTCGCGCAAGCAATCGTTTCGCTTTCAGCGCATGTACTTGCTGGCTATCCCTGCGGTATGTTTCATGCAGATTATAGCATTGGCCGTTTTGCCTAAAATTATGCCTCAAGAAGAAGTCGAGGTTATTACTCTCACCCAGGAAGAGGCCAGGCAATACCAATATGAGAATCCTGATACGAAGGTGATTGCTGAGGAAATACCTGCCGCAGAAGCAGAGGGCATATCCACTCCAACGCTCTTGCCCGAAAATGGACAATTTGTAATATCTACCAGCACTATCCAAAAATGTATCTACCTTGGCATTCCCATAGTGTCAGCACTGCTCTTGCTCATAATACTCATCCCTCTTGTACAGCTCTTGCTTCGTACACGTGCTATCAGGCTCTCAAACATGGAGGGTTCCTGCACCATCGTACGGAAACCATGGGTCAGCACTCCCTTCTCCATGGGACGCATCATATTCCTGCCCATGGGAAAGAGCAAGGAGGCAGAAGATATTTTTATCAAGCATGAAAAGGCTCACATCCAGAGTTTGCATTACATTGATGTGTGGTGCATAGAGGTGATGGTAAGACTACTATGGTTCAACCCCATGCTATGGGTGGTACGCAAGCACTTGCGCGACTTGCACGAATTTGAAGCCGATCACCTTGTTCTTGCACAAGGAGTGGATGTACATTCTTATCAGTGCCTGTTGCTGGAAGTGGCTTCTGACGAATGTTCCATCTTTACCAATGGTTTCAATCAATCCTTTATTCGTCGTCGCATCAGGGAAATGAAGCGCAAGGGTGTCGCCGTTCTTGGACATTGGGGTAAAAACGCGGCCATATTGTGGGGCGTTACACTGGTAGGTGCTTCTACCATATTTGCCCTGCCGGAGCAAAAAGCAGTAGTAATACATATCGAGAAGCAGATAACCGCAACTGGCGATACCATCTATTCGGATGCAGAGATAAAAGACAGGGTTCGCCAATTATGCCCAGAAGGAAGAGTTGCATTAGTAAATGAAATTGTCGAAGATTTAGAAGCAGACATTAATGTCACCAAGGTTGTTTTTGTTTCTCCACATGATACAATATGTTTTGATGAGAAGACCATACAAATCATTGCCCAGATGTACCGCAATAATCCAAAGGCCCTCTATGAAGTGCTTGGACGTCCTCTGCCAACAGAGGAAGAATTGGTAAAGAAGAGAATTAAGGCAAAAGAGGAAGAAAACAAACATCTTTACTCGCGTAGATTGAGGAAACATTTAGGAATTTCCAAGTTTCTACCTGCCAAATCGCTAAAGTTTGTCGACACCTTTATGCTAACATACTCGTTTGGAGACTTACAAAAGCAGCAAAGTTCACCTGTCTTCAATGTGGGAGCAATATGTACTTCCTTATTCGATAACTTCCTTGTACTGACAATGACAATGGATACTACTATAGTTCTCAGGCATGAACAGTACAGGTACGCCCCCAACTATTTTCCCACCATCACCGGTTGGATGCTCAAGAATTGTGATACCTATTGGAGGGAAGGACAAATAGAGTATAACGGTGGTGTGGATGCTGACACAGACGACAAGAATAGTGCCCCTCTCTCTGCTAAAGAGCGTGCTAAGGTAAAAAGTACCATAAAGCAACTGCGCGCCAAGTACGAGCGTACATTCACTTCTGGCGAATTCATAGAGAATAGCAATGCCGACAAAATCTTCGTTGTTCAGTTGCCTCATATAGAAGAAATCAAAAATGCAGGTACATTGAATGACCGAATTTTCCGGGAGAAGGCAAAGAAATGTTATGCCATCGAGTTCTACAAGAAGGGACGCAAAGATGCCATGCGCATGCTCATCTTTACATACGAAGAAGTCAGCATAGAAACCATTCTCAGCAAGATTTCAAAATACATCCGATTCGAATAGGAGATACTAAACACGGGTGTCAAAAATATAATAACAAAGGTAAATGCGAAAGTTGGCATGCTATGCCCTTGCTTAACCTTAGCATCTTGAGACATCATCCTCCAGTTCATCGGTTCGAAGAAATCCGTTATCATTTGACATCGTATAGGAAACTTGTGCTCAACATAAAAGTGGACTTTTCTGTATTTGTTTGATTCTATTCTTGCTTTTTCGCTCACTTAATCGTACCTTTGTGCGGAAGAATAACGTAGGAACAAGGACATGATGAAAAAGGAAATAGTAGAAAGATTCTTGAAGTATGTAGGTTTCGACACCCAGTCAAGCGAGGAGGCAGAGGGCAAGTGTCCAAGTACAGAGAAGCAGTTGCGTCTGGCGGGATACTTGGTGGACGAGTTGAAAGAGATGGGTATGCAGGAGGTGGAGATGGACGCCCATGGCTATGTCTATGCCACTCTGCCTTCAAGCGAGGGTTTGGAGGAAGTGCCTGTGGTGGGATTCATTGCACACATGGACACCAGTCCTGATTGTTCGGGTGCTGATGTAAAGCCACGCATCATAGAGAACTACGACGGCACGGACATAGTGTTGGACGAAGCGGAAGGTATCGTGACACGTGTCAGCCAGTTTCCCGAACTCCTTGCGCACAAGGGCGAGGACCTCATCGTTACCGATGGTCATACCCTGCTCGGCGCCGACGACAAGGCAGGCATTGCTGAGATAATGACGGCAATGTCGTACCTGTTGGCCCATCCCGAGGTTAAGCACGGCAAGGTGCGTGTTTGCTTCAATCCTGACGAGGAAATCGGTTGTGGCGCACACCTCTTCGATGTGGAGAAGTTCGGATGCCAGTGGGCATACACTATGGACGGTAGCGAGGTGGGCGAACTGGAGTACGAGAACTTCAATGCCGCCAGTGCCAAGATAGTTGTGAACGGCGTGAGCGTGCATCCCGGCTATGCCAAGGACAAGATGGTGAATGCCGCCCTGTTGGCCACGGAGTTTGCCCAGCAGATGCCGGAGAACGAGGTGCCTGAGCGTACCACCGGTTACGAAGGCTTCTTCCACCTGTACCAGATACAGGGTGGGGTGGAGCAGGCCACACTGACCTACATAATCCGCGACCACAACACGCAGATGTTCCAGATGCGCAAGCGCCTTATCCTGGACATGTGCGAGAGGATGAACGACAAGTACGGGCACGGCACATTCCTGCCCGAGGTGAAGGACACCTATTATAATATGCACACCCAGTTGGTGGACAAGCCTCACATCACCGACATTGCCCTGCGTGCCATAGAGGAGGCATGCGGATTCTCCAAGGTAGTGCCCATCCGTGGCGGTACAGACGGAGCGCAGTTGTCATTCAAGGGTTTGCCCTGTCCAAATATCTTTGCCGGCGGACTCAACTTCCACGGTCGTCACGAGTTCCTGCCCATTCAAAGCATGGAGAAGGCTATGCATACGGTGGTGAACATCTGCCGTATCGTTTCCGAGAAGTACGCTTAAAGGTCAGTACAGGCAGGGATGAAGAATGTTTGCATGAAGGCGATAGGACTGGTGGCCGTAGGCTTGGGCTTGCTGGGCATGTTTCTGCCCCTGCTCCCCACCACGCCTTTCCTGTTGCTGGCCGCGGCATTGTTCTTCCGCAGTTCCCCCCGGCTTTATGCCTGGCTCCTGGGGCATCGCACCCTTGGGCCGTATATCCGCAACTTCCGTGAGTACAAGGCCATTCCCTTGCATACCAAGGTAGTCTCTGTGTCACTGGTGTGGATTACCCTCTTGTATTGCGCTTTCGGCATGGGGCTTCCTGTATGGGCAAGCGTCCTTTTCCTTTTGCTTGCCACAGCCATCAGTTGGCATATCCTGTCGTACAAGACATTGAAGAAGTGAAGATGGTATGATATCCCGTTGTTACCTTGAAATAACCAACGTGTGCAATCTTGATTGCCTCTTCTGCCCCAAGACGGAGCGGAGGGGGCGGACCATGTCTGTGGAGGAGTTTGATTTGCTTACAGACAGGCTTGTTGGCAGGATAAAGTTCCTGTACTTTCACCTGATGGGCGAACCTCTGCTTCACCGTCATTTGCCTGAGTTTGTCACGATGGCAAGGGCAAAAGGCTTTATTCCGGTCCTGACAACAAACGGAACTCTTCTGGACAAGGCCGGTGATGCCTTGCTTGAGGCCTTGCCCCACAAGGTGCAGATATCCCTGCACTCGCACGAGGGTAACGGCAAGGATGCCCCCGAGGAATACATGCGTCAGGTAATGACATTCGCGCAGAAGGCGGCAAGCCTTGGGGTGATAGTTGTCCTGCGCCTTTGGAATCAGGGTGGATATGATTCGGCCAACGAACGTCTTTTGGAGTTGGCTTCGGAGTATGTGCCCCGTCCGTGGACGGAACGCTACGACGGGTGGAAGATGGCGGACTGCATATATCTGGAGTATGACCACATATTCGAGTGGCCCGACGAGGAGCGCGAGGCCATTGAAACCGAGGAGGTATTCTGTTACGCCTTGCGCAACCAGATAGGTGTGCTTGCGGACGGCACGGTTGTCCCCTGCTGTCTGGACCATAATGGCAACGTGGCTTTGGGCAATCTTTTTTGTCAGACTTTAGAGGAGATATTGGAGTCCCCTCGTGCCAGTGCCCTGTATGATGGTTTCACGCGCCATGTTGCAACAGAACCTCTTTGCCAGCGGTGCGGATATGCTGCCGTGACAAAGAGGTTCAGGAAATGTGAAAACGGAAAACGGAAAGGTGAAATCTAAACCAACATTTTTTAGTTGCCTTTGACCTTGTAGGATATACTCACGCTCGGGGATGTAGGGACTCGGCATGCCGAGTCCGCTTGTGCTTTTGTTATCGGACACGGCATGCCGTGTCCCTACCTTGCTTCTGCTCTCGCTTAATCGCAAAGTTCTCCTTTCTCCCTTTTCCTTTCTCCTTTCTCCCTTTTCCTTTCTCCTTTCTCCTTTTTCCTACCATCCCGAGGTAGAGCCGCCGCCACCGGTACTGCCTCCACCGAAGGAACCGCCCATGAAGCCGCCGCCTCCGCGGCGACCACCTCCAAGCATGGAACCCATGAGCATGCCGCCCGCCATGGCGTCCGTGTCGTCATTGTCGGATTGGTGGTATTCCTTTGTTACGGTGTGCCCGCAGGAGGAACAAAGCATGGTCTTCCTTATAAGTTTGCCTCTGCGTGTAGGTGTGCTCGTCTGCGAAACTACTTTCAGCGCACCTGCCTTACCGCATTTGGGGCATGTGGTCTCCTGACGGTGTATCAGCCAGATAGGTACAACGATCATTAGGAGGATAACTCCCATGGTCAGGAGAACTCCCCACAGAGTCATTTCCTCCTCGGTGCTGTCGGCCTTCATGGAACCGTCCAATATGGCCACCACGGCCTTTGTGCCTTCCAGCATGCCCAGGTCGGTGTTGCCTTCGCGAAAGTGTGGAATCATGTAGCGCGATTGTATGCGCTTGCACAGGGCATCGGGCAGTATGCCCTCAAGTCCGTATCCTGTGGTGAAGCGTATCTTGCGCTGGTCGGCAACATACAGTATCAGCATGCCGTTGTTGCTCTCCTTGTCGCCTATGCCCCAATGGCGGAACAGGTTGTGGGCAAAGTCGAAGATGTCTTCGCCCCCTATGCTTGGCAGCATCACCACCATGGACTGTATGCCTGTGCTGTCTTCCAGCAGGGTCAGCATGCGGTTTATCTCCGCTTGGGTCTCCGTGGCAAGCAGTCCGTTGGGGTCGCTTACGTGCAGGCGGCGGTCCTGCGCATATACATTAGGCACGGTCTCCACGGAGTATGCCTTGTTGTCGCTTGCCCCTGTAGGTAGGAACGGGGCAAGGACAAGGACCAGTATGCATAGAACCTTCTTCATACCAAATAGTTCAGTGTTAAATTATGGGACCTTCCTTAGAACTGCACGGTGGGAGCCTGTTCGCTGCCCTCCTGAGCCTCGAAGTAGGCCTTCTTCTCGAAACCGAACATGCCGGCCAGGATGTTCTTGGGGAAACTGCGCAGGGTGGTGTTGTACTTGCGTGCAGATTCGTTATAGTCGCGGCGTGCCACACTGATGCGGTTCTCCGTGCCCTCCAACTGGACCTGCAGTTCCTTGAAGTTCTCGTTGGCCTTCAGGTCGGGGTACTTCTCTACGGTAACGAGCAGACGGCTCAAGGCGGAACTTACACCGTCCTGTGCTTTCTGGAAGTTGGCAATCTGCTCGGCAGACATGTTGCTGGGGTCGATGTTCATGCTTGTAGCCTTGGCACGTGCCTCAACTACGGCCTGCAGGGTTTCGCTCTCGTGTGCGGCATATCCCTTTACTGTATTCACCAGGTTGGGGATAAGGTCGGCACGGCGCTGGTACTGGGTCTCCACGTCGGCCCACTTGGTCTGCACTCCCTCGTCCATGCTAACGAGTCCGTTGTAACCGCTGATGCCCCATATAACGGCAATGACTGCTACTACGATAATGATGATGGTTGATTTCTTCATAGTCTTTTCTTTTTGTTAGGTGGTTATATAATATAAATAAGGTATATCTCTTTACGCTCACAGGACCTTAATCCTCGTCCATCTCCTCCGCGCTATCTTCGTCATACTCCCCGTCGTCTGTGCCGTCGTCGAAGTCAAAGTTGAAATCTCCGAAGAACTCGGGCACTTCGCTTGTGAAGGAGTCCAGGCTGCGGCGGTCCTTCTTGGTAGGTCGTCCCAATCCTTTGGCACGTCCCACGAAGCCTGAAATCTTGGCCATCTCCAGGATTTCGTACTGCTCGGGTGCAGTCACGTTTTCCAGGATTTCGGGAATAAGTTTCGCTCCCACACGCTTCTCTATGGCCTGCAGTACGCGGAAACTGTAGGTTATGGGCGGTTTGCGCACATCTATCACATCGCCCTCGCGTATGGTGCGCGACGGTTTCAGTTGTGCTCCTTTCATGCTGACCTGCCCTTTCTTGCAGGCAGCCGCCGCTATGGTGCGCGTCTTGAAGATACGTGCCGCCCACAGCCACTTGTCTATTCGTGCTTCGTTGTTCTTCATTTGTTGTTGTAGTGGTTCATTGCGAACTGCATGCCGCTCAGGGCAAAGGCCTTTATGGCATCGCATGCCACAGGTACCTTCTCGTCTATGGTCTTGTTGTCTTCGGGTGAGAACTTTCCCAAGACGAAGTCCACCTGGCCGCCACGGGGGAAGTCGTTGCCTATGCCGAACTTCAGACGGTTGTATCCCTGGGTGCTGAGCATCTGTGCTATGTGCTTCAGGCCGTTGTGTCCGGCATCCGACCCGTTCTGCTTCATGCGTATGGCGCCTACGGGCAGAGACAGGTCGTCCACTATCACGAGGACGTTTTCCAGTTGTATCTTCTCCTGTTGCATCCAGTAGCGCACGGCATTGCCGGAGAGGTTCATGTACGTGCTTGGTTTCAGCAGTATCAGTTCGGCGTTCTTCACGCGGGTCTTGCATACAAACCCGTAGCGCTTGTCCTGGAATGTCGCACCCTGTGCCTGTGCCAGTGCATCCACTACGCGGAACCCTACGTTGTGGCGTGTGCCGCGGTATTCGTCGCCAATGTTTCCAAGTCCTACAATAAGGTATTTCATAATCGGACTTCCCTTCTCTTCTTTCCTGTCGCTGTCCTTGTGGCATGCAGACGACGGCAGAAGGAATGTTATCAGTTTCTGTATGATGTTCATAAATGCAAAATACGGGCAGCGGCATGGCCGTCACCCGTATTCCTTGTTTTGTCAGAGTCCTTTCCTCGTGTTCCCAATCGGAAAATCATGGGAGGGCGGGGGAAGGTTAATGAATTTCTCTGTTTTTTACTTCTTGCCAGCGGCAGCCATTGCGCTCATTGCGCTACGTGTCATCTTAACCTGACATACTACTACGCTGGGGCTGGTTACGAGTTCCAGACCTTCGAAGCTCAGTTCGGCAACCTTGATGGTCTTGCCCAGACCCAGGTTGGTAACGTCGATGTTCAGCTTCTCGGGAATCTGAGTGTAGGGAGCGCGAACCTTCAGGTTACGTACGCTTGCAGCCAGCTTACCACCGGCCTTAACACCCTCTGCCAGACCGTTCAACTTGATGGGCACCTCCATTACGATGGGCTTCTCCTCGGTGATCTCGTAGAAGTCGATGTGCAGCAGCTGGTCAGTTACGGGATGGAACTGCAGCTCCTTCATTACAGCCTTGTACTCCTGACCGTCGATGTTCAGGTTTACGCTGTAGATGTCGGGAGAGTAAACCAGGTTGCGAACCTCAGATGCGGTTACAGAGAAACCGAGTGCTACGGGCAGACCGTTCTCGCCACGCTTCTCGCCATACAGGTTGCAGGGAATAGAACCGCTCTTGCGGATTTCGCGGGTGGCCTTCTTGCCGGTAACGGTGCGGGCTGTGCCCTTTACGTCGATACTTTTCATTTTGTTTCTTTTGTTAGTTTGTGTTACTCTAAATTAAGTTTTTGCCTAATTCGCCATCACACGGGCTTTCATAAGCGGGTGCAAAGGTACGTAAAAAAGGTGAAAGAACATCGGGCTTTCTGGACCTTTTTTGTGAAATCCCCTCTTTTTCTCCGTTTTTGTCCCCGCTTCTCCTCATTCTTCATTAAAAATGAGTACCTTTGTGCGCTTTATAAATCGTTCTTATGATAAATCGTAAACTAATCCGCATCAAGACCGTGCAGGTTGCATACTCCTGCTGTCTCAACGATGTACGTCGCCCGGAGGATGGCGAGAACATATTGCTCAGCAGTTTGGGTACTGCCTACGATTTGTACAATACCATGCTGACTCTGATGGTGGAGATTTCCCGTTTGGGTTTGCGTGCCCACGAGGCACAGGCCACCAGAGCAAAGCGTTTGGGTTTGTCCGAACCCAGCCGTAAGTTCGTGGACAACCGCTTCATGTTGCAACTGGAGAGCAACCGCCAGTTGCAGGACAACCGCAGGAACCAGCGTCTGGATTGGACCAACGAGGAGGAGTTCGTGCGCACACTTTACAACAAGGTAGTGGACAGCGACTTCTATCGTGAATACATGGAAAGCGGCATGGATTCCTACGAGGAGGACCGCGAACTGTGGCGCAAGGTCTACCGTTACATCATCGTGGACAATGACGATATAGACGAACTTCTGGAGGATGTCAACATATTCTGGAACGACGACCGCCACATCATTGACACCTTCGTGCTGAAGACCATCAACCGTTTTACCAAGGAGGGCGATGACAACCTTCCGCTTCTTCCCGAGTTCAGGGACGACGAAGATCTGGAGTTTGCACGCAGGCTGATACTGCAGGCCATGAACGGAGCCGAATATTACCGCAACCTTATTTCGCAGAATACACGAAACTGGGACGTTGAGCGTGTCCCCCTCATGGATCGTGTAATCATGCAGGTGGCCCTGGCAGAGATAACGTCATGCCCCACCATTCCTCTGTCGGTTTCCATCAACGAGTACATAGAGATAGCCAAGAGCTACAGCACTCCCAACAGCGCTCGCTATATCAATGCCACGTTGGATAACATCAGCAAGAAACTCATCGCTGAGCACAAACTGATGAAGAGCGTCTGAGCGGAACTGTGCAGGATTGTTTTACGACGAGAAGGTAATATCAATAGGAAATATTAACAACAACATAACAAGAAAATGGTTCAAACATTAGCAGCCCAGGGCGGTTTTGACCCTGTAATTATAATTATGTGGGTGGCCATCGGCCTTATCTTCTGGTTCTTCATCATGCGTCCCCAGAAAAAGAGACAGCAGGAGATACAGAAGTTCCGCAACTCCATTGCCATCGGTTCCAAAGTGGTGACCTCAGGTGGTATTTATGGTGAAGTGCGCGCCATAGAAGAGGTCGACAACATCCTGGTGATCGAGGTTGCCAAGGGTGTGAATATCCGTGTAGACCGCAACAGCGTTTATGCAACTGCACAACAGGATCAGGTCAAGTAAGAACAGGGCAACATTAAGCTTTACATCCCTGCTACGCGAAAAGGGCAGGGACATGGTGGTCTTTGCCTTTTTCCTGGCCATAAGTGCAGGTTTCTGGGTGTTGCAGAAACTGGACGATACCTTTGAGGCCGACATCCGTGTACCCCTGGAACTGGTTGGTGTTCCCAAGGGGACCATTATCACGGCACCTCTGCCCGAGGAAGTGGTGATTACGATACAGGACAGAGGAACAAACCTCTTCAATTACCAACGTCGCAGCAAGGGTATACAGCCCATACGCTTGGACTTTTCCGTCTACGATAACGGTTCTGTAGCAGGAAAGGCTACTGTCTCGGCTACCGATGTCCAGCGAGCCTTCCAGCAGCAGATGAGTTCGTCCACACAGGTGGTGCGTCTCACCCCCAGCAAGTTTGAGTTCCACTACAACCGTGGCATGTCACGCCGTGTGCCGGTGAAGTTTATCGGTAAGGTTACTACTGTCCAGCAGAACTATCTCCAGCAGATCACCCTCAGTCCAGACAGCGTTACTGTCTATGCTCCCAAGCCTATGTTGGATACACTCCGATATGCTTATACGGAAAGTCAGGACTTTACAGACTTGACCAAGACAACAACCTTCAACCTCCGCTTCCCAAAGATTTCCGGCGTGAAGGCCGTGCCCGAGACAATACAGATGACGGCACATGTGGATTACTATACGGAACAGACCGTGCAGGTTCCCGTTATCGGTCTCAATTTCCCGGCAGGAATCACACTGAAGACATTCCCGGCTATCGTCACGGTGAAATATAGGGTTGGTGCTGCCAATGCACGTTTCATCCGTCCGGAAAACTTCGTTCTGGCAGCGACCTACGAGGAACTGCTTGCCGGTGGCAACCAGAAACTCCGTCTCCAACCCAGGTCAGTTCCTGAGGGTGTAAGCAACATACGCATCTATCCTCAGGAGGTGGACTTCCTCCTGGAGCAGACGGTTGGGGAAACAGAACAAACAACCGAGGAGAATGCGGATGATTAAACTGGCCATCACAGGAGAGATAGGCAGCGGGAAGAGTTATGTGGCCCGTCGGATGACAGAACTCTTGGGCATACCAGTCTACGACTCCGATGCCAATGCCAAGCGGTTGAACGAGGAATCGCCGGCAATACGTAGCGGACTCATGGAAATGGTTGGCGCAGACGTTTACGATGTGCAGGGGCGCCTCAACAGGCAGAAACTTGCCGCTTTCCTGTTTGCAAGCGAGGAGAATGCCAGGCGTGTCAACGCTCTCATACATCCTGTGGTAAAGGAGGATTTCCTGCGTTGGGCAGCAGAGCAGACGGCACCGGTGGTAGCGATAGAGACCGCATTGTTGGCCGAAAGCGGAATAGACAAGATAGTGGATAAGGTAATCCGTGTGGATGCCCCCCTGGAGACACGCATCAGCCGTGCGATGCAAAGGGACGGTGTCGCTCGTGAGAAGGTGCTCGAACGCATGGCACGCCAGCAGGAGTACCCCAATCCGGATATAATAATAAATAATGTATAAACAAACACACAAGAAAGAAAATGCTTGAAACAATTCTCGCCATCTCCGGCAAGCCCGGACTTTACCGACTGGTAAACCGTGGAAACCGCAGTCTTATCGTTGAGACCCTGGACGCGCAGAAGAAGCGCATGCCTGCTTTCGGTACCGATAAGATTATCTCTCTGGCAGATATAGCCATGTACACCGACGAGGAGGAAGTACCCCTGCGTCAGGTCCTGAAGAACATCTATGATATGGAGGGTGGCAAGACCACTGCCATAGACTACCGCAAGGCAACCAATCAGGAACTGGCCGACTTCATGGCCAAGGCTCTGCCCAACTACGACCGCGATCACGTATATCCTGGCGACATGAAGAAACTCGTCCAGTGGTACAACATCCTTGTAGAGAACGGTATCACCGACTTCGAGGAGAAGCAGGAGACAGCTGACGCTCAGGAGGCAGAGTAAAGGGGCTTTTCCCGGAATTTTGCCGACCTTATACATATAGCAGGTCCGACGACATTCCATGCCGTCGGACCTGCCTTTTTTTCTTGCACGTGCCAATGCCGGATAGTTTTTCCCTAAGTTTTGTCCTTGTTCTACTTGAGGGCACGTCTTTGTCCTCACGACGACACGCCCTTGTCTTCACGATGACACGCCCTTGTCTTCACGACGACACGCCCTTGTCCTCCTTGAGGATACAGACGTGCCTTGGGAGGGGGCTTATTCCCTCATACTCTCTATTTGCTCCAGCACATCGTCCAGTCTCTTGCCGTTCCTCTTGGATTGGCGCAGGCCCCAGAGGATGGAAACGCCCATGGTGAATATCGTGATGGCAATGATGCGCAGGTCCCAGGTAAAGTTGCTGGCAATAAGGATGGTCCATACCACGAGGGCAGTGCCGGGAACGAGCAGTAACCAGTTCGTCATACTGCGGTACTTCTTGTGCCTGATTACGTTCTCCGTGGCTTTGGTCATGCTCAGGTTAGGCAGGTTGCTGATGTCGAGGGCATGGTAACTTTTCCTGTCCAGATACAGTTCCAGCAGGGCTACGGCCATGATCATCAGGCAGAATCCCCAGTAGGCTATGCCTTGGTCAAAGAACTTTACTAAGAAGATGAAACTTACCAATGGCGCTGAAATGCTGCATACGCGCAGGCGGTACTGGTACCAACGTTCTATGTGTGAAAGGTTTTCCTTCATGGACTTTTCCAGCATCTTCTCGTTGATGATTCTCTGCTTTTCCAGTTTGGCATTCATAAGGTTGAACTGCTCTTTCAGTTCCTGCAGTTCGCTGAGGTCAAGGGCTTGTTGTGACATGATTGTTCCGTGTTTACTTGTTAGACATTGATTTCAACTGTTCCTTTATGCGGAACAAACGGGTGGTGACGGCGGCGGTGGATATGCCTACCACGCTGGCTATGTCCTGGTACGTCATGTTCTCCAGCCAGAGGAGGATGATGGCCTTGTCGAAGACATCGAGCCTGTTGATGCGGTCGTACAGCATCTGTATCTGCCGGCTGTGCAGGTCGTCATCGTTGTAGAGGTCGATGTCCATGGAAAGCGGTACTGTCTGTACCCGGCTGTCCTTCCTGCGTTTCTGGTTACTGCATGTGTTCAGGCTTACGCGCCATATCCATGTCCTGAGGTCGCTCTCTCCACGGAATTTCGGGAAACCTTTCCATAGGTTTATAAGGATTTCCTGAAAAAGGTCGTTCACCTCTTCCGTGTCCTTGGAGAAGAAATAGCATACGGTGTAGATAGTCTTCCGGTATTCCTCCACCATTTTCGTGAATTGCAATTCAATGTTTTCCATCCGTTTTTCTGTTGTTCTCTACTCTCTTAGACACGGGGATGCGCAAATCCTTTCGTAGTTCTTCTGTTTTTTTTCAATGTGAATCCTTTTGCGTTGCAAAGGTACTGATTAAAAGCGAAATGGAAAATAGAACTAAGAAGAAAGAACAGGACGGCCAACAAGAATCGTTGGAACATCAATCGCTGGAGGTGTCTATGCTCAACAAAGATAGCTTCAGCGACGAAGAACTTGAATCCTATCTTTCAAAGGGTGCAATCAGGGCAAGTGACGAGATATTAATATATGTACCCATAGTTTTCCTGACTTGCTGGTGAGAAAGAACCACATAACTCAATGCAAATGTACGAATAAGTTTTGAGTAATCAATATTTTCCCCAAAATATTTTGTTATATAAAATTAAAGTCATAACTTTGGTGGCGAAAAACTAAAAAGAATACAGAAAAATGCTTGCAACACTACAAAATAATCAAAAAATAACTGCCAAAATATTTGGTAGTTTGAATTATTTTGATAGGCAGGCAGGCAGGCAGGCAGGCAGGCAGGCAGGCAGGCAGGCAGGCAGGCAGGCAGGCAGGGCTATGGGCGTATAGTTCATACGCTGATAGAGAATTTTTGCGCATCATCCCTCTTCGGGGCAAGACGTAGGCTTGCCCCGAAGAGGGATGATGCATTTCGTGTTTCATGTCTTATGTTTCATAAATTAACCAATAATAATCAAATAATCTAAATTTAACAACAATGAAAAAAATTTATCTCTTAGCTTTTGCTCTCATAGGAGCAATAAGTAATGTGTTTACGGCGCAAGCTGAGGATGTTGCGTTGACCCTTTCGGAGACTGCTGAGTATCTAACAGAAGATTATAATAGATTAATTTGTGGAAGTAATGGAAACAACTTAGGACACTTCTTGCCTACAAGTGATGCTATATTAAGCTGGTTTGAAACGAGAAATACATCTTTGGTGTGGGGTATAGCGCAAGGTAAGAGTGGCTATGAATCTGATTTTACAAAGATAAGTGCTAATTCTTTTTCTTTTACAGGCCGAAAGGCAATGCAAGGTGAATTTGTCGCTCAAACTTATGTTTTGGAGAATAATGCAGAGTCTGTAAGAGTTTCATTCAACATAAGTGGTGCAGGTCGTGAAACCACGTCCTTTTCCATATGGAGTGTTGTTGGAACAACTGCTACAATGCTGACATCATCTAATTCTGCTATGAGTGAAGGTTCTAATGCTTTCGATGTAAACGATTTGACATTGAATGCAGGTAGTCGTCTTGTTCTAATTTGGGCTGCTAACTCTGCAGGCCAGGTAGCTACTATTTCTGAATTTTCTGCATCATATACCAAAGCAGAGCCAAAGTCATATAATCTTAGCATCGGCAGCACAGAGTGGGCAACAATCTATCTTGACTTTAATGCGACAATACCTACTGGTGTTAAAGTATATGGAGTGACAGCAAACGCAGAAGGCACTAAGGCTCAGCTTGCAGAAGTAAGCGGTGTAATAGCTGCTAATAAGGGCTATTTGGTAAATGGCGCAGCGACATCTTATACTTTTAATCAGTCTAATGAAGCTGCAAGCGCAGTTGAGACAAGTTTGTTGGGTTCAGTAAATGATTCTTATGTACCAGGTGAGGCTTATGTTTTGGCAAATGGAACATTAGGTGTAGGATTTTATAAGGCAGAACTTAATAAGGATGAGACAGGTATTGATGGAGAAACACATTTCAAGAACAATGCCAACAAGGCATACCTTCCTGCTCCTGCTGGTGCTGAGTCTCGCTTCCTCGTCTTCAACTTCGGTGATGACAATGCAACCGCTATAGAGAACATCCAGGGTGCAGAGAACGCAACCAATGCACTTGTCTATGACCTGGCTGGTCGTCGCGTACAGAGCGCGAAGTCTGGTCTTTACATCATCAACGGTAAGAAGGTAATCAAGTAATCTTAGTGACTGACAATCAGTGTTTATCAAAAAGAAATCAAGGCACATGAATACCATGTCGGCCATTTAATACAAAAAAACAAGACTATGAAAAAGATATATGTAAATCCAGAGATACAGGTAATCAAACTGAACGCTGTCAGCATGATGGCTACCAGTAGTTTGGGTATAAACGAGACATCAGTAGACACATCTGTAGAAGGTGTTCAGTTGGGTCGTGATACAGAAGAATCTTCTTCTAATATATGGGATAATGAATGGTAAATAGATGTAATAGACAAGTAATAGTTTTTTCATTATAGGTTGTGCCTATGCACAACAGATGAAAGCAAAACCGCTGCGACGTGATGTCGCGGCGGTTTCTGTGTGGGTACATACAAGTGGGTTAAAAGCGAAAGAGAAAAAAAGTTGACGTTTTCTTTGTCAATCCGATTATTGTTCGTATATTTGCGAACAGAAACAGCGCAAGAGTATGGCAAATAAAGACTATAACGTTAGACAAGAGCAAGTTGCACGCTTTGCAAAGGCAATGGGACATCCTGCCCGCATTGCTATACTTCAGTTCCTCGCCAAGCGGACCACATGCTATTTCGGCGATATTCACGAGGAGTTGCCGATTGCCAAGGCTACTGTGTCACAACACCTCAAGGAACTGAAGGACGCAGGTTTGATACAGGGAGAGTTGGAAGCGCCCAAAGTCAGGTATTGTATCAATCAGGACAACTGGCGACTTGCAAAGGCTCTCTTCAGCGAGTTCTTCAGTGATTGTGCATGTAAGAAAGATGCTTGTTGCGACTGATGTCTAAGTGAGGAGGTTGACTTGTTCAACCTTTACTTTCGGGATGAATGTTCGTTGTTTTGCGAACAACAAATAATAAACAAACGCAAATGAAAAAGGTATTATTGTTTTCTGCCCTATGTGTGGGTATGGTGGCTTGCTCGGGTGACAAGCCAAAGGTTGTGCCTGAAAACAGGCAAGCGAAGAAGGATGTGGTCGAGGTGCTTTACTTCCATGGAGCACAACGCTGTGCTACGTGTATGGCGATAGAAAAGGTCACCGGGGAGTTGCTGGAAGCAGAATATGCCGAGGAGACGGAAAACGGCAGGTTGGTATTTCGCACGGTGGATATAGCCAGGGAAGAGACTCTTGCCGGGAAATATGAGGTTAGTTGGTCATCGCTCATTCTTGTGGATTACGACAAAAATGGAGATGAGAGTGCAGCAAACCTGACTGAACTCGCCTTTGGCAATGCCCGCACTGCCCCCGAGAGGTTCAAGGAGGAATTGTCAGAGCGGATAACAGAAATGCTAAGCAACTGATGCAATGGACTGGTTACAATCACTTTTGGATAGTTCTACGACGCCTGCAGTAACGGCATTCCTCCTCGGATTGCTCACGGCTCTGTCACCTTGTCCGTTGGCTACCAACATTGCCGCTATAGGCTATATAGGCAAGCATATAGAGAGCCGAAGGAGAGTGTTTGTGCAAGGTCTGCTCTACACCTTGGGGCGCACGGTTGCCTACACGCTGTTGGGTGTGGTGCTGATTGCTATTATACGAAGTGGTGCAAGTGCTTTTGGAATTCAGAAATTCATAGCCACCTATGGCGAAATGATTCTGCCTCCGGCCTTGCTGTTCATAGGTCTGTTTATGCTCTTCGGCAACAGGCTTAATCTGCCGTCATTAGGCTTTGGCGCTAAGGGCGAGGGGGTTGCCAGACGAGGCGGAGTCGGTGCGTTGATGTTGGGCGTGCTATTTGCCTTCGCGTTTTGTCCGACGAGCGGCGTGTTCTACTTCGGGATGCTGGTTCCGATGTCGGCAAGCGCAACGATGGGTTATCTGTTGCCAGTGGTCTTTGCCGTTGCAACAGCATTGCCCGTGCTTCTCGTCGCTTGGATATTGGCATTCAGTGCAGGGCAGATAGGGGTAGTTTATGGCAAGATAAAGACCATGCAGATGTGGCTTAATATAGCGGTGGGCATGCTCTTTGTTGTTATAGGAATCTATTATTGTTTAATCATTTACATTTAAGAATTATGGAGATTAAGATTTTAGGTACGGGTTGCGGCAAGTGTAAGACAACCTATGCGGTCATCGAGAAGGTCACCAGGGAGAACAACATCACGGCGACAATCACCAAGGTCGAGGATATTATGGAGATAATGAAGCACAATGTCCTTGCAACCCCGGCCGTAGTGGTTGACGGAGAAGTGAAAATCAAGGGCTATGTGCCAAGTGAAAAGGAGATAAAGGAGTTGTTGGGCGTATGATACAGCAGTTTGCAGACTGGTTGGTCTATGGCATCTTCGGTATGGATGCCGGCACACCATTGGGTACGGCTGTCAACTTCTTCTTTTACGACAGCATCAAGATTATTATACTGCTTTTCAGTATCAGTTTTGTGATGGGCATTATCAATGCCTACTTCCCGATAGAGCGGTTACGCCAATACCTCGCCACGCACAAGCTCTATGGCTTGGACTACTTTATGGCGGCGCTGTTCGGTGGCATCACGCCGTTTTGCTCTTGCTCCTCGGTGCCGCTTTTTATCGGTTTTGTTAAGGGCGGCATACCCTTGGGCGTGACAATGACCTTCCTTATCGCATCGCCTTTGGTCAGCGAGGTGGCGGTGGCAATGTTCCTTGGTTCGTTTGGAGTGAAGGCAACACTTGTCTACATCGTAAGCGGAACGGTATTGTCCATGATTGCCGGATTTATCTTGAGCCGTATGCGCCTCGAACCCTATTTGAGCGATTGGGTGAAGGCTGCACAGGCACAATCGTCGGAGCAGAGTGCGAAGTGGGATACGGAAAAGACGCCCTTCATCAAGCGCTTGCCGGCCATCACACGTGAATCGTGGGGCATTGTGCGGGGTGTCTTGCTCTATATCCTGATAGGTATCGGCATAGGTGCAATGATGCACGGATATGTGCCCGAAGGTTTCTTCGAGCAATACCTCTCGGCCGAGAATTGGTGGGGCGTGCCACTTGCCGTCATCCTTGCTGTACCGATGTATGCCAATGCGGCTGGCATAGTACCCATTGTAGAGGTCTTTGTGGCGAAGGGCATTCCGCTTGGCACGGCCATTGCCTTTATGATGGCCATCATTGGCTTGTCCATCCCCGAAGCAACCATGCTCAAAAAGGTGATGACATGGCGGCTGATAGGCATCTTCTTCGGGGTGGTAACGTTGTTGATTATTGTTTCAGGTTATTTATTTAATTGGATTCTATGAGAGTATTGGTTTTGTGTACAGGCAACAGTTGCCGTAGCCAGATGGCTCACGGCTTCCTTCAGTCGTTCGACAAGAGTTGGGACGTTCATTCGGCAGGTACGAAACCTGCATCGCAGGTAAATCCCAAGGCCGTTCAGGTAATGCATGAGGTGGGTATAGACATATCAGCCCATACACCCAAAAGTGTGGAGGCATATCTGAATGACGAGTGGGATTATGTGATAACCGTTTGTGGTGGAGCAAACGAAACCTGTCCGATGTTTGTGGGCAAGGTGGGCAAACGGCTGCATATCGGTTTTGACGACCCTTCGGAAGCCATAGGTGACCATGACTTTGTCATGAGCGAGTTTCGTAGGGTCAGGGATGAAATCCGTAATAGGTTTGCAGAGTTTTATGCCTCTCAGATGAACCAGGCCTTGTGAGACCGGCCATGCGCCATCGTGTGGGCATGATTTTGTTGCAGTATCAACAGAAGAGTGTTGTCGCATCAACACCGCAGTGTTGCCACGTCAACACTCCTCTACCTTCACGAGGCTTTGGCCGTTGACAATGAAGGCCGAGTGCACACGTTCCGCAAGTGAGAGGCGTATGGCTATGGTCATGACTATGTCGCCGTTGTCCTTATAGTCCTGGCTGACGATGCGTGGCTGCAGGTCCTTGACCATGCGCATGACCATGTTCATGTGCTCGTAGCCGAAGGTCAGTTTCAGTTCCTTCTCCACCAGACGCTCGGCATACTCGCCGGCTTCCAAAGCCTCGGCGGCTGCCGTGCGGTAGGCAACGATGAGGCCGCTGGTGCCCAGTTTCACTCCGCCGAAGTATCGTATCACTAGGATGATGAGGTCGGACACGTCGGCACTGACCATCTGTCCCAGTATGGGCTTGCCTGCCGTGCCGGAAGGCTCGCCGTTGTCGTTGGAGCGGTATTCCTCTCCCTCGGGTCCCAACCGGTATGCCCAGCATACGTGGCGTGCGTCGAAATACTCCTTCTGGTACTTCGCCACCTGCTCCATGGCCTCTTCGGCCGTGCGCACGGGTATAGCAAAAGCGAGGAACTTACTCCTCAGTTCGGAGTAGGTTCCCTCGCTTGGTTTTGTCAATACTTTATAAGAATCTCTCATTACGACAATTTGTGTACCACCAGACCTGAGCGCAACTTAGGCTCGAACCATGTGGCCTTGGGAGGCATGATGTTGCCGCTGTCGGCAATGTTGATGATCTGCTGCATGCTGACGGGATAGAGTGCAAGGGCCATGCGCATTTCTCCGCTGTCCACACGGCGCTTCAGTTCCTCCAAGCCACGGAGACCGCCCACGAAGTCTATGCGCTTGTCGCTGCGGAGGTCCTTGATGCCCAGAATCTGGTCAAGGATGAGTTCGCTGCTGATGCTCACGTCCAGAGACTTGATGGGGTCGTTGTCGTCTGCCTTGCCGGGGAGCAGTTCCAACTTGTACCACTCGCCGTCCAGATACAGGCTGAACTCGTGCAGTTTCTCGGGACGGTAGCATGCCTCGCCCATGGGGGTTACGGTGAAGTTCTCTGCCAGCAGGGACATGAACTTCAGGCTGCTGTGTCCGTTGAGGTCCTTCACAACGCGGTTGTAGTCGAGGATGGTCAGTTGGCTTGCAGGGAAGCAGACTGCCATGAAGTAGTTGTACTCCTCGTCGCCACGGTGGTTGGGGTTCTGCTTTGCCTTCTCTGCGCCCACCAGGGCGGCGGCGGCACTACGATGGTGACCGTCGGCAATATACAGGTAGGGAATTTCGGCAAAGGCCTTGGTGATAGCCTCCTGGTCCTGCTTGTCCTGTATGAGCCACAACTGATGGCGGAAACCGTCGGTGGCGGCGGTGAAGTCATATTCAGGCTCGTTGCATACATAGCGTGCTATGATGGCAGCCAGAGTGTCATTGTCGGGATAGGCAAAGAAGACAGGCTCCATGTTGGCATCGTTCACGCGGACATGCTTCATGCGGTCTTCCTCCTTGTCGCGGCGTGTCAGTTCGTGCTTCTTGATGACACCGTTCATGTAGTCGTCCACGTAGGCACATACCACCAGACCGAATTGTGTCTTTCCGTTCATGGTCTGTGCATAGATATAGTATCCGTCCTCCTTGTCCTGAACCAGCCAGCCGTTGTCCTGGAACTTCTGGAAGTTCTCTGCAGCCTTGGCATACACCTCGGGTGCATATTCGCTGGTGCCGACGGGGAAGTCTATCTCCGGCTTGATGATATGGTAAAGACTCTTCTCGTTGCCCTCGGCCTCGGCGCGGGCTTCTTCAGAGTCCAATACGTCGTAGGGGCGTGACTGTACCTGTTCTACAAGGTCTTTTGGGGGTCTCAATCCCTTGAAAGGTTTGATGATTGCCATAGTATCAGATTTTTATCAGGTTTCTTATTTCTTCTTGCCGAAGAACTTGTCGTACAAGAACATTGCCACGGCAAACACTAAGGCATAAACGATATACACGTAGAATGGGTTCTTGTCATCAAGGACGAACTCATCGCCAATCCACATGAAGAGGGCGAACAATATGCCTGTGATTAAGGCGCCAAGCAATTTTCCGTATGTCATAGATGTAGGGCTTAGGATTTCTCGTTTCAGTTTTTCCGTTTACTTGTTCAGCTGGAACTTGGTGATGCCGTCCTTCAGGTAACCCACAATCTGCTTTGCCGCGGCTATACCCGCGTTCACGTTGGCCTCGGCGGTCTGTGCACCCATCTTCTTGGGGGTAGCGAAATATCGTCCAGCCAGAGCCTCGGAGTATTCTGCGTGCATGTCGGGCTTGATGTCGGCAACGTATTTCAGGTCGGTACGCTCCTTCATCAGGCCGAGCAGAGAGGCCTCGTCGATAACCTCCTTGCGTGCGGTGTTCACCACGATGCCGCCCTTCTTCATCTTGCCCACCAGTTCGGCGTTGATGCTCTGGCGTGTCTCTGCGGTAGCGGGTATGTGGAGGGAAACCACGTCGCACTGCTCGAAGAGTTCCACCTGGCTTGCGGCAGCCTTCACTCCGGCACTCTCTATTGCCTCAGCAGGGCAGAAAGCGTCGTATGCCATCACCTCCATGCCGAAGCCCTTGGCTATGCGTGCCACGTTGCGGCCCACATTACCGAAGGCCAGGATGCCCAACTTCTTGCCCATCAACTCAGTGCCACTGGTTCCGTCGTAGAAGTTGCGCACTGCCATTACGAGCATGCCGAACACCAGTTCTGCCACACTGTTGGCATTCTGTCCGGGAGTGTTCATTGCCACAACACCGGCCTTTGTGCAGGCTTCAAGGTCGAGGTTGTCAAAACCGGCACCGGCGCGGACAACAATCTTCAGGTTCTTGGCAACCTCAACCACCTCGGCGTCCACCTTATCGGAGCGCACGATGAGGGCATCGGTATCGGCAACGGCCTCTAAAAGTTGGGCCTTTTCTGTGTATTTCTCCAGCAGGGCCAGTTCCATGCCGGCCTCGTCTGCCACTTTCTTTATTCCGTCAACGGCAACCTTGCTGAAAGGCTTCTCCGTTGCTATAAGTATCTTTGCCATATAGGTATTCTTTCCTTATTATATATATATAAAGGTATACAGCGCCGATTAGTGCTGGGCCTCGAACTCCTGCATGCAGGCAACGAGAGCCTGAACGTCCTCCATGTCCACTGCATTGTAGAGACTTGCACGGAAACCCCCCACGCTGCGGTGTCCCTTGATGCCCACCATGCCGCGCTCTGTGGCGAATGCCATGAAGTCGGCCTCCAGGTCCTTGTACTCCTCGTTCATCACGAAGCAAACGTTCATGCGGCTGCGGTCCTCGGCATCCTGTACTGTGGCACGGAACATCTTGTTGCGGTCAATCTCTGCATAGAGGGCTGTGGCCTTCTCTATGGCACGGCGCTCCATCTCGGCCACACCGCCGTTCTTCTTAATCCATCTCAGTGTCTGCAGAGCGCAGTAGATGGGCACTGTGGGAGGTGTGTTGAACATGGAACCGCCCTTGATGTGTGTGCGGTAGTCCAGCATGGTAGGAATCTGACGGCTCACCTTGCCCAGAGCTTCGTCCTTCACGATGATGAAGGTAACACCGGCCATGGCCAGGTTCTTCTGTGCACCGCCATAGATCATGGCGTACTTGCTCACGTCCACAGGGCGTGAGAAGATGTCGGAACTCATGTCGGCAATCAGGGGGATGGGGCTGTCAAAGTCCTGACGTATCTCCGTACCATAGATGGTGTTGTTGGTGGTGATGTGGAAATAGTCGGCATCCGCAGGGATGGTGAAGTTCTTGGGGATGTAGGTGTAGTTGGCATCCGAACTGCATGCTACCTCCACGCACTCACCGAAGAGTTTTGCCTCGGCCATAGCCTTCTTGGCCCATACGCCGGTATTGATGTATGCTGCCTTCTTCTCCAGGAAGTTATAGGGAATCATACAGAACTCCAGGCTGGCACCGCCACCCAAGAAGAGCACGCTGTATCCCTCGGGGATATTGAGCAACTCCTTGAACAGTGCTACTGCCTCGTCCAGCACGGGCTGGAAGTTCTTTGCGCGGTGGCTCATCTCCATCAGTGAGAGACCGCTGCCTTCAAATTCGATACATGCTTTAGAAACTGCCTCCATTACCTCTTTGGGCAACTTGGAGGGACCTGCATTGAAATTATACTTCTTCATAGTCTTGTTAGTATTATTTCAGGTACTATAATAAATAAAAAAAGTCGGGGTGACCCGACTCGAACGGGCGACCACCTGGTCCCAAACCAGGTGCGCTACCAACTGCGCTACACCCCGATGTGCCTTGCCTTTAAGCTTAACACATTGCAAAGGTAACCCCTTTTTTTTGTTTATGCAAGCAAAACGTAAGATATTTTCTTAAAAAAGTATCAATCCTGCTACACCGCACATGCAGATGAGCAGTATGGGGTGCAACTTGTAAACCTGCTGGCCAATGAACACAAAGACGAAGAGTCCAAGGCTTATCCAAAACCTCCATGGGTCGGTGTCGGGACTGCCGAAGTTGTCATGTGTGCATAGTAGCAGTGCTGCTGCTGCTATGAGTCCCACCACGGCAGGGCGAAGACCTTTGAATATGCTTTCTACAATGGGATGGGATTTATAGCGGAGCAGGAAGCTGCTGATGATAATCATCAGTACGAATGTGGGCAGAACCAGGGCAAAGGTTGCCAGGGCAGAGCCTAAAAGTCCGGCCCATTCGGGATAACCGGCATTCACTACGGCTGTGTAACCGGTGTAGGTGGCAGAGTTTATGCCTATGGGACCGGGGGTCATCTGGCTTATTGCCACCATGTCGGTGAACTCGCTCATGGTCATCCAACCATGGCGTGTCACTACTTCCGCCTGTATCATGGACAGCATGGAGTAGCCTCCGCCAAAACCAAGCAGGCCTATCTGGAAGAATGTTATGAATAGGAGGAAGAATATCATGTTTAACGGGCTTTAGTGTGGAGGTAGGGTCCTTAAAGTCCTTAGGGTCTTATTTGGTTAATTGACCGTAGGCATATCCGCCAAGGGCCGCTATCATTATCACGTAAACGGGACTGAAACCGAGCATCCAGATGGCAAGGGCCGCCACCACTGGTATCCATACATTGTATATATTTATCTTGGCCGTGCGTGCCATCCTGAACACGGGGACTGCTATCAGTGCCGCCACGGCAGGACGTATGCCGCGGAAGATGCTTGCCACAACCGGGTTCTCCCTATATTGGCGGAAGAATATCGCTATGGCCAATATGATAAAGAAGGAGGGTAGGGCAGCGCCAAAGGCGCACATCAATGCTCCGGGCAGACGTTTCATCCTGTAGCCGATGAACACGCTGATGTTAACGGCAAACACACCGGGACACGACTGTGCCACGGCAATGAGGTCCATCAGTTCTTCCTCTGTGGCCCATTGCTTCTCATCCACAACGGTCTGCTTTATCAGAGGAATCATGGCATAGCCTCCCCCGATGGTGAACAGGCCTATCTTGGCGAATGTGACGAATAGTTCAAGCATCTGTGTGTGATGATACTATAACTTTCTATAGCCTCTATAATCTCTATAGTCTCTATAGTTTCTATAGAATCTATAGCATCTATAACTCCTATAGTTGCGAGGGCGGGGAAGAGTCTCCCCCGCCCTCGCAGTATGTCATGTTTTATTTCTTCATTCTCTCTTCAACCCACTTGCGCGCGTTCACGAAGGCCTCCAGCCATGGAGTACACTGGTCGGTGAGACAGCGCTCCTCGGGATAGTAACCGCACTGCCATGGGAAGATGGTACGCTCGGGGTGAGGCATGATGGCCAGGTGACGGCCGTCGCCGCTGCAGATGGCTGCTACGTCGTAGTCGGAACCGTTGGGGTTGCCGGGATAGCCTGTGTAACTGAACTTTGCCACCACGTTGTATTCGCTTTCTGCCTTAGGCAGACGGAACTTGCCCTCGCCGTGTGCCACCCATGTGCCGATCTTGAATCCGCTCAGCGAACCGAACATCACGCTCTTGTTCTCGGGTATGGTAAGTGCCACGAAGGTGCTCTCGAACTTGTGGCTGTCGTTGTGCAGCATCTGTGCAGTCTCCTTGCGGTACTGGCTCAGTCGCTTGCTGTCCAGGATGCTCTCGCCGTTGGCGGTATCCAGAGACTTGTTGACCAGTCCCAGTTCTATCATCAACTGGCAACCGTTGCAGACACCAAGACTCAGAGTGTCCTCGCGTGCATAGAACTTGTCCAATGCCTCCTTGGCCTTGGGGTTGTACAGGAATGCGCCTGCCCATCCCTTGGCACTGCCCAGAACGTCGCTGTTGGAGAAACCGCCGCAGAAGGCAATCACGTTCACGTCCTCCAGAGTCTCGCGTCCGGAGATGAGGTCGGTCATGGTAACGTCCTTCACGTCGAAGCCTGCCAGCCAGAATGAGTATGCCATCTCGCGCTCGCTGTTGGTTCCCTTCTCGCGGATAACGGCGGCACGGATGCCGCTCTTCTCACGGCGGTCGGGGTTGGCTCCGTACTGGCTCAACTTACCGGTGAAGTTCTTTCCAAAGACAGGCTGTACGGGCATGCTCTTGTAGTTCTGGTAACGCTCGGCTGCCTTGCCGTTGAAACTCTGCTTGCGGTCCAGCAGGTATGAAGTCTGGTACCAGATGTCGCGATACTGGTCGATGTCCAGTTTGATGCCCTGGCCAAGGTCGATGGTGCGCTCCTCGCAAACTTCACCAATCTTGATGTAACCCACACCGGCATCCTCCAGAATCTTCTTCACGCGTGCACCGTTCTCGTCGCTCACCTGAATTACCACACCTGGGTTCTCGGCAAATAGGATCTTCACCAATGCATCCTGTGCGTCATTCTCGCCCTTGAACTTGCTCAGGTCGAGTTTCAGACCACCAGTAGTGTTGGCAAAGCACATTTCCAGCAGACAGGTTGCCAGACCGCCGGCACTGATGTCGTGACCGGCAAGGATGAGACCCTCGCTGACGAGTTGCTGAACAGCCAGGAAGGCATCGCGGAAGTATTCGGGGTTCTGTACTGTGGGAACGTCGCTGCCCACCAGTCCCCAACTCTGGTTGAAGGCGCTGCCGCCCAGTTTCAGGGCATCGAAACTGAAGTCGATATGGTACAGACGACTGCCTGCCCACTTGCCATTCACCTGCTTCAGCACGGGAGAAACTATCTTCTTTATGTCGCTTACCTCGCCACCTGCGCTTACAATCACGGTACCGGGACTTACAACCTTGTCGCCGTTGGGGTACTTCTGTGTCATGCTCAGAGAGTCCTTGCCGGTGGGCACGTTGATCTGCAGGGCGCAGCAGAAGTCGCTCAATGCCTTAACGGCGCTGTAGAGGCGTGCGTCCTCGCCCTCCTGTGCACGGCAGGGCCACATCCAGTTGGCGCTCAGACTGATGCTGTCCATGGCACTTGCACCCTTCTCGTCCTCTATGGCAAGGGGTACCCAAACCAGGTTGGTCAGTGCCTCTGCCACTGCCAGCACGCTGCCTGCTGCAGGGTTGGCCAGTGCAGCCTGGGGTGCATGACCCAGTGCGGTGGCAATACCCTTTTCGCCACGGTAGTCAAGAGCCACGGCACCGCAGTCGCTCAGGGGCAACTGCAACTCGCCCTGGCACTGCTGGCGTGCCACGCGGCCGCTGACGCAACGGTCCACCTTGTTGGTCAGCCAGTCCTTACATGCAACGGCCTCCAGGGGCAGGAGGTTCTTAAGGTATGTCTCTATCTGTGCAGGATCGATGTCCTTCTTGTCGCTGTATGTGCGCTCCACGGTCTTGTCCACCATGATGGTCTTGGGAGACGATCCGAACATCTGCTCTACGGCCAGGTCAAAGGGACGCACGCCGTCGGCCTGCTCGAAGGTGAAGCGGTGGTCGCCAGTTGTCTCGCCCACGGTGTACATGGGGGCACGTTCGCGCTCGGCAATGCGGCGCACATGCTCTATGGCTTTTTCGTCAATGAGCAGACCCATGCGCTCCTGGCTCTCGTTGGCAATGATTTCCTTGGCAGAGAGAGTCTTGTCGCCGGTGGGCAGTTTGTCCATGTGTATGATGCCGCCACACTCCTCGACAAGTTCGCTCAGACAGTTCACATGTCCTGCAGAACCATGGTCGTGGATGCTGACGATGGGGTTGTTGTCCTCCTCGCACAGGGCTCGTACCACGTTGTAGGTGCGCTTCTGCATTTCGGGGTTGGCGCGCTGTACGGCGTTCAACTCGATGCCGCTGCTATAACGGCCGGTCTCCACGGAACTTACGCTGCCGCCACCCAGACCGATGCGGTAGTTCTCACCACCCATCACCACAACCTTGTTGCCAGGCTGGGGCTGGCCTTTCAGACAGTCGCGCTTTGTGCCGTAGCCCACACCGCCTGCAAGCATGATAACCTTGTCATAGGCATATCTCTCCTGGCTGCCCTCCTCGTTGTGCTCGAAAGTCAGCACAGAACCGCAGATGAGGGGCTGGCCGAACTTGTTGCCGAAGTCGCTGGCACCGTTGGAGGCCTTTATGAGAATCTGCTCGGGAGTCTGGTACAACCACTCGCGTACGGGCAATATCTTTTCCCACTGCTTCAGGCTTGCATCGTGCCTGGCACTTACAGCATCGCCCTGCAGGCGTGAGTAACTGGTCATGTACACAGCCGTACCTGCAATGGGCATGGAACCTACACCACCGCCCATACGGTCGCGTATCTCACCTCCGCTACCGGTTGAAGCACCGTTGAAGGGTTCCACGGTGGTGGGGAAGTTGTGGGTCTCGGCCTTCAGCGAGATAACGCTCTCCACCTCCTTCACCTGATAGTAGTCGGGCTCGGCATGGGTGGCAGGCGCGAAGAGTTCCACCTTGGGACCCTGGCTGAATGCCACGTTGTCCTTGTAGGCAGAGAGTATGCGGTTGGGGTTCTCCTGTGTGGTCTTCTTGATCATCTGGAACAGGCTGCTCTCCTTCTCTTCACCGTCGATGATGAAGGTTCCGCCGAAGATCTTGTGGCGGCAGTGCTCGCTGTTTATCTGTGCGAAACCGAATACCTCGGAGTCTGTCAGGGGACGGCCCAACTGGCCCTCCACCTTGTGCAGGTATTCAATCTCTTCTGCGCTCAGTGCCAGACCTTCCTGCTCGTTGTATGTCTCCAGGTCGGTAATCTCCACGATGGGCTGAGGCTCTATGTTCACGCGGAACAGATTCTGGTCCAGGCCGTTCTTGTACATGCGCTGGAGCATGGGGTCGAACTCGGCCTCCTCGTTCTGCACCGGGAAGTATTCCTCTATGCGTGCAATGCCCTGTACAGCCATGTTCTGTGTTATCTCCACGGCATTGGTACTCCAGGGAGTTATCATCTCGCGGCGCGGACCCACGAAGCAACCCTCCAGGCGGTCTGCTTCCAACATTTCGGCCTCGCCATACAGCCAGCACAACTTTTCTATCTCGGCCTTGGTCAGAACCTCGGCACTTTCCGTAGCAATGATGGTCTGCTGCGGTGTCTTAAAGAAGGTAATTGCCATATCTTTTTCTGATAAATATATTTGCACACAAAGTTACACTTTTTTCGCCAAAGAGACATCATGTTAGTTGCAGACTTTAAGAAAAAAAAGTGTTTTCTTGTTTTTTTCAAAAAAATGTACGTACTTTGCACCGAATCTACCTGTTGTGCAGGTGGAAATTGACGTTTAACTATTAAAAACCAAATAAGCCTATAGACGACAACTCTACTCCAAAATAGAATTTACAAGAAGTATGAGTAAGTATGCTACAATGTCCGACCATCAGTTGGTGGAATTGTATGAACAGGGTATTGATGAGGTTTTTGATGTGTTGCTATATAGAAATCAAGAGCACCTTTTTGCCTATATTATGCGTCTGACACAGGATGTGGACAGAGCGAATGATGTATTCCAGGAAACTTTCATGAAGGCTATCGTATGCATACGTAGCCACCAGTATAGAACTACCGGTAAATTTTCGGCTTGGCTCATGCGTATTGCCCACAATCTTGTGATAGATACTGTGCGCACCAACAGGAACATTTCCCAGTTGGACGAGGAGGTCCAGAATGATGCTATATATAACAATATGAACCTTTCAGAGGAATGCCACGAGGCAGAGATGCTTCGCATGGCAGATACACAGACTTTGGCCAAAATGATAGAAAGGCTTCCCTTGGTTCAGCAGGAGATTGTGCACCTGAGATTTTACGAGGACCTCTCGTTCAAGGAAATAGCACAAGTAACCAACGTGAGCATCAATACCGCTTTGGGACGCATGCGATATGCAACTCTGAATCTGAGGAAGATGATAGAGGATTACTCTCTGGACTTGGCGGTGTAGGAAACCGATTACTGCGGACGGTATTCTCTGGCAAACCTTTTGATATTCTCCAGAATTTCCTGTTTGGGTAAAAAAGTGGGTTGGGGTAGAGGTAGTGGCATAGGCAGACGATTTTATTTCTGTATTGTCAACGGTTCAGAGTTTTCCAACCGTTCATTCTTATAACGCATAACGGCCTCCCGATATTGTACGGGAGGCCATTTATTTTTGTATGAATAGTGTTCTATGCTAACTTAGTCTTGAGAATAGTCGGAAATGATCTTGCGGTAGATGGACAGTATGGTGCTCTTACGTATGAAACCAACGAAAGTTCCCTCTTGGTCAGCCACGGGCAGATTCCACGCACGGGTGCGGTCAAAGGTCTTGATAATAGAGTCCATGCTGTCGTTTACTCTCAGAATGGCCGGGGATTCGGCCATCAGTTGGGATACTCGGAAGCGGCAGAAGAGTTCCGGACGGAAAACAAGATGGCGTATGTCATCCATGCGCAGGATACCTATCAGTTGCATCTGTCTGTTCACCACAGGGAAGACGTATCCTTTGCTGGTGGCAACAAGGTTGGCCACATCTCCTAAGGTCTGGTCGGGATACAGAACCTTGTCGCTCTTCTCTATGACGGAATCCATGCTCATCAGCGTGAGGATGGAACGGTCGGTATGATGCGTGAGCAGTTCGCCTCTTTGTGCCAGACGCATGGCATAGATGCTGTGAGGTTCGAAGAGTTTTATGGTCAGGTATGCCACCACGGCCACCATCATCAAAGGCATGAACATACCGTATCCTCCTGTAAGTTCGGCAATGAGGAAGATACCGGTAAGGGGTGCATGCATCACACCGCTCATCAGTCCGCACATGCCCAGCATGGCAAAGTTGCACTCGGGTACCTGTATGCCCAGGATGCCGTAGATGTTCCACAGACGGGCGAAAACGAAACCGGCAATGCAACCGAGGAACAATGAGGGAGCGAATATACCGCCGCAACCGCCACCACCGTTGGTGGCCGTGGAGGCAAATACTTTCGTTAGGATTACCAATATAAGATATGGTATGAGCATACGTGCATGTCCGGCAAAGAACGAGCCGTTCATGGCCTCCTGCCAATCTTCCATGCCCTTGCCGTTCAGCAGCAGTTCTATTAGGGTGTAACCTTCACCGTATAGCGAGGGAAACAGGAAGATAAGTATACTCAGCATGGCGCCGCCGAAGAGGAACTTCTTGTGAGGAACGGCAAGACGGCGGAAAATACCCTCCAGCCAGTTCATGGTGCGGGTGAAGTAAAGGGCAACCAAACCACATGCCACACCCAAAGCCAGATATGCCGGGATACGGTTTACGGAGAATGTGTTGTTCAGGTGGAACTCGAATATGGAATCCATGCCTGACAGGGTAAATGTTACGGCCGCCGCGGTAACGCAACTTACCAGCAATGGAAGGAGCGAACCCATGGTGAGGTCTATCATCAGTACCTCCAGGACGAAGACAAGGCCTGCAATGGGGGCCTTGAATATTCCGGCCACGGCACCTGCAGCACCGCATCCCACCAAAAGCATCATGTGACGGTTGGAGAGGTGGAACATGCGTCCGAGATTGCTGCCTATGGCGCTTCCGGTGAGCACGATGGGGGCCTCGGCTCCCACACTGCCACCGAAGCCGATGGTGACGGCAGAGGCCAGTACGGAGGTGAAGGTGTTGTGCAGTTTTATCTTGCTCTTGTTGCGGGCAATGGCAAAGAGAATCTTCGTTACGCCATGACTGATGTCGTCCCTGACGATGTATCGGATGAATAGCAAGGTCAGTCCGATACCCACAACGGGGAAGATAAGGTAGAGCCAGTTGGCTCCGGTGGTGGAGAAACTGTATGTGAGCAGATGTTCGATTGTGTGGATAATCCACTTCAGTGTCCATCCGGCCAAGGCAGTAAAGATGCCCACCGCAAAACTGATGAGCAACACGAAACGTTCGTCGTTGATCTTCTCTCTGTGGCGTCGGCGCCATTTCAAGAGTCCTGCCGCAATGTTGCGCAGAAGGGGATGTCTGTGTGGTGAGTTCATCTTGCTCCTGTAGTTCTGCTTGTTATCTTATAATCTTCACGCTACAATCCTGTCCCAACTTTATGATTCGGCTGGGTGTACCTGGTATATTGTCGCCTCGGCGGAATGAGCAGATATAATCCACCTGCGACTTTATCTCCTCGCTGATTTCGCGGAAGGTACGTGCGGTGGGTTCTCCGCTGATGTTGGCGCTGGTGCTTACAAGGGGTTTCTGCAGGCGGTAGCAGATGTCGTGCGAGAACTGGTCGCGTGTAACGCGCATTCCCAGCGAGCCGTCCTCGGCAATGAGGCTTGGTGCCACGCCTTCGGCTCCGTCCAGAATGACCGTTACCGGCGAGTCGGCGGCGTCGAAAATGTCCCATGCCACGTCGGGTATGTTGCGGAAGTAGCGTTGTATGCGGTCGGCCTTGTCCACAAGGCACAACATGGATTTCGCATCTTCACGCTGTTTGATTTCATAGATGCGGCGCACGGCCTCTTCGTTGGTAGCGTCGCAACCAATGCCCCATACCGTGTCGGTGGGGTAAAGGATTACACCGCCCTTGCGCAAGCATTCCACGGCTTGCTTTATGTCTATTTCGCAATTCATAGGCTTTTGTATTAAGGGGCTTAGGCCATGTTTTCTAGTCTTCCTAGTCTTCCTAGTTTGTCTAGTTTGTCTAGTTTGTCTGGCCTTTCTGGTCTTTCTGGTTCACCCTCCCTGGGGGGGGGAGGGGTGGGGCTTAGAACTCTGATGTGAAATGGAACTGAAGGTGCTCGAAGTCCTGCTGTGCCATGCTCAGCACATATCCGCTATCGGCCAGGAACACGTCGCGTCCGTCGCGGTCCTTAGCCATGTACTGGTACTTGCGTTTCTTGAAGTTCTCCAGTTCCGACTCGTAACCGGGTTCGCAGGAAATCCAGCATGCCTTGTGCAGATGCACGGGCTCCCAACGGCACTTGGCTCCGTATTCGTTCTCCAGGCGGTATTGAATAACCTCGAACTGCAACTGGCCTACGGTGCCGATAATCTTGCGGTTGTTGAACTGGTTTACGAACAGCTGCGCCACACCCTCGTCCATCAACTGGTTGATGCCCTTCTCCAACTGCTTCGTCTTCATGGGGTCGGCATTCTCGATGTACTTGAACATCTCGGGAGAGAAGGAGGGCAGGCCACGGAAGTGCAGTTGCTCGCCCTCGGTGAGAGTGTCGCCTATCTTGAAGATGCCGTTGTCGGGTAAACCTACGATGTCGCCTGCCCAAGCCTCGTCGATGGTCTCCTTGCGCTGGGCCATGAACTGAGTGGGACTGGAGAAACGTACCGTCTTGCCGTTGCGGATGTGCAGATAGGGAGCATTGCGCACGAATTTGCCGGAGCATACTTTGCAGAAAGCAATGCAGGAACGGTGGTTGGGGTCGATGTTGGCTGTAATCTTGAAGATGAAGCCAGTGAACTTCTTCTCGTCGGGGGTCACCTCACGCTCCTCTGCCATGACGGGGCGTGGTGCTGGGGCTATCTTGCAGAAGCAGTCCAGCAGTTCCTGCACGCCGAAGTTGGTCAGTGCGGAACCAAAGAACACGGGAGCCAGCAGGGCTTCCTTGTATTCCTCCTCGTTGAAGGCGGGATATACGCCCTCAATCATCTCCAGGTCTTCGCGAAGTTTCTCGGCATCGGTGTCGCCTACCCATTGGTTCAGTTCTTCGCTTTCTATGTCCACTTGCACCTTCTCCGTCACCTTCTGCTTGTTGGCCTGGAAAAGGTTCAGGTTCTGCTCGTAGATGTTGTACACACCCTTGAAGCGCTGACCCTGGTTGATGGGCCATGACAGGGGGCGCACGGCAATCTTCAGTTCCTCCTCCAGTTCGTCAAGCAGGTCGAAGGGGTCGCGTCCCTCACGGTCCATCTTGTTGATGAAGATGATGACGGGGGTCTTGCGCATGCGGCACACCTCCATCAATTTGCGTGTCTGGGTCTCCACACCCTTGGCGCCGTCCACCACTATGATGGCGCTGTCCACGGCAGTCAGTGTGCGGAAGGTGTCCTCGGCGAAGTCCTGGTGTCCGGGCGTGTCCAGGATGTTTATCTTGTAGGGCTTGTCTGTGGGTGTGCCCTCGGGGGCATACTCGAACTCCATCACCGAGGTGGTAACGGAGATACCGCGCTGCTTCTCTATCTCCATCCAGTCGGAGGTGGCGGTTTTCTTTATCTTGTTGCTCTTAACTGCTCCGGCCACCTGTATCTGGCCGCCGAAGAGCAGGAACTTCTCTGTCAGTGTGGTCTTACCGGCATCGGGGTGGGCAATGATGGCAAAGGTGCGTCTGCGTAGTATTTCTTCAGTCATGTCTTGGGGGGATGTTTCTGTTTCTGGTATTCCTAGACTGTCTAGTATTTCTAGTATTTCTAGTATTTCTAGTCCGTCTAGTCTATTATTCTATTGTTGTGGGTCGTACTTCTCTGCCAGCATGTTCAGCAGGGTGCTGATGGCGGAAATGGCGGCCGATGTCTCTGCTCCGATGGGCTTGTTCTGCATGCGGAGCAGGGTAATGCCGTAGAGGGCGTCCAGGGCGGTTTCCAACTCGGGCTTCATCTTGCCGTTGCCTTTGCCTCGGAGTTCCACTATGAAAGGTAGGGCCTTGTAGTAAGCGGCATTGTAGATGGATTCCTGAGGGTCGGCCAGGAGTTCGCGATGGCGGTCGGCCAGCAGGAAGATGGTGTTGCGCACCACCTGTACGTGTCCGCGTTCGCGACATCCTTCTTCGTGCATCATGCGTGCGAGGCCGTCGTACCATTGCAGAGCCTGTTCCAATTCCTCGTCGTCATAGTCGAAGCGTGGCAGGTACTCCTCTGCAATCTTCTGTATGTCGCAATCGTATGAACGAATGATGTCCTCCACCTGATACATGTAGAGGACATATGCCACGAGATTCTGTTTTCTAAGTTTCTTTGCTATTAGCATTTTGTGGTGCTGAAAAGTGTTATATATTGATGCCGAATTTGGGCAGCAATGCCCATAGAAAACCAATGAATCCGGCCGCTATGACAATGCTTCCGATTATGCGGTTTATTTTGCAGATGGTGCTTACCTGGAATTTGTTCCTTACCTTATTTATAATGTATGTCAGGCAGAACCACCATAGCAGTGCTCCTCCGAATATGGCTATGTACCCCAATCCCTGCTCCAGATAGTGCTCCGGTACAACGAACTCAAAGCGTGCCATCAATGCTATGAAAAGCAGGATGATGAGTGGGTTGGAAAAGGTTACCAGAAACCCTGTTATACCGTTGTGCCATAGGGAACCCTTGTTGGGGTTGGTGGGGCGCAGGTTCTGTGTAGGATTGCTGAGATATGTGTATATTCCGAAGAACATCAGCAGTATTCCTCCTACAACCTTGAACCAGAACATGTTGCTCGGATTTTCTATAAAGTCCATCACGAAACTCATGCCCAAAATGGATAAGGCCGCATATATTAAGTCTGATATGGCGGCTCCCACACCGGTAACAAAACCAAACCAACGTCCCTTGTTCAAAGTTCGTTGTATGGTAAGAACGCCTACAGGACCCATCGGGGCACTTGCCAGAATACCCACAATGAGACCTTTGAAGACCAATTCCAATGTGCTAACAGGTTCTATCCACATAATATGAATGCAAATAACGGACTTTTTTTTCATTTTAACATACATTTGTAATTAAAAAATACCCTTTATTGCAAAATAAGTGCTAACTTTGCCCATACAGCGTAAGCAAATAACCTTTAAATCATAATAGCATGAATAAGAAACCCTATGTAATCGGATTGGACCTGGGCGGTACCAATTCTGTGTTCGGCATCGTCAACAAGGATGCTAAGATCGTCAAGTCTGTTTCTATCCCCACCACCGGTCATGGTACTGCGGAAAAGTACGTCAAGGCTTGTGTCGATGCCCTGAATCCTCTGATTGCCGAGGTGGGCGGTATCGAGAAGATCAAGGCTATGGGTATAGGTGCCCCCAACGGCAACTATTATTCCGGTTGTATCGAGGATGCCCCCAATCTGGAGTGGCGTGGCAACATCCCCTTGGTGAAGATGTTCCAGGAGGCTCTGGGCATTCCCGTTGTACTGACCAACGATGCCAATGCCGCTGCTATCGGCGAAATGGCATATGGTGCCGCACGTGGCATGAAGAACTTCATCGAGATCACTCTGGGCACAGGTGTTGGTAGCGGTGTTGTCGTAAACGGTCAGTTGGTTTACGGTCACGACGGTTTCGCCGGTGAACTGGGCCATGTCATCGTTGAGAGGAACGGTCGCGAGTGCGGTTGTGGCCGTCGCGGTTGTTTGGAGTGCTATTGCTCCGGTACAGGTATTGCACGCAGTGCCATAGAGAAGTTGGCAATCAGCCGTCGTCCTTCTTCTCTGAGAGATATCCTGAGTTCAAAACTCGAGGCCAAGGACGTGTCTATCGCCGCTTCCAACGGTGACGAACTGGCTCTCGAGATTCTTGCCGATACCGGTCGCCGTCTTGGCGAGGCTTGTGCCAACTTTGCTCCCTTCTCCAGTCCCGAGGCATTCATCTTCTTCGGCGGTCCCACAAAGGCGGGCGAGTTGCTTATGGCTCATGTCCGCAAGGCATACGACGAGAATGTCCTCTTCGTCTACAAGGGCAAGGCAAAGATCCTGCTCAGCGAACTGGACGGTGCCAGCGCAGCTGTGCTTGGTGCCAGCGCTCTCGGTTGGGAGATATAATTCTTTTGGAAGTAAATTTGTGCAAAAGGGTGTGGATTCACACCCTTTTTTGTTTTATAAGGCATGCGTTGGACATACTGGCCATATGCTCGCATGAATTTTATACTGCCTTTAACCTTTTAACGTTTTTATGCAAAAAACACACGCTTTGTTAACTCTTTTTATATAATTTGTGTATATTTGCGCAGACTTTGTTATATCCGAAGTAGAGTAAACTATAATTGACATAAATATGATTAGAAAACAAATTCTATGGATGGCCTTTTTGGCTCTCAGTTCAGGAGTATTTGTCTCTTGTGTAGACGAAAAGTACGACTTGGATAATGTGGACATGACCATTGGCACGAAGGGTGACTTGACATTGCCAACCAGTAGTACGGGGGAAATACTCCTCAAAAACATTATGGACTTGAAGGAAGATGGTGTAGTTCAAGTAGTTGACGGTGAGTATTATTTGGTTGAAGATGGTATTGCAGATGTTCCTGGGATAGATATTACTTCCATTAGCATAGCCAAGCCTTTGATGTCTCAGATTGAGGCTGTGGTAGAATTGGACAATGCGGCCATAAGTCCGGCCCGCTCGCAGAATCGTCAGAATATTTCTGTTGGTGGCATAGAACTTCAGGATTTTACCTATACTTATACCATACAGGATGAGGATAAGGCATATTATAGTTTGGGTGACAATGTTTCCGGTCAGGTACCAGAAGAGGTGGTGGAACTGAAGTCTGTGTCGTTTGTTGATGAAACCACGCTTGATGCAAAGATACAGGTATATTTTGATTCAGAATATGATTTTATCAACAAGGTGCATCTGGACAACCTTAAATTGTCAATTCCTCAAGGTTTGCATGTTTCTAAAGCCGAGTTCACTCATTGGACCTTGGTTGATGGTACGGAACTTTTTGAGGTAGAAGAGGCAATCAGCATAGATAACGAGAAAGGTGTCATTGTGCTTACGGCAACAGATGAGAATACAATTATTGACAAGGATCATGAAGTTCATGTGCGTATCACCTTTGATAAGGCTGTTACTGGTTTGGGCGGTTTGGCATTTGCTGACAATAAGGTTTCTTTGTCAGGAATATTTAAGTTAGATGGTACTTTCCGTATCGAATCGAAAGATTTTGATTTGGCTAGGCTTACACAGGATCAGGTTATGGATATCGTCAAGAATCAGAGTTTTGATGTTATATGTCCAAATAGGATCCATTTTGTGGGCAATGCTGATTTTGCACAGGACATATCTGTTGAAAGCTTTTCTGGTAAGGTATTGAGTCGAGTTGGCGATATCACACCCATAGCCCTGAATGATTTGCCCGATTTCCTCAACGATCCAGAGGTTGTTCTGGATTTGGCTAACCCTGCGTTTTATATGCAGGTTGATAATCCTATGCCATACGAAGCCACGACATCTCTTCGCCTTTCCAGTGTGTATGAGGATGGGACTCCTCCTGTTGTTAAAGAAACAGGAACATTCACTATTCCTGCCAAGATGCTGACGGTATTCTGTATTGCCGATCATTTTGAGGGTATTGAAATTCCGGAAAACTATCAGGGCAAGAATGTTGTCTTTGTTCCTGTACAGAATCTTAATGAACTTCTCAAGAAGTTGCCTGAGAATATTAATGTTGACGTTGCCGATATTGCTATGGATATAGATGCCATGCCTATTCCCTGCCAGTACGATGTAAAGGTTGACTATCAGGTCTACACGCCTCTCGAGTTCGGAGAAGAGTTCAAGTTGGTGTACCAGGGTACCGAGGAAGGTCTCAGTGAGGATTTGGAGGACGTGAACAAACTGGACGCCAAAGAGGTTCGTATCGAGGCAAATGCCGTAACTAATTTCCCCATGGATCTTACATTGTCTGTAGATGCATTGGATCGCAATAATGTAAGTTTGAAGGGCAAGGTGGTTACTGTTAATGATATAGTCATCAATGCACACAAAGGTTCTGAGGAGACTTCAACGCAGCCTGTAGCTATTACCATCAAGCCCATGTCCGGACACTCGATTAGAGAATTGCTCGAGAAATTGGACAAGTTCCACTACAGGGCTGTTGCAGAGGCAGATAGCGAAGGGAAACTGTTTGAAGATGCACATATAAAATTGACTGATATTAAGATTACCTTGGTTGGTGGTGTAAGTTACGATGCAAACTAACCATACTATATGTGATATCCTAAAGTAAAAATTATGATTATGAAAAAGAATCTTAGAAATATATTGGCGGTTGCAACGCTTGCTCTGTGCGGCACAGCCTCTGCCCAGAACCTGAACAGCGCCTACTTCCTGGACGGATACACTTATGGCCACCAGTTGAATCCTGCCAAGGACTATGACCGCAAGGGTTATGTGGCATTCCCTATATTGGGTCAGATGAATTTTGGCATGAAGGGAAACCTGGCACTGACAGATGTCATAAGACTTAACGGCGACCAGTTGGTTACATATCTTCATCCAAGCATCTCTGTGGACGATGCCTTGGGCAAATTCTCTGCCAACAACCATTCCAGAATGGATATGAGGTTGGATATCATCAGTTTCGGTTTCCATGCATGGGGTGGTTATAACACATTCAACATCGGCGTGCGTGCCAATGCTGGTTTCAATGCTCCGTACGAGTTGTTCGAATTTACAAAGAATCTTACCAACAAGAATTACGAAATCACCGATGTGTCCTCTACTGCATCCGCGTGGGGCGAGATAGCTTTGGGTCATAGCCGTCAGGTTGCCGATGCATGGCGCGTGGGCGGTAAGTTGAAGTTCCTCATTGGTGGCGCCAATGCTTCTGTCCGCCTGAAGAATGCAACCCTGAACCTTACCGCACCCGACAAGTGGGTTCTTTCTGCCGATGCCGAAGCCAATGTAAGTGTTAAGGGCTTTGAGTGGGGAGAAATGGAACAGAAGGAGTTCAGTGACGGCACTCCCTATGAGCAGATAGATTTCGACAATGTTGACATCGAGAGTCCTGGGCCTAATGGTTTCGGCCTTGCCTTCGACCTGGGTGCTGAATGGGATCTCGGTGAACAGGGTTGGGTGGACGGCCTTAAGGTTAGTGCCTCTCTGCTCGATTTGGGCTTCATTTCATGGAGCGAGACCCACAAGGCATACAATATGGGTAAGGAGGTCGTCTTCACCGGTTTCAATGACATTCAGGTAGAGGGTGGTCCTGGTACACCGGCAGAAGATCAAGCCGACAACTATGGCGACCGTTTCTCCTCTCTCGTTGCTTTGCAGGATGGTGGCATGTCCAAATCAACTACAGCCCTCGGAGCGACATTGAACATAGGTGTGGAATACCAGATGCCTTTCTACAAGAAACTCAGCGTGGGTCTGCTTAGTACCACACGTATGCAGGGCGAGTACAGTTGGAACGAGGAACGTATCAGCGCCGTTGTCTCTCCCGTCAAGTGGTTCGAGGCTGGTGTCAACGTAGGTTTCGGCACTTTGGGAACCAGTTTCGGTTGGGTTGCCAACATTCATCCCAGAGGTTTCAACGTCTTTGTCGGCATGGATCACATGTTGGGCAAACTCTCCAAGCAGGGCATACCTTTGAACAGCAGTAATAGTTTCACCATAGGTATCAACTTCCCCTTCGGCAAGGCCAACAGGTAAACGCAAGACATCAGTATAAAGCAATCGCCCGTGCTCATAATGGTCACGGGCGATTGTCTTATACTCTCTTATTGTATGATTATTCTGATTACTCCGATTATTCCGATTACTCAGAAAACTCCGAGTTCTCTCGTCACTTTCCAGTTCTCCGTTCTCCGTTTTAATCCCGCTTTGCGGTCTTGAATCTGCTCCCGCTCGGGGTTGTAGGGACTCGGCATGCCGAGTCCGCTTTGCTATTGTTATCGGACACGGCATGCCGTGTCCCTACCATGCTTCTGCTCTCGCTTACTCGCAGATTTAAGCCGACTGCATCGTCTTGAATCTGCTCCCGCTCGGCAGAGTAAATGCATTTCCTCTGCTCTCGCTTACTCGCAGATTTGACTTTAGCCCCTTCGGGCGTCGACCTTCGGTTCCGTTTTTCCGTGTTCACCTCTCCCTCCCTCACAGGGAGGGGCGGGGTGGGTCCTTCCGTTTTCCGTTCGTCACACCTTCCATCCCTCCAGCGAGGTGCCGCGCAGGAAGTCCGATGCACTCATGCGCTTCTTGCCAGCCAGTTGGAGTTCGTGGATGTGCAGGATGCCGTTGGGCAGGGCTATGCGCAGGGTCTTGTCGCCGTTGGTGCTTGGCAATAGGGTGGGGCAGGCTTGTGCCTGTCCGGGGCATGCCTCCTTGGTGGTGCGGAATATCTTCATCACCGTCTCCTTGCCGTCGGGCGACAGGAGGGTTGTCCATGCTCCGGGGTATGGACTGAGGCCGCGCACGAAGTTGTGTGCCGTGTCCACGGTGTGGCTGTCCCATTTTATCTTGCATGTCTCGCGGAAAATCTTGGGTGCGGGACGCAGAGGTTCGTCGGTGTGCATCTGCTCCTGGGGTATGGGCGTGACGCGTCCGTCAATGATGTTCTGCACCGTCTCCGCCACCAGGTCGGCACCCAGTGTCATCAGCCGGTCGTGTACGTCCTCCACGTTGTCGTCCGGTCCTATGGGCACACGCTCCTGCTGTATCACCTCGCCGGTGTCTATCTGGTGGTCAAGGAAGAAGGTGGTGATGCCCGTTTCCTTGTCTCCGTTGATGATTGCCCAGTTTATGGGTGCCGCGCCACGGTACTGGGGCAGCAGGGCGGCATGCAGGTTGAAGGTGCCCAGGCGTGGCATTGCCCACACGGCTTCGGGCAGCATGCGGAAGGCCACCACTATCTGCAAGTCGGCCTCCATTGCTCTCAACTCCTCCAGGAAGGCCTCGTCCTTCAGGCGTTCGGGTTGCAGTACGGGTATGTTGTGGCGCAGGGCGCACTCCTTCACGGGCGAGGCCTGCAACTGGCTCTGGTGCCTGCCTATGGGTTTGTCGGGCATGGTGATGACACCCACCACGTTGTACCCCTCGCTGATGAGGCGCTCCAGTGTGGGCACGGCAAAGTCCGGTGTGCCCATATATACTATTCTCAGGTCTTTCTTTTCCATATAAAACATAATATTTATGTGCTCTCACGTGCAAAGATACGATTATTCTTTGTACTTTTGTCTCTTGTTATGGAAAAGATTCTCACAGAAGAGCAGTTGTCTGCTCTGCAAAACAGGATAGATGAGGCCCAACGGGTGGCCTGTGTGTGCCATGTGAATCCCGACGGAGATGCCCTGGGCAGTACCCTCGGCGTGATGGCGTGGATGAAGGCTCTGGGCAAGGAATGTACCGTGGTTGTCCCCAACCGTTTTCCGGACTTTCTCCAGTGGATGCCCGGTGCATCCGAAATTGTCCGCTACGACAGGCATGCCGACAAGGCGGATGCCGTCCTTCGCCAGGCAGACCTCCTGTGGGTGTGCGACATGAACGATGCTTCCCGTGCCCTGGGCATGGAGGGTATCCTCTCCGAGTGTGTGGAGCGTAGTGCACAGGGCAACCTCTTCATGGTGATGGCCGACCACCACCTCGACCCCAATCCCTCCTTCTGTAATCTACAGATTTCGCGCCCCGAGATGTGCGCCACCTGCGAGGTGCTCTGCCACCTGCTTTGGCAGATGGGGCGCATGGATGCAATGTCCCTGCCCGAGGCCACCTGCCTCTACACGGGCATGATGACCGATACCGGTGCCTTCACCTATGCCTCCACGCGAAGCGTCATCTACGAGTGCATCTCCCTGCTCCTGGCGCGTGGCATAGACAAGGACCGCATATACAGAAACGTCTTCTGGACCTCCACGCCCAACCGCATGCGTCTGGTCGGTTATCTGCTCTATGTGAAGTTGGAGACCATCCCCGGCATGAATGCCTCCGTCATGACGCTCACCAATCAGGAGCGCCGCATGCTTGGCATCAAGAACGGCGACACGGAGGGCATTGTCAACATGCCCCTGCAGATTCAGGGCATGCGCCTTTCGGCCTTCATCAGCGAGGACACCGAGCACCCCGGCTTCGTCAAGTTCTCCCTGCGCAGTGTGGACGATTTCCCATGCAACGAGATGTCTGCCCGCTTCTTCAACGGCGGAGGCCACAAGAATGCCTCCGGTGGCCGTCTCCAGTGCTCAATAGAAGAGGCTCTGGAACTCTTCCGCAAGGCCGTCCGCGAATTCGTGCCATTGCTGAAAGCGGATGAGCGGTGAGCGGTGAGCGGATGAATGGTAAGCGGTAAGCGTCTTTAAGGACTTTAAGGACTTTAAGGACTTTAAGGACCCTAAGGACCCAAAGGAAAATCGCTCCCCGTTCTCTTTGTCCCTCTATGTTAGGGGGACGAGCGCAAAGCGCGGAGGGGGTATGTTAGTTCTCCGTTCTCCGTTTTCCGTTTTAATCCGACTCCGTCGTCTTGAACCTGCTCACGCTCGGCAGAGTAAATGCATTTCCTCTGCTCTCGTTTACTCGCAGTTTTCCGTTTTCCGTTCTTCGTTTTCCGTTCCTACAGCACCCTCTTCACCATCCCGAAGAACCTGTACGGCATGTACCTGAAGGGCAGGTCCAGCCATGTCGGCGTTGTTACCACCGCCCTCTGGTGCGAGAACACCAGGAACGATTCCTTGCCGTGATACGAGGACATGCCCGAATGTCCCACACCGCCGAAGGGCAGGTTCTCGTTGGCAATGTGCATGATGGTGTCGTTTATGCAGGCACCCCCCGACGAGGTGTGGCGCAGAACCTTGCCGATGTTGCCCCTGTCCTCCCCGAAGTAGTATAGCGCCAGGGGCTTCTCCCTCCTGTTCACAAAGGCTATCGCCTCGTCCGTGGTGTTGAAGGTGAGCAATGGGAACAGAGGGCCGAATATCTCCTCCTGCATGATGGGACTGTCCTCCTTCACACCGTCCAGCACCGTGGGATGGATGTAGCGCTCCTCGCGGTCGTAGGTGCCACCGATGCGCACGTTGCCGTCCTTCAGGTAGCCCGTCAGGCGGTCAAACGCCTTGTCGCTCACTATGCGCACAAAGTGCTTCGCCTCCTGCGGGTTCTTGCCCAGCAGGTGCTCGAACTCCCTGCCGAGTGCCTCTATCAGACGCTCCTTCACCCCGGCATGCACCAGCAGATAGTCGGGCGCTATGCACGTCTGTCCGGCATTCAGACTCTTGCCCCATGCTATGCGGCGTGCCGCCATGGGGATGTCGGCATCCCTGTCCACTATGCACGGGCTCTTGCCCCCCAGTTCCAGCACCACCGGAGTCAGGTGCTCCGAGGCGGCACGCATCACCCTGCGTCCCAACGAGGGACTTCCCGTAAAGAAGATCATGTCGTACCTCTCCTCCAGCAGGGCGGTGTTCACTTCCCTGTTGCCCTGCACCACGGCAACGTACTCCGTGGCGAAGGTCTCCCTGATCATCTCCTCCATCACCCTGGACACGCGGGGCACGTAGGGCGAGGGTTTCAGTACCGCCGTGCAACCGGCCGAGATGGCACCCACCAAGGGGTTCAGCAGCAGTTGCACGGGATAGTTCCACGGCGCTATTATCAGCGAACAGCCCAGCGGTTCCTGTATCACCTTGCTTCTGGAGGGGAACATCTTCAGCGGTGTGCACACCCTCCTGGGCGCCGCCCACCTGCCCAGGTGCGCGATGTGGTTCTTCACTTCGCCCAGCACTATGCTCAGTTCCGTCAGGTACGCCTCTTCATAACTCTTGTGCAGGTCCTGCCACAAGGCATCCGCCAGGCGCCCCTCCCACTTGTGCAGGGCACTCTCCAGCGCACGGAGGTTCTCCCTTCGGAACTCCAGGTCCAGCGTCCTGCCGCTACGGAAGAACTCCCTCTGCGCCTCCACTATCCTCCTAATCTCCTCCCTGGGTGTATTCTCCATAGTCTTCATTTTCTTCTTCCCGTGAAATTGTCCATAGTGTGGTATATGCCCAGCGTTTCGCCCACCAGCCAGTCAAACACCCTCATGGGCAGGATGCCCTGCAACAGGCGCATCACGTGGTAGGCCATGGGAATCCATGGCATCAGCATCAGGAACTTCCTGTCGCCCTCTATGGCCTTGATTATCTGTTTGGAGACTTTTTCGGGTTTCAGCAGGGGGAACACCCTCGACTCCACACCGTCAAACATGCCCGTCGTTATGTAGTAAGGTGCAATGGTGGTCACACGCACCCTGCTCCCCATCTCCTGCAACTCTATCCTCACCGAATCCGACCATCCCACGGCCGCCCACTTGCTGGCGGCATACACGCTCATCTTGGGGTTGGAGAGCATTCCGCCAGCCGAAGCAATGGTGCAGATGTGTCCCTCGTTGCGCCGTATCATGTCCGGAAGCATCTGCCGTGCCACATACATGGGTGCTATGGCATTCACCGCCATCGTGCGGTCAATCTCCTCCTCCGTGCACTGGTCGAAGGTCTTGTTGCTCGTTATTATGCCGGCGCAGTTTATCAGAATGTCCACATCTCCCACCTCCTTCTTCACCTTGGCATAGCACTCCGCCACCGCCTCGTGCCTGGACACGTCCACGCGGTATCCGTGCACCGTGCCCTTCCTGCCCAGTTCCTGCACCGTGGCATCTATGTTCTCCTGGTTTATGTCCCATATCACCAGGGCGGCCGCACCCTTCTCCAGAGCCGTCTCGCCCATCAGCCGGCCGATGCCCGATGCACCGCCCGTTATCAGTACTCTTTTACCTTTAATCTTTGACATATCCTTTTTACCTTTTTCTACGTCAGTTCTTCAATGAAATCGGGTGCAAAGGTACGTCATTTGTTGCATATAGTGGCAGAAAGTGTGCAGAAAAGTGTACAAAATGTACGAAAACGCACCATTGCTGTGCGGTGAGCGAGTTTTCCGTTTTCCGATTTCCGTTTTCCGTTTACCTTGCTTCCGTTCTTGTGAATATGTCAGGAAAATTCATGAAAAATCAGGCATGCCACAGTGTTTGTTTTAGAGAGTTCAGTATGGACATTTCTCTTCGCCAACCATGGTTTCTCCATATTTTTGAGCATGATTTTCTATAAAAAAGCCCTAAATAGACCTGCTTTTACCATACACCTGCCGTATTGCCTTCTCTAAGACACCCCGATGCCTCATGCAAGTCGTCCCGACGCTTCGCCCGCGTCGTCCCGATGACTCGCCCTTGTTCTCTCGAGGCCCTGACCGAAGCCACAAGTCTTCTCAATTTCCCCATTCTGAGAATAGGATATTTGTACGACAAAGGATTTCATGGCATAAATAAGCAATTCTCAGAAGGTCAGTTGTCTGTATTTTTGTTGCTCTCCCATGTCTTTGGCTGTTGTGTCGTATTGCTTGCGGTTGGAAAGAGCGGTAATAAAAAATGCCCCCGATAAAGGACGAGGGCAACCTAATGTTTTCACAACAACAGCAATTCTTGGTCAATCTCCTGCTAATTGTTTTTGCCACTGCAAAGTTATGATAACAACACTGCATATTTTATTTTTAACAAAGAAAATATAGCAGAAATGTTTATTGGTTATGCACTTATGCTATTCGAAGGTGGCATTGCTCCAGATGTTACAGACGAAGCATTGAATGCATACAAAAAAGCTTTTACAGAAGCTTTTGATTACTATAGTGTAGAATTTATAATTAACCGTGCCAAATAAATGGACAGTTAGTACGAATTGTTCAATGTATTATTTCGCAAAAACGTAAACATTAATAAACAATGAAAAAGAATTGGTTTTATTTATTTCTGTTGATGGCAGTCGCCGCCATCAGGCAGGATATGCTCTTTGAGCACTAAAGACACCAGCGCCACCGTGTTTTTCACCCCAAACTTGGCCAACAGCCGCTTCCGATACCATTTCACGGTTTCAACGCTGAGGTGCATGCGGTCGGCAATCTCCGGA
>JAZNYM010000007.1:0-23295 GCA_045594385.1 Bacteroidaceae bacterium
AAAAATAATTCTGTAACTTTGTCTTCGGTGAGCATAGCGATTATTGTTTGTAACACTTTGTATTTTAGCACTATAAAGTTACAACAATTTTCGCTAATCACCAAATTTATAAGCAGTTATAATTCGTCGAACTCACGTTATTTTAGAGAGACCTTGCTATGTCAGGCATTGTTCTCCTCCCGGATGATTTCCATGCCGTGGCGTATGGCCTCCTCGTTCATGGGGATGAGGTGATGGTGGCGCTCGGGCAGGGTCCTGTGCAGACCTTTCACCACATCCTCCACGCTGACGATGGGGCGCACCTTGATGAGACCTCCGAGCAGGAGCATGTTGAACACCTTGCCGTTCTTCATCCTTGCCGCCTCGGCCATGGCCTCTATGCTATATACGTTTATGTCCTTGCGCATGGGAGGGGTGAGTATGCTGGACGGGTCGTAGATGAGTGTACCGCCACGTTTTACGAGGGGCATGAAGCGGTCCAGCGAGGGCTGGTTCAGCACTATGGCCGTGTCGTAGGTGTTCAGTACGGGCGAAGTGATGCGCTCGTCCGAGAGTATTACGGTGACGTTGGCCGTGCCTCCGCGCTGCTCAGGTCCATAGGACGGCATCCATGTCACTTCCTTGCCTTCGATGATACCTGCGTATGCCAATATCTTTCCCATGGAGAGGACGCCTTGTCCGCCGAAGCCCGATATGATTATTTCCTCTTTCATTGCTTTCAGTCCTTAATGTTTTTCAGGTCGCCCAAGGGGTAGTAGGGCAGCATGTTCTCGGCAAGCCACTGGTTGCTTTGCACGGGAGTCATCTTCCATCCGGCAGAGCATGTGCTCACGATTTCCACCAGCGACGAACCGCGTCCCTGCAGGCTGTTCTCAAAGGCCTGTCGTATGGCCTTCTTGGCTCGAGCAATGTTGCCCACGGTGTTCACCGCCTGGCGTGTGACGTAGCATGTACCCTCCAGTGTGGCGGCAATGTCGCTTATTTTCAGGGGGAAACCATGCAGGTCGGCCTGTCGGCCGTAGGGGCAGGTGCTTGTCTTCATGCCCATCAGCGTGGTGGGGGCCATCTGTCCGCCCGTCATGCCGTAGATGGCATTGTTTATGAAGATGACGGTGATGTTCTCGCCACGGTTCAGTGTCTGTATGGTTTCGCCTGTGCCTATGCAAGCCAGGTCGCCGTCGCCCTGGTATGTGAACACCAAATGTTCCGGCCACAATCTCTTCAGTGCCGAGGCACATGCCGGAGCACGTCCGTGTGCCGCCTCTATCCAGTCGATGTCCAGATACCTGTATGCAAAGACGGCGCATCCCACGGGGCATACGCCTATGGTCTTTTCCTCTATGCCCATTTCGTCCAGAATCTCGGCCACCAGTTTGTGCACAATGGAATGTCCGCATCCGGGGCAGTAGTGCATGGGGGTGTCGTTCATCAGACGTGGTTTCTGGTAAACGATGTTCTGGGGTGATTTTATTGTCTTCTCGTCCATGAGGTTGTATTCTGAGAATTCAGAGTTATTCGGAGTATTCCGTTTATAATTTTCCCATTTCGCTGATCTTCCTGGTAATCTCGTCGGGAGTGATGATTACTCCGCCACTGTGTCCGATGAACTCTATGGGGCAACGGAATTGCGATGCCCACTGCACATCGCGCAGCATCTGCCCCTCGTTCAGTTCCACCACCACGATGCGTTTCATGCGTGATGCCAGTTCCAATATTTCCTTCTCGGGGAAAGGCCATAGTGTGACGGGGCGCAGAAGGCCCACCTTATGTCCCTGCTGGCGCAGGTTGTCTATGGCACCCATGGAGATTCGTGCGGCAGAATCGAAGGCCACTATGAGGGTCTCGGCATCTTCCGTATGATAGTGCTCGGCACGAACCTCCTCCTGCTGTATTCTTGCGTATTTCTTCTGCAGTTCGCGGTTGCGCATCTCCATCAGCGTCTGGTCAAGTTCCAGGCTTGTCATAACGTTTGGCTTCCTGCCTTTAAGCCCAAGTCCGTTAGTGGCCCAAGGGCACTGCCGGCGTATTTCCTCATCGGTGCGCCGTGGAGTGTAGGGGGGCAGTATGCACTTCTCCATCATCTGGCCAATGCTGCCGTCGGACAGGATGATTACCGGGGTGCGCCACTTCATCATCAGTTCCTTGGCAAGTCCCACCATGTCGCAACTCTCCTGCACCGAGCACGGAGCAAGCACTATGGTGCGGTAGTCTCCGTTGCCGCCTCCGCAGGTAGCCTGCCGGTAGTCGGATTGGGACGGCTGTATGGTGCCAAGGCCCGGACCTCCGCGCTGTACTGAAACTATTAGGCCTGGCACTTCGCAGATGGCCATGTAGGGGATGACCTCCTGCATCAGCGACACGCCCACGCTGGAGGACGATGTCAGGACGCACTTGCCCGAGCCGCCTCCGGCATATATCATGTTGATGCTTGCCACCTCGCTCTCGCTCTGAAGCACCACCATGCCTGTCGTTTCCCAGGGTTTCAGCAATGCCAGGGTTTCCAGTATCTCGCTCTGTGGCGTGATGGGGTAGCCAAAGAAACCGTCGTAACCGTAGCGTATGGCGGCATGTGCTATGGCTTCGTTTCCCTTCAGCAAAAGTATGTCGTTGTCTTTCTGCATGTGTGAAGTAGGGGGTTATTCCTTGGTTCTGTATACGGTGATGCAACCGTCGGGACATATGATGCCGCAACTGCTGCATCCGTTGCACTTCTCTGGGTCTGTCTGCACCGCATAGTTATATCCGTTATGGTTTACCATGGGCGACAACTCTATCAGTTTCAATGGGCAGGACACGACACACAGGTTACATCCCTTGCATCGCTTAGTGTCCACTTCTATAATACCTTTGAATCTGGCCATTGTGTGTGTATGTGTGTGGTAGTTGTCTGTTATTGTCCTTGTTACGAGGCTCCGGCATGTGTATGGGGAGGCTATGGATTGAGCATATCTTTGTTGAAGAAGCGGATTATCAGCATCACCATTTCCCTTTTTTCCTTGGCGAGGCTTTCCGGATTCAGCGCTATGGCCTCGGCATAGGAGTCAAGGCACCGCTTCCAATCCTGCTCTTTCCATGCGGTATCTCCTTGTGCAATGTATTCTTCTTCGGTCATTGTGTTGTGGAGCCGGCTCCGTTTTGTCTATTTTAATGCAAAGATACGTCATTTTGCCCTTTAATAGCTGTACATTAGAAGAAAAAATAAGTTAAAAACTGCTTTTTGCCTTTATGATGTGCACAAATATCCCCCAATCTTGCACGCGGCATGTGAGGTGTGTGCAAGGTTGGGGGCGTGTTTAGTGATGCCTTTGCCATGAACAGAGGGCAAAGGTTGGTATAAAGCTCTTATCTGTTGCGCTTCATGCTCAAGACCACATTTCCGTCATGGTCCTTTGCGCAAAGTAAGGAGTCCTGCAATTCCAGAGTAGCGCATTGGGCAATAGCAGTAAGGATGGCCGTTTCCACCTCCATGTCGTGTCCCATCATGGTGGTTGCCCCCATCTGGTTGAAGAAGATGCTGTCGCCATTGATAGTATATTGGCCAAAGAAGGTGTTTACAGAAGCATGACCGTTCACCATACCGCTGTCGCAGAACTCTATGAAGGGTTTTGTCTCCGCACTGTCCGTACTCAGGCCGTTGGCCTCTATGATGGCCCATTTGCCAATCACGTCTGGTTCTGCGGTATTGCCGGTGCCGTTTTCATTGGTGCAACTGCAAAATGCCATACATGCCACAAAGGCAGAGAATAATGTCTTTTTCATAATTTATATAATGTGTTGTTATGTTTCCGTGTGCAAAGATAAGCCGATATATATAATAATGAAAGGGAAATCCCCTAAAGTGCATGGCTTATTCCTATTATATTGTCATGCATGCGATGCTGTATTGTCAGAGTTTTGTTGTCGTATTGTATATAGTATGACACACCATGCATGCCGAAGTGACATCATTGTTACATTTTTGTTAAAATGACAGGAATATGTCAGTATTGTGGCAAGTTAGGTTGTTTTTTGTTCTCGGAAACGAAAAAAAACACTAAATTTTCTTATGGCCGATGACCAGACTGTACACAAGTCAAGGTCTTCAAGAGTTAATTCTGATGTACCTACCTACAACGTGTATAAGGATGGAGAGTTAATAGCAGAAGGTATTGCCGACACTCAGTACACAGTTTCAAATGCAGCAAGTGGCAGATACCATGTTACAGCCGTTTCTAGTACCTCTGAGTCTGCTGAGTCAAACGCAGTCGTATATGTATCAGACTCTGCTTCAAGTGTGGGTAACATCTACGCTAATGCCAATGATGTCAATTATAATGTTGCTACACAGACAATAAGTAGCAAAGCTATAGCAAACATCAATGTATATACAACAAGTGGCACATTGGTTAAGAATGCTGCCGGTGTCACAGCACTCAGCATTGCAGATCTGACAAACGGCCTCTATGTTGTGGCGGTTACTGTAGATGGAACTACTGTCACTACCAAGATCCTGAAATAGCATTAAGATTGTTATTTGTCCACATAACAGATAATGGCTACCGAATGCTCGGTAGCCATTATCTGTTTATGTCATTGCTTCTTGCCTATCGTATTGTCCTGATGCTTACGTTCAACACGTGTTTCTGTGAATTTACATGTTGTTGTATCTGTACGGGACTGACGGGGTAATTCTTTTATTCTATTTCAACTACCGTTATGCCTGCACCTCCGAAACGTACGTCTTCATCGCGTGCAGACCTTACCTGCGGCACGGTGTGCAGATACTGACGGATGAGTTGGCGCAGGATGCCGTTGCCAGTACCGTGCAGGATGCGGATGCGTGACGCTCCCACCAGAATGGCATCGTCCATGTAGTGGGTTATGGTGTCAAGTGCTTCGTCACCACGCATGCCACGTATGTCTATTTCAGGATGGAAGTTGAGATGAGTCTCTCTAATCTTGTCCTGGGTGTCGCGACTTACGTATGTTGCCACTTGGAATGATTGCTGCTCCTGTTTTTTCTCTGCTTTTGCAGGAACCAGTTTCTTGGCATCCATCACGCTTCGTACCATGCCGAACTGCACTGTTATTCTCTTGCCGTCAATCTTTTCCACTGTGCCTATGGCAGTTGTGCCTATTATCTTTACGGGCATGCCCACGGCAAGTCCGCTTTCGTTCTTTGGTTTGGCACCGAGAGCGCTGAGCAGGGTGCCGAGGGCGGGACGCTGTGCTTCTTGGGCAGCCTTCTCGGCTTTCTCGCGCCGGCGGTCCTCCTGTCGCTTCTTGCGTTCCTGGATCTGACGCATCTTGCGCTCTATCATCTCGTCGTGCTCGCTACGTGTGGCCTGGTCCAGTTGTTCGCGGAACTCGTTCAGTTCGTTGCGTATTTCCCTTGTACGCTCCTTCTCTGCCTGAGCCTCGCGTATTTCTCGGATGGTATTTTCCACCACGGCATTCGAGTTCTGGATTATCTCTTCAGCCTGCTGGCGTGCCCCCTGGATGATTTCCTTACGCTTGTGCTTCAGTTCCTCTATCTCTCGCTCATACTTCTGTATGGTCTGCTCCATCTGCTTCTCCTGCGAGTGTATGGTCTGGCGCTTGCCCTCCCAGTAGCGTTTGTCGCGCACGATGTCCAGCAGGTACTTGTCGGCGTTCACGTAGTCCTTGCCCACAAGGTTGGTGGCATCTGTGATGACCTCCTCGGGGATTCCTATCTTGCGTGCTATCTCTATGGCAAAGGAACTGCCCGGATTGCCTATCTGCAACTGGAACAGAGCCTGCATCTGGTGTCTGTCGTAGAGCATGGCACCGTTTACCACACCATCGTGGGCATCTGCAAAATGCTTCAGGTTCTGGTAGTGGGTGGTAATGACGGCAAATGCCGACTTCTGCGTATAACGCATCAGTATGGCCTCGGCCATGGCACCGCCTATTGTAGGCTCTGTGCCACCGCCGAACTCGTCTATGAGCAGCAGGGTTGAGGAGTCTGCCATCTTCATCATGTTCTTCATGTTGAGCAGATGGCTGGAATAGGTGGACAGGTCATCCTCTATGCTCTGTTCGTCCCCGATGTCTATGGCCAGTTTGTTGAAGATACCCATCTTGCTGCATTCGCCCACGGGAACGGGCAGTCCGCACTGCAGCATGTACTGTATCAGGCCTACGGTCTTCAGGCACACGCTTTTGCCGCCGGCATTGGGACCGGAGATGATGAGTATGTGCTGCTTTCTGTCCAGTTTTATTTCCAGAGGCACCACCTTCTTGCCCTGCTTCTCCAGAGAGAGTTTCAGCAGGGGATGCTGTGCCAGCGTCCAGTCAATGATGGGGTAGGGGGCAACGCCGGGATATATGCCTCCGATATGCTTGGCAAAGGAAACTCGTGCCCTCACGAACTCCAGGTCGGCCAGGAAGGCAAAGGCTCTCAGCAGTTCCTTTGTGTTGGGACGTATCAGCATGGTGATATGCTTCAGAATCTGAATTATCTCACGCTTCTCCTCTGCCTCCAGTTCACGGATGCGGTTGTTGGCCTCCACCACCTCCTGCGGTTCTATGAACACGGTCTTGCCCGTGGCGCTCTCGTCGTGTACGATGCCACGCAAACGCTTTTTCAGCGTAGGGCTCACGGGTATTACCAGACGGCCTTCGCGGAACGTTGGCGTCACATCCTGTGCCACCAGCCCTTCATCTTTTACTGTTCTCAGTATGCCGTGCAGGGTACGGTTCACGCTACCCTCCGAAGCCCTCAGTTCGTGTCTGATGCGTGCCAGTTCGGGACTTGCCTCGTCCTTTATCTTTCCGTACTTGTCCAGAGTCTTGTCTATGGCGGCTGCTACGGCAATGAAGGTGAACACCCCCATGGACAGTTGGTTCAGGGCAGGGTAGGAATGTTCCTCGCTGCCCTCTGCCGTAGCCCTTATTATCTTGAGCCACGAGTGCAGCGTGTCCAGCGACTTCTTCAGCCTGCCCAGATCATCCTCCTCTATGTGTGCCCCTTCCAGGCGTATGCGCTGTATGGACGGACGGAGATCGTAGAACGCCATCTCCGGCAGTTCCACGGTCTCTTCCAGTATGGTCTCGAGTTCCTGGCTCTCCTGCAGTTTCTGGCGTATTGCGCTCACCTCGGTAAGCATCTGCAATTCGCCCACGCGTTCTCTGCCCAGTTCGCTCTGGCAGAAGCCCGACAGCAGGCTCTTGATTTCTTGGAACCCTATCTTGCTTTCGTAATTCTCGGGGTATATCATAAGTTCTTTTCAGGGTACATATCGTTCCACCACGTCGGGTCGTCCTGCAGCCACTTCTGGAACCATGCCATGATGCTGTCGTGCCAGCGTATGCGCTTGTGGTGGTCTGCGATATAGTGGTTCTCTCCGTCCACCATGATGAAGGCGGTCTCCTTGCCCAGAATCTTCAGGGCGTTGAACATCTGTATGGACTCGCCCATGGGCACGTTGTTGTCCACGGTACCGTGCATGAACAGGATGGGAGTGTTAATCTTGTGTGCATTGAACAGGGGTGCATGCTCCGTGTAGAGTTTGCTGTTGTTCCAGGGGTAGGAGTTGGGAGATGCCGCAGCACTGTAGGTGTAGCCCCAGTTGCCCTCGCCCCAGTAACTGGCTATGCTTGAAATGCCGGCATGCGACATGGCGGCGGCAAAGATATCGGTGCGTGTCTGCAGGTACTGTGTCATGAAACCACCGTATGAAGCACCCATGCAGCCTATCTTCTTGGGGTTAACGAAGGGATGTTCCTTTACGAACTGCTTGGTACCGTTGATGATGTCGTCGGCAGTATAGTCACCCCATGCGTTGGAGTGACGTGCGGCAAACTCCTGTCCGAAGCCTGTGCAACCGCTGGGTTGCAGTACATACACCACATAACCCATGGCGGCCCATGCCTGGTAGTTATAGGGACTCTCCAGCAGGCGTCCCACGGGGGTTACACCGCCATAGTAGTAGACAAGCATGGGATACTGCTTGGTCTCGTCAAAGTATGGCGGCAGATAGTAGCAGCCTGTGATACTGTCGCCACGCTCTGTCTTGTATGTCCAGTCCTTGCATGTGCCCATGGCAATGCCGGCCAGTCGGGTGGGGTTCAGGTCGGTCAGCGATGTGTGCTTGTTCTTCTTCAGGTCCAGCACCCAACTGTGGTCGGTGGTTTCTCCGCTCAGACCGGTATATACCATCATGGGCTTTTCCTTTGCCAGGCTTATGCTTCCGCTGATGTAAGGCTCGTTCAGTTGGATCATTTCCCATTTGCCGTTTCTCTGTCCCTTCTTCTCAGTCATGTCCAGGCGGAACACGCTTACCTGATCCTTGTTCTCACACAGGGCATAGAGATTGTTGTCGTAGACTGACCACTGCACGCTCTTGATGTTGGGGTCAAAGTCCTTGGTAAGAGGCTCCACCTTCTTGGTGTCCAGATCCATCAGGAACAGTTCGTACTCATAGTTGTTGGGAATCATGCCCTCGGGACATACATTGCCTATGCCGCCGAAAGCCTCGGGAGTACCGGTGAACAGCAGTTTCTTGCCGTCGGGCGAGAACTGTGCTCCGCGCACAAAGCCGTCTCTGTGGAAGAGAGTATCCACCTTGCCCGTCTCCAGGTTCATGAGCATGTCCATGGTGAAGTAGTAGGGACGTTCGTTGGCAACATCGTCGGACACGCTGATGTAGAGCAGTTTGCCGTCGTTGCTCATGCTGCCGCCTGTGCTGCGCAGACCTGTGGTAATCTGGCGGCGCACACCTGTCTTCACGTCTATGACGGAGAGGTAGGAACGGTTTCTCCACCCGGGAAGTCTGTCATTGGGTTCCAGAATCTGTCGCACCTGGTTGTGCAGTTCCTTCTTGCCCTCAGTGCTCTGTCGTACGATGATCTTTGTGTCCTCGGCCACGAATGAGATGCCCTCCTGGCTGGGGTGTGTATAGAGGTGCTCCGCCTTTCCGCTGATCACATCCCTGTACTCGTAGATGCTCTTGTGGTTCTGGTCCACGGTACGGCTTATGTATCTGCCGCCCTTTGCCGCCCACTGCACGAAGTTGTAGGGTTGGTAGCGGTTGCCTGTCTGCAGGTCAATGATGTACTTTGTCCACTCGTTCTTGCCGTCAGCACGTGTGATGTAGCTGTTTTCCAGCACGAAGCGTCCGTCGGCAGAGATGCTGGTGCTTGACAGGCGCTGTCCGGTCATGTGGTCGTTCAGCGTGTAGTTGCGCTTCTCTCCTGCATTTACCTTCACTCCTGCAAAGTGAGAAGTCCACAGAGTGTCCTTGCCTGCCACAACCTTTATCTCCACGGTGTCGGGCTTGTCCTCCTTTTGTTGCAGTTTCAGCATGCAGTCATGTCGTCCGGCAATGAGGGTAACTTCGCCGTTCTGCTGCTTGCCGTCTACAAACAAAGCGTTCTTGCTCTTCGCCTTGACGATGAAACTGACCTTCTGGTACTGGTTGTTGTCCACGGTAAAGCCAAGTTGGTAGATACCCTTGCCGTTGATGACGAAACCGGTGCTGTCTGTGGCTGAAAGTTCGTGTGTACCCTCTGTGGCAGATTTTTTCCAAGCGTTCATGTCCATGGGCATGTCCCATTGCAGATCGTCCTGATTATAAACCTTGTCGTTGGCATCCTTTTCCGTTGTGGTAAGTACATTGTGCTGGACGAAAGGTCCTGCAACCTTCACGCTCTCCACGCGGATGGTGTCCTTTTGTGCAAATGCCGTTGTGCCGATGGCCAGCAGCAATGCCATGTTCATTAATTTCTTCATTGTATGATGTTTTTGTTTGTTTTAGTTATTGAGGTCTTTAGGGTCTTTGAAGTCTTTAGGGTCTTTAGGAGCCTTATGCTTTTCACCTTTCTGTTTCCCGTTTCCACTCTGTCCCCCTAAGATAGGGCGAATAAGGCCTTTAGAAAAATGACCCAATGTCATTTTGTGCCTTATGAGGGTTAAACTCCCCAGTTTAACGTCGGGGCTCGAAGAGACGAGGAGCAAAGCTCCGGAGGGGGTATGTTATCCTTCATCTTCTTGTCTGTTCCCGGACACGGCATGCCGTGTCCCTACTGTTGCGTGTTCCGTTTCCCGTTTGTAACTACTCCCCTCCATAGAGGGTGGGGTTGGGGGAGGGTCTTCTTCCCCTCCATAGAGGGAGGGGTTGGGGGAGGGTCTTTCCCTACTGTCTTGTCACGTCCTTCACACCTTTAACGGTTTTTAGCTTCTTGATAAGTTGTTGCAGGCGGCTGGTGTCGTCCACCATAACGGTAAGGTTGCCGAAGAAGATGCCGTCGTTGGAATCTATGCTTATGCTCCTGAGCAGGATTCTTTCCTCCTTGCTGATGATGCTGGTAATGTTGTTCACTATACCGATGTCGTCATTACCGATAACTCGCAGGGTGATAGGGTACTGTTGTCCGCCCTTTCCGGCCCATTCTGCCTTTACTATGCGGTAACCGAAACGCTCCCTGAGTTGCTTGGCATTGGGGCAGTCAGTGCGGTGTATCTTGATGCCGCCACCACTGGTTACGAAGCCGAACACCTCGTCGCCATAGACAGGCTGGCAGCACTTTGCCATCTGGAAATCAATGCCTTTAAGGCTGCGGTCTATGATGAGTACGTCATCCTTGCTCTTCTCTGCATCTGTATTTACGGGTTCTGCCAGGACAAACTCCTTGGCGCTGGTATGCTCTGCGGTGGTCTTGTTTTCCGTGGGGTTCAATCGCCCGGCATAGTCTTCCAGCACGTCGTTTATATCCAGTTCCTCTGTTGCCAGGGCGGCATAGAAGTCCGTCACCATTTTGTAGCCGAAGCCCGTGATGGTGTGCATCAGAGTGGGCTCGTCGAAGTCCAGTTTGCGGTTCTTCATCTTGCGTTCCAGAACCTCCTTGGCCATCAGCGCCTGACGGAACTGCATTTCCTTCAGACTTTGGCGTATCCTGGCCTTTGTTCTGGTGGAGGTGGCAATGTTCAGCCAGTCCTGTTTCGGAGTCTGGTTGTTGCTGGTCATTATCTCCACCTGGTCGCCGCTATGCAGTACCTGTTTTATGGGCACCTGCCTGCCGGCTATTCGTGCACCGGTGCACCGGTTACCCAGTCCCGAGTGTATATGGTATGCGAAGTCCAGCACAGTAGAGCCAGCCTGCAGTTTGAACAGATCACCCTTGGGGGTGAACACGAAGATACCGTCCTCCTTGGCCTCCTTCACACCCTTGTATCTCCAGTGTGCGGCAAGTCCGTGCTCGGCAATGTCGTCCATGCGCTCGGTGCGTATCTGCACCTCCACCCATTTTTCTTCGGGTCCCAGCACGGTGATATGCAAGGATTCGTATCCGTTGTCCTTCGGCACGGAAAGCCAGTCGCGCATACGTTTTGGGTTGGACTGGTACATGTCCGTGATTATGGAGAACACCTGCCAGCAGTCCTGTTTCTCCTTGTTCCGGGGAGAGTCCAGGATGATGCGGATGGCAAACAGGTCGTACACACCGTCCACGCCCACATGCTGCTTTTTCATCTTCTGCCAGATGCTGTGTATGCTCTTGGTCCTGCCTTTCATGTGGAACTTCAGGCCAGCTTCCGTCAGTTTCTTTTCTATAGGCCCTATGAAGCGTGCCACGTACTGGTCTCTGGACTTTTTTGTTTCGTTCAGTTTCTCCTTTATGTGGTAGTAGGCTTCGTGTTCGAGGTACTTCAGCGAGAGGTCTTCCAGTTCGGATTTCAGTTTGTACAGACCCAACTGGTGTGCTATCTGTGCCCACAGGACACCGGCCTCGCGGCTCTCCTTCTGTTTCAGTTCGCCATTTTCCACGTCCTTAATGTTGCGCATCAGAGCCACGTGGAAGGCAATGAACATCATCACCACCTTCATGTCGGCCACTTCGGACATGATGAGAGCGCGCAGATTCTCGTTCTCCACGCTTGCCGACTTTTCCTTCAGCATCTCCACTTTCCGCACGGCGGAGACAAAGCTGCTGCCTTCGTCCGAAAGCAGTTTGTAAATGTCCTCCGTTTCTCCGGTCTCTTCCTTCAATATTTCCGATGTCTGCCGGGCTATTTGGACAGGGTCCAAGCCAAAGACTTCACATAATTGCAACATAGGCTCCTCTATTTCGAATACAAAAGTACAAAAAAATGGGGAAAAGACATTCATATATTATAAATAATGTGTATATTTGCGTTGAAAACCATTAAACCCAATACTATGTTAACAGAACAAGAGCGTCAGCAGATTGCCAAGAAAGGCATCAGTGAAGAACAGCTGCAAGAGCAGCTCAAGAGTTTTGAGAAGGGCTTCCCCTTCCTCCGCCTGCAAGCAGCGGCAAGTACATCCAACGGTATCATTGCTCCCACTGCCGAGGAGCAGGAAGCATACGTAAACACCTGGAACAGATACAAGCAGGAAGGTCATCACATCACCAAGTTCGTTCCCGCATCCGGTGCTGCCAGCCGTATGTTCAAGGCTATGTTTGAATTTGTCGATGCTGACTACGATGTACCCACCACCGACTTTGAGAAGAAGTTCTTCCAGGATATAGAGAAGTTCGCATTCTATCAGGCTCTGGACGATGCTTGCAACGTTATCGAAGGCAAGGGCATCAAGGCTCTGATGGAGGAGGGTAACTACAAGGCTGTTGCCGCCGCCATGTTGGATGCGGACGGTCTCAACTACGGACAGTTGCCCAAGGGTCTGCTTCAGTTCCACTCCTACGATGACTGTGCCCGCACTCCCCTTGAGGAGCACCTTGTGGAGGCAGCCCTCTATGCCAGCAGCCAGGGCGAGGCAGACGTACACTTCACCGTAAGCACAGAGCACCGCGAACTCTTCGAGGCACTGGTTCAGGAGAAGGTGGCAGAGTATGAGAAGCAGTATGGCGTCCATTTCAATGTAAGCTTCAGCGAGCAGAAGCCCAGCACCGACACCGTTGCCGCCAATATGGACAACACCCCATTCCGCAACGATGATGGCACCTTGCTGTTCCGTCCCGGCGGTCATGGCGCTCTTATCCAGAACCTCAACGATCTGGAGAGCGATGTGGTGTTCGTGAAGAATATCGACAATGTTGTTCCCGACCGCCTCAAGGACGACACCACCCAGTGGAAGCAGGTTCTGGCTGGTATCCTCATAGACGCACAGATCCAGACCTTTGCTTACCTGCGTCTTTTGGACAGCGGTGACTACAATCACGACGATATCGAGAACATGATCCGCTTCCTGCGTCACACCCTCTGCACCGACCGTGCCGACATCAAGGAGATGGAGGATGCCGAACTCGTTTGCTATCTGCGCGAGAAACTCAACCGTCCCATCCGTGTCTGCGGCGTGGTGAAGAACGTAGGCGAGCCCGGCGGTGGTCCCTTCCTGGCATACAACCCCGACGGAAGCGTATCCCTGCAGATTTTGGAAAGCAGCCAGATAGACACCAACAATCCCGAGTACATGCGCATGTTCACCGAAGGCACGCACTTCAACCCCGTGGACCTCGTTTGCGGCATCCGCGACTACAAGGGCAACAAGTTCGACCTGCCCAAGTATGTTGATCCTGCCACAGGCTTCATCTCCTTCAAGAGTAAGTCCGGTCGCGAACTCAAGGCACTTGAACTTCCAGGTCTGTGGAACGGTGCCATGAGCAACTGGAACACACTGATGGTAGAGGTGCCCCTGTCCACCTTCAACCCTGTAAAGACTGTCAACGACCTATTGCGCGAGCAACATCAGTAATAGCAAAGAAAATGATTAGTCAACAGAACTCCGTGCCCACTTATGACATCCCTCTTTGCACGGCTCTTCTGATGCCTAATCACCCAGGGAGGGTTTTTCTGGCATCCGCCGATTGGCGGATGCTTTTTTGTCCAATAAGAGATTTTTAGAGTAAAATCATCCTACTTTTTGTCCACCCTGCCCGATGTCGAGAAATTTGGATATGACGGATTCAGTAAGGTAATCGAGACCTTCGAGAATCACAATGATACTATTACAAATTACTTTGAGGACAGGTTAACCAATGCATCTGCCGAGTCGTTCAATGCAAAAATAAAGGCTTTCAGAACTCAATTCAGAGGTGTGGGGGATATCAAGTTCTTTATGTATAGACTGGCAACTCCTTGATTATGGTTATCTACCAACCGGGAATATCCGCTGACCCCTTTTTGTCCACCCTGCCTGTCCACCATATATAGAAATATAGAAGAAAGAAGTCGGAGATAAACTCTTTAATTGGCGTTTATCTCCGACTTTATGTTTGAGGTGCCTGGCGGATTCGAACCGCCGTAGACGGTTTTGCAGACCGTAGACTAAGCCACTCATCCAAGGCACCTTGTTTTGTTTCCGCTTGCAAAGGTACAACATTTGTATGTATTGACCAAATGTTTTGTGAGAAAAATTCCAATAGTGTTCTAAATAATCTTCAAAAAGATGATGAATGGTGTTGTTTTTTAGGCTAAGAATGATTGCTTATGTATTAACTGGGAGTTATTTGATTTTATCGGACAGCAAAAAACTTCTTGTTAGCAACATGGCGAGAAATTTTTTTTCATTACAATGTTATAGAGCTGATGTTCTCCAGTATGCTGAGTGCTGTCCGTACGTTGCCCACGCGGGCTATGTTGAGGAACTTGTGGCCGTTGCGCTCGGAGAGTTGGCAGTTGGCGGCATTAACGGTGAAGTATGCCACTATCTGGCCGAAGGCTTGGCCCTGGTAGTAGGGACTTTGTTCCGACTGGACGAAGTAGAGGCGCATCTGGCCGTTCTTCAGCACCAGGCGCTCGGCACCCAGTTGTTTGCCAAGGCGGCGCAGGCGTACGAGGTTGCACAGGTCCTCGGCTTCCTTGGGCATGGGGCCGAAGCGGTCCTTCAATCTGGTGCAGAAAGCCTCTATCTGGTGGTCCTGCTCCATCTGGTCGAGTTCGCGGTAGAGGAGCATGCGCTCGCTGCTGGTGGGCACGTAGGTTTCGGGCAGGTGTGCCGGCAGGTCGGTCTCCAACTGGCATTCGTCCACGAAGTCCGTGGCCTGTGCCTCGCTTGCCACCTTGTTGGCTTCCTCGGCATAGAGGTCTTGGAACTCCTCGTTTCTTAGTTCCTTCACCGCCTCGGAGAGAATCTTCTGGTAGGTCTCGTAGCCCAGGTCGGCAATGAAGCCGCTCTGTTCCGCTCCAAGCAGGTTTCCCGCCCCTCGGATGTCCAGGTCCTGCATGGCTATGTGTATGCCGCTTCCCAGGTCGGAGAAGGTTTCTATGGCCTGCAGGCGTCGGCGTGCCTCGGGGTTCAGGCCTGAGAACGGAGGTGCCAGCAGGTAGCAGAATGCCTTGCGGTTGCTTCGTCCCACACGTCCTCGCATCTGGTGCAGGTCGGATAGGCCGAAGTTCTGTGCCGAGCATACGATGATGGTGTTGGCATTAGGTATGTCTATGCCGCTCTCTATGATGGTGGTGGAGATGAGCACGTCGTAGTCGTGGTTCACGAAGCCCAGGATAATCTCCTCCAGTTTCTCGGGCGACATCTGTCCGTGTCCTGTCACCACTCTGGCGTCGGGAACGTACTTGCGCACTATGCTTTCCAGTTCGGGCAGGGAGGATATGCGGTTGGACACGATGTAGGCCTGTCCGTTTCGGCTCATCTCGAAACTTACCGCCTCGGCAATGACGTCGGCCGAGAAGCAGCACACTTGTGTCTGTATGGGATAGCGGTTGGGTGGGGGAGTCTGTATGACGCTCAGGTCGCGTGCCCCCATGAGCGAGAACTGCAGGGTGCGCGGTATGGGTGTGGCGGTCAGGGTGAGTGTGTCCACGTTGGTCTTCATCTGACGCAGTTTCTCCTTGGTGGAAACTCCGAACTTCTGTTCCTCGTCGATGATGAGCAGGCCCAGGTCCTGGAATTTCACGCTCTTGCCTATGAGCCGGTGCGTGCCTATGACGATGTTTATCTTTCCGTCCTTCAGGTCAGCGAGCAGTTCCCTGGTGTCCTTTGCCGAGCGTGCACGTGAGAGATAATCCACCCTGACGGGCATGTCCTTCAGACGTGAAGTGAAGGTGCGGTAGTGCTGGTATGCCAGCACCGTGGTGGGCACGAGTACGGCCACCTGCTTGCCGTCCGTGGCGGCCTTGAAGGCGGTGCGTATGGCCACTTCCGTCTTTCCGAAGCCCACGTCGCCGCACACCAGGCGGTCCATCGGGCGCTGGCGCTCCATGTCGGCCTTCACCTCCTGTGTGGCCTTCAACTGGTCGGGAGTGTCCTCGTAGAGGAAGGACGCTTCGAGTTCCGTCTGCATGTACGTGTCCGGCGAGAAGCGGAAACCCTTTTCCTGCCGGCGGCGGCTGTAGAGGCGTATCAGGTCGCGCGCTATGTCCTTTATCTTCTTCTTGGTGCGCTCCTTCAGGTTCTCCCATGCGCGGCCACCCAGTTTGTTCACCTTGGGCGGTGTGCCGTCCTGCCCCTTGTACTTCGACACCTTGTGCAGGGCATGTATGGAAACGTAGATGACGCCTCCGCCATCGTAGTTTATGCGTATCTTCTCCACCATGCGCTCGCCCTCGGGTATGGTGATGAGTCCGCCGAAGCGACCCACGCCATGGTCTATGTGCACCACGTAGTCGCCCAGTTGGAACTGCTGTATCTCTTTCAGCGTCAGCGCCATCTTGCCCCTCCGGGCATGCTCGGAGCGCAGGTTGTACTTGTGGAAACGGTCGAATATCTGATGGTCGGTGAAGAGTACCAGGCGCCGGTCGTGATCCACGAAACCCTCGTGCAGGGTCTTCTCCACGGGAGTGAAGCGTATGCCCAGTTGCATGTCGTGGAAGATGCTCTCCAGGCGGTCCGTCTGCTTGGTGCTGTCCGCCAGGATGTATATGTCGTAGTCCTCGTGCTGGTAGCGCAGGAGTTCGCGTGTGAGCAGGTTGAAGTTCTTGTGGAAGATGGGCTGGGGGCTGATGTTGAAGGACAGGTTGGCCTGTCCGCTTGCGGCCGTGTCCAGCAGGATTGTGCGGAAGTCCAGCAGACGGTGGCGGAACTTGTCAGGTTCCGTAAGCACGTGTTCGCGCACCAGGGCCGTGCCGCCGTCTGTCCCGTTGCTGCCCTCTTCCATCTCCACAATGCGTGCCGACAGGGAGAACCCCTCCTGCCAGATGCGGTCCACCTCGTCGCAGAGGAATGCGCGGTCGTGCATCACCAGGCGTGTGCTCTCGGGCAGGAAGTCCAGTATGCAGATGCGCCCGTCCCTGTCCTGTGCCAGTTCCGGCACTATGCGCACTTCCTTCAGTCGTTCCAGCGACAACTGGCTCTGCACGTCGAAGGTGCGTATGCTGTCTATCTCGTCGCCGAAGAAGTCTATGCGGAAAGGGTGCTCGTGCGAGAAACTGTACACGTCCACCAGCGAGCCGCGGACGGCAAACTGCCCCGGCTCGTAGACGTAGTCTGTGCGGCGGAAGCCCTGCTCCATCAGTCTTTTCTGCAATTCCCTGATGTCCTGCATCTCGCCCACCGCCAGGGCAATGGTGTGGTCCTGCAGGTCCTGTTTGCTCACCACCAGTTCGGTCAGAGCCTCGGGGTAAGTGACCACAAAGAGGTGAGCGGATGAGCGGTGAGCGGTGAGCGGTTCCGTTTTCCGTTCATCAAGATTTCCGTTTTCCGTATTGACTCCGTCGAATCTGCTTCCGCTCGGCAATTCAAACAAGTTTGATTGCTCTCGCTTACTCGCAGATTTCCGTTTTTCGTTCGTCAGTGCCGAGAGTGCATTCGTGCGCAGTATTTCGTTGCCTGCATCGCGCTGGCCGTACTTCACGGCACGTCGGAAACTGCTTGGCAAGAAGCATACCTGTGTGGTGCCCAGTATCTGTGTGAGGTCGTGATAGAAGTAGCCCGCCTGCTCCTCATCGTCCATAATGAAAAGGTAGGGGCACGCAAGGGTCTCGGGGCACTTCTCCGCCAGGGCGGAAAAGAACATGGGGGCAGAACTGGCCACAAGACCTCCCAGCCTTATCTCCCTCAATCCCTCGTCTGCCAGCAATCGTCCCAGGGCTTTCACCTTGGGCGAGCGTCCTATGAGTTTCTGAAGTTTCTGTATTTCCATAAATTCGGGTTCACACTTAGATGTTACACATATGGGCCATCAGTCATTTGTCTTTTTATCTTATATAGTTGATGTCGGTGCCTTGTCAGTTATGTGGTCATATGCTATCAAAAGACAAAAATACAAAAAACATTTGGAATATGCTCCCGCCATTATAGAAAAAAGGGGAAAGCGATATATCTCATACCGCTTTCCCTTGTTACATTGTTCCCTCTGTTTCCTGTTATTCTCCAATCACAGCCGCAAAGCCACCATTGCGGGCCATTTTGATATGGAGTTTGGTGTTCTTGTTTACAGAAGTCTTTTCCATGCGGTAATCCATTGCCATGCGGTTGGCATTCACACCATCCACAAACAAGGTCATCTGCATGTTCTTTCCTTCTGTAAGGATGCTGAGCGTAACGTCCAGCTCGCGTGGTTTGTCGTTGGTAATGCCACCGATGAACCACTTGTCGCCCCTACGCTTTGCCATGACAATATACTGTCCGGCCTCGGCAGCCAGCACACGGGTCTCGTCCCAGTTTACAGGAATACTGGTAAGGAAGTCGCGGCAGTCGGGCCACTTGTCATAGCGACAGGGGTTGTCCATCAGCATTTGCAGGTTGCTTTCAAACAGAACAAATACGGCCATATGATAGGCCTTGGTCCCCACACCTGCACAGAAGGGACGGTTGCCATGGTGGTTCTCCGGCTGATAGCAAATCATGGAACCTGGTGTAAAGTCCATAGGGCCTACTGCACCACGAATGAAGGGCAACCATATGCTGTTGACCGGCTTGCAATGTCCATTGAACTCCATTCCGCGCACACCTTCATAAGTCAGCACATTGGGGTAACGGTAGTCAAGGCCACTGGGATGGAATGCTCCGTGGAAATCAATCATTATGTGGTGCTCGGCCGCTTCCTTGGCCACACGGTCATAGTAGTCTATCATCCACTGGTCCTGACGGTCCATAAAGTCGATCTTGACACCTGCTATTCCCCACTTTTCAAATGTTTCGAAAAGATCCATGTGATGTTCTACGGTAAGCCATGGCAACCACACCCAGATGCCCACGTTCTTTTCCTTTCCGTAACGGATAAGTTCGGGCAGGTTCACCTTGGGATTGGTCTTGAATGGGTCGCGTGTGTTCAGTGCCCACCCCTCGTCCATGATGATGTATGGTACGCCATTGCGTGAGGCAAAGTCCACAAAATACTTATAGGTTTCCAGGTTTATGCCACCCTCGAAGGTCACATCGGGACCATAGGGGATACCGTTAAGCCAATCCCAGCAGGTCTGGCCAGGCTTGATCCAGCTTACATCCTCAATCTCGCATTTTGGTGCCAGACGTGTGGGCATGGTGTTTTCTGCCAATCGGCCGTCTTCGCGGGTAATCAGCATATAACGCCAGGGGAAGGTGCGTGTGCCGTTTGTCTTGGCAATGTAGTCCGCTTCCTTCAGAATGCGGTGGCTACGGTCTCCATGGTCCTCGTATTCAAGGGGATTCTTGGGTTGGATTGCTGAAAGGCTGTTGTCGGCATTACCTTTCAGGAAAAGGCCGGGATAGCTGACAAGGTCGAACTCGCTCAGCAAAATCTTCTGGCTCTTTCCCATAATCAGTACGGGCAGTTCTGACATTCTGTCGCTGGCCTTCCATTCGTTGCTTTTAACGATGGAGTAACTCTCCTCGCAACTTGTCTTGAAGCCACCAGGCTGCTGCAACACAAGGGTACTGTTGTCTGCCAACTGGAACAGCGTGTTCTCCTGCATTACCTCGATCTCGCCTGGGAGCGATGTCTTCATGCGCCATGCCACTCCATCATTGTAGAGGCGGAACTCTACGGCATATCCGCCCTTCATGTTCAGTGTGAGCAAAGTGTAGTTGTTCTCCACCTCACTATATTTTAGAGGGAAGAGAGGCTTGATGATTTCCTTTACGGTACGCACGCTTTTCTTCTTCAAAACAGGTTGGGCTCCCAATGTTTTGTCGCGCAGTTGCATGCCAATCACACTTTGCTTCAATAGTGTTTCGTTGTGGCTTTCCACGTCGTAATAGATACGGTCCGAGAGTGTGACTTTCACTGCAGTTTGTCCGTCGGGACTCTTGGCAGTCACCACCTTCTGGGCATAAGCAGAGAGGCAGGCTACAACCATCAGAATGAGAGATAAGGTTCTTGATGTTTTCATTTGTTTTAGGTTTTGTATGTTGTTGTTTTTCTTGTTGTTTTATATGATATGTTGTACCACTCATTTATGGGGGATGGGCTTTACAAATACATTGTATCCCCAATCGTGTGCCACCTTTGAGAGGATTGAGGCACGTCGTTCAAAGGTGGGCCAGTCTTTCTTTTCTGCTGGTGTCCATCCAGTTTCGGCGATGGCAAACACACGGGGGTAGAGCATCATTTCGGCATGCCATGGTTCCATTACCCATTCGGTCCAGAGGTTGCCCTGTATGCCCAGCACATGATGGGCATCAGCCTTGGATATACCTTCCACCATGGGGTCGAAGGAATAAACCTTTTCCAAGGGTAGATGGCGACCTACCGGCCGATATTGTGTGGAATCCTGGTGAAAGTCGAGATAGCAGAAATGCGAGGGAGTGAAGATGACATCGTGACCCTGGGAAATGGCCTTCAGGCCACCTTCGGTTCCTCGCCATGACATTACTGTTGCGTCGGGTGCCAGTCCGCCTTCCAGTATTTCGTCCCAACCGATGATGCGCTTTCCATGCTTGTGGGCAAAGCTTTCCATGCGACGAATCATGTAGCTCTGAAGTTCTTCTACGTTTTTTAGGCCTTCTGACTTCATGCGTGCCTGGCAGTCGGGACAGGTTTCCCAACTTTTCTTTCCTGCTTCGTCTCCGCCGATGTGGATATATTGGCTTGGGAACACGTCAAAGACTTCTATAAGGACGTTTTCCAGAAACTTATATGTGCTTTCCTTTCCCGGACAAAGCTCGCGCTTGCTCGGGCCGCCATCGGGTAGACTGCATGCCAGTTCGGGATAGGCTGCACGGGTCTCATAGTTGTGTCCGGGCATCTCTATCTCGGGAATAACCTCTATGTGTCGTTCATGGGCAAAGGCCAGAATCTCGGCAATGTCTTTTTTTGTATAGTAGCCACCATAGGCATTGGGCGTTCCTTCTTCCACAAAGTCACCTCCGATGGCATTCACCTCCCAATCCCAGAAATAGGCCACGGGCCGCCAGGCCGTAAGCTGGGTAAGGTGCGGATAGGCATCAATCTGCATACGCCATCCCGGATTGTCCACCAGATGGAAATGGAAACGATTCAGTTTGAGCAGAGCCATCATCTCCAATTGTTTCAGCAGGAATTCCTTTCCCTGGTAATGACGGCTCTCGTCCAGCATAACACCTCGATACTGGAATCTGGGCCAGTCCAGAATGGTGCAGCAACTGACGGCACTGTCCAAGGCTGCCATCATCCTAAGCGATTGTCGGGCATAGAACACACCTTGCTCGTCAGCAGCCTCTATCTTCACCTTTCTTTTCCCTATCTCCATCCAATATGCCGACTTTAGTTGCCAGTCGGTAAGTGTCTTGCCATTCAGTCTGTTGAGGAGAGCTTTCTCCGAGATTATCACCTTTTGGGGCAGGGTTTCCAATTTGTGTGAACAAACGCTTCCGGAGCGTACGGTAAGTTCAACAGGAGCCGGAATCAAGTCAGCAGGTTCGGGTTGTGGCAAACTGTCTTTTACACCGCAGGCAGTCAAAAGCAACGTGCATGCACATGCCGTAATGAGAGTGATTTTTTTTAATATCATTGTAGTGGTTTGATTATATTTCGTTTGTTAGGGGGTGCTGTTATGTTGTTTATCCCTTCGTTTCTGGGCATGGGAAGAGCGCCTTTCCTTACACAAAGAAACGTTTTTTTTATGAAACAACCAAATATAGGGCAGAAAAAACTATTAGGGTCAGAGTGGCTTGTGAGCTGACCTCATCCTTCCACATATGGTGACACAAGGACCAAAATGTGATATTAACCGTAGATAAGGGTAAAAGACTACGAGATATATCAATGAAGTATACGTTTTATAATATAGACCCAACGTTGGGACTATATAGCCCCAATGTTTAGTCTATATAGACTGAACCTTTGGTCTAATGCGCCCCAATATTGAATTTATATAATATATCATGCTTTTCTTGCTTTTTCTATCCTTTCTTATTATCTTTGTGTCGGTATAGAAAAAGGTTTCAGCATATGGCAAAATACATTAAGCAGGAGTTGCCCGATTTGCACAAGACGGGCGAGAAGAAAGCATATTACCGTTTGAAGACAGAACGGAAAATAGATTTCAATCAGTTCGTTGACCGCATCAGCAGTCATAATTCCGGTATCAGCAGGGGAGAGGCTATACGGGTACTCATGCATGCCACCGATACTTTGGCCGAACTCCTGGCCGAGGGCTATTCGGTGACGATTGATGAAATGGGTACTTTCAAGGCCACTGTTGGTTTGGTGGAGGATAAGGAGATGGACTCTTTCGAGGAAGGGACTCCCAAACTGAATGCACGGAGCCTGAGGATAGATGGTGTGAACTTTCAGGCAGACAAGAAACTGATTGTGAATGTGGACAAACGATGCGAACTGAAACGTGCCGGTGTAAGCAAGCTACGTCGTTCACCATTTACCAAGGAAGAGCGTCTGCAGAAGGCCTTGGAGTTTCTATCGTCACGTGGTGCCATGAGAGTGAAGCACTACATGGAATTTACCGGCCTTTCGCATACGGTGGCGGTAAAGGAACTGCGCGAGTTCGAAAAAGACGCGGCATCGGGCATCACCTCAATCGGCCGCCTTGCCGGCAAGGTTTATGTAAGGCGCATGGAAGAATAGGGGCAAAACATGTCGCAACAAAAGCCATCGTTACTTGTTCTTTTGAAACGCTTCTGACTTGTTCCATACTTCTTGTGTTTGCTTCTAAAACCATATTTGACCAATAGTTTTTGGTCGTTTACAATGGCTTTCCCGTGCAAAGATAATGTTTTTATGCCGTTTGCGTGTGTTTGGCTGCTAAAATCGTTGGTGGTGACGGAGAAAAGAAGCAACATGAAAAACAAACTGATCCCACTATGGGACAAGATTATGCTTAGGAAAAGATATATCATCGAATGTATTAATCATCTGCTCAAGGACAAGGGGAATTTGGTGCATTCAAGACACAGATCCATTAACAATTTCCTGATGAACCTCATTGCGGCTATCAGTGCATATTGCTTCTTTGACAACAAACCTGAGGCAATCAAAGGATATTGTGTTGAGGACAACAAA
>JAZNYM010000008.1:0-32344 GCA_045594385.1 Bacteroidaceae bacterium
ATAATTCTGTAACTTTGTCTTCGGTGAGCATAGCGATTATTGTTTGTAACACTTTGTATTTTAGCACTACAAAGTTACAACAATTTTCGCTAATCACCAAATTTATAAGCAGTTATAATTCGTCGAACTCACGTTATATTATGTGTTGTCTAATGCTTGGTAAAAGTCTTGCGTAACTGTTTAATGTCGGCCCTACCTTCCATGTAGATTAAGGTAATGTTGTTGTCATTTCCTTTTTTCAGTGCATTGTTGCGGTAGAAGATATAGCGGTTGATGCCTTTCTTGTTAGAAGAAAGTTGGTAGAGACCATAGTATAGACGTCCATTTGTGTGGTTTGATTCGTGGCAGAATGCATCCTTGACATCTTTTTCTATACTTGCTTCAATCATTAGGCTTGTCTTGTCTGATGTTTGGACGGTAAGACTTTTGAAGAGACTGAGATGGTAGGCTTCTATGCTTGCCCCGCTTAGATGTACTTTTGTAGCACCTTTTAGTTCCATGTCGAACAGTTCGTTTATTTTCAAATCAGTCTGTGCAAGTAGCATTGGCGATACCAGTAGCCACAATGCCAATAATATTACTCTTTGTGCCATATCTCTTATTCGGAAAGGGTGTTGAACATGTTGTGTAATTGCTCTTCCATGTGCTTTTCGTTTTCTTCGGTTACGGTGACGCTTTGCATTGACTTTTTCATCAGCGACAGTACTTCGTTTCGGTCTGTGATATGTTTGCCATCGGCATAGGCAATGCATATGTCCGGATATTCCGTAGGGCGTGATGATAGCAAAGTGTGCCCGATGAGAAAGTATGCCATCGTCGCGCATGCCGCCATTCCGGCTATCTTGGCATAGAGGTGTCTTTGCCGGCCAATTCCTTTTTCTGTTTCTTTGGTGGAGCAATGTTGTCTTTTGCCCGTTGCAATAAATCCCATTACAGCCTTAATCTCATCGTAACGGCTGTCGCTGCCTTCTTTTGAGGTAAGGAAGTGCTTCAGGCTTCTTTCCTCCTCCTCAGTTGTCTCTGCGTTGTAGTACCGTTCTATGAGTCTGTCCCAATATTCGGGCTCGTATGTGTGGTAGGTGTTATTCATGTTGAAGTTGTTTATAACATTCACGAATGGTCTTGCGTGCTCTTGATAGTTGCATCCTTACGGCTGGAGGTTGCATATCCAGCAACTTGGCTATTTCTTCGTAACTCTGCTCCTCATATTCTCTCATCCTCAGGATGTCTTGTTGCAATGGCGTCAGTTTCTGTTTTACTATTTCTTCAATACGACAGAAGGTTTCCTCTCTTTCCAGTTCTTCTTCATGGGATGGAGCAATGTTTTCTTGCGTTTGCCCTGTTTCCACATTCCTGTTGGTGTTCCGTTTCCTCAGGGAACTTATACTGATGTTTCGGGTCGTCACGTAAAGCATGGCCGATGCATCTTTTTCATCTTTGATTCTCTCCGATCTTGACCATAGCCTTACGAATGCTTCCTGTAGGGCATCTTCGGCATCTTCGTGACTATGCAGTATGCGACGTGCTGTGTCAAGGAGCATATTCTGCATTCTGCCAAAGGCCAAAAGCAGGGGATGCTCTTGGCTATCCTGCTTTTCTTCTCCGGTAGGTTTGCTATGCTGTGCCTGACTCATGTTTCCTTGTTGTACGTGATTGGATGTATGGCTATTATTGCCCTGTTTCTACTGATATAACGCAAAGGTATTGCTTTTGTAACATGTAAAATCAGTTTTTTCCAACATTTTTATTCATGGTGAGGGAACTGCTTGGTCGGGAAACTCCGGGCACAATAAAGTGAATAGCCGGTTTATAGGAACAAGAAGGAGGCATTGCATGACTGCAATGCCTCCTTCTATGTGTATGTGTGTAATGCTGGGATTCTGCCTTACTTCAACTGGTCGGCAACGAAGTCCTTCATCTCCTGGCCGCGCAGGTCGCGCTTCACGATGGTGCCGTCGGGGCCGAAGAGCATGATCTGGGGAATGCCTTGGATGGCATAGAGTTCTGTGGCGTTGTCCTTGTTGTCGCGGGGGATGTAAATCTGGGGATATTCAATGCCCTCTTCCTCCAGAGCGGCCTTGAACTTATCCTCCTGATCCCATACGTTCACGCCCAGAACGATGAACTTCTCGCCTGCGAACTGCTTGTGCAACTCTATGAGGTTGGGGATTTCCATCTTGCAGGGACCGCACCATGATGCCCAGAAGTCGGCCAGCACATACTTGCCCTTGCCAACATAGTCGGAGAGTTTGGAGGCATTGCCTTCCAGGTCGAAACCGCTGAAGTCAACGAACATCTTGCCTTCCTTGGTGTTCTCTGCAATCTCCATGTGTGCTCGCAGGTCGTTTACGGCCTTTATCTCGGTAGCATACTTCACCTCTGCGATGACGGAATCCAGTTGGGTCAGGTCGGAGTAGAACTCGCGTGCTACCATGCCCAGGATGTGTGCACCCACAATGTTGTCCTTGTTCTCTTCTATGCCTTTTCGGTAGATGTCGAGCATGGCATTTACGTCGGACTTGATGGAGTCAAGTACCTCGGGATATGTCTTGCCTTCAGCCATCAGCTTCTGTGCTTTTTCGTTAATGGCCTTGCTGGTTTCAAAAATATTATTTGCAATGATGTTGTACTGGTCGTTCAGACCTCCGTTATCGGTCACTTCTGCAGGTCCTTGTGTCAGGTCGGCGGTAATAACGGCCCCGTTCTGTATCAGCACGGGTACTTTGGTTCTCTCCACGCTAATTTGGTAGACACTTTGACCTTCCAGACCTCCGGTAAAGGTAAATGCGCTATCTGCCACTACGCATGAATCCAGGGTCTCGCCCTCGTTGTTCTGCAACAGTACGGTCTTGCCTTCATACTCTCCTGTGGTCTTGCCCTCGATGCTGTACTTCTTTTCTCCGCAAGCGGTCATCAGCAGTGCTGGGATGGCAAGATACAATAACTTCTTCATAATCTTTTAGATGTTTTATGGTGAATAATTTTGTGTTTCCTGTGCAAAGGTACTACATTTTGATGTAAAACGTCTTCCTCGCATGCTTTTTTTGTTCTTGCCCCCCTCCCAACCCTTCTATTACTACGAATAAACGTTAAAATTGGGCTCTTATCGCAAATTTTCGATATCTATCCATTGCAATATTCGGGAATATTGCCGTACTTTGCCTCTGCAAACACACAAAACAAACAATTATTCCGAATATGAGACGCAACGAGAAGACACTGACCCGATTGGAGTTTGAGGTGATGAGCATCCTGTGGAATCTGGAGCGCCCTGCCTGTGCGTGGGACGTGTTGGGCGAGTGGCCCGAACCCAAACTAGCCTACACCACCGTGGCAACCTACCTGAAGGTGCTCTACGAGAAAGGTTATCTGGATTATTCCAAGAACAAGGGCGAGGGCAAGACCCACATGTACGAACCTCTGGTATCGCGTGCCGAGTACACGCGCCGTACCATGCAGGACGTGAAGAAGAACTTCTTCGGCGGCAGCCTGAAGTCCATGTTCAGTTATTTCATACGCGAGGAGAACCTCACCCCCGAGGAAATACAGGAACTCCTCGCCTCGGTGGAGAAGGAAGAATAGTATTTGGCTTCGAGTACTCTGAATACTCCGATTACTCCGAATACTCCGATTAATCTGATAACTCCATAAAACCTTATCTTATGATAGAGGCAATGTTCCTTTATTCCATCCGTTCGGCCTTTGTGCTCACTCTGCTCTATGTGCCGTACATGCTTATCCTCAGGAAGGAGAGTTTCTTCCGCCTGAATAGGGCGGTGCTGCTCCTGATACTCGTGTTTTCCCTTGTTCTCCCGTTGGTAGACATCCCCTTCCTTGCTCTCGACCACCAGCCCGTGGTGCAGGCCGCCAGGCTCCAGATGGTGGAGGCAGGCATACCCGTGAGCGCTCCCGTAGTGCTGCCCGAACTCACCGTGCATGCCCGGCACATGCCCGCCCAGGTGTCCTGGTTCCGCATCGTGTCCATGGTGTTTGTACTTGTGGCCCTGGCCATGCTCCTGTTGCGCATAGTGCAGGTCCTGCGCATGAACCTTGTGGTGGCACGTGGCAACCTCTGGCACGAGTGCGAGCAAGGTATTCACATACATTGCCGCGGTGGCGAGGTGTCGCCCTTCAGTTGGATGAACCATGTGGTCATTTCCGACCGCGATTTTCGCGAGAACGGACGCGAAATCATTCTGCACGAAACTGGCCACATCCGCGCCCTACACTCCTGGGACCTGCTCCTGCTTTCTGCCGTGCAGATACTCCAGTGGTGGAATCCCCTGGCCTATGTCTTCGCTTCCAGCCTGCGCGATGTGCACGAGTATGAAGCCGATGACTATGTCCTCTGCCAGGGCGTCTCGGCACGCGCCTATCAGTTGCTGCTTGTAAAAAAAGCTGTTGGCACCAGCTCCTACACTTTTGCCAACAACTTTGACCATAGCTTAACTCTAAAACGTATCACTATGATGCAGAAATCAAAATCCAGTGTGTGGATGCGCAGCAAGGTGCTGTACATCATCCCCATGGCAACCTTGGCACTCAGTGCCTTTGCCACCAGTGAACCGACGTCCCCCTCAGGCATTGCCGAAGACGAGGACAAAGTTATTAAAATTTCTTCAATGATGCAAGCCGGAGGGGAAAAAGGTTCTGCCGCACTACTCCATGACGGTGCGGACACCGTATATCTCCTGGACGGCCGTCAGCTGGATGCCAAGAGTCTCAAGCCCCTTGCTGCCGAGAACATCGCTTCGCTCACCGTGGTTAAGAATGGCGAGTATGCCAAGACCTTGGGCTATCCCGGCAAGACCGTTATCCTTATTCAAACCAAGACAAAGTTGGATACCCTGAAAGTCAACGTTGTGGAGAATCCAGGATGTAATGCCCAGTTCAAGGGAGGAGAGGCGGCCTTGATGCAATGGCTCGTCACGAATGTCAAGTATCCCGCAGTCTCCCAATCCGCAGGCGTTCAGGGCAGGATTATAGTGCAGTTCTATATCTCTGAAACTGGCAAGATATTCAATGTCAGGGCGGTATCTGTTGGCAAGAATGAACCTCAGGGCGGTCAGACCCTGGAAGAAATGATCGTCCATGCCTATGCCAAGGATATGGCAAGGCAGGGCAAGACTCTCTCTGCCGAGGAGGCCGAGGCCCACAAGGTTGCCATGATGGCTCTGGTAAAGGAGGCCGAAAGGGTGGTGCGTGCCATGCCCGAATGGGAACCCGGCTATCAGGACAAGGAGAAGACCAAGCCTTGCACCGTGAAGTTCAACCTGCCCATCACGTTTAGATTGGGGTAGGGTAGAGGAAATAATCAGGTTAGTTAGCGGTATATTGAACCGTGATGGGAGGATGCGGCCATGGCCGCATCCTCCCTCTTCATAGGTGTGTGGACGTGGGGCGGAAACTCCCGACGATGTCAGGTGTGCTGCCCGTAGATAGGTCAGTCCTCTTACTATAAGGACTCCAGTCCTCCTAATAGGAGTACTCCAGTCCTCCTACTATGAGGACTCTCCCTTGCCCGTGGCGTTATCGTGTCATTGGCAAATTATGGTGCCGGCACTATCGTGAGGGTACAACCTTGTTGTCGGGTGGGTGAGTGGAAACTTCCCTTTGTGTGCCGTCAGTGGGATGAGGGTTTGTGTGTTAAATTTAGTTAAGAAAAATGACTAAAAACATGCCTTAAAGCAATTATTTTGCTGAGAATGCGCAGTTTTTCGGAATTTTGTTGTACCTTTGCAACCCGAATGGGCATATTGTGCCCCTCCTTATCGTATATACATAATTAATATATATATAACAAATAAAAAATTAAACAAAATGCCTACAATTCAACAATTGGTAAGAAAAGGCCGTGCGGTGATGGTAGACAAGAGCAAGAGCCCCGCTCTGGACAGCTGTCCTCAGCGTCGTGGTGTCTGCGTTCGTGTTTACACTACCACACCTAAGAAGCCTAACTCAGCTATGCGTAAGGTAGCTCGTGTGCGTCTGACAAACTCTAAGGAGGTAAACTGCTACATTCCCGGTGAGGGTCACAACCTGCAGGAGCACAGTATCGTTCTCGTTCGCGGTGGTCGTGTAAAGGACCTGCCCGGTGTACGTTATCACGTTGTACGTGGTACTCTGGATACCGCAGGTGTTGCAAACCGCACACAGCGTCGTTCAAAGTACGGTGCAAAGCGCCCCAAGGCTGCTAAGAAGTAATCTCCGGCAGAACAACGGTTCCGCGGAGTCCAAGTAATTAAAGAACAACCGTTTTGGTGTTGCAGACAGTGTCCTGAGTAAACCCTGCAGCGGCAGGAGTTGAAGAAGAAGTACAAGATGCAAACCTGAACACAAAACAAGAAGAAGAAAATGCGTAAAGCTAAACCAAAGAAGAGAGTTATCCTTCCCGATCCCAAGTTCGGCGATGTGAAGGTTTCAAAGTTCGTTAATCACCTGATGTACGATGGCAAGAAGAGCATCTCATATGATATCTTCTACAACGCCCTCGAGATCGTAGCCACCAAGATGCAGAGCGAGGAGAAACCCGCACTGCAGATCTGGAAGGAGGCTCTGGACAAGATTACTCCCCAGGTGGAGGTGAAGAGCCGCCGTATTGGTGGTGCTACCTTCCAGGTGCCCACAGAAATCCGTCCCGACCGCAAGGAGAGCGTGAGCATGAAGAATATGATCCTGTACGCTCGCAAGCGTGGCGGCAAGACCATGGCCGACAAGCTGGCTGCTGAGATTCAGGACGCTTACAACGAGCAGGGCGGTGCCTTCAAGCGTAAGGAGGATATGCACCGTATGGCCGAGGCTAACCGTGCATTCGCTCACTTCCGTTTCTAAAATAAATCCATCACTTAAACAGTTTACGACACAATGGCAAAGCAAGATCTGCATTTGACTCGTAATTTCGGTATCATGGCCCACATCGATGCCGGTAAGACAACTACCAGTGAGCGTATCCTCTTCTACACCGGTAAGACACACAAGATCGGTGAGACCCATGACGGTTCTGCCACCATGGACTGGATGGCTCAGGAGCAGGAGCGTGGTATTACCATCACCTCTGCTGCTACTACTGCTTACTGGACCTGCAAGGGCAACAAGTATAAGTTCAACCTGATTGATACTCCGGGACACGTTGACTTCACCGCCGAGGTAGAGCGTTCTCTCCGTGTACTGGACGGTGCGGTTGCAACATACTGCGCAGTAGGTGGCGTTGAGCCTCAGTCTGAGACCGTATGGCGCCAGGCTGACAAGTACAACGTTCCCCGTATCGGTTATGTAAACAAGATGGACCGTTCAGGTGCCGACTTCTACGAGGTTGTGCGCCAGATGAAGGAGGTTCTGGGTGCTACTCCTTGCGTGGTGGCTCTGCCCATCGGTGCTGAGGAGACCTTCAAGGGTATCGTAGACCTCATCAAGATGAAGGCCATCCTGTGGCACGACGAGACCATGGGTGCTGAGTACAGCCTTGAGGATATTCCTGCCGACATGCTCGCTGAGTGCGAGGAGTGGCGTGGCAAGATGATCGAGCTGGCTGCTGAGCAGGACGACACTCTGATGGAGAAGTACTTCGAGGATCCCGAAAGCCTGAGCGAGGAGGAGATCGTAGCCGCTATCCGTAAGGGTACTCTGAACCTGGACATCGTTCCCATGACCTGCGGTTCTTCATTCAAGAATAAGGGTGTACAGACTCTGCTCGACTACGTCTGCATGTTCCTTCCCTCTCCCCTGGATACTCCCAGCATCGTGGGTACCAACCCCGAGACCGGCGAGGAGGAGTCACGCAAGCCCAGCGAGGACGAGAAGACCGCTGCTCTGGCGTTCAAGATCGCTACCGATCCATACGTAGGTCGTCTGACCTTCTTCCGTGTTTACTCTGGTAAGATTGAGGCTGGTTCATACATCTACAACGTACGCTCTGGCAAGAAGGAGCGCGTGAGCCGTCTGTTCCAGATGCACTCAAACAGCCAGAATCCCGTAGAATGCATCGCTGCTGGTGATATAGGCGCTGGTGTAGGTTTCAAGGATATCCACACTGGTGATACTCTTGCCGAGGAAGGCGCACCCATCGTTCTGGAATCTATGGACTTCCCCGATCCCGTTATCGGTATCGCTGTAGAGCCCAAGACCCAGAAGGACCTGGACAAGCTGAGCATCGGTTTGCAGAAGTTGGCTGAGGAGGATCCCACCTTCACCGTGAAGACCGACGAGCAGAGCGGCCAGACCGTTATCTCCGGTATGGGTGAGTTGCACTTGGATATCATCATCGACCGTCTGAAGCGCGAGTTCAAGGTAGAGTGTAACCAGGGTAAGCCCCAGGTTAACTACAAGGAGGCTATCACCGCTACCGTTAACCACCGTGAGGTTTACAAGAAGCAGTCTGGTGGTCGCGGTAAGTTCGCTGACATCATCGTCAACGTTGGTCCCCGCGACGAGGACTACAACGAGACTCCCCTGCAGTTCGTCAACAGCGTTACCGGTGGTAACATTCCCAAGGAGTTCATCCCCAGCGTACAGAAGGGCTTCGATGCAGCCATGAAGAATGGTGTGCTCGGTGGCTTCCCCATGGACAGCCTGAAGGTAGAGCTCGTGGACGGTTCATTCCACCCCGTTGACTCTGACCAGCTGTCATTCGAAATCGCTGCCCAGATGGCTTACAAGGCATGCTGCGCCAAGGCCAAGCCCGTACTGATGGAGCCCATCATGAAGCTCGAGGTAGTTACTCCCGAGGAGAACATGGGTGACGTTATCGGTGACTTGAACAAGCGTCGTGGTCAGGTAGAGGGTATGGACACAACCCGTACCGGTGCACGTCTGGTGAAGGCTATGGTACCCCTGGCAGAGATGTTCGGTTATGTAACCGCTCTGCGTACCATCACCTCTGGTCGCGCTACCAGCTCTATGACCTATGACCATCATGCTCCCGTGAGCACCGGTGTTGCCAAGGCCGTACTCGAGGAGATGAAGGGTCGTGCCGACCTGCTCTAATCCTGCAGGCGAGATAGCCCTATAAGCAAACAAAGTTAAGGCAAGGAGCAACTGTTAGCAAACGACTCTTAATGGTTGTTCCTACCTTATTAATAATAATAAAGAAATAAAAGTAATGAGTCAGAAAATTCGTATTAAGCTGAAGAGCTACGACCACATGCTCGTAGACAAGAGTGCAGAGAAGATCGTTAAGACCGTTAAGGTAACAGGTGCCATTGTATCCGGTCCTATACCTCTGCCCACTCACAAGCGTATCTTTACCGTAAACCGCTCAACCTTCGTTAACAAGAAGAGCCGTGAGCAGTTCCAGTTGTGCGCATACAAGCGCCTGATTGACATCTACTCAAGCAACGAGAAGACTGTTGACGCTCTGATGAAGCTGGAGTTGCCCAGCGGTGTAGAGGTAGAGATCAAGGTGTAATACCCTTCTGCAAGCATGTTTGACAACATAAAAGGCCCTCGTGAGAACATCATGAGGGCTTTTTCGTGCCCTTTTGGGTGTTAAAACGCCCTTTTTCGCCATATTCAGTGCAATATTTCATATAAACTCTTGTGTATTAAAGCAAAAATACGTAACTTTGCACTCGAAAAGGAAAAGAATGCGCTGACCTACGGGTTATCAGACTTTCCAGGAAAGGACGCCTATGGTGGCGGTTCTCTTTTTGTGTGCCTACAGGTAGGCTTCGCGAAAGGGAATGAGAATGAGAAAGAATAAACAAATTAACAACAAATTATTTAATTAAACTGAAATGCCAGGATTATTAGGAAAGAAAATCGGAATGACATCCGTTTTCAGTGCCGACGGTAAGAATGTACCGTGCACTGTTATCGAAGTTGGTCCTTGCGTGGTTACTCAGATTAAGACCGTTGAGAAGGACGGCTACGCAGCTGTTCAGCTCGGTTATGAAGAGGCAAAGGAGAAGAACACATCTGCTCCCTTGGCCGGTCACTTCAAGAAGGCTGGTACCACCCCCAAGCGCCACTTGGCTGAGTTCACAGACTTTGAGGGTGAGCTGAACCTCGGTGATTCAATTACCGTAGAGCTCTTCTCAGACTGCTCCTTTGTTGATGTAGTGGGTACATCCAAGGGTAAAGGTTTCCAGGGCGTTGTGAAGCGTCATGGTTTCGGTGGTGTAGGTCAGTCTACACACGGTCAGGACGACCGTCTGCGTAAGCCCGGTTCTATCGGTGCTTGTTCTTACCCCGCAAAGGTGTTCAAGGGCATGCGCATGGGTGGTCAGATGGGTAACGAGCGTGTTACCACTCACAACCTGCAGGTGTTAAAGGTTATTCCCGAGCACAACCTTCTTCTCATCAAGGGTAGTGTTCCCGGATACAAAGGTTCAATCGTTAGCATAGTAAAGTAAGATGGAAGCAAGTGTATTGAATATCAAAGGTCAGGATACTGGCCGCAAGGTAGTACTCAATGATGCTATCTATGCTATAGAGCCCAACGATCACGCAATCTATCTGGACGTCAAGCTGATTATGGCCAACAAGCGCCAGGGTACGGCCAAGACCAAGGAGAGAAGTGAAATGAGCGGTTCAACCCGCAAGCTCGGTCGCCAGAAGGGCGGTGGCGGTGCTCGCCGTGGTGATATCAACAGCCCCGTACTCGTAGGCGGTGCCCGTGTATTCGGCCCCCAGCCCCGCGACTATGGCTTCAAGCTGAACCAGAAGGTTCGCCAGTTGGCACGTCGTAGCGCTCTCGCATACAAGGCTCAGGAGAACGCAATCGTAGTTGTTGAAGACTTCACATTCGAGGCTCCCAAGACAAAGTCTATGCTGGAGGTGTTAAATAATCTTAATATCGCAGGCAAGAAGACTCTCGTAGTTACTCCCGCTTCTGATAAAGGCGTATATTTGTCTGCTCGTAATCTCCAGCGTGTTGCAACCATGCCCGCTGCTGCCCTGAATACCTATCAGGTTCTGAACGCAGACGTTATGGTTGTGGCAGAAAGCGCTCTGGCTGTTATCGAAGGTAACCTCACTAAGTAATAAAGACGTACAAGAACTATGACATACATTATCAAACCTCTGGTCACTGAGAAGATGACTGGTATTACAGAGAAGCAGAATAAGTATGGCTTCGTGGTACGTCCTGAGGCAAACAAGATCGAGCTGAAGAAGGAGATAGAGTCTCGTTACAACGTAACCGTTACTGATGTTAATACATGCGTGTACGCAGGTAAGAATAAGACTCGTTACACCAAGGCAGGTCTGCTGAAGGGTCGTACAAACGCCTTCAAGAAGGCAATCGTTACTCTGAAGGAGGGCGATGTAATTGATTTCTATAGCAATATTTAATTAAGAGATGGCAGTACGTAAATTTAAGCCCACAACACCGGGCCAAAGACATAAGATTATAGGTACTTTCGAAGAGATTACTGCATCAGTACCTGAGAAGTCTCTCGTATGTGGTAAGAAGTCTACCGGCGGTCGTAACGTGACCGGTAAGATGACTGTCCGCTATATTGGCGGTGGCCACAAGCAGAAGTATCGTTTCATCGACTTCAAGCGTGAGAAAGATGGTGTTCCAGCAGTCGTAAAGACAATCGAGTATGATCCCAACCGTTCTGCTCGTATCGCACTTCTTTACTATGCTGATGGTGAAAAGCGCTATATCATTGCTCCCAACGGACTGAAGGTAGGTGCTACCGTAATGAGCGGTGCAGACGCTGCTCCCGAGGTAGGTAACGCACTCCCCCTGCAGAATATCCCCGTAGGTACCGTGGTTCACAACATTGAGCTACGTCCCGGTCAGGGCGGTATGCTGGTTCGTTCCGCAGGTAACTTCGCACAGCTGACCTCTCGTGAGGGACGTTACTGCGTGATCAAGTTGCCCTCTGGCGAGACTCGTCAGATTCTGAGCGCATGTAAGGCTACTGTAGGTAGCGTAGGTAACAGCGACCACGCTCTGGAAAGCTCTGGTAAGGCAGGTCGCAGCCGTTGGTTGGGCCGTCGTCCTCACAACCGTGGCGTTGTCATGAATCCCCATGACCATCCCATGGGTGGTGGTGAAGGTCGTCAGTCAGGTGGCCATCCCCGTTCACGCACTGGTCTGTATGCTAAGGGTAAGAAGACACGCGCACCCAAGAAGCAGTCCAACAAGTATATCATCGAGAGAGCCAACAAGAAGTAATCAACGGAAGTTAACAGCGTAATATTATGAGTCGTTCATTAAAGAAAGGTCCCTATATCGAAGTTAATCTTGAGAAGAAGGTTCTTGCCATGAATGAAAGCGGCAAGAAAAACGTAGTCAAGACCTGGGCTCGTGCTTCTATGATCTCTCCTGATTTCGTAGGACATACAGTAGCCGTGCACAACGGAAACAAATTCATTCCCGTTTACATTACCGAGAACATGGTAGGTCACAAGCTGGGTGAGTTCGCTCCCACCCGCAAGTTCGGCGGCCATGGTGACAAGAAGAAGAAGTAAACGGAACCAACAACTGGATAAAATAAGAATAATATAATGGGAAAAAGAAAAAGATTAGCTGCTGACGCAAGAAAGGAAGCACGCAAGGCCCAGAGTTTTGCCAAGTTGCAGAACGTTCCTTCTTCTCCCCGCAAGATGAGATACGTTGTTGATCTGGTTCGCGGAATGGAGGTGAACAGAGCCCTGGGTACATTGAAGTTCTGTGCCAAGGCTGCCAGCGCAGACGTGGAGAAGCTCCTCCGTTCTGCCATCGCTAACTGGGAACAGAAAAACGATCGCAAGGCAGAGGACGGAGAACTGTATATCTCTAAGATTTTTGTGAACGAGGGTGCTACCCTCAAGCGTATGAGACCTGCTCCTCAGGGTCGTGGTTACAGAATCCGCAAGCGTTCTAACCACATCACCTTGTTCGTTGACACTAAGAATGATTAATTAGAAAAGAAACATGGGACAGAAAGTTAATCCTATAAGCAACCGTCTCGGCATTGTCCGCGGTTGGGATTCAAATTGGTTTGGTGGCAAGAGCTACGGCGACACTATCCTTGAGGACAGCAAGATCCGTAAGTATCTGAATGCCCGTCTTGGTGACGCCAGCATTTCACGCATTGTCATCGAACGCACACTGAAGATGGTGACCATCACCGTGTGCACAGCCCGTCCAGGATTGATCATTGGCAAGGGTGGTGAAAAGGTTGACAAGCTCAAGGAAGAGTTGAAGAAGGTAACCGACAAGGACATCCAGATCAATATCTTCGAGGTTAAGAAGCCCGAGTTGGACGCAACTATCGTAGCAAACAACATTGCACGTCAGGTTGAAGGTAAGATCGCTTACCGTCGCGCCATCAAGATGGCTATCGCAAATTCAATGCGTGCCGGTGCCGAGGGTATCAAGGTTCTCATCAGCGGTCGTCTGAACGGTGCTGAAATCGCACGTTCCGAGATGTTCAAGGAAGGCCGTACTCCCCTGCACACTCTGCGTGCCGACATCGACTACTGCCATACAGAGGCCCTGACCAAGGTTGGTCTGCTTGGCATCAAGGTATGGATCTGCCGCGGAGAGGTATATGGCAAGAAGGACTTGGCTCCCAACTTCACTCAGGCTAAGGAGCAGGGTCGTGGTTTCGGTGGCAACGGCGGTGGCAAGAACTTCCGTCGCAAGAAGAACAACAACCGTTAAAAACTGAATTAAAATGTTACAACCAAAAAGAACTAAATACAGAAGGCCACAAAAGAATCACCGCAAGGGTAATGCAATGCGTGGCAATCAGTTGGCATTCGGTAGCTTTGGTATCAAGTCATTGGAAACACGTTGGATTACAGCACGCCAGATCGAGGCAGCTCGTGTGGCAATGACACGTTACATGCAGCGTGAGGGGCAGAGCTGGATTCGTATCTTCCCTGACAAGCCCATCACCAAGAAGCCCGCTGACGTACGTATGGGTAAGGGTAAGGGTGACCCCGTAGGATATGTGTTCCCCATTACCCCCGGACGTATAATTTTCGAGATTGAAGGTGTAAGTTACGAAATCGCGAAGGAGGCTCTTCGTCTTGCAGCTCAGAAGTTGCCCGTGACCACCAAGTTTATTGTTAGACGTGATTACGACAAAAACGCATAATAATGAAGATTGCAGAAATTAATGCGATGAGCGCTTCTGAACTTGCAGAGCGCATCGCCGTAGAGGTTGCCAACTATGATCAGATGAAGTTGAATCATGCCGTTGCTCCTCTGGAAAACAACTCTCAGATTAAGGCCGCTCGTCGTAACATCGCCCGCATGAAGACGGTGCTCCGCCAGAAAGAGTCAAACAAGTAAATAGGTACTTCAAGATATGGAAGCAAGAAATTTAAGAAAAACTCGTATGGGTGTCGTGGTAAGCGACAAGATGGACAAGACCATCGTGGTTGCTGCCAAGTTCAAGGAGAAGCACCCTATTTATGGTAAGTTCGTTGCGAAGACGAAGAAGTACCATGCACATGACGAGAAGAACGATTGCCACAAGGGTGACACCGTTCTGATTATGGAAACTCGTCCTCTGAGCAAGACCAAGAGATGGAGAGTAGTAGAAATCGTAGAAAGAGCTAAGTAAAAATGATACAGGCAGAATCTAGATTAGTAGTAGCAGACAACAGCGGTGCCAAGGAGGCAAAGTGTATCCGCGTCCTCGGTGGTACCCGTCGCCGCTACGCTTCTGTAGGTGATGTGATTGTCGTTGCTATCCAGAGCGCAATCCCCACCAGTGATGTTAAGAAAGGTGCAGTATCAAAGGCCCTGATTGTACGTACTAAGAAGGAAGTTCGTCGTGCTGATGGTTCATATATCCGCTTCGATGACAACGCATGTGTACTGCTGAACAATGCAGGCGACTTGCGTGGCAGTCGTATCTTCGGTCCTGTTGCCCGTGAGCTTCGTGCCGCAAACATGAAGGTCGTGTCTCTGGCACCTGAGGTTCTTTAATATTCAAAGACGAAAGAAGAACAATGAGTAAGTTACACATTAAGAAAGGCGATACCGTAATCGTTAACTCTGGCGAAAGCAAGGGTCAGAGCGGTAAGGTGTTGAAGGTGTTCGTTAAGGAGCAGCGTGCCATTGTCGAGGGTGTAAATAAGGTTAAGAAGAGTCAGAAGCCCAGTGCCAAGTACCCCCAGGGTGGCATCATCGAGATCGAGGCTCCTATCCACATCTCTAACCTGAACCCCGTTGACCCCAAGACTGGCAAGGCTACTCGCATTGGTAGAAAACTGAACGCAGACGGCAAGTTGGTCCGTTTCGCTAAAAAGAGTGGAGAGGAAATCTAAAATGGCAAATACTGCAAGCCTTAAGAAAGAATACGCAGAGCGTATCGCTCCTGCATTGATGAAGCAGTTCAACTATGACTCTTCAATGCAGATCCCCGTTCTGAAGAAGATTGTCATCAACCAGGGTTTGGGTATGGCTACTGCCGATAAGAAGATTATCGAGGTTGCCATCAAGGAAATCACCGAAATCACAGGTCAGAAGGCAGTTGCAGCCTTCTCTAAGAAGGACGTTGCTCAGTTTAAGTTGCGTAAGAAGATGCCCATCGGTGTTATGGTAACTCTGCGTCGTGAGCGCATGTATGAGTTCCTCGAGAAGTTGGTTCGCGTGGCTCTGCCCCGTATCCGTGACTTCAAGGGTATCGAAAGCAAGTTTGATGGTCGTGGTAACTATACCCTCGGTATTCAGGAGCAGATCATCTTCCCTGAGATCAACATCGACGCAATCGACCGCATCCTGGGTATGAACATTACTTTTGTAACCACAGCCAAGACCGACGAAGAGGGTTACGCCCTGCTCAAGGAGTTCGGTCTTCCCTTTAAGAACGCTAAAAACTAACACAGAGTTATGGCAAAAGAATCAATGAAGGCTCGCGAGGTAAAGCGCGCAAAGATGGTAGCTAAGTATGCTGAGAAGCGTGCCGCTCTCAAGAAGATTATCAACAATCCCAACACAGATCCCGTTGATGCTTTCGAGGCAGCTCAGAAGCTCCAGGCAATTCCTCGCAACGCTAATCCTATCCGCCTGCACAATCGTTGCAAGATTACAGGTCGTCCCAAGGGATACATCCGTATGTTCGGCATCAGTCGTATACAGTTCCGCGAGATGGCTTCTGCAGGTTTGATTCCCGGCGTAAAGAAGGCAAGCTGGTAAGCAATTCTTGACGGGCCCTTTCGGGGGCACGTCAAGAAATCATATAGTTATCTTTTAATATTGTCGGGATAGTCCCGATTAATTAAAACCTTTAAAAAAAATGACAGATCCAATTGCAGATTATTTGACGCGCTTGCGTAATGCAATCCAGGCAAAGCACCGTGTGGTTGAATGCCCTGCGTCAAATTTGAAGAAGGAAATCACCAAGATTCTCTTCGAGAAGGGTTACATTCTGAACTACAAGTTCATCGAGGATGGCCCTCAGGGTACAATCAAGGTAGCCTTGAAGTATGACGAGCAGACTCGTCAGAACGCTATCAAGAAGTTGATCCGTATATCAACTCCCGGTATGCGTAAGTACACCGGTTACAAGGATATGCCTCGTGTTATTAACGGACTGGGTATTGCTATCATATCCACATCCAAGGGTGTAATGACTAACAAGGAGGCTGCCGAGCTGAAGATCGGTGGCGAGGTTCTTTGTTACGTATATTAATAGGAGGATTTAGCAATGTCAAGAATAGGTAAATTGCCCATTACTATCCCCGCAGGTGTTACCGTTAGCTACAACGACAACGTTGTAAGCGTAAAGGGTCCCAAGGGAGAGATGAGCCAGGCTATCAATCCCTCTATCCTGGTGAATATTTCTGGATCAGAAATTACATTCGAGATTGACGAGGCTGCCGATATCGACGCAAAGCAGAAGCATGCTTACCATGGTCTGTACCGTTCACTGGTAAACAACATGGTTGTCGGTGTAAGCGAAGGTTACAAGAAGACTCTTGAACTCGTAGGTGTTGGTTTCCGTGTAAGCAATCAGGGTAACCTGATAGAGTTGTCTCTGGGTTTCACCCACAGCATCTTCATTCAGTTGCCTTCTGAGATCAAGGTTGAGACCAAGTCTGAGAGAAACCAGAATCCTCTGATTATCCTGGAGTCTTGCGACAAGCAGTTGCTGGGTCAGGTATGTGCAAAAATTCGTTCTTTCCGTAAGCCCGAACCTTACAAGGGCAAGGGTGTCCTCTTTGCTGGTGAGGTCGTACGCAGAAAGTCTGGTAAGTCAGCAGGTGCAAAGTAAATCTTTAAAACTGTAAGATTATGACAACAAAATTAGAAAGACGAATTAAGATCAAATATAGAGTTCGTAACAAGATCTCTGGTACTGCCGCACGTCCTCGTATGAGCGTTTTCCGCAGCAACAAGCAGATTTATGTACAGATTATCAACGACCTGACAGGTACCACTCTGGTAAGCGCCAACAGCCTCGGCATGGAGGCTTGCCCCAAGAAGGAGCAGGCTGCCAAGGTTGGCGAGCTGATTGCCAAGAAGGCTCTCGAGGCCGGTATCACAGCAGTTGTGTTCGACCGTAATGGCTATCTGTACCATGGTAGAGTTAAGGAAGTGGCTGACGCTGCACGTAACGGAGGACTTAAATTCTAATAACGATTATGGCAATTAAGAACATAAATATCAATAGCGAGGATTTGAAGGACCGTTTGGTTGCTATCAACCGCGTTACTAAGGTTACCAAGGGTGGTCGTACTTTCACTTTCAGCGCAATCGTCGTGGTAGGTAACGAGAACGGCGTTATCGGCTGGGGTCTGGGTAAGGCCGGTGAAGTAACTGCTGCCATTGCCAAGGGTGTAGAGGCTGCCAAGAAGAATCTCGTTCAGGTTCCCGTACTGAAGGGTACCGTACCTCACGAGGCTGCTGCAAAGTTCGGCGGTGCTGATGTTCTCATCATGCCTGCAAGCCATGGTACCGGTGTTGTTGCCGGTGGTGCTATGCGTGCCGTGTTGGAGAGCGTAGGCGTTACTGACTGCCTGGCCAAGTCAAAGGGTTCTTCCAACCCCCACAACTTGGTAAAGGCCACTATCGCTGCTCTTGCAAGCATGCGTGATGCCCGTCAGGTGGCTCAGAGCCGTGGTATCAGTATGGAGAAAGTATTCCGTGGTTAAACTTAGTAAAGGAGAAACGTATTATGGCAACTATTAAAGTACAGCAAGTCAAGAGCCGTATCCATGCTCCTAAGCGCCAGAAGGCAACCCTGGATACTATGGGCCTGAAGAAGTTGAATCAGATTGTCGAGTTGGAGGACAATGCCTGCACACGCGGTTTGATTCAGACTGTTCATCACTTGGTGAAGGTTATTGACTAATTCAAGTTTTATTCAATTAAAAAACTGAAAACGTTATGAAGTTAAATACATTGAAGCCCGCTGCAGGCTCTACTCACAGCGAGCGTCGAATTGGTCGCGGTCCCGGCAGTGGTTTGGGTGGTACTTCTACCCGTGGTCACAAGGGTGCCAAGGCTCGTTCCGGTTACAAGAAGAAGATCGGTTTCGAGGGTGGTCAGATGCCTTTGCAGCGTCGTCTGCCTAAGTTCGGCTTCAAGAATATCAATCATGTAGAGTATCAGGCAGTAAATCTGAGCTCTCTGCAGACAATGGCCGAGAAGGGTGTCACCACAATCGGTGTTGCCGAGATTGTTGCTGCAGGTTTTGCCAAGGCCGGCCAGCTTGTTAAGGTTCTCGGCAACGGCACTTTGAGCGCTAAGGTTGAGGTTACTGCAAATGCCTTCTCTAAGTCTGCCGAGGCTGCTATCGTAGCTGCTGGTGGTACTGCTACTAAACTGTAAACAGTATGAAAAAGTTTATTGAAACCATAAAGAACATTTGGAGCGTTGAGGACCTGAGAACCCGTATCTTGTGGACCTTGGCTCTGGCAGCAGTATATCGTTTCGGTTCGTTTGTCGTGCTTCCCGGTATCAATCCTAACGCATTGGCTCAGTTGCACGAGCAGACAAACACCGGTCTGATGTCTCTGTTGAACATGTTCTCTGGTGGTGCTTTCTCAAATGCATCTATCTTTGCATTGGGAATAATGCCATACATCTCGGCTTCAATCGTAATTCAACTGTTTGCCTTCGTTGTACCTCATTTCCAGAAGATGCAGCGTGAGGGTGAGAGTGGACGCAGAAAGATGAATCAGTACACCCGTTGGCTGACAATCATCATTCTGCTGTTCCAGGCTCCCTCTTATCTGATTAACCTCCGTATGCAGGCTGCCGGTGCCTTGAATCCCGAGTTGGACTGGACATTCTTCATTATCTCCAGTACCATCATTCTTGCAGCAGGCAGCATGTTCATCCTTTGGTTGGGTGAGCGTATTACCGACAAGGGTATCGGTAACGGTGTTTCACTGATTATCATGCTCGGTATTATCGCCCGTCTTCCCCAGGCATTCGGTCAGGAACTTGTGGCACGTCTGAATAACCTTAGCGGTGGCGGTCTGATCATGTTCGCCGTAGAGTTGGTTATTCTCATGCTCGTTATCTGTGCTGCCATTCTGTTGGTTCAGGGTACACGCAAGGTGCCTGTACAGTACGCCAAGCGAATGTATGCAGGTCAGCAGGTAGGAGGCTCACGTCAGTACATTCCTCTCAAGATATTCGCTGCCAATGTAATGCCCATTATTTTTGCCCAGGCTATCATGTTCATCCCTGTAACCCTGTTGCAGATGATAAGCGGAGGTGAGAATCCCTCTGCGGCATTGATTGCCCTCAGCGATCATACCAGTGTGTGGTATAACATTGTGTTTGCTGCCTTGATTATAGCATTCACATATTTCTATACCGCCATCACTATGAATCCTGTTCAGATGGCAGAGGACATGAAGCGCAACAATGGTTTCATCCCCGGTGTTCGTCCCGGTCATGATACAGCAGAATACCTTGATCAGATAATGTCACGTTTGGTATTTCCCGGTTCTATTTTCCTTGCACTCATTGCATGTATGCCCGCTTTTGCCGGCCTTCTCAATGTGTCACAGGAATTTGCACAGTTCTTCGGAGGTACAAGCTTGCTGATTCTGGTAGGTGTGGTTCTCGATACATTGCAGCAGATTGAAAGTCACTTGTTGATGAGACACTATGACGGTCTGTTGAGCAGTGGCCGCATCCACGGCCGCAACGGAATGGCTCAGTAATTTTAGGGATTTCTCTAAGATGGTATTTCTAAAGACTGAGGATGAGATTGATTTGATGCGTGCTGCCAACCGACTGGTATCACAGACGCTGACAGAGGTCGGCAGGCTTATAAAGCCGGGTGTTACCACAAAGCAGTTGGACAAGGCGGCAGAAGAGTTTATACGCGACCATGGAGCGATACCGACCTTCCTGGGTTTCCCCAACCCCTACGGCGGGGATTTCCCGGCAAGTCTCTGCACTTCGGTCAATGACCAGGTGGTGCACGGTATACCGAATGACGAGCCACTCAAGGAGGGTGACATCGTTTCCGTGGATTGCGGAGCGCTCTTGAACGGGTTTAACGGAGATTCCTGTTACACATTCCGTGTCGGAGAGGTCAGCGAGGAGGTGAACCGCCTCCTTCGTACCACCAAGGAGTCCTTATATAAAGGTATAGAAACCGCATATGCCGGTAAGAGAATCGGAGATATCGGCTATGCCGTTCAGAAACATTGTGAGGAACAAGGTTTCGGAGTTATAAGAGAATTCGTTGGTCATGGCATAGGAAAGGATATGCACGAGGATCCCCAGGTTCCCAATTATGGCAGACCTGGTAACGGCAAGCAACTGAAGAACGGTTTATGCATAGCCATTGAACCGATGATAGTTCAGGGTAGCCGTGAAATCTGGATGATGCCGGACAAGTGGACCATAAAGACCCGCGATGGCGGTTGGGCGGCTCACTACGAGCATACGATCGCGATACATCATGGTAAACCTGAAATCCTCTCTACGTTTGAGGAGATAGAAAAGATAGAGAATCAATATTAACAACAGAGCTGTAAGGTAATAATGGCAAAGCAGGCAGTTATAGAACAGGATGGTGTAGTTGTGGAGGCTCTCTCCAATGCCAACTTCCGCGTTGAACTTGACAAGATCGGAGCGCAGATACTATGCACCATCAGTGGCAAGATGAGAATGCACTACATCAAAATCCTTCCCGGTGATAAGGTCAAGGTGGAGATGAGTCCATACGACTTGACGAAGGGTCGCATCGTATTCAGATACAAATAATAGACATTAAATATGAAAACAAGAGCTTCATTGAAGAAACGTACCCCTGATTGCAAGATTGTCCGTCGCAAGGGTCGTTTGTATGTTATTAACAAGAAGAACCCTAAGTTCAAGACACGTCAGGGTTAATTTATTGCAAAAAAGAATAATAGTATATGGCAATTAGAATTGTTGGTGTAGATTTGCCTCAGAACAAGAGAGGCGAAATCGCTTTGACCTATGTTTATGGTATAGGTCGCAGTAGCTCAGCCAAGATTTTGGAGAAGGCTGGTGTCGACAAGGACAAGAAGGTTTGTGACTGGACCGACGACGAGGCCGGTAAGATCCGTGAGGTGATTGCTGCCGAGTACAAGGTTGAGGGCGACCTCCGCAGTGAAATTTCTCTGAACATCAAGCGACTGATGGATATCGGTTGCTATCGTGGCGTTCGTCATCGTAATGGTCTTCCCGTTCGTGGCCAGAGCACCAAGAACAACGCTCGTACACGTAAGGGTAAGAAGAAGACCGTTGCTAACAAGAAAAAGGCTACTAAATAATAATTGAGATATGGCAAAGAAAACAGTTGCAGCAAAGAAAAGAAATGTGAAGGTTGACGCTCTCGGTCAGCTGCATGTTCACAGTTCCTTCAATAATATCATCGTGTCTTTGGCTAACAGCGAAGGTCAGGTTATCTCCTGGTCTTCTGCCGGCAAGATGGGTTTCCGTGGCAGTAAGAAGAACACTCCTTACGCCGCCCAGATGGCAGCACAGGATTGTGCAAAGATCGCTTACGATTTGGGTCTGCGCAAGGTTAAGGCATACGTTAAGGGTCCCGGTAACGGCCGCGAGTCCGCTATCCGTACCGTACACGGTGCAGGTATTGAGGTAATCGAGATTATCGACGTTACTCCACTTCCTCACAACGGCTGCCGTCCTCCCAAGAGAAGAAGAGTTTAATTCACCAAGGACCTAAATTAAAGTAAGTAAAAGATTATGGCAAGATATACTGGACCTAAATCAAGAATTGACCGCCGTTTCGGCGAGACCATTTTGGGCTCTGAGAAAGTACGTTCACGCAGAAACTTCCCTCCCGGCCAGCACGGCAACAACCGTCGTCGCAAGACCTCCGAGTACGGCGTGATGTTGGCTGAGAAGCAGAAGGCCAAGTACACCTACGGCGTTCTGGAGAAGCAGTTCCGCAACATGTTCGAGAAGGCTGCACGTACCAGCGGCATTACCGGTGAGATTCTCCTGCAGAACCTCGAGTGCCGTCTGGACAACGTAGTGTTCCGTCTGGGTATCGCCCGCACCCGTCGTGCTGCCCGCCAGCTGGTCAACCACAAGCACATTACCGTTGACGGTAAGGTGGTAGGCATAGCCAGCTATGCAGTAAAGCCCGGTCAGATCGTGGGCGTTCGCGAGCGTGCCAAGAACCTCGAGGTTATCGGCGATGCGCTGGCAGGCTTCAACCACAGCAAGTATCCCTGGATCGAGTGGGACGAGGCTACCAAGTCCGGCAAGTTGCTTCACAAGCCCGAGCGCGCAGATATTCCTGAGAATATCAAGGAGCAGTTAATCGTTGAATTGTACTCTAAATAATAATTAAGGATGGCGATATTAGCATTTCAAAAACCTGATAAGGTATTAATGTTGGAGGCGGACGACAAGTACGGCAAGTTCGAGTTCCGTCCTCTGGAGGGTGGCTTCGGTACTACCGTAGGTAATGCTTTGCGCCGCATACTTCTTTCTTCACTCGATGGCTTTGCCATCAACACAGTTTCAATCCGCGGCGTCGAGCACGAGTTTGCCACCGTTCCCGGTGTGAAGGAGGATGTCACCAACATTATACTTAACTTGAAGCAGGTTCGCTTCAAGCAGTTAGTAGATGAATTCGAGACAGAGAAAGTGAGCATCAAGGTTGAGGGCAAGACTGAACTCAAGGCTGGTGACTTCAACAAGTATCTGACTGGATTTGAAGTGTTAAACCCTGACTTAGTTATTTGCCATCTGGATGCCAAGGCAACGATGCAGATGGAGATTGGCATAAACAAGGGCCGCGGTTACGTTCCCTCCGAGGAGAACCGCGAGTACTGCACCGACGTGAATGTCATACCCATCGATTCAATTTATACTCCTATCAGAAACGTGAAGTATGCAGTAGAGAACTATCGCGTAGAGCAGAAGACTGACTACGAGAAGCTCATACTGGAGATCACAACTGATGGTTCCATTCACCCGAAGGACGCTTTGAAGGAAGCCGCCAAGATCCTCATCTATCACTTCATGCTCTTCTCCGACGACAAGATCACTCTGGAGAACTGCGATGCTGAGAGCAACGAGGAGTTCGACGAGGAAGTACTTCACATGCGCCAGTTGCTGAAGACCAAGCTTGTCGACATGGATCTCAGCGTACGCGCCCTCAACTGCCTGAAGGCAGCCGACGTGGACACCCTGGGCGACCTTGTTCAGTACAACAAGACCGACCTGCTCAAGTTCCGCAACTTCGGTAAGAAATCGCTCACCGAGCTTGATGATTTGCTGGAGAGTCTGAATCTGTCGTTTGGAACCGACATCTCAAGATACAAATTAGATAAAGATTAAGAAAACTTATGAGACATAATAAGAAATTCAATCACCTGAGTCGTACTGCATCCCACAGAGCAGCCATGCTGAGCAACATGGCCGTTTCTCTGATCATGCACAAAAGAATCACTACGACTGTGGCCAAGGCCAAGGCTCTGAAGAAGTATGTAGAGCCCATGATCACCCGCTCAAAGGAAGACACAACCAATGCACGCCGCGTAGTGTTCAGCTACCTGCAGGACAAGCAGGCTATCACCGAGCTGTTCAGCACCATCAGCGCAAAGGTTGGCGACCGTCCCGGTGGTTATACCCGTATTATCAAGACTGGCAACCGTGCCAGCGATAATGCACCCATGTGCTTCATCGAGTTGGTAGACTTCGACGAGAACATGGCAAAGACTGCCAAGAAGGCTAAGCGCACACGCCGCTCTGGCAAGAAGGCAGCAGAAGCTCCTGTAGCTGAGGCTCCCGCAGCAGAGACTGCTGAAGAGACCGCAGCAAGTGCCGAATAATTCTAAATTGCAATAAACAGAGCGCCTTCCCTGGCGATAGGGGAGGCGCTTTTTTTAGTTTTGCAGGACAGCAACAGCAGGGACACGGCCGTGCCCGTTTTTGTGTATGCATTGTTCATTATGAACGATGACACACGCATGGTAAGGCCAAGTCAGTTCCCCAGTAAGGAAACTCCAGTTCCCCAACGAGAGAACTCCAGTTTCCTTATCGGGGAACTGTGTTGCCTACTCGGAGTGTGGGGATATTGATGTTGGAGTTGTACTGGATATGAGCGTATAGAGAGTTTCGACTGAATACGAGAGTTTCACTTTAAGTCGTCTTAAAGAAATCTGGTTTATCGTCTTCGTTTTTTATCACGACAAAGATTACTACGATTTTTCCTTACTTGTATTTTGCGTTGATTCTGTTGTAGGGCAAGGACAGACAACGCAGGTTTACCCGTGACAATATTGAAATGCAGGAGGGATTAATGGTACTGGAAACGGGAGATAGTCATGAATAGGTATGGTGAATTGCCAAATAATTCCGCCTTTATACAGTTAAAGTGAAATAAATTCACTACTTTTGTTACAAACGAATGTAATTATGGAAGACATTAACCGCATAAAGGTAGTTTTAGTTGAGAAGAAACGTACCAATAAATGGTTGGCTGAGCAGTTGGGGGTTAACCCGTCTACCGTCTCAAAGTGGTGTACAAACTCATCGCAACCAGACCTCAGTAGCCTGCTTAAGATTGCAGACCTGTTGGAGGTGGATATAAAAGAACTGATCATAAGGGAGTATAAGCAATATATGATGTTTCAAGGAGTATGAGCAAGGGTGTGATTATACAAAACACTGCTATTGTAGCGGACGATTACAATCAGTTAATTGATGGTGTTAAAAAAGTGAGACACTGTCCCACATATTGTATATAATCACTTTTTTGGGATATTCAAGTGTGAAGGCCCCTTTGAAATGAATTTCTCTATGAAACACTGCATCTAAAGGGGTTGATAAATAACTAGTAGTAACAAGGATATGACAAGTAATATACAAAGGGCTCAGTTGCAGGCCCAGATATGGAAGATTGCCAACGAGGTGCGTGGCGCAGTAGACGGATGGGACTTCAAGCAGTTTGTCCTCGGCACATTGTTTTATCGTTTCATTAGCGAGAATTTCACCAATTATATTGAAGGAGGAGACGAAAACGTTGATTATGCTAATCTGCCTGATAGCATAATCACTCCTGAAATAAAGGATGATGCGATTAAGACCAAAGGATATTTCATATATCCAAGTCAGTTATTTGTAAATATTGCGAAAACAGCAAACAAGAATCCAAATCTAAACACAGACCTCAAAGCCATATTTACAGCAATTGAGGGCTCTGCGATTGGCTACGACTCAGAGAGTGACATCAAAGGCTTATTTGCAGACTTTGACACAACAAGCACACGATTGGGTAATACAGTAGAGGATAAAAACAGTCGCTTGGCAGCAGTTATAAAAGGTGTCGAAGGATTAAATTTTGGCAACTTTGAGGATAATCATATTGACTTGTTTGGCGATGCCTACGAGTTTCTGATTCACAATTATGCCGCAAATGCAGGAAAGGCTGGAGGTGAGTTTTTTACTCCTCAGTGTGTATCGAATCTTATTGCTCGTTTGGCGATACATAATCAGAGTACCGTCAACAAGATATATGACCCTGCTGCAGGTTCGGGTTCACTACTGTTGCAGGCGAAGAAGCAGTTTGATGAGCATATTATTGAAGAGGGTTTTTTTGGTCAGGAAATTAACCATACCACATACAACCTTGCCCGTATGAATATGTTTTTGCATAACATAAACTACGACAAGTTTAACATTGCTTTGGGTAACACCCTGATGGATCCTCAATTTGGAGATGACAAACCATTTGATGCCGTTGTATCCAATCCTCCGTACTCCGTAAACTGGATTGGTTCAGATGACCCGGCATTGATTAACGATGACCGTTTTGCTCCTGCGGGTGTATTAGCTCCCAAATCTAAGGCTGATTTTGCTTTTGTATTGCACGCATTGAGCTATCTATCAAGCAAAGGAAGAGCAGCTATAGTGTGTTTTCCCGGTATCTTCTATCGTGGAGGGGCAGAGCAGAAAATCAGGAAATATCTGGTAGACAACAACTTTGTAGAAACAGTTATTGCATTGGCTCCTAATCTGTTCTATGGGACCACGATTGCGGTAAACATCCTGGTTTTATCTAAGCATAAGATGGATACAAAAACGCAATTTATTGATGCCACTGGTAGCGATTTCTTCAGGAAAGAAACTAATAACAATGTACTTGACGAAGAACATATAAAAAAGATTTTGGATATCTTCGATAGCAAAGAAGACATTGAAGCTATAGCCAAGTCTATTGACAATAAGCTGATTGCTGAAAATGATTACAATCTTTCGGTAAGTAGTTATGTAGAGGCAAAGGAAACTCGTAAAGAAATAGACATCAAGGAACTTAACGAACGTATTCGTAAGATTGTTGCACGAGAGAATGAGTTGAGAAACGAAATAGATAAAATCATTGCAGAATTGGAGGAGGACGAATTATGAATAATGAGTTGGCGACTCAGGTTATTGAGAACAGAATATATGCGATGCGTGGAGTCCAAGTAATGGTTGATAGAGACTTGGCCGAATTATATGGAGTCGAGACAAAACGCTTGAATGAGGCGGTCAAGCGTAACATAGAACGCTTTCCTGATAAATTTCGATTTCAATTAACAGATGATGAGAAACTTAAACTGGTCGCAGATTGCGACCGGTTCAAACTCTTGAAACACTCTTCAAGTAATCCTTTCGTATTCACAGAGCAAGGTATAGCCATGATCTCTGCCGTGTTGCGTAGCGAAACTGCAATAGAAGTGAGCATACGCATTATGGAGGCTTTTGTTGCTATGCGCAAATACCTTGTTGCCAACGCTCAACTTTTTCAACGAATCGACAGATTGGAAATGTCACAATTGGAAACCAATCATAAGTTAGATGTGATTTTCAAACAATTGGAGGATAAGGCCATCAAAGATAATCAAGGTATATTCTTCGATGGACAAATATTTGACGCTTACGTTTTCATATCAAGACTCATAAAGCAAGCGAGACGAGAAATTATTCTGATAGACAATTATGTAGATGAAACCGTGTTGACACTTCTCGATAAACGAGCTGAGTGTGTAGGAGCTACCATCTATACGCATACCGTAACAAAACAATTGCAACTGGATGTGGATAAACATAATAGCCAATACCAACCGATAACTATCAAGTCATTTAGAGAATCACATGACAGATTCATTTGCATAGACGAAAAGGTATATCATATAGGAGCCTCTTTGAAAGATTTGGGTAAGAAGTGGTTTGCTTTTTCGTTGATGGAAGATTTAATCCCCAGTGACTTAATCAATAAAATGTAATTGGAGTTATGAGTAAACTGAAAGAACTGATACAGCAACTCTGTCCGAATGGGGTGGAGTATAAGAAGTTGGGGGAAATTGGCAATTTCTTTGGGGGCTTAACAGGAAAATCTAAAGAGGACTTCAAAAATGGTAATGCTAAATTTATAACATATCGTAACATATATTCTAATCCATCTCTAAATTTGGATATAGAAGATAAAGTTAAAATATTAGATAATGAAAAACAGTATATAGTTCGATATGGGGATATTTTATTTACTGGGTCTTCTGAAACTCCAGACGAATGTGGTATGTCATCGATAGTCACTGTGCAAACAAATGAAAATTTATATCTTAATTCCTTTTGTTTCGGGTTGCGTCTTCATAATTTAGAAGAGTACAATCTTCATTTCTTAAAACATTTATTAAGAAGTAAAGAGGTCAGAGGCCAGATTAAACAAACCGCTAGTGGCGTTACACGATATAATATCTCTAAAAAGAGATTTATTAATGTTTGTATCCCCGTACCACCTATTGATGTGCAAACAGAAATTGCAAAAATTCTCGACCGCTTCGCGGATTATGCAGCGGAGCTGCAAGCGGAGCTGCAAGCAAGAAAAGAACAATATGAATATTATCGTAATCTTTTACTTACCTTCAACACCACCTGCGGTGGCGCCGATGGTAAGCAAAAGATGATGGACAATGCCCATCGGGAAGTGAAATGGATGACGCTGGGAGAAGTGGGCACTTTTACACGAGGAAACGGATTACAAAAGAAGGATTTTACGGAAAGCGGAATCCCTTGTATTCATTATGGACAAATCTACACTTATTATGGAACCTCTGCTAATAAAACAAAATCATTCTGTTCACAAGAGTTGGCCGCAAAAATTACTAAAGTGAAAAAAGGTAATTTGATAATAGCTTGTACGAGTGAAAATATTGAAGATGTATGTAAGGCTGTTGCATGGTTAGGTGATGAAGATATTGTTACGGGAGGACACGCTTGTGTTTATGAGCATAATCTTAATCCTAAATATGTGTCATATTATTTTCAGACAGAAGACTTTTATACACAAAAGAAAAAATACGCACGGGGGACTAAAGTCATCGACATAAAAGCTACAGATTTAGCGAAAATAATAATACCCATTCCCTCCTTTGCCGAACAAGAACGCATCGTCTCTATCCTCGACAGATTTGAAACATTAATCAATGACCTATCTCAGGGACTTCCAGCCGAGATTGCCGCAGTGCAGGAGCAATACGAATATTATAGGAATAAATTACTATCGTTTCCAAAGTATAAATTAAACGCTTGATATGGGAAAAACATTGACCGAAATAGCCCAAACACTCAAAGATGCCAATAAAAAGGTGCAATTGATATATGCCTTCAATGGTGTTGGAAAAACTCGCCTTTCGCGCGAGTTTAAGGAGTTGGTTGCACCCAAAACTGAAGGTAATGACGAAGAAGAAAAGCCTATAAAAGTTCTCTACTACAATGCTTTCACTGAAGACTTGTTCTATTGGGATAATGATTTGAAGGAAGATAAAAACAGAGAGTTATTAATCCGACCAAATAAGTTTACTCACTGGGTGTTTAACGAGCAAGGACAGGACAATAATGTCATAAAACATTTTCAGCATTATACAAACGACAAGTTAACCCCTCGTTTTAGTGAGGATTATAATAAAATCACCTTTACAGTAGATGGCGGTAACGATGGGGTTATTGATAACATCAAGATTTCAAAAGGAGAGGAAAGTTGTTTGATTTGGTGTATCTTCTTTAGTTTGCTAAAACTTGTTGTCGAAACTCGCAATATTGCAGAAGAAACAGATAGAGATACGAACCAATTTGATGATTTGGAGTACATATTTATAGATGATCCAGTAAGCTCATTGGATGAAAATCACCTCATTGAATTGGCTGTGAACATAGCAGAATTGATAAAGTCTAACCAATCCGAAGTAAAATTTATCATTACCACTCATAACCCTTTGTTCTATAATGTATTGTGGAATGAATTTAATAATACAGATAAACGATATGGATATAAACCTAAATATTCAAGAAAATATCGTTTAGAAAAATATAATGATGGCTCATATGATTTGCTGGAACAAGCTAAAGATTCTCCATTTTCATACCATCTTCTATTATTGTCAGAGTTAGAAAAAGCAATAGAATCAGACGACATCAAAAAGTATCATTACAATTTTTTGCGACAGATACTGGAGAAAACATCTACTTTCCTTGGCGTTGTAGAATGGAAAGAATTATTAACTCTATTGCCGAATGACTCAGAGGGAGCGTCTGATGCATATTATAATCGCATAATAAACCTATGTAGCCACGGAAAACATTCGGGAGAAGAAACTTCATTAATCACTGAAAATGACAAAAAAGTTCTAGGATTTCTTGTCCGTGGCATAAAGGAGACTTATCATTTCAAAAAAGAACGAACAAATAAAGAAGAATAAAATGGCATATTATAACACCATAGCAGAATCAAATAACTTCATAGTGCTTGATGACTATGAGAAGTACTCAGTGCTAAATGAGCCTTCTGTTGTGTATCAAACAGAGGCATCGCTTGAATGTGAGTTTATTCAAGATTTAAGGAATCAGGGTTACGAATATTTACCTGATTTGAATACTCCTGAAGCATTGCTTGCTAATGTCAGAACGCAACTGCAAGCACTCAATGATGTTGAATTTACGGATAGCGAATGGGCGAGATATGTAGAAGAATATCTTGATAAACCAAGCGATTCTCTCGTCGAGAAAACAAGAAAAATCCAAGATGATTATATCTATGATTTCGTTTTTGATGATGGCCATATTAAAAACATCTATTTGGTAGACAAACAGAACCTTTCAAGAAATAAGCTCCAAGTTATTAGACAGTTTGTGCAAGAAGGCTCACATCTTAATCGCTATGATGTAACTATTTTAGTAAATGGATTGCCTTTGGTTCAAGTTGAACTTAAGAAACGAGGTGTAGCAATTAGAGAAGCATTCAATCAAGTACATCGCTATTCAAAAGAGAGTTTTAATGCTAACAACTCGTTATACAAATATATTCAGGTCTTTGTTATATCCAATGGCACAGATAGCCGATACTTTGCCAATACGGTAGAGCGAAACAAGAATAGTTTTGACTTTACAATGAATTGGGCCAAGGCAAACAACTCGTTGATTAAAGATCTGAAGGACTTCACCGCAACATTCTTTCAAAAGAATACTTTACTAAATGTAATACTGACATATTCAGTATTTGATTCAAACAATACGTTGTTGATAATGCGACCATATCAGATTGCAGCAACGGAGAGAATACTATGGAAAATCAAGAGTTCATATCAGGCAAAGAAATGGTCTACTACAGAAGGTGGTGGATATATTTGGCATACAACAGGTTCTGGTAAGACTCTTACGAGCTTTAAAGCTGCAAGGTTGGCTACTCAACTCGATTTCATAGATAAAGTATTCTTTGTTGTCGATAGAAAGGATCTTGACTATCAAACGATGAAAGAGTATCAGCGATTCTCTCCCGATAGTGTGAATGGTTCAGAAAGCACTGCTGGACTGAAACGAAACATAGATAAAGACGATAACAAGATTATCGTTACCACTATTCAGAAACTAAATAATCTGATGAAGAGCGAAAACGATTTGCCCATTTATCAGAAACAAGTTGTATTTATTTTTGATGAAGCACATCGCTCACAGTTTGGCGAAGCACAAAAGCAATTAAAGAAGAAGTTTAAGAAATACTATCAGTTTGGATTTACAGGAACACCTATCTTCCCTGAAAATGCACTTGGTTCTGACACCACAGCAAGTGTGTTCGGAAGAGAATTGCATTCGTATGTTATTACAGATGCCATTCGTGATGAAAAGGTTCTAAAGTTCAAGGTTGATTATAATGATGTCAGACCTCATTTTAAGAGAATTGAGACAGAGAAAGATGAGAAAAAATTAAGTGCTGCCGAAAACAAGTCTGCACTGCTTCACCCTGCACGTATCAAAGAAATATCTCAATATATATTGGATAATTTCAAGATAAAAACTCATCGAAGTATAGGTGCGAATAAGGGTTTTAATGCGATGTTTGCAGTTAGTAGTGTAGATGCTGCTAAGTGTTATTATGAGGAATTAAATAACCTTCAGCAAGGATCTGAAAAGCTATTAAAGATAGCAACAATCTTTTCGTTTGCGGCCAATGAAGAGCAATCTGCAATCGGTGAAATTCTAGATGAGAATTTTGAGCCTACAGCGATGGATATTAGTGCAAAAGAGTTCTTGACTAATGCCATTACCGATTATAATGCTATGTTCAGAACAAGTTTTGGAGTAGACAGCAGAGAGTTCCAAAACTATTATAGAGATCTTGCCAAACGAGTAAAGAATAAGGAAATTGACCTTGTTATTGTTGTAGGTATGTTCCTTACGGGCTTTGATGCCCCCACGCTAAACACTCTATTTGTTGATAAGAATTTACGTTATCACGGACTAATTCAGGCATTCTCTCGTACAAACAGAATTTTTGATGCAACAAAGACATTCGGTAATATCGTTACATTTAGGGATTTAGAGCAACATACAATTGATGCTATAACTCTGTTTGGAGATAGTAATACTAGAAATGTAGTGCTCGAAAGAAGTTACAAAGAGTATCTGGAGGGATTTAAGGATATTGTTACTGGAGAA
>JAZNYM010000009.1:0-2766 GCA_045594385.1 Bacteroidaceae bacterium
GGGTTCGCTGATGCAGTTCTTTCCTGCACCTGTGCCAGCCATCAGCACATTCATCAGTGTTGCCTCGTGCTCCACATTGTCGATGTAGCGGAACCTTGTCTGCCAAAGGTGGGTGGCCAGGGCTGGGAATACGGCATGCGCCACGGCTGGCTTGTAGATGTCGGGCGTCTTGCTCACCAAGAGCCTGATGAGCGGAGGCAGTATGCGGGGCATCTGCGGTGGCAGGTCGGGGTTCTCCTCTGCCTCGCGCTCCTCCCGTTCACGCTCCTTGCAGATGGCGAGCACACGTTGCATTATCCTGGACATGTGCGGTGTCTGGTTGCGGTTGCAGGCGCTTCGGATTGTAGCCATCCACTTCTCGCGGTTCTCGCCGTAGGTGGGCAGTATGCGTGCAATCCACTCGGGGTCATCGTTGCAAACATACCTGAGGTGGCATGCCATGGTGAAGATGAAGTTATTGCGGCTACCGTGGGTGGGGATACCGCCAAGTTGGTCTTCGAGGACGGAAACGAGAGAGGACCCACCCATTCCCCTCCCTGTAAGGGAGGGGAATGGAAACCGGAGAATATCCACCCCCTCCGCGCTCCGCGCTCGTCCCACCTGTCTCAGGGGGACAGTCAGTATGGTGTGTACTCGTACCAGTTGTGACTGACTCTTCCCCCTGCAGGGGTATTGAGGGGTTCTGCTCCCCCTCCCTCACAGGGAGGGCTGGGGTGGGTCCGAGGGCTGGGGTGTGGTCCTCCCATATCTTGTCGCTCATATAAAGCATATATTCTCTTGGCACTACAAACGAGCACCGTGCATAGTCCTTTACGCACTCGTCGTACTTCTGGTCGCCCAACTGCTCTGCCATCCAGCGTTGTGCCTGGGCAAGGTTCATGCCCTGGGGGATGATGAAGACCAGGCGCAGGCCTTCCGTGCTTGGCGTGATGTGCGCCATGACGATGCCCAGTTCGTCCTTGCGAGGTTCTATCTCCCGCCAACGTCCCTCCGGGTCGGGGATGTGGTCAAGGTCGTACATGCTCAGTCCCGATGGCACGGCATCGGCATTGAGGCGTCGGCCGTTCTTGAAAGTGGCGTGCGGAGTGAGGATGGGCAACTGCTTCTTCAGGCGTCCCTTCTTCTCCTCAAACTCCTCAAGGGTGATTTCCCCACGTTTCTCTTGCTCCCATGCGTCTTTTATCTCGGCGCACACCTGTGCCACATGCGGGGAGTCTATTGCCTCCCTCAGCATCTCAGCGGTGCACTCCCGCACCTGCTGAGATTTTACACTATTTGAAATTCCAAATGTCATGTCTTATGCGTTATTTTGAGATGGACTTTAATGATTTTGTACTCTCTTTGCTTACCGTTAGCGCCTCCACAAAATTGCTTGCCTTGGCGCTCTCATACACTATGACATCTGCAGGGCGTATTGAAGATTCGTCCAGGTTGATATTCAAGGTGAGGCGTACTGACTCCTCATTCATTGATACGCGTCCATGGGGCAGTTTGCGGTAGTCCCTTACAGCCTTGCCAGTCTTGGCATGGAGGTTGAAAGTACCTTCGGTTGGCGACAACAGACCTATGCTACCACGAAGGCGACGTGTTCTGTTCAAAAGTGATGCATAATCAGCATCTGAAATGTGCAAAGTAATTTTCATTATTTTGGATGATTTTGTGAGAGAATTGTTTGGGAAGGTGGCCACCTTTTGAACTCCTGGAGTTCCCTCACTCTTCATCTCGGGTTAAGGACCCCTCCCCATACCCTCCCGCAAGGGGAGGGAGTATAATGTACTGGGGTATATGGGTCATTGTTATATCATTGATTAGTCGGTTGTAACCGCTCCCCTCCCTTGTGGAGGGGTAAGGGGGAGGGTCCCCCTATTTATTAGTTCGCCGTCAGAATGTCGTTCACTGTGATGTCCTGATACCACTGGCCGTTGTACTCTCTGGCCTGGAATCGCAAACTGGCAAGGACAATATCCCCAGCCGACCACCGGCACAGAGCGCTGTTGCCCAGCAGGGTGCATACAAAGGTATTGCCATACTTGTCGCCCCATTCCTGCAGGGTGATCATACACTTGTTCAACTGGCCTCCTTCGGCCTTCTGGCTTGCCACCTGCTGGGGCTCACCTTGTTTGATAACTTTGAAGATTGATTTCATAAAAGATCTCTCTGCCTCCGCCTGTCTATGGATGGCCCGCACCGTTGCCGCTCATCTCAGAGGAACTGATGCAAAGGTACGGCAAGAAAAAGCCGGATGGAAGCGAATTCCAACCGGCGTAAAGTTTTTGAAAGTTTCCCGTAAAGAACTGTCCGTTTTTGCCCCTCGCCGTAAAGTTTTTCGGAAAATCCGTAAAGTTTTTGAAAGTTTTTCGGGAGTTTTGTGAATAAATGGTATCTTTGCATGAAACCGAACGGGAAACGTTCAACGTTAACCCATAGACCATGGAAATAAACATAGAAACCGACCTGCAGGAAATTTTCCGCCAACTCGAAACCTCGGGCATGAACCCGCGCCTGTGCACCATACCCGTACCCTGCTATAGCGGAGGCATACATGCCGGCACACCCGCTATGCCCGGCGATATCACCGTGGAGGAGCACATGTTCATGGCAGGCGACGTGCTAATGTCAGAGCGCACCTACATAGTGGACGTAGTTGGCGATTCCATGCGCGACGTGGACATCATGCCCGGCGACCAACTTCTGGTAAGGCACATAGAAGATCCCTCGCTCGTACGCGACGGCGATGCCGTAATAGCATGGGTGGCGGGGCAGAAC
>JAZNYM010000010.1:0-65565 GCA_045594385.1 Bacteroidaceae bacterium
TTGCCAACAATTCGTTCCCCCTGGGGTTACCCTCGGGAGAAGCATAAGCATAAATGGCAATACTGTCTATCCTCGGAGATGCGGACAGAACCCTCCTGATACGTGCCATCTGCAGGGCATTGTCCAGATAGTCTTCCTGCAAATCAATCCTGTCCTGATAATAGTAAAGAGAATAACGGTCGTTAGCCAGACTGTCAGTCTCATCATTGGCATGAGAGGGAAGGCACTGAATGCACAACAAAAAAGATAATATGACTCCTAATTTCCTTAGCATAAGTCCATCAGCGCGTATACGAACACCAACCATTAGTGTCACAAAGGTACAACATTTATTTATATGGAAAATGACACATAACCATCACCCCCCCCCATTAACACTTGTTAACTTTATATAACATTTAACTGATGTAAAGTTGCCCCTTTTTAGTTAAATTGTGCAAAAAATACATGTAAGGGCACGACAGTTGGCAAAGGATATAGGGAGCACAACCGGCAAACAAAACAACGGAAAAGGGCCGTCAACATGACAGTCCTGCCTTGCCCTCACGATGACGGGGGCCAATCATTACCGTTCGTTCGGCGAACCATTACCGACGGTGAGTTTTACCGCCACTGAGACTAAAAAAAGGTCCATTCTCTGACAGCGTTGAACGCATGCACGGATATGCTGATGGTGTCGCCTATATTATAATAAGGTATAGAGGGGACATGGATGGAACAATAGTACGTCTGCGAATATGACATGGGGTCCTGTCCCTGATTGTGGTGGATGGAAAGGTGGTAGTGTGCGTGCATCCTGCCGTCTTCTCCTGCCTGGCGGACAGAGTCTATGGCATAACCCCAATGGTGGATGCCGCCTTGTGTCTTGGCGGTGAGCTGCATGTTGATGTACTGGCCCTCCTGCCACATGCTTTCTATGTCCGTGGGGTCGTGGCGGAGTATGGCGGTACTGTCCGAGAGCGCCAGAGCGTCCGTCAGGCTGTAGATGTGAGCCTGAGGACGTGAGGCTTCGGCCTCGGGGACGAAACCGACCACTGCCCTGTAGGTGGTGTCGGGACGGTGCGGTTTTATGTTGGTGTTGGTTATGGAATAGCGAGTGCCGTTGTCCGTGGTCATTTCCCGGAACATGCCGTCGGCATCAGTACGGATGTCGGCAAACTCCGTGACAAGGTCGGGATACGGTTCGGTGCTCTCATTACATGAAACAACGAGCAATGCCGCCACAAGCGGCATTGCCCTGAATGTTATCTTGAATGATTCGCGTGCTGACGAGGCGTGTTTCATGACTTCTTAGCCTGCTTTTTGTTGGCCACAGGATTGGCATACATGGTGAGAATACGTTCGCGCAGGAAGGGCACATCGGGATTGGGAAGCTTAATCTTGGCTATCTGTCCGTTGATATATTCCTCGAAGACCTTCTTGTCGTACTGGCTGTACCTGTTTTTGAAGCAATTGCCACCGTGCAACTCGTCGTATGCGATGAAGTTGCCGGGATAGAGCATGTAATTGGAGTGTATGGCCTTGTCCAGTCGCCGGGCTATCTCCTTGAACACCTCGGTCTTGGGCATGTCCTTCAGTTCGTCTATCCACTCGTTCACGGGAGTGCCCGTGCGGAAATGTACGTGTCCCTTGTAGCCGAAGATGCCTATCTTCATGTTGTCCAGGTCGTCCTGCTTGTTCTTCTTCCACGATGGGTCGTCGCGCTTCTGCTGGAACTCCTGGGCCTTGAGGTAGTCGCAGGGGTCGTACTCGTAACTGAGGGTAAGGGGTACGATGTTCAGTTCCTTCAGCCTTTCAATGATGGTGCCCTCGCCTCCGTAGGCAAGCATCTTCAGCACCGACTCCTGTGTCTGGTCACTACTGTCCTTGGCACGTCCTTCGCGCTGGGCAATCCAGATGTTCTCCTTCTTCTGAGTGATGGCATAGTGCATGTAGCGGCTCATGAGTATGCTGCTTTCCATCATCTCCTTGGCCTTCAGGCTGCGGCGCACGGTGAAGGCCTTGTTCATTCGCACGAGCGTCTTTATCCAGGGATATATGAGCAGGTTGTCGCCAATGGCAATCTCGCACGTTGTGGGGAAGCCTGCCTCGTGAAGCATCAGGTCCAGGATGGCGCTGTCCAGGACGATGTCCCTGTGGTTGGAGATGAACAGTTGGTTGCCGCGATTCGAGATTGTGCTGTGGTTGAAGGTGTAGCCGTGTGCATGCTTCTTCAGCACATAGCGCACTACGTGCTTCATGAAACGGAGTTGGAAGTCAAGCGGAGTTTTCACTCCTATGAACATCATCTTGAAGAAGCCGTTGCGCAATCCCTTGGGCAACCAAGGGGCAAATCCCTGCATCACTTTGTTGAAGTGGCGGTCATTGAGCAACTGGTTCAGAGCCTCCTTCATCTCCCCTTCTTCGTAGGGGCGTATCTCGTCGAATTCGTGTATATCCATGGTAAGGTGTTATGAAAGGTTAAGACCCCTCCCCATACCAGTCCTCGCGTCGCAATGGGGATTGCTCCCCTCACAAGGCACAGATTGACATTTAGTCAATCCTCTAAAGGGCCTCGTTCGCCCACAAGGGGAGGGAGTATGATGTGCTGGAGGGTGAGGATTATATGTTTATGGTTGTCGGTTGTGACCACTCCTCTCCCAGGAGGGGATAAGGGGAGGGCCTTTTTATTTTACAGTCTTTATAGTCTATCTGCCTTCTATTATCTCGGTCATTACGTCCTTGATGTCCAACCCTGCGGCACGTATCTGCTGGGGTATGAAACTGGTGGCCGTCATGCCCGGCGTGGTATTTATTTCCAGGAGGTTTATCTTCTCTCCCTCGGTGATGATATAGTCGATGCGTATGATGCCATAGCATCCCAGGATATCGTATATGGCGGAAGTGAGTGTCTGCACGCGTTGTGTCAGGCGCTCGGAAATGCGGGCGGGAGTAATCTCCTCCACCTGTCCGTTGTACTTGGCATCGTAGTCGAAGAACTCGTTGGTGGTTACCACCTCGGTGATGGGCAGTACGTGGCTGGATGTACGGGTCTTGTAGCAGCCGCATGTTATCTCGGTGCCGCCCATGAAGGCCTCCACCATTACATCCTCGCCCTCCTTCAATGCCAGTTCTATGGCAGGACGCAGAGCCTCGGGAGTCTTCACCTTAGTAGTGCCGAAGGAACTTCCTCCGCGGGCGGGCTTCACGAAGCATGGCAGGCCGATGCGGTCGATGATGTCCTGGTCGCTGACTTCGTTCTCCTGTCCTATGCGGACGATGAGGCTGTCTGCCACGCTTACGCCAAGGGAGCGCATATAGTTGTTCAGCACGAACTTGTCGAAAGTCAGTGCCTCCACCAGCACTCCACTTGTGGAGTAGGGCATGCCTATGAGGTCGAAGTATCCCTGAAGCACACCGTTCTCGCCCGGTGCGCCATGGATGGTGATGTAGCAGAAGTCGGGACGTACCGTCTCGCCCTTTTCGTTCCGGAAGGTGAAGTCGTTGCGGTCCACCTTGCTGCGGCTCTCGTCCGGCAGGATGGCCTCCCAGAGGCCTGCCTTCAGTTCTACCTTGTATACAGTGTATCTGTCCTTGTCTATGAATGATTCTATGCCTGTGGCACTGCGCATGCTTACGTCGTGCTCGGAACTGTCACCGCCACAGATGATTGCTACTGTTTTCATATTTTAGGGTCTTTAGGGTCTTTAAGGTCCTTAAGGTCCTTAGGGACTTTAGGGTCGTTGTTATTGTTTTCGGAGTAATCAGAGTAATCGGAAACCGCTCACCGCTCACCGCTCACCGCTCTCTTCCTCCATTTCTCTATCAGCGCCAGCATGTCGGGGGAAAGGTCGCTTTGGAAATCCATCTCCTTGCCGGTTGTGGGATGCTGGAATCCCAGTGTCCTAGCATGCAGGGCCTGCCGCGGGCAGAGGTCCATGCAGTTGCGGATGAATGCCTTGTAGGACGAGGTCTGCTCGCCACGCAGGATCTGGTCGCCTCCATACCGCTCGTCGGCAAAGAGCGGATGCCCCGTGTGCTTCATGTGCGCCCTTATCTGATGGGTGCGTCCTGTCTCCAGGCGGCATTCCACCAGCGTCACGGGACCGAAACGTTCAAGCACGCGCCAGTGCGTTACGGCATGCTTGCCCGTGTCGCTTCCCTCGGGGAAAACCGCCATGCGCAGACGGTCCTTCGGGTCGCGCCCTATGTTGCCAGTTATTGTACCTTCGTCCTGTGCGAATGGTCCCCACACCAGGGCATTGTACAGGCGGCGTGTGGTATGGTAGAAGAACTGCTTGCACAGCGAAGTCTTCGCCTCGGGGGTCTTCGCCACCACCAGGAGGCCGCTTGTGTCCTTGTCTATACGGTGCACCAGGCCCACCTCGGGGTCGTTGGGATCATAGCGCGGGTCGTCCTTCAGATGCCATGCAAGTGCGTTGACCAATGTGCCGCTGAAGTTGCCGCATCCTGGATGCACCACCAGACCGGCCGGCTTGTTGATGAGCAGTATCTGGTCGTCCTCGTACACGATGTCCAGGGGTATGTCCTCGGGGATTATCTCCCAATCGCGCTTGGGGCGGTCGAACATCAGGGTGATGACGTCGCCGGCCTTCACCTTGTAGTTGCTCTTCACCGGCTTTCCGTTGGCCATGATGTAACCGGCCTCGGCAGCCTTCTGTATGCGGTTGCGGCTTGTGTCGCGGAGATGGTCCATCAGGAACTTGTCCACCCGCACAGGATTCTGTCCGCTATCGGCCACCACACGGCGGTGTTCGTAGAGTTCCGTCTGTCCGTCCTCGTCACCGGTATTATCCAGGTCCTCCAGATTATCCAGGTCCTCCAAGTCCTCGAAGTACTGTTCCTCGCTTACCATTCCGTCTCGGGTTCAAATTCGTATTCCATCTCTTCCCCGTCTGCACCGGCGAGGCTGTCCGCTGCCCATTTCTCGTCCTCGGTAAGGCTGTTGCCCACCACAAGCACTATGGGCGCTTCGGCCGGTACCTTCTCTCCGGCACGCACTTCCCTGCCACGGCATTTCACGCCGAAAACCCAGTCCTTGTCGCCCTCCACGTATTCCTTGGGACCTATCTTGAAGCCCATGGTGCGGAGTCTTATCTCTGCCTCGTACACATCGCAGTTGTCCGCTATGTCTGGCATAGTCAGAGTGGGGCCGCTGGTGGAGTTTACGGTCAGGTAGACCTTGCGTCCGGCCTTCACCTCAGCACCAGCCTGTGGTTGCTGCATCAGCACAATGCCAGGCGCGAGGTTGCGGTTGTATCCAGAGTCGGACACCACGGCAATCAGTTCGTCCTGCTCAAGCATCAGGGCGGCATCGCCATAATGTATGCGTGTCACATCCGGCACCTGTATGATCTCTCCGTGACGAGTGTACACTTTGGTGCCGTACCAAAAACCGGTGATTACCAGTGCCACAAACAGGCACATGGCCAAGAGGTTGACACATACCACCGGATTGAATATCTTTTTCTTGTTCATGCGATATCTGGTTGAGTGTTGCGGTTTCCCATGCAAATTTACTAATAAGTAAGAATATCTCCAAACAAAGCACGTGAAATCCCTGTAAAAAAGAAGAAGAAGCAGGGAAACGTCCCTACTTCTTCTCTTATGTGAAAGCAATCTCTTGCTTACTTGCCATGCTTCTCGTCAGAAACGGTCAGCTTCTTGCGACCCTTTGCGCGGCGGCTTGCCAATACACGACGACCATTGGCAGTGGTCATTCTCTGACGGAAACCGTGCTTGTTTGCACGGCGACGGTTAGAGGGTTGGAATGTTCTTTTCATAGCTATGTTTTGTTTTTATCTGTTTTCACACCATGGGTTTCGGGGTGCAAAATTACATACTTTTTTGTAAATGACCAAACCTTTCCGACTTTTTTCTTGTTTTTTGCCTAAATTGTTGTACCTTTGCACATGAAATACCAACACTACCATCGTGTAGGCACAACTGAATTAACCATAATAATTAAACGTCAAATATATGATTAACTCACAAGACATTAAGAAAGGTACATGCATCCGCATGGATGGCAAGCTGTATTTCTGCATTGATTTCCTGCACCGCAAGCCCGGTAAGGGTAACACCATCATGAGCGTTACTCTGAAGGACGTGGTGAACGGCGGCGTACTGGAGCGTCGCTTCAACATCGGTGAAAAGCTGGAGGATGTCCGCGTTGAGCGCCGTCCCTACCAGTATCTCTATGCCGAGGGCGAGGACTACGTTTTCATGAACAACGAGACCTACGAGCAGGTAAACATCCCCGCTGACCAGATTACCGGCGTGAAGTACATGAAGGAAGGCCAGAACGTGGAGGTCGTTACCGATGCAAGCACAGAAACCATCCTCTATGCCGAGTTGCCCGCAAAGGTTCATCTGGCCATCGAGTGGACAGAGCCCGGCCTGAAGGGTGACACCGCCACCAACACCCTGAAACCCGCCAAGCTGGAGACCGGTGCAGACATCCGCGTGCCCCTGTTCATCAACGAGGGCGAAATCGTGGAGGTTGACACCCGCGACGGCAGCTACCTGGGCCGCGTCAAGGCATAACAACTAACCATCCTTACACTTGCCCCGAACACCGACAGGTGTTTCGGGGGCAGAAGGACGGGAGAGAGAAATGACCCTTAAATACATGAAATACTCCCTCATCATTCCCGTCTACAATCGTCCCGACGAGGTAGACGAACTGCTTGCCAGCCTGGAGGTGCAGACACTGAAGGACTTCGAGGTAGTGGTGGTCGAAGACGGCTCCACGATACCTTGCCAGAATGTTGTCAACGAGCACGCCTCCAGGCTGGCATTGCGTTATTTCCATAAAGAGAACAGCGGTCCCGGCCAGTCGCGCAACTACGGGGCCGAGCGCTCGCAGGGCGAATACCTCATAGTGCTGGACAGCGACTGCGTCCTGCCCCCGGGATACCTGCAGGCGGTGGACGACGAACTTAACCGCAAACCATGCGATGCTTTCGGAGGTCCCGACCGCGCACACGAGAGTTTCTCGCCCGTGCAGAAGGCCATCAACTACTCCATGACCTCATTCTTCACCACAGGAGGCATACGTGGAGGCAAGAAGAAACTGGACAAGTTCTATCCGCGCTCCTTCAACATGGGCATACGTGCCGACCTCTACCGGCGCCTGGGCGGTTTCTCTGCCATGCGCTTCGGCGAGGACATAGACTTCAGCATCCGCATCTTCAAGAGCGGGGCATCATGCCGCCTGTTCCCCGAGGCATGGGTATGGCACAAGCGCCGCACGGACATGAAGAAGTTCTTCAAGCAGGTGCACAATAGCGGCATAGCGCGCATAAACCTGCAGAAGCGCCATCCCGGCAGCATGAAACTGGTGCACCTCCTGCCTGCCGTCTTCACAGCAGGCATGGCATGCCTGGTACTGCTCTTCCTGGCAGGCCTCGTACTGGCCTGCGCCAACCTGTATGGCATCCATAGTGCATCCGGCACAGGTGCAGACGACCACATGCTCCACGTGGGCGTGCTCATCGGTTGCATTGCCATGGCCTGCTCGCTCATCCCCCCGGTGCTCTACTCCATACTGATATTCTCCGACTCGCTCATCCAGAACAGGTCGTGCAAGGTGGCCCTGCTCAGCATAAAGGCATCCTTCATACAACTGCTCGGCTACGGCACGGGCTTCATCCGTGCATGGTGGCTAAGATGCGTATGCGGACGCAATGAGGAGTTGCAGGCCTTCAAGGACAACTTCTATCAGTAGGGAGGCGCCATCCATCAGTACGAAAGCGACATGAAGATAAAGGACTGGTCAAACGATGAAAGGCCGCGCGAGCGCGTCATGACCCTCGGTCCCGAGGCTGTCAGCAATGCCGAACTTCTGGCCATACTCATCGGTAGCGGAACGCCGGAGGTGACCAGTGTAGACCTCATGCGCAAGGTTCTCAGCGAACATGGCGACAGCCTTCGTGCCCTCGGCACTCTCTCACGTCAGGAACTGCAGAAGTACAACGGCATAGGACCTGCCAAGGCCGTCACCATTCAGGCGGCAATGGAACTGGGCAAGCGCCTGCTGCTTGAAACCAAAGGTCCCAAGGCCAAGTTCTGCTCCTCCACCGATGCCTACGACTTTTTCCGCGCCAAAATAGGCGACATACCGCACGAAGAGTGCCATCTGCTCCTGCTGGATGTAAAGAACCAGTTCATGGGACATCATGTCATAGGCCGCGGCGGAATATCGGAATCCACGGTGGACATCCGCCTGGCCTTGCGCCACGCCCTCATAGCGGGAGCGCCGAACCTCATACTTGCCCACAACCATCCAAGCGGGAATCCAAAGCCAAGCCGCCAGGACGATGACCTGACCATGCGCCTGCAAAAGGCATGCCAAACCATGGCTCTCCGCCTGCATGACCATATTATAATAGGTGACGACACATATTATTCCTATGCCGATGAGGGGAGGATGAGAGGGTGAGAAGACCCACCCCGACCCTCCCTATAGGGAGGGAGAGCGTAGTTAAGAGCGGTGAGCGGATGAACGGTGAGCGGATGAATGGTGAGCGGATGAACGGTGAGCGGATAACTTTTAGTATTCGAATACTCCGAGTACTCTGAAACTCTCCCCCCAACCACCCACCAGTAGGGACGCGGCATGCCGCGTCCGCCCCATAATAAAACAAAACATAATGGAGAACAACATACAAGACACTTTGTCCATCGAAGAAAGGGCTATAGAACTGCTAAAGACCGTCTTCGACCCCGAAATCCCCGTCAACGTCTACGACCTCGGCCTTATCTACCGTATAGAGGTAAAGGCAGAGGAGAAGACGCTGGAGGTGGACATGACACTTACAGCCCCCAACTGTCCTGCCGCCGACTTCATAGTGGAGGATGTGCGCCAGAAACTGGAGTGCATCGGAGGTTTGGAGCGTGTGGACGTGAACCTTGTCTTCGAACCCGAATGGACAAAAGACATGATGACGGAAGAGGCCAAGATGGAACTGGGCTTCCTATAGTACATCATATACATTATATATATATAGGGAACCAGGATGAAGAAGATATATTTCCTTAGCGATGCCCATCTGGGCAGCCGTGCTTCGGCAGACAACCGCGAGCGTGAGCAGAGATTGTGTCGCTTTCTCGACTCCATACGCCACGAGGCATCCGCCATATATCTTCTGGGAGACATCTTCGACTTCTGGTTCGAGTACCACAATGTCATCCCCAAGGGTTACACGCGCTTCCTCGGGAAACTCTCCGAACTCTCGGATGCAGGCATAGAAATCCATTTCTTCACAGGCAACCACGACATGTGGGCCTTTGACTATCTACATGAGGAGTGTGGCGTAATCCTGCACACCGCCCCCATGGAAATATCCCTGCCATCCCCCTCCAGCAACCCGCTTACCGCCTTTGTGGGACATGGCGACGGACTGGGCGACCCAAGCCGTGGTTTCCGTTTCATCCGTGCCATCTTCCATTCACCTCTATGCCAATGGCTCTTCCGCAACATATTCCCTGCCGACTGGGGCATGGAATTCGGCCTACGTTGGGCAAAGTCCAGCCGACTGAAGCATAGCAGGAATGCCGTTGCCGAGAACGGCGACACTCTTTTTGTTTCCGAAGACGGAGAAGCCAGAAATGCCTTGGGCGATGTCCTTTCCAGCAACATGGAAACGGAGGAACCTTTCCAGGGCGAGGCCAACGAACCATTGGTAATCTTCTCCAAGCAGTATCTGCACTCCCATCCCGCCACCTCCTTTTTCATCTTCGGTCACCGCCACATAGAACTCGACCTCATGCTCTCCCGTCAGGCCCGCCTCCTCATCCTCGGCGAATGGATAAGGAAGTACACCTATGCAGTATGGGACGGAGAGCATATGCTACTTGACAACTACGAGGGCTAAAATACTAGCCGAACACGAAAATACGCCCTCAAGGACAACAAGGGCGAGTCACCCGGGACAACAAGAGCGAGTCACTCGGGACAACAAGGACGAGTCACCCGGGACAACAAAAACGGGTTCTCGGGGAGGACAAAAGTCATGTCCATAAAGAAGAGTTGCTCCCCTCTGCACAAACAGGAAATACGCCAACCCCGACTTCCCTCCGGCAACCAAAAAATTTGCCTGATCGGAGACACATTCACGATGCTCCGACCAGGCAAATTTCATTATGACGCCTCAACAAGAAGGCAACGACTATGCCTATCCCTTATACGCGCCTCTTATTTTCATTTTATCGGACACCTATATAAAGTTTGGTGAACACTAATAGTTCAAAATATTGGTTATCACCATCACAACGGTAATGAGCGATTGGGGTTAAAGAGAGCACGAGACACAACAGACAACATAACCTTAGGGATGAATCAAACAGTAAATTAGCATAAAGCGTTGTTGACACGAAAACAACACTTCAAATATCGCACATTGCGTATCTTGACTGCATGAACAACATCAGTTTAGTTGTACTGTGTATTCCGCACCCTTTTCTGTGGCGAATGACAATCTGTTGGCGGACTTTGTTTTGTATTTTACCTTCTTTGCCGAGGTGTTGCACCTTACCTTTGCATCCCCTATTTCTGGATAAACCAGTGTCAAAGGCATGCCTGAACGGGAACGGATGAGGAGTTTTGTCAAATGTCCCTTTTCCCAATCCATGTCTATTTCAAAGTTACCTCTTGCCTTCAAACCATGAATATGGCCTGTTTCCCATGCAGACGGTAAGGCTGGCAAGAGGACAAGTGAGTCCGGACGACTCTGAAGCAACATTTCTGCTATGCCGGCCGTTGCACCGAAATTTCCTTCTATCTGAAACACACTGGTAGAGTGTGCGTCAAGCATATTATCGTACAAACCACCATGCCAGTCATAACCCAAGTTCGTGGTTCTGTGTGCAAATCCGCGCAAGGTTGCATAGGTGCGATCCCTGTTTCCTGTTCTTGCCCACAGGGAAATACGCCAAGCCCTTGCCCAACCTGTGGAAATGTCGCCACGGTCTTCCAACGTAGCAATTGCTGCCTGGAATATATCCTTATCGATATTCGGGGCAATGCTAAATCCGGGATACAAGCCCATCAGGTGTGACGTATGGCGATGGCATTGCCATACGTTATGCTCATCATCGGCAAAGTTGTTCTGGTCGGCCGGTTGGTTTGGAGTATTCTCCTGGTATTTCCATTCTCGAATCAAACCATCCTTGTCTATGCGTAGACCTCTGTCAATCTTGCTAAGTTTGTCGCGCAGGGTCGCCACGAATATGTCGTCACAAGCCGATGCTTCCTTCCCCAAGACATCTATTGCCTTCAGTGTCTGTTCGAACAGTTGGGTTACCAGTTGCTGAGAGTGTGCGGTAGCATTCTGTACAAATCCCTGCTCGGGAGAGTATTCGTAGGGACACTCCAAGGTACCGTCCCCGTTTTGTGCAGGGACAAGTCTTTCAAACCAGAACTCGCATGCCGACTTCATGACAGGCATGGCTGTATCACGAAGGAAGGTGGTGTCGCATGTATAGGCATAGTGTTGCCACAGATGCTCGCAATACCAGGCATTGGCCACAGAATACTTGCCAAGCTTATATGCACTGGAGCCACCGAAGATATTGCCAGCCGTATTGACTACCCATCCCTTGCCAACACCCAAATCTCGGGCATTCCGCTGCCATTGGCCATCCTCTCGCAATGCTTCGTTATAGATATAGCCAAGGAATGGAAGATGACACTCACTGAGATTGGCAGGTTCTGCCGGCCAGTAGTTCATCTGCACGTTTATGTTGGAGTGTATGTCCGAAGCCCAGACGGCATCCCGCGTGGCATTTCCATCCTTATTCCAGATGCCCTGCAAATTGGAAGGAACGGCAATCCCCCTGGACGAAGCAATGGTCAGATAGCGGCCGTACTGGAAGATGAGCATATCCGTCATGTTGGCAGAAGCAACGGATGTATTCGTAAGCATCCTGTTGGTAGGCAACCTGTTGTTTGCCTTATCCAGGACGAAATCCACTCTACCGAACAAATTTCTATAGTCACTCTCATGGCTACGCCTGATTTCCTCATAGCCCTTGCTCTCTGCGGAACGTAGAACAGCAAGCAAGTCCCGTTCTACCTCGGAGGCTGTACCTGAGAGATGATTTACAGAGGCAGGATTGAAAGTAGTGCCGCATGTCAGGTATACAATCACTTCCCTGGCACCGTCAACAGTCATACCGTTTTCAACCTGCATCAACGAGCCTCCGTCCAATACGACTGATAGGGCGGCACAATATTCCATACCGTTTGATATCCTGCCCATGAACGTGGCCTTGTTACCATAATATACCGTTGTACCCTTTTCCTGTGCATTGTTAAGTTGCAACTTCAGCGAAAGGGGACTTTTGCCCTCTGCCCTGTACCTGACGGCTATTACGTTGTCGGGATGGCTACACAGATATTCATGGCAATAATCCGTATCACCAGAATAATACTTCACATCAACAACGGCCTTATTCAAATCCAATTGCCTGCGATAACTGGCAATGTCCTCCGTTGAATTGTTGGTAATATACAAATCGCCGAAGGCAAGATATGAGCCCAGGTCGGTAGCACCTGACGAACCCTTCCATAGAGTCTTGTGGTTGAACTGGATGCGGTCAACCTTAGTGCCACCGAAAACCATAGCTCCCATATTGCCGTTACCGATTGGCAAAGCATCTGTAACCCATTGGTTTGCCGGAGCCTCATACCACAACAACAAGGAAGGTTTGTCCGCACTGTCGCTATCCTTGGCGGAAACCATCTGTCCGCAACACAAGCACATTGCCATCAGGAGACAAATGCCAAAACATTTGGTATGCTTATACTTCATTGTTTCAAACTGTATAAATGCAACAACAGCAGGTATACGGTTTACCTGCTGTTGTCCTATCGTATTAGTTCAACAGAATACCCACATCACCGATAGAGGTCTTCTGTACGGAATTGATTTCGCTTACTGGTTCCAACTTGAAATAACGTGCATTGTAGACCTTGCCGAAACGAACGTAATATGGAACAGGGTTGTGCATGATATTGCTGAACTCACCGCTGGCATCGCACTTTGTCCAGTTCTGACCGTCGTTGCTGACATAAAAGTTGTACTTGTAGATAGTACCGCTCAGGTCGTCTGCGGCTATGGGAGCATAGCAGAAACCCTTAACGGCCTCTTCCTTACCCATATCCACTACCAACGCAGAGAGACCTTCAACCGTCCATGCAGTCTCGCGATTACCATCAAATGCCATAGCGGCATCGGCACCTATAGACTTCCATTCTGCAGTATTGACATGACTTAGCAGTACTCGTGCATTCTGCTCGGTCAAAGGTTCTGCATAGTAGAGACCTACATTGGAAATGTTGGCGGTAGCACGTGTTCCACGTATGGTGACACGAATCTTCTCGGGCTGGCAGTCAGAGAAGCGAAGCAAGCGCTTGTAACCTATGGTCGTTCCCTCGGCAGCATACTGCCATGCTCCATTGCTATATGTCTCCACGAGGAAATCCTCCACACGCTGGCCCTGAGCAATGTCCTCCTGAATCAGGAATGTATTTACCATAGCACCCGGCTTGATGGTGTACTCCATTGTCGCACCTGCCTCGGCTTTCCACAGAGAGTTGCCGTTAACAACCTGGTTCTCTGCAAAGGTCTTGGAAATATAGTCGGAAAGTTCCTTGATGCGTTGCACATCCACCTCGTGTAGCAAACCACGTTTGTCGGGAGGAATATTAAGCAGGAGCACTGAGTTGCAACCCACGGAACGATAGTAGATGTTGACAAGATTGGCCAGAGAACGCACCTGACTGTCCTGATAGTCGTGGTAGAACCATCCCGGGCGGATGGAAACATCCACCTCGGAAGGATACCAGTATGCCTCCTGCGCTCTGGCAACGAGTTCGCGGCTACCTAAGTCCTTGGACATCTCGTTCAATCCCAGAGAATCGTTGGCAGCCTTCTTGTGAGTATATGAACCGGGGGCAAACACCGAAGCGCTCCACTCCGTTTCTCTACCCAAACCGCCTTCGTTACCCACCCAACGCACGTCATCGCCCATGATGGCGGTTACGGCCTTTGGCTGGAGTTCACGAATCGTAGCAAGTATTGCCGTCCAGTCATACTCCTGTTTCTTGCCGTTGGGACCTTCGGCACAAGCACCGTCAAACCAAACCTCGTGTACCTCACCATAGTTGCTGAGCAGTTCGGTAAGTTGTGCTATGAAGAACTTGTTGTAGGCAGGAGAGTCGCCATACGACTCTGCATTTCTGTCCCATGGAGAAAGGTAGACACCGAACTTCATGCCATATTTCTCACATGCATTGCGAAGTTCGCGCACCACGTCTCCCTTACCGTTCTTCCAGGGAGAATTCTTTACTGAATACTCTGTAGTTGCCGTTGGCCAAAGGCAGAAACCATCGTGATGCTTGGCAGTAAGAAGAGCCATTTTGAAACCGCCCTCTTTCAGAGCCTTCACCCATTGTTCACAATCCAACTCTGTGGGGTTGAACAGCTCAGGACTGTCCTGACCATTACCCCACTCGTTTCCTGTGAAGGTGTTCATACCGAAATGCAGGAAGGCAGTGAACTCCATCTGTTGCCATTCCAACTGTTGGGGAGTGGGTACAAGACGTGAAACCATGTCTATCTTCTGCTCCGCTGTTGCATCGGCAGGGAATGCCACATGCTTCTCATAAAGTTCTTGCTTGGGTTGAGAACCGCATGCTACCAGCATGGTGGCAAGAACCATTGAAATGATTGATTTTCTCATGATATATATTTGGTGTTAACGAAGTTATTGTTCTTACGAAAAATATTATTTGTCATCCTTCCTGAACTGAAACAGGATTGCCACACCAATGAGCACGGAAAGGACACCACCCAACACGTACGCCACTACCCTGTTTTCCAGTCCCACCATCATGGGAGAGATGAATATGTAGGACGAGCATACGTATGTCATGAACAAGGCAGGCACCAAGCCTATGACAACAGGCTTCCTATGCTTTGCCAAATACACCGTGATGCACCACAAGGTGATGGTGGCAAGGGTCTGGTTCATCCATGCAAAGTAACTCCAGATAGTCTGGAAAGGCAGGGCAAAGATGATGAAGACGCCCAGCACGAACAATGGCAGGGAGACAAGAACACGTTTTGTGAGTCCTGCCTGGGAGATTCCGAGCATGTCGGCGGCAATCAGTCTGGCAGAGCGGAATGCCGTATCGCCCGAGGTGATGGCACAGGCAACTATTCCTACAACCACAAAGGGAGCGACATAACTGCCCAATGTTTCCACCGAAATGGTGTTCACCATTCTTGCCGCACTGCCTCCGTATTCGGCTATGGCATTGTTAAGTCCCTCTGCTCCTCCCCAGAAAGCCATGGCTATGGCAGCCCAGATGAGGGCAATGATGCTCTCGGCTATCATGGCCCCGTAGAACACGGAACGGCTCTGTGTCTCGTTCGTCATGCAGCGTGCCATCATGGGCGACTGTGTCGCGTGGAAGCCGGAAATGGCTCCGCAGGCTATGGTGGTGAACAGCATGGGGACGATGGGAAAGTTCCCGGCATCGGCAATGCAGTTCCTGAAGGAGGTCAGTTCGGGTATGACGTACTTGTCCGACTGGACGAGCAATACCCCAAGGATGCCCAATGCCATAACAAGGACGGCAAGTCCGAACACGGGATAGATACGTCCGATAATCTTGTCAATGGGCATTATGGTGGCAAGGATGTAGTAGACAAGAATCAGGATGATGACCACAAACACTTCCCACGACATATTCGACGACATGGCCGTTTCCAACGACGGAAGGGAAATGTTGGCCGCTATGAGTTCAGCCGGTTGCGACATGAATACGGCACCGACAAGGACCATCAGCAGCAATGCGGCAATGCGCATGAACTTCCTCGTCCCCTCGCCCATGTACTTGCCGATGATTTCGGGCAGACTGAGACCTGCGTTCTTCAGGGAGATGACACCGGCCACAAAGTCGTGCATGGCACCTATGAATATGCCGCCAAGCGTTATCCACAGGAAAGCCACAGGACCGTATGCCGCTCCAAGCAAGGCTCCGAAGATGGGGCCGAGGCCGGCGATGTTGAGCAACTGGATGAGGAAAATCCTCCATCTGGGCAGAGGGATATAGTCCACCCCGTCGTAGTGCGTCTTTGACGGCACAGGATTGTCTGGGTTCACCTCGCATACCTTTTCAAGGTAGCGGCCGTAGGTGAAGTATGCCACGACAAGTGCCGTCAGGCATATCAGGAATGTTATCATACAGGATTAGGATTTTACAAGCAGAACTCTATGTCCCACAGGTTGTGCATGGACACCTGTCCGGGCATGGCATGCTGGCTGTAAGGACGTATGTCCAGTTCCACGCTGTAACCGATACGGTCGGGCATGCCATACCAAGGCTCTACACACACATAGGGGCACAGCAGGTCTGTCATCTGCCACACTAGCAGCACGGGAGCACCATGGGAAATACGGCATATCTCTGTCTTCTTGTCGGTGCGGAGCAGTGTCATGGCCTTCACCTGCCACTTGTCGAAGATAAGGGCCTCGTTGTGGAAAGTGTCCACGCTGATGGGGATAAGTCCCTCTTCGGTCTGGGGCACATAGTAGCGCTCGCCACCGAAGCAGCCCTGCTCGCTGGCACGTACCACGCTGAGGCATTCCTTGGGTTCGGGACGCATGTATCCCACCACCTCGGCATCCTTCTGGAAGTCAGGCAGCATGATGGCAGGGTGACCGCCAATCTGGTAATGAAGCACCTCTGTGTCCGAGGGGTTGGCAACGCTGGCATTACATGTCAGGGTCTTGCCCTCGAGGGTATAGGTTATTGTCAGGTTGAAGGCAAAGGGGTACTGTTCCCTAGTCTCCTCTGTTTCCTGCACGCTCAGGCTGATGCGTCCGTATTCCGGCTCGCAGGCAGGAGTGAATTCCATGGTGCGGACAAAACCGTGCTTTACCATTTTGTAGGTGTTGCCCTGATACTTGTACTCGCCGTTCCAGAGACCGCCACATGCGGGGAAGAGTATGGGAGAATAGCCTGCCCAGTAGGCAGGATCGGCATTCCACCAGAGTTCCTTACCGGTTTCCTTGTTTACGACACTTATAACCTCAGCACCCAAGGAGGTGATGGTTACACGAAGATAATCGTTCTCTATTATGTAGTTCATGGAGTCTGCTTTATATATTATATAATAAGGTGTAATCTGAAAACAAAGAAACCGAACAAAGGCAATACGGCAATGGTACTACCTTCACTCGGTTTCATTTTATATGCTTAGCAAAGGGCCTGGGTGTCCAGGGCAATCATCAGTTCCTCGTCGGTGGGTATGCAGCATACGGTCACCTTGGAGTCATCGGCAGAGAGGACAGCCTCCGTGGCACGGCAGGCACGGTTCTTCTCGGCATCCATCTTCACGCCCATGTATTCCAGACCTGCGGTGGCACCTTCGCGCACCTCCCACTGGTTCTCGCCTGCACCGCCGGTGAACAGGATGATGTCCACACCACCCATGGCAGCGGCATACTGGCCTATGTACTTCTTGATGCGGTATGTGTACATCTCCTTGGCCAAACGGGCCTTCTCGTTGCCGTCCTTCACACCGGCCAGGATATCACGGAAGTCGCTGGACAGGCAACTGACACCGGCCAGACCAGACTTCTTGTTCAGGAGGTCGGAAACGCCCTTGGTGTCCAGGCCCAACTTGTCCATGAGGAAGGTAACGGCACCTGCATCGATGTCACCGCTACGTGTGCCCATGATGAGACCCTCCAGAGGAGTGAGACCCATGCTGGTGTCCACGCACTTGCCGTCCTTTACGGCAGCGATGGATGCACCGTTGCCGATGTGGCAGGTGATAATCTTCTTGCCCTCTGCCTCGCAACCGAGGAACTCGCACACGCGCTGTGAAACATAGCGGTGGCTGGTGCCGTGGAAACCATAGCGGCGCACGCCGTACTTCTCATACAGTTCGTAGGGAAGGGCATACATGTAGGCATAGTCGGGCATAGTCTGGTGGAAAGCGGTGTCGAACACGCCCACCTGGGGAATGTTGGGCAACAGGGCGCTGACGGCATTCACGCCCTTGATGTTTGCAGGGTTGTGCAGGGGAGCCAGGTCGTTGCAGGCAGTGAAGGCCTCCATCACCTCGGGGGTGAGCAGAACGGACTTGTTGAACTTCTCGCCGCCATGAACCATGCGGTGGCCTACGGCATCCAGTTCCTCAAGACTCTTCAGCACGGCATAGTCGCCGGTTGTGAGTACCTCGAAAATCCACTGTACACCGGCAGTGTGCTCGCTGATGGGACGCTCCATCTTGTGCTTCTCGCCGTTGAGTTTTACGTTGATGAAACTGTCGGGCAGACCTATCTTCTCGATGCCGCCGCTGGTAATCACGCTCTTGTCGGTCATGTTGTAGAGCGCGTATTTGATGGATGAACTTCCGCAGTTCAATACAAGAATCTTCATGATTTCGCTTCTTTTTTCCTTAATTTATCAAACTTCTATTAACAATGTCCGCTTACTTGGCATCCATAGCCTGGCATGCGGTAATTGCCACCATCTTGTAGATGTCGTCCACAGAGCAACCGCGTGAGAGGTCGTTCACGGGACGTGCAATACCCTGCAGGATGGGGCCGATGGCATCGGCACCGGCAAGACGCTGTACCAACTTGTAACCTATGTTGCCAACCTCCAGCGAAGGAGCGATAAGCACGTTGGCATGACCTGCAATGGGGCTGCCGGGGCACTTCTTCTCGCCTACGGAAGCAACGAGGGCTGCGTCGGCCTGCAGTTCGCCGTCCAACTTCAGTTCGGGATCCATCTCATGGGCAATGCGGGTAGCCTCGATGACCTTGTCCACAACCTCGTGCTTGGCGCTTCCCTTGGTGCTGAAACTGAGCATTGCCACACGTGGGTCGGCAAAGCCTGCCACGCTCTGGGCGGTCTGGGCGGTGCATACGGCAATCTGTGCCAACTGGTTGGCATCGGGAACAGGGGTAACGGCAACGTCGCCGATAACCAGCACACCGTTCTCACCGTACTCGGGCTTGTCGGTAATCATGAGCATGGCACCGCTCACACAAGAGATGCCGGGAGAGCACTTGATGATCTGCAAGGCGGGGCGCAGGGTGTCGCCCGTTGTGCTCAGGGCACCGGAAATCTGACCGTCGGCATGGCCGCTCTTGATGATAAGGCAACCGAAATAGAGGGGATCCAGTACCAACTGGCGTGCCTTCTCTATGGTCATGCCCTTCTTCTGGCGCAACTCAAACAAGAGTTGTGCATATTCCTCGGTCTTGTCGCTGGTGGCGGGGTCGATGATAATGGCCTTGTCCAGGTTCTTCAAACCGAGTTTCTCGCCCAGGGCAAAGATTTCGTCGGGATTACCGATAAGGATGATTTCTGCCAGACCGTCGCGCAGAGACATGTCGGCTGCTGTCAGGGTGCGCTCTTCCAGACTCTCGGGCAGCACGATGCGCTGCTTGTTCTGCTGGGCACGAGCAATGATTTGTTGCATTAACTGTGACATATTCGTGTATATTGTTTAATGTTTAGAGATTTCTGTAGTCTTTAGGGTCCTTAGGGTCTTTGGGGTCTTTAGGGTCCTTAGGGGCAAATTACCCTTTCCGTTCTCATCCACCCCCTCCGCTTCGCTCGTCCCCCTGTCTCAGGGGGACAGTCTGTTGGCGCGGTGAGCGGTAGGGCGGTAGGGACGCTGCGTGCAGCGTCCGCATAGTTTTCCGTTTTCCGTTTTCACTTTCTCTCCCTCCCTAAAAGGGAGGGTTGGGGTGGGTCCTCTGTTTCTCTCAGAACTTTCCTTTCATTAGCACACGCTCGAGGCGCTCGGCATCCATGTGGGGCAGGTATTCGTTGTTGTAGGAGGCCGTTATGCCTCCCGTCTCCTCGCTGACCACGATTGCCAGAGCATCAGTTTCCTTGCTGATGCCTCTGGCGGCACGGTGGCGCAGGCCGAATTCCTTGGGGATGTCCAGGTCGTGACTGATGGGCAGGATGCAGGATGCTGCCGTTACCTGTCCGCCGGATATTATCATGGCGCCGTCGTGCAGAGGGGAGTTCTTGAAGAATATGTTCTCTATGAGGCGCTGGGATATCTTGGCGTCTATGCGCTCGCCGGTGCGGATGAAGTCGCCTAGTGGCAGGTCGTTCTGCATCACTATGAGTGCACCTGTCTTCTGCTTGCTCATGTTCAGGCATGCCATCAGTATGGGCATGATGGTCTCTCGGTCATAACGATAGTCTTCCTCAAATGTGTTGGTGGCCTTGGGTCTGAAGAAACGCCACAGGCGGTTTACCCTCTCGTGGGTGCCTATGGTGTAAAAGAAATGGCGGATTTCCTCCTGGAAGAGAACAATGATGGCTATGGCACCCACACTGACCAACTGGTTCAGTATGCCGCCAAGCAGTTTCATCTCCAGTACCTTGCTGACAAGAATCCAGATGCTGATGAAGACCAGCACGCCGTAGAAGATGTTCACGGAGCGCGACTTCTTCATCAACTTGTAGCCGAAGAACAGGAATATGGCCACAAGGAAAATGTCTATAAGGTCCTTCAGTCCGAAATCAAACATTGCCTGTATATCTTTATTGCCTCTACGGCTTCTCTTACGTCATGTACCCGGAGTATGGAAGCCCCGTTCATCAGTGCAATGGTGTTCAGCGCAGTGGTACCGTTCAGTGACTCCTCGGGGGTGGTGTCCAGCAGGCGGTAGACCATGCTCTTGCGGCTTATGCCGACGAGTATGGGGCATCCGAGCAGGCGGAACTCGCCAAGGCGAGCCATCATCTCGTAGTTCTGCGCCATTGTCTTGCCGAAACCGAAACCGGGGTCCACTATCACATCGGCAACGCCCGCCTCATGGAGTTCTTCCACACGCTCGCCCAAGGAGCGGAACACCTCGCACATGAGGTTATCGTAATGCGGTGCCTTCTGCATGTCCTGGGGCGTACCCTGCATATGCATCAGTATGTACGGCACGTGCAATTCCGCCACCGCCCGGAACATGTCCTTGTCCATTTCTCCGCCGGAGATGTCGTTTATAATATCCGCTCCAGCCTCCACGGCCTGACGTGCCACTTCGGCACGGAACGTGTCCACACTGATGATAGCGTCCGGCCACTCTTCACGGACTATACCTATAGCGGGAAGCAGACGACGCAATTCCTCCTCCACAGAGACCTCCTCCGCGCCAGGACGGCTGCTATACGCACCGATATCCACCATCGTGGCACCTTCGCGGCGCATCATGCAAACCCTTTGCCGGATTTCCTCCTCGCTACGGCATCGGCTGGTGGCAAAGAATGAGTCGGGGGTAACATTCAGTATGCCCATTACCTGAGGCTCGTCGAGCGAAACAAGACGACCTCGGACATTTATGGTTGCAGAAACGCCACTTCTTCTCATTGCCATTTACACATGCACTCTTTATGCTGGTCAAAATTACGAATAAGTAAGCGAAGTACAAAATAAAATCATTTATTTTTGGACTTCCGAACGTAAGTAATTTAGAAACGCAGTTTCAAAGTTACGAATAAGTGAGCGAATAACAAAATAAAGCGGGCTTTTATTTGGGGAATTTTCGTAACTTTGCATTTGTAATGTCCATTTAGCAAATCCAATGACAAGCACAGAACAACTATACGAGGTGTTTCTGCAACATCCCGAGGTTACGACGGACAGTCGCAACTGCCCCGAAGGGAGCATGTTTTTTGCACTGAAGGGTGAGAATTTCGACGGCAACCTGTATGCCATGCAAGCCCTGGAGAAGGGGTGTGCCGTGGCCGTGGTGGACAAAGCGGATATTGTCCCCGAAGGCGACAACCGTTTCTGCCTGGTGGAGGATGTACTGACCTCGCTTCAGGCGCTGGCGGCACACCATCGCAGGCAGACCGACATCCCTGTGGTGCAGATAACGGGAACCAACGGCAAGACCACCACCAAGGAACTGCTCTCTGCCGTGCTGACAATGAAATACAACACCCTCTTCACTCAGGGCAACCTCAACAACCACATCGGTGTGCCCCGCACTCTTCTGCGTCTGCGCCCCGAGCATGAAATGGCTGTGATAGAGACCGGCGCCAACCACCCCGGGGAGATTGCCTTCCTGTGCCGGATGGTACAGGCGGATTGCGGTCTGATAACCAACGTGGGGCGTGCCCATCTGGAGGGATTCGGCTCATTCGAGGGTGTGAAGCATACCAAGGGCGAACTATACGATGATCTGCAGGCCAGAGGAGGTTTCACCTTCCTGAACACCAAGGACACCGACCTTACAGACATGGCAACGGAACGAAACATAGAAACCGTGCCATACGTGGAAGGAGAGGTGGCAGAGTGCAATCCCATGCTCCGTGTCCGCTGGTATTGCAAGGCGGAGGCACAATGGCACACCGTGCAGACCAACCTCATCGGTTCCTACAATCTGGCCAATGTTCTCTCCGCAATAACCGTGGGCCTGCACTTCGGTGTAGAACCCGCTCTCATAGACAAGGCCCTGGAGGAATATGTACCCACCAACAACCGCAGCGAGTTCCGCAAGACAGAGCGCAACAGCCTCATCATAGACGCCTACAACGCCAATCCCACCAGCATGGCGGCGGCACTGGACAACTTCAACCAGATGCAGGCAGGAAACAAAATGGTCATCCTCGGCGAGATGCGCGAACTGGGAGCGGACAGCGCCACAGAGCACCAGCGCATCATTTCCCACCTTGCCACCATGGAACTCTGCGAGATATGGCTCGTGGGACAGGAGTTCTGCAACGCGGATTGCTCGTCACTCAGCAAACATTCCACCTTCAACAACGTAGAAGAAGTAAAGGAAAGGCTCTCCACCACCCCATTATCAGGCCGCACAATCCTCATCAAGGGAAGTAACGGCACACGACTCTTCCAACTGCCGGAGATGCTGTAGAAGCCAAAAGCACAAGGACAAGCACAACATCTGTATAGGCATTCTCCTGATATTGACGGAGCGACCTGTTTGTAGAAACAAGGCCGCTCCGTTTTTATGCTAATGCTTACCTATAGTGATCACACCACTTCCTCGGGAATCTCCTCGTTGGAAACTGGTGTCTCGTTATCTTCTTGTGTCACCTTCTCAAGTTCTGAATCATAGTCAGACTTCTGCATCTCTATCACACGCATAGAGGCAGTGCCGGCTTCAACATCCGAAGCGTTAACCTCTGCATTCAAGGCCTTGACGTCATCAATCTTTCCTTCCTTCAAGGCCTTGATTTGCTTGGCCTGCGCACGTGCACGCTTGTATATTTCCTTCATCTCCTTGCCACCACGACCAATCAGGATGGGGCCGGCCTTGATGTACTTGCCATAAGAAATGGCATTCAGGCCAAGATCAGCAAGTGCAAGTGATGCCGAGGTTGATGCAAGACCGAGATTAGTCATATCCAACGCAATAAGAGGATATGCCATTACCAGATCAAAGTTCTGCTGGAAAGCCTTGTTGGCACTGCGGAGATTGCCGGCAGAGTCTACCACATGATATTGAATATCCTTCTCGCCGCTTTCATCTATTACATGTATCTCTGCAACTTCATAGAAAACAATGCTGTCGGAATACGCCACAATCTTGTTATTAAGGTCGTCACACAGCTTCAGGTAATCGTCAAAATCCTTGTTGCCGGTCAATGCAGGCATTACCCATACATATGGTTTCTTAGCCTTCTTCTTCTTTTCTTTTTTCTCCTTTTTGTCAACAAATGTACTTGCTTGAGTAGGGATGATCAAACCTAAGCACATGGACAGTGCAATAAATGCCAATAACTTTTTCATAGTTCTTATTATTTTATGTGTTGTGATAATAAATGTCTTTTTTCGGGGCATTGGGTAAATGCCAACAAGTAAGACGGACCTAAATCGGGAAAGGGATTCAGTCCTTAGTGAAACGAATCTTCACGTTTCTGTCGTCCGTACGACCTTCCACGCCGACATGCTTGTTCTTCTTTATCTTCCTTTCACCATTAGCCTCAAATATCAAAGTCTTGTACTGGCCGGGCTTCAAAGTAAGGCTATATCTGCCATCTGGGTCCGTAACAGTTGTTATCAGTTCCCCCTTGTGCGGATAATCCTTCTTTTCCATGTCTTCGCAATTGGAATACTGCGAACCGTATATACTGACATTAGCCAGTGGAGTTTCATGAACCAAACCACCCTTATACTCACCGATAACGATTCTACCCTTGAATACGAAACCGATGCCAGTCTTCTCCTTTTGCAACCGTTGCGCCTCGTCCAAATAAAAATCATCACCGGTTTCCTTGTACAGGGCATTGTAGCGCTCTACCATGTCGTCTATCATCTTCATGAAGGCCTCCTTGTTGACAACCCTGTTGTTGGCGGAAAGTTCATACAGTTTATCTGCGGTTACGTCGGTCTCAGCCTTGAACTTGGCCAGTTTGTCCATCTGTTGGGCGCTCTGCAGTGCTGCCTGTTTGTCGCTCGCCGAGGCTCCCTCTGCCTGTGCAGCATTCTCGTAGTACATCTTGGCTGAAGCATAGTCGCGAGAGTTCTTGTGACTGACAGCCTGGTTTATCATTTCCTCGTACTTGGTCTTGAAGACGGAAACGGTCTTAAGCAGTGCCATCACCTTGTACGATCTTTTCTCCTTGCTGTTCAGTGCGAGAACATCTGCCTGCTCTATTGTGCGTTCGTTAGTCCCTTCTCCCTTGATGCTTATATAGGTCAGATGGTTCAGTTTGTCTGACATCTTCTCTGCTTCGTCTTTGGTAAGGGCTATATTCTTTTCCAAAGCATCTATTTCTGCATCCGAAGCCTGGTTCTCAAGCAGAGAGTCGTACTGTGCATTCAGAAGCTCCAGAGAGGCGTTCTTTTCCCTTAAGTCCTCAGTCATGTCATGCAGGTCCGATACCTTTATAATGAGTGAGTCCACATAAGTTCCTGCTTTGGAAAGCCCGCTCTTGTGTATGGCGCGCAAGTCTGGACTGTAGGTCAGGTCCAGTTTAATCTCACTGTTTATTTCTATCAATGCCCAACCGTTGCCGCTTTGGATATAGTATCCGCCTTCATCGGACGTTTCCATCGTAATAGGGTTATTTACTATCTCCACGTTAAAGCCGATGCATCTGTTGGCTCCCAGCAGAACCTGGCCTGTCTTTTCTGTAAAGGTGGTGCCTTTCTTGGAAATATTGAATATGCGGTCACGTCCTCCGGAAATGTCCAGTACCATCCTGTACTCGAAACCTTGGGCGGTCTTCTGTGGGGTATCGCATATAGGATCCTTGTTGACAGTCGTGCTGATAACGAGTTCTTCTGACTTTGACATGAAGACAACTGCCGCCTTGCCTTCCAATTGTTCCTCTTTGGACAATCTGGAGTCCTTGGATATTGTTATCATGGACTCCTGTGCAACGGCAAGCATAGTAACACAGGACAGGACGTATAATATCAACAAACGTAGTTTCATGTTTCCTTTATTTTATCATGTCTTCTACAGAACTCATATTGAAGATGTCCTCCTCGGGCAGGGTCTGCTTCTGACCATTGCCTGCTGCAATGTAGGAGGGTTGCCATGTTCTTACCTCTATGACGGGTTCGTTCTCATTGGTAAAGTTCCATAGCAGGAATACATAACCCTCGTCGCTGTAGTTGCTGGACTTCCATTCCTGGAACAGGCGCACACCATAGAAGTTGGGGTTGTTCTGCGAACGGGTGATACCTGGGCATCCTCCTTCGTTTGAACCACCGCCAATTTCACTGAACTTGACATCAATATACCTGTTGCGGAGGAATGCGCGCTTCAGGTTCCTGAGATATTCCTGTTTTGTCTGCTTGTTGTAGACAACCTTTGCATTGGACTTACCGAAGTCGTTGGGACGAGTGCGGATAACCTTACCGGTAATGATCACGGCATCGTCACTGAAAATCTTTTCCATAAAGTCAATGTCCTTGGTGCAGTATGCGGTACGAAACTGCTCTATGTAGTCAAGGATTATCATACGGCGCTCCGTTTCTACCACAGAACCGCAACGTTCCATGCTCTCGGACAACTGTGCATCCAAAGCAAAGCGGAAGTCAGAAATCTTACCGGTCTTATCGAATTCAATTACCGCTTCCTGATATGTTCCGCTTGTGAAAGTCTCGTCCTGGGGTTCGAGAATCAATGGTATCTGACGCAAAAGATATGAGTTTTTCAGAGGCCAGCATCTGTCCACCACCTCTTCGTCGTCGCAATAGAAATGCACTGTGGACCATAGGGTAACAAGCATATTCTTCGCATGGTCATCCATCTGCAGTGATGAAGTATTGATGTCCCTCTTGCCGTTATAAGCATCGTTAATCTCTGTAAGTACATGACCCAGGTTAGTCTGCATCTTTTCCAAAATCGCAGGATTGTCAAAACCTTCGTCCACGGTAATGGTAACAGTAATTGCGTTGGCAAAGAGCACCGCAATTAATGAACACACACATAACATTATCCTTTTCATATTCTGTCTATTTCTTTATTTTAATTCCTATTGCTCCGTTTCCCTTGTAGTTGGATATCTGGTCGGGCCGACCTGTTTTAAGGTTTGTACGCTCAGCTCCCTCACTCAGTATGGCACGTATAACGCCTTCCTTGCTAAAGATGGCTATGACATACGTTTCTGGAGATGTCAGATCGTTCAGTTTACGATAGTCGCTGACCTTACCCTCTGCCTTCAGATTCTTGAGCAGAGTGGATAGCTGTCCTGTGTTCCTACACTCCAGCAGTTGATTTTTGACAATATCCTCTGAGGACGCTGATTTTACCGTGGGTACCATGGAAACATCCTTTTTCATCTCAGATTCCTTTTGGGCAATTTTCATTACAGACACATTGCCTGCGGGAATTATATCAGATTTCTTCACATACATGAACGCTCTATACCAATTGCCTCTTGGTAAGGTCATGTCCTCGACCGAGTAATTGGTATTCACCGTTATCAAGTTGCTGGCACTGGCAAACTTCTTTTGTTTGGCCACCCATTCGTTTACGTTCTGATAAAGGATTTCCTTTGCCAGGTCTATAGCGGCCTGCTGGTCGGCCATTGTAGCTTCGGCATAGATGTAATCCGAGTTCTTCTTTATGGCATTGATTTCGCGTTTCTTCTCGTCCACCGTATTTTGGGCAAGGATAGAAGCACAAGAGAACAATGTCACGGCCAATATTACGGCCATTCTTATCTTCTGTCGCATAACTGTTTATTTTACTGGTTCGAATTCTGTGGGGTTCAACACATTGTCCGATACATTATATAGTGGAATGTAACAATATATCCTTGCCAAGGCAAGTTTCCTTTCAGGCATCATTATAGCACTTTCTGGAACATCTATGCTGAGCAGGTGTAGATAACCACCTGTCTCATTGACCATAAACACGGAACATCTGTAAACACCGTCTATTTTAGACTTTAGGCCAAAATAGGGCACACAGCCTTCCTCTATGCAGAGTTGCCTCCACACCTTATAGTCTACGGTAGCTGTGTCAGTCCTTAATCCGTACTTGTCAAGTTTTACCCTCATCTTCATGTCGTGGTCCGATTCAGGGGCAATCATTATGTTTGATATGGTCTTTACCATACGTGCGGTATCAGCGACCAAAGTCCAGGGATCATCCTTGTCCATTCTCGTGTAGAACAAGTCGTTGCGAATCATTGGACTGATAAAAGTCTTGCCATACTTGGTGTGCTCCGTCCCGTCGGCAGAGACGTTAGTCTGTGGCAACTTGCTCCCCTTGGGCAGTCCACGGCGCAACTTCCTGAACAACATACTCTCCAGTTCCAAAGCATTGCATCCGGTCAGCAACTGGTAGTCCATCAGGAAAGACATCTCCAACAGTTTCCGGTCTCCATCTGTCCAAGACACTTTGTAGACACGCAAGCCTACATGGCTCTCCGAGAAGGATGTCATCGTATCTAATGACAATGCTGTCCGGGCATCACCATGCGCAAAGTGTACCTTATCCCAGTCCATCCTGAATTGTTCGTCAGAGTCGTCGGGAAAGGCATTGCGAGCCAACAGGTAGCGTTCCAGAAAATCATATATGGGCAGAGGATATTGCCTACGCAGTTCCTCGGGAAAGAGTAGCAGTCCTATGTGCTCCACTTCATTCCACTCGTTTACTCGTACCGAAAGTTTCCGTCCCTTATACGTATATATATAATGTATACCGGGGGGGAGGGAGGCAAGCCCGTCCAAACCTACACAGGAAGCCAGACGCTCAAGCCCCTTTGTAGCATATTCTGTAGCTCTGACATCCGAACATATTGCCAAGGCTACGATTACGAGCAATATTATACGTTTGATGCCCATGCCTCTTAGATGCTTTGTCAAGAAATCCTATCCGGCAGGAAACTCCTCCGGATAGGATTGTCATTACGACTCCTTATCTGTGTACCTTAACGGTGTTGCCATCCTTCCTGTACAGAGTAACAAAAGAGGCCTTGCCATTCTCGAATACACCCTCTATACGTTCGCCAGGTTCTGCAACGACATCCTTTGTGCTAACCACCTTCTGTTGCTTGGTATAGGTCAGCACACCTGCGCCATCGGGCTTACCGTCCACTATATCGCCGGAATACCTTCCATAACCCAGATTCAAGGTCCCCTTATAGCGTTTACCGGAACCAACACCTGTAGGGTTAGGGGTCTTGCCCTTGCTTATTGTAAATTCTGCGACAGAAACATTACTATTTATATATCCTGGCCTACATGCAATCACTTTTATTGTCGTTGTCTTGTCTATCTGTATAGGCTCTGAATACAAAGCAGAAACATCTGAAGGTTCCTCTCCATTCAGTGTATAATAGATGTTTACACTATCTGTAGCACAATCCAAAGTAACCTTAACATCGTTCTTGTATTCACCAGACTCCGGACTTATCACCGGTGTCTCCACTTGTGGGGTTGGTGGAGCAGAAGGTGTTGGAGGAGTAGTCTCTCCACCGCCAAGCAGAGCGACACATGCGCCACCAGCTGCCAATAGAGCTACGACAATGCCACCGATTACCTTCTTGCCGTGCTTGTCCCACCATGAACGTGGGGGAGGACATTCACGAAGGGGCTTGCCACACTCGGCGCAGACAAAATCCTTACGGGCAGGAACTTCCTGCACTTCCTTTCCTTTACACTTTGAACAACTGTCATTCAGACAGATGCCATATCTATTGCGAACTCGTTCGCTTCTATTTGATGCCATATCTTTTTGTTATGTTTTTGTTATGTTTCTGATTTACTATCCCATTGGAGGAGGTGTGGGACCACCCATTGGAGGAGGTGTCGGCTGTCCGGGCATTGCAGGTGGGGGAGCAAAGAGGGCCTGTAATGCAGGAACCTGACCTGCTGGGGCCCATGCGGGCATTCCTTCCATCCAAACCATTGACTGTGCCGTCAACTGGCCACTCTGCACATACTGTTTGCATGTAGCATAGTTATAAGGGCCATAACTCTGACCTGCCACAGACAAAAAGAGATTTATCTGTGGCTCCTGGAATACAGGAGGAGGAGGCACCATTCCGCCTGGAGGAGGAGGTGCGATCACGTCACCTATCGGTTGTGGCGCAGGCTGCTGTTGTACAGGTGCAACGGGTTGTGGCTGACCAAACGGTTGCATGATATCTTGAACGACTGGCTGTTGAAGACCTTGTGTGGCCGCCAACTTAGCTTTTATTTCCTCATCACTCAACGCGAATACAGAAGGAAGTGCCTTGCCATCGCCCTCGCTATGCAACAAGATGGCATTGCTTGCATCAGTATTGGGATTACCCGTGTTCAGGAACTGCTCATAACGTTCCTTATATGGAGCCATCCAGTCAATGGCACGCATGGGGAAGTTGTAAGACACAGTCATGATGCAGAGTTCATCCTTGCGTGGACTCTTGCGGTCAATGATGATGTCTGTACGAGCGGTACTCTGGTTGAAAGAATTTTTGATAGCATCCTCCAGTTTGTCGGCAAACTTGATCAGTCCAGTATTTTCGTCAGGTGAGGGGATGGATACTAGAATTACCTTTTTGTTTATTGATGCAGGATTGGTGGGACTGAGATTGCCTTCATTGTTACGTAGGTGCAACTGAATCTGGTCGTTACTCAGTTTCAGGAAGGCTCCGCTTTGGGACACAATGTCGTGAGCGAACTTCTTGATGCTATCGTCTGTCCTGAGTTTCTGTTGCAACTGGGTAAGAATATTGAGACCAAGCACCTTGTTGTCGCTGTCTGCCTTCTCGTCATGCTTTGCTCTTACAACTTCAGACAATTTTACATCAAATGCATCCTTGATGTCGTCCACGCTGATTTCATTTGCCAATCTGCCGAAGTTGAAGAATTCCATCTGAGGCAAGATCGACTCGCGAAGCTGACGGGATATATTGGGCATGTCCACCTTGTCTATCTTCATCTCTACTTCGAACTCTGTCATGGCATCGTCCTCGCTCACTTCGATGATGGCGCCCTTCATGTCCTCCAGCCCCTTGTTCACCTTGCGTTGTGCGACAACCAGACGTTCCGTTTCCTCTATTGCCTCATTTATCTTCTGGCTGAAAGCAAGGATATCGGCATCCATCTTGCCAAGTTCCACAAATACCTTTGCAGCGAGTTGCTTGGCAAACTCCAGTGCTACCAGTTGGGTCTTGACTGTATAGTAGTCAGTCAAAATGCCCTGATGGTCGGCATAGCGACGTGCACCTGCACCTACCATTCTCTGTAGGATACCCAAGCGGCTCCATTCGGACACGTTGTCCATACGATCCTGGTCGCAAGCCTCATATTCTTCCTTTGCCTCCTTGATTCTTGCTTCAAGCTCGGTGCGGATTTCGCCCATGCGCTCCAGTAACAGTTTGGATACTTTCTGCAATTCCACAATGGAGACATCGCCCACCTTCCATTTATCAAATAGTTCTGCTTCGATATTGTGTCTGATTTCCTTGGATATTTCAGGAATGGCCTTTGCCTTACCCACATAGAAGGACTCTACGCCCTCCTCGCGGAAATGGTTTGTGTAGAATTCGGCCATGATGTTGTCCAGTTCGTTCAGCGGGCAATCTGCTTTCTTGGCTTCTTCTGCATAGCCGATAGCCTTGTCGTGCCAGTAGTCGGAGAACAAGGGATAGTCGGCATCGGATTCCAAAACTTTAACTTCCTGAGTAAGGTGTTTCTCGTCCAACATCCACTTGGACATGTTGTCGGAATTCAGGTATTCCTTTCTGTAGTCCTTATTGCGTTCTTCGTTGACGAAACCTTGGTTCTCGCGCCAGTTGTTGTACTTGAACTGGTACAGTACACTTTCGCCCACAGTGTATGTTATATGCTTCAAGATGCGCAGTTCGGGATACATGACACGTTTGATGCCGAAAGAAGCAATCTTCTTTGTTCTTGCCACGGGAATCTTTCCGTCCGTTGCATTGGCAGCCTCATCGTATTCATAGGCGAAGTCGTCCATGTTTTCATATCTGAAGGCATGTTTGATGCCAACAAGATTTTCGTCAGTTTCATTTACCACGAATATACGTGCAAAGATATAGTCACTGACAATCTTAGGCAATTCCTTCAGTGAATTGACGGTAACTCCGTTTTCATTTACATTGCTGTAGATGGTAAGACCATTAGCAACACCCTTGACTTTATCGTTGTGGTATTTGGCCTCACCACTGCGTGTGACATCTTGAGGGAACCATCTGCCTGCCTGTAGAGCGTTGAGTTCTGCCAGTGCAGCATAACCGTTCTGGTAATATCGGCCTTGATCCATGTCGGCCTTGGGCAGATGCATCTCCGGCATCATTGCATAAACGCTGATTATCGCATCAGGGAATGCCTTACGTGTCTGTACGACAACGTCTACAACGGAACCGGAACCGGTGCCACCAGACAGACCTGCAAAAATATTGATATATAGTGTACTTGCATCACCTGAAACACTCTGGCAACGTGCGAAAGCATCACGCAGACTATTTACATATCCTATGGCATTGGCTGCAAACAACAGGCGACCAGCACGGCGCTTTTGACCAGCAGCCTCGCCCAATGCACCAATAGCAGATTTGACACTACTTACATTTTCCACTATACCCTTGACAGAAGGATAGTTACCTATATGGTCTAGGATATGCTCTACGTCCACGGCCTTGATGTTCAGGAACTCATTGTTGGTGAACGAAGCATCCTGTCCCATGACACGGAAGTCGGGACGGGGACGTCCGTCCTTTGGCATCATTTCATCGGTTGAGTCCACATAGAGCAAAGCCACAGGTAGCTTCTTGCGCTCCTCGGCAGTGGGAAACTCTTCGAACATGCGCATTTTGAAAGCCTTCAGGATCTTACCACCGGTGCCTCCAAGGCCAACCAGGATATGATTGCCTGTACAATAATTCTTTGTTGACATAAGTTTTAGGTTTTATATTTGATGATTTTTGTTTTCTTCACTATCGTCTTCTATGCGTATTCACTCGTGGACGATGAGAACCTCCCGCCATGGGACGGGGAGAAGAATGGCTGCGCCCGGATGTACCGCCACGGTCATGCGAAGTGTAAGCATAGCGCTTGTCCAGCGTCTTTATGCCTATAACACCGGCCACTAAAACAAATCCTAAGCACCACAACAGGCGACGACATATGTATTTCCGCATGAAGGAGCGCACCTCCTCCGCTATGGCACCTGGAAGTTGCTTGGCATTGAAACCAGTGAACTCTCCGCCACCGATATAGTATTCAAGCAGGGGGTATTCGGCAATCGCCTTCTTTATGACTACGTCGGCATCTTCTGTAGGAACCTGCTCCCATCCCTCATACATGTGGTCTATAATCTCCGTGAAATAAGCCTCGTACGAATCGGTGCTATTGATTATCTTCAAAGAACCAACCATCATCGTGCACTGGAAAGTTAGCAGTAGAAACAGCACGGCACCTATCATATAAGACCATGCGGAGAACATAGCATCTTTCAACCATCCCTTAATGATAAACACAAACAACGCCATACAGGCAAGAGCTATCAATATTCCCCAGAAAAGGCTACTGATAGAATTCGTGATTATATCCCAGAGCATAATATCGTACTGATGTTTAATTGTTTGAAGCGTTTCAAGACTATGTCATTTAAAGGTCCGTTTTGTTGAGACAACATAAATGGGGTGTACTTCACCTTTCTCTTGACGGATGTAAAGGTACTATTAAATTTTAACATCCCACATTATTTTTTGTATTTTTTTACGCAAAGAGACATGTCTGCTAGTAAAAAGATAGCAGTTTTGTCCTATCTGCTGATATTTTTCCACGGAAGTCCATCAATCCATATATATTTTGACAGTTATCCCCGTGCGAGTGTTCTTTAGTTTGTGTTCATTATTATAGGCTTGTTCTGCACCGCAAGAAAACGGACATTTTAATGAAAACCAATGCTACTGTAAAGGTAGGGGAACACCAAAACACATGATAGCAAAATGCCGCCCTGCAGCACTTTTGCCATCGTCTATATCACATGTTCAGGTTGTTCTCTTTTCGTTCTATAAATATCCTCGGGAGAACACGGGCTTGTCGTCGAGGAGGACAAATTAAGGCTCTCTATACTAAAAAAAAGCCCCCGCCATGTCCTTGTATCTGCCACGAACGACAGATGCAGGGTGCATGCAGGAGTTTTGTTATGATGAGCAGTACTTACTTGGCTGCTATGTAGTCAACTATCCACTGGCCAACCTCGCGTGTGCCATAGCGGGGAGCGCCTTCCACCTGGATTTCGGGGGTGCGAACGTTCTCTGCCAGGCTGGCATTGACGGCTTCGCGGATGAGGGCGCCTTCTTCCTTCAGGTCAAAGTACTCGTAGAGCATCGCCACGGAGAGAATCTGTGCCAGGGGGTTGGCAATGTTCAATCCCTTGCCCTGAGGCCATGAACCGTGGATGGGTTCGAACACGGGAGTGCTGCTGCCGGTGCTGGCACTGGGGAGCAGACCCATGGAACCGGTGATAACGGAACCCTCGTCGGTAAGGATGTCGCCGAATGTGTTTTCCGTCACCATCACGTCAAAGAACTTGGGGTCCTGAATCATGCGCATGGCGGCATTGTCCACATACATGAAGTCGGTCTCCACATCGGGGTACTGAGGTGCAATCTCCTGGGCCACTTTGCGCCACAGACGGCTGGAAGCCAGAACGTTGGCCTTGTCCACCACGGTGAGGTGCTTGCGGCGCTGACGTGCATACTGATAGCCTACGTGCAGGATGCGCTCCACCTCGGGACGGGTGTAGTAGTTGGTATCCAGAGCCTCTTCCACGCCATCGGCATTGATGGCGGGTTCCTGCTTCTTGCCGAAGTACATGCCACCGGTGAGTTCGCGGATGCAGATGAAGTCGGCACCACGCACTATTTCGTCCTTCAGGGGAGACTTGTGGATAAGGCACTCGAAGGTCTCAACGGGACGGATATTGGCATAAAGGCCCAACTTCTTGCGCATGGCCAACAGACCCTGCTCGGGACGCACCTTGGCCGTGGGGTCGTTGTCAAACTTGGGGTCGCCCACGCTGGCAAAGAGCACGGCATCCGCCTGCTCGCATACCTGGTAGGTTTCCTCGGGGAAGGGGTCGCCTACCTCGTCAATGGCATGAGCGCCGCAGAGCGCTGTCTCGTAACTGACCTCATGCCCGAACTTCTGAGCCACGGCGCTGCACACGGCCACGCCCTGCTCCATAATCTCCGGACCTATTCCGTCGCCCGGAAGGACGGCAATCTTAAGTTTCATATACTTTGGACCCCTCCCCTTACCCTCCCACAAGGGGAGGGAGTATATAGCACTGGGGAATTGGGGATTTTATTAAAGGGTTAATAAATTTGTTAATACTTAATATTCATTGTCGGTTGTAACCACTCCCTCCCATACAGGGGAGGGCTGGGGAGGGGTCCGCTGGGTCCGTTGGGTCCGCTGGGCTGGGGGTGGGTCCCCCTTTATCAATAATCCTTCTCTATCAGATTCAGCATCTTAATCACCGCCTTGATGGCAGCACCCATCTGGTCGGCATCCAGGCCTCGAGTGCGCAACACTCTGTCCTGCCAATCCCATGTGATGGCCGTCTGCACCAGGGCATCGGTACGTCCGCCGGGAGGTATGCCCACGGTGTAATTGACGAGCCAAGGGAATTCGCGGCCGAGTTTCTCTCGGTAGATATGGCGTATGGCACGTACGAAGGCATCGAACTGACCGTCTCCGTGAGCCTGCTCCTCGTAGGTCTTGCCATGAATTTCCAACCGCAGGCTGGCCATGGGTTTCAGACCGTAGGCCGTGGTGACAACGTAAGAGAGCAGGCGCACATCCTCGTCGGCAGTAGCATGACGCACCACATCGGACACGATGAAGGGCAGGTCCTCGCGAGTGACTATTTCCTTCTTGTCGCCAAGTTCTATTATGCGCTCCGTGACGATGCGGGTCTCCTCACTGCTCAGTTCCAGACCGAGTTCTTCAAGGTTCTTCAGGATGTTTGCCTTGCCCGAGGTCTTGCCCAGGGCATATTCTCGTTTGCGGGCAAAGCGTTCGGGCAATAGGTCGTTCATGTACAGACCGGCCTTGTTGTCGCCATCGGCATGCACTCCGGCCACCTGGGTGAAGACGTTCTCGCCCACGATGGGCTTGTTGGGAGGCACCACGATGCCCGAGCATGTCTCCACAAGACGGGAAACCTCGCCCAGTTGCTCCTCGTTGATGCGCGTTTCAAAACCTGCCTGGTCGGCAAGAACCGCCTGCACACTGGCCAAGGGTGCATTGCCAGCACGCTCGCCAAGCCCGTTTACGGCAGTATGTATGCCCATGCATCCTGCACTGGCGGCGGCAAAGGCATTTGCCACGGCCAAGTCGTAGTCGTTATGTGCATGGAAGTCGAAATGCACCTCGGGATAGCGGGCCACCATCTGTCCTATGTACATGCTCACTTGCATGGGGTTCAGCACACCCAGGGTGTCGGGCAGCATGTAACGCTCGATGGGAGTGTTCTGCAAACCGTCCATCAGGGCAAAGACATAGTCGGCAGAGTCCTTTATACCGTTGGACCAGTCCTCCAGGTAGACATTCACATTGACTCCCTTCTGCGTGGCGTATGTCACCACGCCGCGTATGTCGCTGATGTGCTCTTCCACGCTCTTGCGCAACTGTCCCTCGCAATGACGGCGGGAGCCTTTGCACAGGAGGTTCAGGTGGCGGCATCCTGTGCTCAGGAGCCAGTCCACCGAGGTTGTGCCGTCGCAGAAGCCCAGAACCTCTATCCTGTCTATCTTGCCGGCCCTTTCCGCCCACTTGCAGATGCTGGCAACAGCCTGTTTCTCTCCCTCGCTGACACGAGCCGAGGCTACCTCTATGCGATCCACGCCCACCCTTTCCAACAAGGTGCGTGCAATCATCAGTTTCTCGTGGGGCATGAAAGAGACACCACTGGTCTGCTCTCCATCGCGCAGAGTGGTGTCCATTATTTCTATGGTACGGGAAAAGGCAGACCCTCCCCCGCCCCCTCCACATGGGAGGGGAGTAGGATGATTTGTTTTATGCAAGTCTTTGTCGGTTGTATTCATAAATGGTACCTCCGTAGCAGAAGAATATCGCTTTTGTAACCACTCCCCTCCCTTGTGGAGGGGCTGGGGGAGGGTCCGTTTTTGGGGGGCTTACCTTTTTTCCTCCCACTCCTCTATCTTCCCCTTGTTCTCCAGCAGGAAGTCGATGTCGTCCAGAGCGTTCATCAGGCAATACTTCTTGTAACCGTTTATGTCGAACGGTTCGCTATGGCCAGTGCTCAGGTTGGTTACGGTCTGGTTGGGAACGTCAACGCGAACCTCTGCCTGAGGATTTGCCGCTACGGTCTCGAAGAGTTCCTGCTGGAATTCACGGCTCACAATGACGGGCAACACGAAACAGTTGAGCAGGTTGTTGCGGTGGATGTCGGCAAAGGAACTGCTTATCACCACACGCACGCCATAACCGGCGATAGCCCATGCTGCATGCTCGCGGCTGGAGCCCGAGCCCCAGTTCTGTCCGCCTATGATGATTTCGTGCACGCCCTGCTTGGGTGCCTCGCTATACTCGGGTTTGTTCATCACGAAGTCTGCCACGGGGTTGCCATCGGCATCAAAGCGGAGGTCGTGCATGAAGGCATCGCCGAAGAACTTCGGGTCGCGCGTTGTGCTTGCCAGATAGCGGGCAGGGATTATAAGGTCTGTATTGCAGTTGTCAATCTGTATGGGAAGGCAGGTTGACTGTATTATGTCGAATTTCTGTTTCATATTGATAAGGACCCTCCCCCTTACCCCTCCACAAGGGAGGAGAGTATAATGTTTTATATAACAGTATGGGTAAGTCTTTTTTAGTTGAACTTTATTATAGTATTCAGCAAGGTATTTATCCACCTTCGCTTGTTGATTACGGAAGTAACACCTCCCTCCCTAGGGAGGGTGAGGGGAGGGTCTGCTGCTACAACTTCCTTGGATCAGTTACTACGCCAGTGATTGCCGAAGCGGCAACAACCAGAGGACTTGCCAGGATGGTACGGGCACCAGGGCCCTGACGGCCTACGAAGTTGCGGTTGCTCGTAGAGATGGACAACTTGCCTGCAGGCACCTTGTCGGGATTCATGGCCAGACAGGAAGAACAACTGGGCAGACGCAGTTCAAAGCCTGCCTCCTCCAGAATCTTGTCTATGCCCTCGTCTATAATCTGCTGGCGCACGAGCCAAGAACCGGGCACGAGCCATGCCACCACGTTGTCAGCCTTCTTCTTGCCCTTGACAACGGAGGCAAAGGCACGGAAGTCCTCTATGCGTCCGTTGGTACATGCACCCAGGAAGCAGTAGTCCACGGGAGTGCCCTCCAACTTCTGTCCGGGCTGGAACTGCATATACTCCAGCATGCTGAGGAACTGCTGGCGGTCGGCCTCGTCTATCTCCTCGAGGGTGGGGATACACTCATCTATGGCGATGCCTGCACCGGGGTTCGTTCCGTAGGTGATGCGCGGCGCAATGTCCTCGGCACGGTATGTCACCTCCTTGTCGAACACGGCATCGGGGTCGGAATAGAGTTTCTTCCACTCCTCCACTGCCTTGTCCCATGCCTCGCCCTTGGGGGCATACTCGCGGTCCTTCAGGTAAGCGAATGTTGTCTCGTCGGGAGCAATCAGACCTGCACGGCTACCCATCTCGATGGACAGGTTGGACAGGGTCAGTCGTCCCTCCATGCTCATGTTGCGCACGGTAGAGCCGGCATATTCCACGGCATAGCCTGTGGCGCCTGATGTTGTCATCTGTGCCATGATGTAGAGTGCCACGTCCTTGGCTGTAGTACCCTCGGGCAGAGTGCCCTCAATGTTTATGCGCATGGTCTTGGGCTTGCTCTGCAGGATGGTCTGCGATGCCAGCACCTGAGCCACCTCGCTGGTACCGATACCCATGGCAATGGCACCCACGGCGCCATGTGTAGAGGTGTGCGAGTCGCCACACACGATTGTCATGCCGGGCAATGACAGACCCTTCTCGGGACCAACAACATGGATAATGCCATTGTCCTTTGTTCCCATGGCAAAGTGACGTATGCCAAACTCGGCACAGTTCTTGGCCAGGGTCTCCACCTGCTTGCGTCCTACAGGGTCATCGATGCGCTCCTGCTGGTCGCTGGGTGTATTATGGTCGGGCATTGCCACCACCTGCTCGGGACGGAACACGCGTATGTTCTTGTCGCGCAATGTATCAAATGCCTGAGGTGTCGTCACCTCATGGCAGTACAATCTGTCTATATACAGCTGTGTGGGCCCATCCTCCACCTGCTGCACTATGTGGGCGTTCCAGATTTTGTCGAACAAAGTGAGCGGACCCACCCCATCCCTCCCTGCGAGGGAGGGAGACACAGCGCCTATACTCTTATCAAGTTCCTTTGTATTCATATCTATATGTTGTTTTATCTTATTTAATGTGTCCTGTGTATTATACAAGACTTCTTCATTAGAAAATCTTATAACCTTAAATCCTAATTTTTCAAGTGATAAAGTGCGTATAACGTCATCACGCATCTGTTGGGGTTCAGAATGGTATGCCCCATCCACCTCTATGACAAGCATACATCCCGGTGCGACAAAGTCTGCTATATAATCACCGATGATATGTTGTCTCAAGAACTTTACACCCAAGACCTGTTCACGGATATACTTCCATAATACCTGCTCGGCCAATGTTGGGTTCTTCCTGTTCTTACGTGCAAAGTCCTTCAACAGACGATACCTATCTGGTGAAGCAGTCTTAAATCCCATTTCCAATACATCTATCCTCAAATCCCCAAATCCTAATCCCATTATCCTCCCTCCCTCTCCCCTCTCCCTCCCTGCAGGGAGGGCCGGGGTGGGTCTTTTACTTGAACTTATTTATACAATCAATATAAGCCTCCACCGAAGCCGTTACGATGTCTGTGTTAGCGCCGAAACCATAGTAGACATGGCCGTCGTGCTCCACTTGCATGTGCACCTTGCCCATGTCGTCGGAACCCTTGCTGATGGCCTGGATGGTAAACTCCTTCAAGGTCATTTCACGACGGATGATGGTCTTCAGGGCACGGATGGCGGCATCCACAGGACCGTTACCGCTGGCAGCGGCCTCGAACTGTTCGTTACCAATGAGCAGACCAACGCTGGCCACGCTCTTCACCCCCTTGCCTGTAGTAACCTGGAGATAATCGAGTTTGATGTTGTGCGAAGCGGAACGGTCTGCACCGGCCAGCACCAGGATGTCGTCGTCCGTCACCTCCTTCTTCTTGTCGGCAAGTTTCAGGAACTCCTGATAGATGGCATCCAACTTCTCTCCGTCCAGTTCCACGCCGTTCACACTGAGGCGGTGGCGCAGGGCAGCACGACCGCTGCGGGCAGTAAGCACTATGGCATTGTCGTCGATGCCCACTTCCCTGGGATCCATAATTTCGTAAGTGCTTACATTCTTCAGCACACCGTCCTGATGTATGCCGCTGCTGTGTGCAAATGCATTCTTGCCTACAACGGCCTTGTTGGGCTGTACGGGCATGTTCATCAGACTGCTCACCATACGGCTGGTGGGGTATATCTTGGTAGTGTTTATGTTTGTCTGAATACCCAGGTCGGGGTGTGTCTTGAAAATCATTGCCACCTCCTCCAGACTGGTGTTGCCGGCACGCTCGCCGATACCGTTAATGGTCACCTCCACCTGTCGGGCACCGTTCAGCACGCCTGCCACGGTGTTTGCCGTAGCCATGCCCAAGTCGTTGTGGCAATGTGTAGAAAGTATTGCCTTGCCGGCGGCAAAGGCATCCACATTCTCGTAGAGGTACTTTATCTTCTCACCATACTCGTAGGGAGTACGGAAACCTGTGGTATCGGGGATGTTGCACACGGTAGCACCTGCCTTGCATACTGCCTCTATCACACGGGCGAGGTATTCGTTGTCGGTACGTCCTGCGTCCTCGGCATAGAACTCCACGTCCTCCACATAACGCTTGGCATACTTCACAGCAGCCACGGCACGCTCTATGATTTCCTCGGGAGTGCTGTTGAACTTATACTTGATATGCGAGGGGCTTGTGCCAATGCCAGTATGTATGCGGCCACGCTTGGCATACTTCAGTGCCTCGGCGGCCACGTCAATATCTTTCTCCACGGCACGTGTCAGTGCACAGATGGTAGGCCATGTAACGGCCTTGCTGATTTCTATTACAGAATTGAAGTCACCGGGGCTTGACACAGGGAAACCTGCCTCTATCACGTCCACGCCAAGAGCCTCCAACTGGCGTGCAACCTGTATCTTCTCTACTGTGTTGAGCTGGCAACCGGGAACTTGCTCACCATCTCTCAAAGTGGTGTCAAAAATAAACAATCTGTCGCTCATATGTTGCGTCTTTTTACTATTTTGGTGGACAAAGGTACAAATAATAAACAATATTATGCGCATTCTGCTACTTTTTTTTAGTGGTTAGCAATATATCGTGGCTGACACTCTGCCCAGTACACTATAGAGCACTGGAAAACACTTAAAATATGGACAGGGACATGCAAAGGCGAGGCATGACAACAACGGTTTCAAAAAAAATGCGTATATTTGTACAGGAATAGGCGTCTGCACGCCAACAGACATAAGTTATAATATTAGAAAGAGGAGACAAGAGAGAGTGACTACAGAAAGCGTCAGAAGGTTGTTGGACAGCGGATTGGACTTTGCGCTGTACAGGTTCCCCGGCGAGAGGGAGCCTCATCTGGTATTGCAGACAAACGGCGAAGCACTGGTTATGGAATCGCTACACAGAAGCCCCACCAGTGCCGGCACTGGCGGTCTGCTTCCCGGTAACGAACCTTCAGGTTTCATCTTCGCTCCCTTCACCGAAACGGCCAAGACACCCACACTGCTCATCAGACCCGATGTGGCGGTAAGCGGTTGGGAACTGATAGACCTGGAAACACGTACATTGGGCAAGCAGAGGCGGATATCGCTTTCGTCCATAGAACTGGAAGACAGGACGGAGGACATCGAAGATAGTGACGGTTACAAGGTTGCATTCCGCTCCTTCAAATACCAACTGGACAGGGAAAACTACCAGAAACTGGTGCTTTCCTTCTCACAACTGAAGGACTGGGAGGGGGCAGGACACGAGGACGAACTCTTTGTTCGAGCCACCGAGCGTTTCCCAAACTCCATGGTCTATCTGGTCTACACGCACCAGGCAGGCCGATGGTTCGGATGCACTCCGGAACTTCTGCTGGAGGGCTACGGACAGAAATGGCATACCATGGCTCTGGCAGGGACACGCACCTGGGAACACGGGGAGTGGAACGGCAAGAACGTGCACGAACAGCGTATCGTCTCCGACTACATCGAAGGACAACTCCAGGGACTGGGTGCCAGAATAACACGACAGGGACCATACACCTCCAAGGCCGGACACCTTTTCCACCTGCGCACGGACTACACCTTCCACCTGCCCAAACCAACTCAGCCACTGAATATAATTAACCTGCTACATCCCACCCCGGCTCTGTGCGGACTGCCCAAGATGGAGGCATGGAACTTCATTCGCCTGTTCGAGCGCAACAGACGCCTCTACTATGGCGGTTATCTGGGGCCGTTGAACCTGAGAGCCGAGACCAATATCTTCGTCAACATACGCTGCGCCCATATACGCCCCGGAGGAAAGGCCCTGTTCTTTGCCGGTGGAGGACTGACCAGGAACAGCATCTTCTCTGAAGAGAAAGACGAGATAAAGAGAAAAATGGACACTCTGCTTGCTGCCCTATCATAAACTAAGATATGCTAAGTTCCAACAAAATTATACTCGAAACTCTGGCCGTACTCAAAGAGCACGGCATCGAGGATTTCGTGCTCTGTCCTGGTAGCAGAAATGCGCCTATTGTGCATACAGTATGCCAAATCAAAGAGTTTCGCACGCACCGTGCCACCGACGAACGATGTGCCGGTTTCATGGCATTGGGACTGGCATTAGCAACTGGCAAACCCGCGGTTGTCGTTGTCACCAGCGGTTCGGCCCTGGCCAACCTCTACCCATCCGCATGCGAGGCATTCTATCAGCATGTCCCCGTCATATTCGTTTCTGCCGACCGTCCGCAAGCATGGATAGGACAGATGGACGGACAAACCATGCCACAGGAAGGGGCTCTCGGCAAGATGGTCAAGATGAGCACAAGCCTGCCAGAAACTGATACATGGCATGCTAACAGACTGGTGAACGAGGCTGTGCTCGAGGCACAATACAAACTTCCCCCCGGTCCTGTACACATCAACATTCCACTGAGCGAACCCATCTACGACTTTACCACAGACACTTTGCCTCGGGCAAGAAAGATTGAGTACCGAGAGACACTGCTCCCACAGCAATACCCGTGGGAGCCGGGAAAAAATGTCCCTGCAGAAGATTGGAGCAACTCGGTGCTCATTCTTGGACAAGCAATCCCCATGGATAGGTTGCACCCTGGCACACTACGACTGACCAGGATGCACATCACCGTCATAGGCGAGAATCTTTGCAATCAGGAAGCGGACCTGTACACCAATGCCTCCGACATAGATTGGAGCAAGATGAAACCTGTGGAACGAGTGCTTACCCTGGGCGGACACATAGTCAGCAAAGAGTTGAAAGAGTTCTTCCGCAAGAACAAGCCCAAGGAGCATTGGCACATCAGCCATGACGGTGCCGTAGCCGACTTGTTCGGCTGCCAAACTGCAGTCATCAAATCCGACTATACCAAGGCCCTAAACGTTATCTTCTGCGACGTCAACAGGAAGAGCCAGAAGATGGAACTTCCCCTAAAAAAGAAGACGTCAGACGACAATAAACGCACAGCACTGATACAGGAACTATTCGACAACATCCCCCACACCTCGCTGGTTCACCTTGCCAATAGCAGTACCATCCGAATTGCCCAGCATGCCAAACTGAAGGAATATTCAGACAAGGAGAAGGGCGCTTCACGTCGTCCCTACATCTTCTGCAATCGTGGCATCAACGGCATAGAAGGTTCGCTATCCACTACCGTTGGTATAGCCATGGCCGTACCTCAATATCAAAAGGTCTTTGCTGTGGTGGGGGACTTGTCATTCTTCTACGACCAGAATGCCTTCTGGGCATCGGCACTTCCACAGAACCTGCACATCCTCGTGTTCAACGACGGACTTGGAGGTATCTTCAACACCCTGCCCGTACCGCAGGAACCTGCCACCAGCAGGCAAGCCATCATGGGAGAGCACAACCTCAGTGCCAGGCATGTGGCCATGCTTCACAATATCAGATACCTCGAAGGCGAGGAAAATATGCAGGAATTCATCAATTCAGAGGAAACCACGATATTAGAAATCAAGTTATGAGAGACTGGAAAGTAGTTAAAGAATACCGCGAGATACTCCTGGACGAATGGCAGGGCATAGCCCGAATAACCATAAACCGTCCGCACGTAAGAAACGCCTTCACACCGCTCACCACATGGGAATTGAGTGATGCCATGCGCTATTGCCGCGATTCAAGCACCGTACGTGTGGTCATACTGACCGGTGCCGACTCGCCCCGCAAGGAGGGACAAAGCGAAGAGGAATGGATGCGCACCAATGCCTTCTGCGCCGGTGGCGACATGAACGTGAAGGGACGTGGCGGATACATAGGCGAGGACGGTGTGCCGCACCTTTCCGTTCTGGACGTGCAGAAACAGATACGTTCCATACCCAAGCCCGTCATTGCCATGGTCAACGGCTTTGCCGTAGGCGGCGGGCATGTGCTTCACGTTGTCTGCGACCTTACCATAGCCTCCGACAATGCCAAGTTCGGGCAGACAGGCCCCAAGGTGGGCAGTTTCGATGCCGGCTTCGGTTCCTCCTATCTGGCACGCATAGTGGGGCAGAAGAAGGCTCGCGAGATATGGTTCCTGTGCCGGCTCTACACCGCCCAGGAGGCTTTGGACATGGGACTGGTAAACAAGGTTGTACCCCACGACCAACTGGAGGACACCACCGTGGAGTGGGCACAACAGATGATGCAGCACTCGCCCATTGCCCTGCGCATGATAAAGCGCGGTCTCAACGCCGAACTGGACGGACAGGCAGGCATACAGGAACTGGCAGGCGATGCCACCATGCTCTACTACTTCTGCGATGAGGCACAAGAGGGTGGCAAGGCCTTCCTGGAAAAGCGCAAGCCTGAATGGGGAGACACGTATATACCGTAAAAGAGAGGACATGAACATATCCCTTTCACACCGCACACTGCACTTCCGCAAGCCGGCACGCACCAGCCGTGGCGAATATCTTACCCATGATGCCATCATCATCACCATCCGGGACGAGGAGGGCAAACGCATCGGGCTGGGCGAATGTGCCCCGCTGCCGGACCTCAGTTCGGACCGCGATGCATACACACGCATGTCGGACGTGGCACGTCTGATAGAGGAAGCACTGCAGAGCGAGAACTACGCCGAGACACTGCGTCCCTACCCTGCCCTGCTCTTTGCCATGGAATCTGCCATGTACGACTACCAGCAGAACCCCTTGCTCTACGACACTCCCTTTGCACGTTCCGAAGTGGGCATACCCATGAACGGACTGGTGTGGATGGCAGACTACGATGACATGCTCGCTCAGGTGAAGGCAAAACTGCGACAGGGCTTCCGTTGCATAAAACTGAAAATCGGCGCCATAGACTGGCAGGAGGAACTGCGCCTCATCAGCACCATACGTTCACGCTTCAGTCCCGACACACTGGAACTCCGTGTGGATGCCAACGGGGCATGGAGTCCCTCCGAGGCCGAGGAGAAAATGACGGCACTGGCACAGTACGGCATACATTCCATCGAACAGCCCATTGCCCCCTACCAATGGAAAGACATGGCACACCTGTGCCGCCTGCAGGAAGAGGCAAAGGCACAGGGCAGGATATACCTGCCTGTTGCTCTGGACGAAGAACTTATCGGCGTAAATTCGCTGGAAGAAAAGCGTCTTATGCTTGACACCATACGTCCGCAATACATCGTCATCAAACCCACCCTGCACGGTGGCATGACAGGGTCCATCGAATGGGTCAGCGAAGCCGGCAAGCGTGGCATACCCTCGTGGATGACCAGTGCCCTGGAAAGCAACATAGGCCTGCGCAACGTGGCACTGCTGGCAGCCCGCGTCTACGGTCCGCGCATTACATTTCCACAGGGGTTGGGCACGGGACTGCTCTACACGGACAATATAGAAATGGATCTTGAACTGCGCGGTTCCAAGATGTGGCGCGCACAAGTGGAAGAGGCATGACTCCGGACGAATTCCTTTCGCTATGGCACGATGCATCGCCCACCATGGAGGTGCACACCAGCGGCAGCACCGGCACACCCAAGCGCATATATATAGAAAAGGAACGCATGCGCGCAAGTGCACGCATGACATGTGACTTTCTCGGGCTCAAGCATGGCGACACGGCACTCCTGTGCATGTCCCTGGACTTCATTGCCGGCAAGATGATGATGGTACGTGCCATCGAACGTGGCATGCAACTGCTCCATGTGGAGCCAAGCGGCCACCCTCTCAGTACCCGGAACATGGAAAGCATAGGGAACCCCACTGGCATAGACTTTGCCGCCATGGTTCCGCTACAGGTATGGAACACCCTGCAGGTGCCCGAGGAACGGGAAAGACTTCTCGGCATCAGGCACCTCATCATCGGAGGGGGTGCCATATCCCAACCACTCGAAGATGCGCTCCGCTCCCTCCCCATCAACGTGTGGAGTTCCTATGGCATGACAGAAACCCTAAGCCACATAGCCCTGCGCCGTATCAGCGAAGACCATTACACTCCCTTGCCGGGCATTTCCCTTGAACAGGACGAGGAGGGGTGCCTCATCATAGACGCACCTGCCCTGTGCCCCCAAAGGCTTTACACCAACGACATTGTCCGCTTTCATGGCAAGGACGCCTTTCGTGTTCTCGGCCGCAGGGACAACACTGTCTGTTCCGGTGGCATAAAGATACAGATAGAGGAGGTGGAAGCCTGGCTCCAGTCCATAGGAGTGGACAACGTGATAGTAACATACAGGGACGACGACGCGCTGGGACAAGCCCTGGTGTACCTGACCACTGACGACATTGATGCAGATGCCATACGCAATGCCGGAGGAGCAAAAAGATATTGGATGCCACGTCGCATCATAAAGGTAGGGGCGTTGCCACAGACCCCCAACGGCAAGCCGGACAGGGCCAAGGCACACCGCATGGCAGGAGACTGATAGGAGCGGAGGACGGGCATGCATAAGAAAATTCCCCAAAAGACCATCGGGATGTCTTTTGGGGAATTTTCCTTTATTCTGCGATGGCAACTTATTCCATTACCACTACCTTCTTGCCATCAACTATATTGATACCCTTGACTGGAGCAGAGAGGCGACGGCCTGAAAGGTCATAGATTTCCGCTTTCACCTTTCCGTCTTCCGTTTTCAGAGTTTCAACGATACCGGTGGCGTTGTTCTGTTCCATGGTGAAGGTGAGTGTGGAACCTCCATCGGTGGCGGCAGAGGCGTTGACCCAGTAGCCCAGTGTGCCCTGTATGTCATTGAGGTAGCCCAGAGAGTTTGCGGTATTGCGCAATACAAGGTGGCCGCTGTTGTCCTCCAGAACGAAGTAGGGGGCAGACTCGAAAGCAACGGGACTGACGTGGCCGTTGTTGGTAATGGTGCCGCCTACGGCCTTCTCCTCGCCAAGGGCAAGGTTCTGTATCTTGTAACCCGTGTAGGGGTTGCCCACGAAGGCAAACAGGGTCTTGTCGCCCGTCTGCTTGGAGGTGGCGCAGGGGAACTTGCCGGTAGAGGCATTGTAGTGGGGATACTTCGTGTCACGGATGGTGAGGGAATACCACACGCCCTGGTCGAAAGAGGCGGAGGGCAGGAAGGGGATATCCTCGCTCAGGGTGCAGGAGATGACGAAGTTCTTTCCTGCATCCTCGGCAGTTGCCTTGCGCTCGGGAACACCGCTTGTGCTGACGTAAGCCGGTTCATAGACGGGTGGGAAGTTCTCGCCCACGTATGCCACTTCGTTCTGAGTGTACCACTCCGTGTCGCCATACTTGTATGTATAGGTAATGTCTATGGGGGCAGCATCGGTGGGCTGTGCATCGCCCACTATGCGGACGTACTTGCCACCGGTAATCTCGGAAATGGTCAGAGGCACGTACACCATGGAGTAGCCTCCGGGGGTCTCCTCGTAGAAGAAGCCCAGACGGCCGTCCTCCTGCAGGGTGAAGGTGCTGTAGGCGGAACCTGACTGGGTGGTGCTGACCACCATACCCTTCTGCCAACCGTTGGCGAAGGTGGGAGCGTCGTTCTTGCCTGCCTTCTGGTAACTGTAGGGGCTGGTAATGTCCTTGAAGTAGAAACCTACGTTGCGGCGCACGTCGCCCTGGTATTCTTCCAGGCCGAGAGGCAGTGACTGGAGGGCGATGTTGCAGAGGTTGCCGTCAGCATCCTCCACCTGATAGGTGGTAATCTCGCCGTTGGTTCCGTTCCAGTCGCTGGGAGCAGGGATGTTGCTGTTGGTGCCTGTGCCCCAGGAGCCCTGGCCCTTCTCTATGTCGGAGTAGGTGAAGATGTTGTAGTAGCGGCCGTGAGGTTTGCGGGCAGACATGATGACGTCGCCGTTGGGCAGTTCCTCACACTTGGGCTCGTTGGCGTTGCCGAAGTTGGGGAAGGGCATGTCCTCGCGTGTGCCCAGGATGTGCCATGTCAGGCCGAAGTCGTCGGAGTATGCCACACGGTTGTGCATGTCCTTGCTCCACAGGGCGGCATAGATGCGGTAGTACTCGCCCACCTTTATCTTGGAACTCTGGAAGATGCGGCCCGAGCCGAAGAAGAAACTCTGTGCGGTGTACTGGTCGGTGCTGGTCTTGTCGCCTGCCTTGTAGGCCTCGGTGTCCCAAAGGCTGTAGAACTCCTCGGTGATGTCGTCATAGATGGAATCGCGACCCTCTACCACGCTATGGTAGGTCTTGCCTCCGTCCTCGCTGTAGAAACGTGCTATGCGGTTGGGGTTCTCGCGTGTGGCACTGCCGCATACGGTACGGCCCGTTACGCAGATGAGCAGCACACGTCCTGTCTCGCGGTCGATGCACAGGGCAGGATCGCCGAAACCGTCGTTGCCATTCCATGAATCCTTCTCGTTACCCTGGATGATGACCGTACCTTCCTCCCACTTTGTGCCGTCGGGCGAACCGATACGCTGAACCAGGTCCACACGGCCGAAGCCTATGTCGCCGCCACAGGGGCGGTAGTCGTTGATGGCCAGCAGTTTGCCGTCCTTGCGTGTGGCAATGGCAGGGATACGGTATGGGGGATTGTTGTGATACCAGAGGTACTGGTACTCGCTCTCCATGTCGCCGGTGAAGGTGACGGTGGTCTTCTCGCCCTCCTCAACGGATGCATTCCATCCGTGGTAGGTGAAGGTGCTCATGCTCACCTCCTGTCCGTAGGGCAGGTAGAACTTCATGGCAGTACCGTCCAGGTCCTTGGTAACGGTGGTGGTGGATGTGGTGGTACCGTATGTCAGTTTGAAGTCACCGATGCGGGTGTTTGTCTCGGGATACTTGGTCTCGCTCGTTACGGCAAAGGTGATGTCCAACGCCTCAGGGTTGACACGGCTGATGGTCCAGCGTGAACCGGCATCAGCAATGCCGTAGAACTTCAGGTCGCCTCCTGCTCCGCCATACATGTTCAGGGAGAAACCGCCTGCCACATTGGTGGTGACACCGATACCGGGCTTGGTGGCGGCAGAGTTCTGGCTCATGTCCAGGAACCACTTTGCAGCAGTGCCGGTGGTCCATGATGCCACTGTGCCGTTGCCGGGAGAAGTGCTGGCGGTGAGTTTGTAATCCTCACCGAGCGTCTTGCTGTAGATGGTGAAACCGTCGGTATTGTTGCCCACGAAGCAGAACAACTGGTTTTCCTGACTCATGTCCATCTTTGCCGTACCGGCCTTGGATTGGGAAGGAGCGCTCCATGCATAGTTGGCATTGTTGCAGTTGGTAAGGCGGAGCCATTTCTCGCCGTAGGCAGAAGAGAATACGGGAGGAACGGCATTGGCATCGGCAACATTAACCTTGAAATAAGGAACCCAGGTTCGCTCGGAACCGCCGGCACTAACCCTGGGGGCATAGTTGCCGCTGGCATTGTCTATGGCTATGCGCTGTCCGCAGGATGCCACATTGGTGTTTGAGGTGGAGAAGAACATGTAGTATGTGCTTCCAGCCTGCAGGGTGATTCCCTCGAACTTGTACTCTATCAGGACATTGTGCTGAGGTTCGGGATTGTTGGTGGAGATGCCCACCTTGCCATTGATGTCCTTGGTGGAGGATATGACCATGTAGGCGGTCTTCTCACCACTGTTGTTCTTGTTGGTACACAGGTGGATGTTGTGCAGGGGAACCTCAGTAACGGCATCGCCTGCATCGTTCACCGTGGGGACGGTGAAGCCAATCCATGTGATGTTGGCCTTGTCGTTGGCGGCAGAACCCACCGACCACGAGGTGTTGGTTTCCTGCGCCCATGTCGCCGCCACACAATGGAGCATGGCAATAAGGAGGAGATAAAACTTCTTCATTTGGTTGTTTGTTTAGGTTATGTATTTGTTGTTCAAGGTACTTACAAGGGGCAAAGATATGAAAAATATGCACAGCTTCAAAGAAACCGTGCATATTCCTGTTGTTTGCTGTAGAATTTCTGCTTTAAGAACCTTAAGGCAGAGAGTCTTAGAGACTTTCCAAGATGCGTTTGAGCACAACGGTAGCGGAAATCTCGCGGTTGGCGGCCTCGGGAATGACAAGCGAAGTGGGGGCCTCGATGACCTGGTCGGTGACAATCATGCCGCGGCGTACGGGCAGGCAGTGCATGAAGCGCGCGTTGTTGGTGACGGCCATCTGACGGTCGGACACGGTCCAGTGGAGCATGTCGTGATAGTCGGTCAGTATCTTGCCATAGTCCTCGGGACGAGTAACACCGGGACATGACCAGTTCTTGGCATAGACGAAGTCAGCACCCTCGAAAGCCTTCATCTGGTCATACTCCACACGGGCGTTGCCGGCAAAGGCAGGATCCAGTTCATAGCCCTCGGGATGGGTGATGACGAAGTCCACGTCGGCGGCATTCATCCACTCGGCAAAACTGTTGGGAACGGCCTGCGGCAGGGCACGGGGATGGGGAGCCCAGGTGAGCACCACCTTGGGACGTGCCTTCTGCTTGTGTTCCTCTATGGTAATGAGGTCGGCAAAGGCCTGCAAGGGATGCACGGTGGCTGTCTCCATGGCAAAGATGGGTTTGCCGGAATAGCGCACGAACTGGTTGTAGACGGTCTCGGCATAGTCATACTTGCGGTCGGTAAGGCCAGCAAAGGAGCGTATGCCGATAATGTCGCAATAACTGCTCATCACGGGAATAGCCTCCAGCAGATGTTCGCTCTTGTCACCGTCCATGATGACACCGCGTTCGGTTTCCAGTTTCCACGCTCCGGCATTCACATCCAGCACAATAACGTTCATACCCAGGTTCAGGGCAGCCTTCTGAGTGGAAAGGCGTGTGCGCAGGCTGTTGTTGAAGAATACGAGCAGGGCGGTCTTGTTGCGACCAAGTTCCACATACTTGAAACGGTCCTGCCTGATTTCGCGTGCCTCGGCCAGTGCCTGCTTCAGGTCGCCAAGGTCTTGTACATTGAGAAAACTTTTCATATCTTTATTTTAACGGGGAGAGGATGAGCGGGGAGAGGTGAGCGGAGAGCGTTTTTCGGAGTACTCAGAGTATTCAGAGTTCTCGGAGGACTCAGAGGACCCGGATTTCAGTTTTCCGTTTTCACCTTTCCGCTTTCCCCTCCCTGCAGGGAGGGGTTGGGGGAGGGTCCTCCCGTTCACCCCCGTGTCTGCCCATTACCCCTTATTACATACTTGCTGGTGGTTATCTCCTCCAGTGCCATGGGGCCGCGGGCGTGGAGTTTCTGTGTGGAGATGCCTATCTCGGCACCGAGGCCGAACTGTGCCCCGTCGGTGAAGGAGGTGGGGGCATTGTGGTAGACACAGGCGGCATCCACCTCGAGGAGGAAACGGTCGGCGGTGTGCCAGTTCTCTGTAACTATACTCTCGCTATGGCCGGAACCGTAGGTACGGATATGCGCCAGGGCCTCGTCCAGTCCGCTGACGATGCGTATGCTCAGATTGTGCGAGAGCCACTCGCGGCCGTATTCGCCATAATGGAACTCCACCTGTCCCTGCATGGGGGCAAGCAACTCCGCAAGACGAGGTTCCATGTCCTTGTGCACCAACAGACAGTCCAAGGCGTTGCAAACACTGACACGGCGACACTTGGCATTATGGACAATGCGCTTTGCCTTGTCCATGTCGGCATCCTTGTCCACATAGCAGTGTACCACTCCGGCACCGGTCTCGATGACGGGAACCTTTGAGTTCTCGCGCACATAGCGTATCAGTCCGGCAGAACCGCGGGGGATGATAAGGTCCACCAAGCCCTCGGCAGAAAGGAGTTCGGCCGTTGCCTCGCGTGTGGCAGGCAGAAGGGTGACAGTGGCTGGGTCCAGACCATGCTCGAACAGGACGTTGTGGATAACGGCACAGATAGCCTTGTTGCTCTCCTCGGCATCCGAACCGCCCTTTAGCACCACGGCAGAACCAGCCTTCAGGCAGAGGGCGGCAACATCCAGAGTGACGTTGGGACGTGCCTCGTAGATAACGCCGATGACCCCAAAGGGTACGCTGATACGGCTTATGTCCAGTCCGTTCTCCAGTATCCTATGACTGAGCACACGGCCCAGGGGTGAGGGCAGTGATGCTACATTGCGACAATCGGCGGCAATACCTGCTATACGCTCAGGGGTAAGGCGGAGACGGTCGTATTTGGGATCGGCAGGGGCCATGCGCTCCAGGTCGTGGGCATTGGCTGCCAGTATGGTTTCGGTGCTGCGCTCCACGGCATCGGCCATGTCCACGAGCAGGGAATTTATGGTTTCCGCGCCCAGGGAGGCGAGGTGGCGCGAGGCGAGTTTAATGTATTCTGATTCCATGTGGTTTTTTTGGGGGGAAAAGGGAAGGGACTTTAGGGACCTTAAGGACCTTAGAGACTTTAAGGACCTTAAGGACTTTAAGGTTTTCCTGGCTGAAAGTGGGTGTGTGGGACGGCAGGGGCATTGGTCACGAGGTCCACGAGCACATTCTCGCGGTTGCCGCGTGCCAGAAGCACGTCTATGCCTGAGGCGGCCACTTCCATGGCTGTCTTGCACTTGCTCTGCATGCCGCCACGCCCGGCACCGGACTTCTCGGCCTGTATGTATTCTTTTACATCGTGCCCTGCCTCCACCACGGGTATGAGGCTGACGCCTTCATCTCCGGGACGTCCGTTGTACAGACCGTCCACATTGCTCAGCAGGATGAGGGTGTCGGCGCCCATAAGACGGGCAATGAGGCCGGAAAGTTCGTCGTTGTCGGTGAACATGAGTTCGGTGATGCAGACGGTGTCGTTCTCGTTCACTACGGGCAAGACTCCATGCGAGAGCATCACTTCCATGCAACGGCGCATGTTCTCGCGGTGCTCCTCTGAGTCAAAGTCGGTCTTCTGCGTCAGCACCTGACCCACGGGGATATGGTGCTCGCGCAGGAAGTCGTAGTAGCGGTTTATGAGTTTTGCCTGACCCACGGCAGAGAACAACTGGCGCTGCTCCACGGAGTCCATCTCCAGAGTGCTCTTCAGACTCAGGTGCAACTCTCCCCTACCCGATGCCACGGCACCGGAGGAAATGAGGATAACCTCTATGCCACGGTGGCGCAATTCGGCAATCTGGTCTACGAGAGACGAAAGACGTGTAACGTCCAGAGTGCCGTCGGCCCGGGTGAGCACCGCACTGCCTATCTTTACGGCTATTCTTTTCATGCTATTTCTTCTGTTCATTGGCCTTCAACCCTGCCAGCACGGAACGGGTGAAGCCAGCATCCTCCATGGCATTGAGTCCACGGATGGTGTATCCGCCTGGGGTGGTGACGGCATCTATGGCATCCTCGGGATGGCGTCCGCTCTCCTCGAGCACGGCCACGGCTCCCTTCATGGTCTGAAGGACGGCCTGACGTGCTTCGTCGGGACGAAGACCGAGTTCCACACCGCCTTCCATCATGGCACGCACATAGCGCATCACATAGGCTATGCCGCAACCTGATACCTGCATGCCGGCAAACATCTGCTTTGCCGGCACCACCTGCACACGGCCACAGAGGGAGAAGAGTTCCGACACCTTATTTATATTATGAGGGGATGCTTCTTCTATGAAAGTCATGCCCTCGCCATACTCCACGGCAATGTTAGGCATGGCATACACGTCTATGCGCTCGTGACGCACTCCGGCAGCCACACTGACCAAAACGGCTGTGCCCAGGGCAGGCTGTATCTCTGCCACGACCTCGTCCACAAGCCAGGGCTTGACGGCAAGGACAACAACGTCGGCTCCCTGCACGGCCTGCACATTGTCTGTGTGGGCCGTCAACTGGGGATATACGGAGGTGTAACGTTCCAAGGTGGCCAGGGTACGGGCCGTAATGGCAATGTCCTGGGCAAGTCCTGCCCGGCACCATCCCTTTACCAGCGCACCGCCCATGTTGCCGGTGCCTATGACTGTAATCTTCATGTTTACGACAGTACTTTGCGGAAAGCCTCCAGGAAACGGTCGGCCTCGGCCTTAGTGAGGCACAGAGGGGGAAGCAGGCGGATGACATTGGTGCCGGAACAGCCGGTAAAGATGTGCTCCTCCTTGATAAGACGGGTACGGGGTTCCTTGTAGGGGATGTCCAGTTCTATGCCTATCATCAGGCCACGTCCGCGCACGTCCACCACGTGAGGCAGGTTCATGGCACGCAACTGTTCCATGATATAGTCGCCCACTTGGGCGGCATTCTCCACGAGGGATTCGCTCTCGATAACATCCAGCACGGCCAAGGCTCCGGCACAACCGAGGTGGTTGCCTCCGAAGGTGGTGCCCAACTGTCCGTAGACGGGAGTGAACTTGGGCGAAATGAGCACGCCTCCCATGGGGAAGCCGTTGCAGATGCCCTTGGCCACGGTGATCATGTCGGGGCGCACGCCCAGATGCTGGTGGGCGAAGAACTTGCCGGAACGGCCGTAGCCGCACTGTATCTCGTCGCAGATGAGAACGGTGTCGTGAGCCTCACACAGAACCTGCAGTTCCTTGAGGAAGCCAGCCTCCACCATGCGGATACCGCCCACACCCTGTATGCACTCGATGATGACGGCGCACACGTCGTCCTTCTCTATCTCGGCACGCCAAGGCTCTATCTCGTTGATGGGCAGATAGGTGACATGACCGTTGGCATTGATGGGAGCAATAATCTTTGGATTGGCGGTAGCCTCTACGGCCAGAGAGGTGCGGCCATGGAAGGCCTTCTCGGCAGAGAGCACACGAGTGCGGCCGTTGTGGAAAGAGGCCAGTTTCAGTGCGTTCTCGTTGGCCTCGGCACCGGAGTTGATGAGGAACAACTGATAGTCCTCGTAGCCTGACACCTTGCCCAGAGTGAGGGCGAGATCCTTCTGCAAGGGGTTCTGCACAGAGTTGCTATAAAAGCCCAGACGTGCCACCTGCGAGGCAATGGCCTCAACATAATGGGGATGGGCATGACCTATGCTGATGACGGCATGACCGCCATAGAGGTCAAGGTATTCTGTTCCCTCCTCGTCCCATACGTGGCATCCCTCGCCACGGTCTATGGCAATGTCGAAAAGGGGGTAAACGTCGAATAGTTCCATAGTATTAAAGACCCTCCACCTTACCCCTCCCTCTATGGAGGGGAGTATGATGTTCCGGGAAGGTAGGGACACGGCATGACGTGTCCGATTACATTATTTTATTAGCGAACTCCTCATGCCGAGTCCTCAAATTAACGTCCGTAACCACTCCCCTCCCTCGCAGGGAGGGGTTGGGGGAGGGTCCGGTCCTTGGGTCCTCTAAAATGCACTCGCCTTCAAGTTCAAGCCGGCCTTCTCGTCCAGTCCGAACATCAGGTTCATGTTCTGCACGGCCTGACCTACAGCACCCTTCAGAAGGTTGTCTATGCAGCAGATCATGAGCAACTGGTCCTCATACTTCTCCACATATACAATGGCCTTGTTGGTGTTCACCACCTGCTTCATGTCTGGAGACTTCACAACGAAGTGCGTGAATGCGGCATCCTGGTAGTAGTCGGCATACACCTTCTGCACCTCCTCGAGGGAAGCGTCGCATTTGGCATAGGCGGTAACGTAGATGCCACGGGCAAAGCAACCGCGCTGGGGGATGAAGAGCACACGGCCGTCATAACCGGGATGCAGTTCCTGCACGGTCTGGTTTATCTCCAGAAGGTGCTGGTGGTTGAAGGTCTTGTAGACGGAAATGTTGTCGTTGCGCCAACTGTAGTGTGTCGTTGCGCCGGGCTTCTGCCCTGCACCGGTGGAACCGGTTATACCGTTCACGTGGATGTCGCCGCTCAGCATGCCAGCCTTGAGGGCGGGGAGCAGAGCCAACTGTATGCAGGTGGCAAAGCAACCGGGATTGGCAAGGTGCATGGCGCCACGTGTCTGCTCGCGGTGTGTCTCTGGCAAGCCATAGACATAGTCGTGTTCTCCGGCAATGCGGAAGTCCTGTGCCAGGTCTATGATGCGCACATGTGCAGGGATGTCGTGCTCCTGCAGGAAAGCACGGCTCTTGCCATGACCGAAGCAGAAGAACACCACGTCCACCTGCTCCCAGGGCATCTCGCTGGTAAAGCACAGGTCGGTCTCGCCATACAGTCCCTCGTGCACCTCGCACACGGGATTGCCGGCATTGGATTCGCTGTTGGCAAAGACTATCTCTGCCTCGGGATGATTGAGGAGCACGCGGATAAGTTCACCGCCGGTATAACCTGCAGCTCCAAGTATGCCTACCCTAACCATCGTTTACTTACTCTTGGGAGCAAGGATCCACAGGAGGATGTATGCCCAGAAACCCAGAGAACCGCCAAAAAGCAGTACTACAAAAAGTATACGCACCAGCAGAGAATCCACACCAAAGTACTCTGCAATACCACCGCATACACCTGCTATCTTCTTGTCTGTTGCAGACAAAGCAAACTTCTTGTCCATATTATATTACTGTCTGTTTAAATGTTATTCTTTCTTGTTATTTATATTGAAGGTACTCTTCGCCTCGGGTATAACCAGCATGAGGATAAAGTACACAATCGCTCCGCAGAATGCGGTGAACAGCGTCAGCAACAGGTATATGACACGCACAACCGTAGCATCCATACCAACATAGTTTGCTATGGCCGCACACACACCTGCCAACATGCGTCCGGTACGGGGACGCTCCATCTTCTTTGGTTCTGACATGATAATATTTGTTTTATATGTCTTATCTGTATTTCGCTCAACGTTAAACGTTAAACGTTCCTTTCGCTACATAGTAGGGACGCTGCGTGCAGCGTCCGCATATAACTTCATGAAGGAACTGTTCTCGGACGCTGCACGCAGCGTCCCTACCCACTCAACGGTCAACGTTACTAACGCTCCTCGTCCGGATGTGCCAGATAGTAGGCGCGCAGGGCGGTAGAACTTACCTTTATGAAGCCCTTGGCATCGTCGCTGCTCCATGCCTTGGCGGTCTCACCATACTCGCCCAACTTGTTCTTGACAAGGTCGTTGGGAGAATCCACACCCATGGTCTGGAAACTGTAGGGACGGAGTTCCAGTGTCACCTCGCCGGTAACATTGCGCTGGCTGCTGATGAGCATGGCCTCGATGTCTGGCATGACAGGCTCCAGGTACTGGCTCTCGTGCAGGAACATGCCGTACCAGTTGGCCACCTGCTCCTTCCAGTACTGCTGCCACTTGCTCAGGGTGTACTTCTCCAGGAAACGGTGTGCACCGATGATGAGCATGGGGGCTGCTGCCTCGAAGCCCACACGGCCCTTGATGCCGATAATGGTGTCGCCCACATGACAGTCGCGACCGATAGCGTATGATGCGCCTATCTCTTCAACAGCCTGGATGGCCTGAATCTTGTCCTCGTAGCGAGTGCCGTTGACAGAGACGAGTTCGCCCTTCTCGAAACCAAGTTTCAGCAGTTCGGAGCCGTCCTTGGTGGGGTGCTTCAGGTATGCGCTCTCGGGCAGGCCCTGTGTGCTGTCCAGAATCTCGCCACCGCAGATGCTGGTGCCCCAGATTCCCACATTGTAGGAATACTTCAACTTGGTGAAGTCGGCATAGTAACCGTTCTGGTTCAGGTAGTCCACCTCCTCCTGACGGGTAAGGTTACCGTCGCGGGTCAGTGTGATGATCTCCACACCGGGAGCCATAACCAGGAAAGTCATGTCGAAACGTATCTGGTCGTTGCCGGCACCTGTAGAACCGTGGGCAATGGCGCTGGCACCTATTTCACGTGCATAGCGTGCAATGGCCATGGCCTGGAAGATGCGCTCGCTGGACACGCTGATGGGATAGCAGTTGTTGCGCAACACGTTGCCGAAGACCATGTACTTCAGCGACTTCTCATAATACTCCTGAGTAACGTCGAGAGTGACATACTCCTTGGCGCCCAACTTATAGGCATTCTCCTCGTTGGCCTTCAACTGCTCGGCGCTGAAACCACCGGTGTTGGCACATGCGGCATACACCTCATAGCCCTTCTCCTTAGCCAGGTACATCACGGTGTAACTGGTATCGAGGCCGCCACTGAAGGCAACCACTACTTTCTTCTTTTCCATCTTGTATATTGTTAGGACCCTCCCCCTTCCCCTCCCTGTAGGGCGGGGAGTATGCAGGGCACACGAGGGTTTTGTTAATAAATTCTCTTAAATTGACTCTTTTGCAATGAATACTCAGAGTATTCCGATTACTCCTAAAACTCCAACCATTAACAGCACATACGTTCCTTTCTCCCCTCCATAGAGGGAGGGGTTGGGGGTGGGTCCCTACTCAATCCCCCTCAGCACCAGTGCCTTCATCACATCCTTGATGACCTCCAGGCTGGTGGGTTCGCCATGATGCTTCTCGGGGTCCCAGAGCATGCCGGTGCACACGCAGAACTTGCGTTGCTTCAGTTCCAGTATGTCGTGGTTTATGCAACCCTGGCATCCGCGCCAGAAAGCCTCATCATCGGTCAACTGGTTGAAACTTACGGGCACATAGCCCAGGTCGGTGTTCATCTTCATCACGGCATCACCGCTGGTCAGGGAGAATATCTTGGCATGTGGCCAGCGCAGACGGGCCAGAGTGAATGTATAGTCCTTGATGTGGCGTGCCACGCCCAGCCCCTGATAGTCGGGATGCACAATCAGGCCCGAGGTGGTAACATAGTGCTTGTTGCCCCATGTCTCTATGTAACTGAAACCGGCAAAGCGGTCTCCGTCCAAAGCCAGAATGGCCTTGCTCTCCTTTATCTTGGTAGCAAGATATTCGTGGGTACGCTCGGCAATACCGGTACCACGCTTGCGTGCAGCCTCGCGTATAGTCTGCAGAATCTCGTCTACATACTTCTCATGACTGGCATCTGCAACGACTATCCTGATGTTGCTATTCTCGAATGTACGCTTTTCTTTCTTTTCTTCCATCGTTCTTCCTTTCTTACCTGCGCTTCCTTAATTGAGGCACGGCCTCCATAAGTTGTTCGCTCAACACTTCACGGCTGGCGCCTTCGGCCATCACTATCATCACCGTATCGTCACCTGCCACGGTGCCCAGCAGCAACGGCGACTTCATCTCGTCTATCTCGTATGCCACCAGCGAGGCATGCCCCGGCGGAGTATGTAGCACCGCCATGTTGCCGCTGAACTGCAGGGACCACTTCGTGGCATTCAGTTCCTCGCGTGTCTTGGCAGGGTCGAAGTACACCACACCGGGAAGGGCATAGACGCTCTTTCCCGAACGGGTGCGCACCTTGGAGATGCGCAACTGCTTCAGGTCGCGGCTCAGCATGGTCTGTGTGGTGGAGAATCCGGCCTTTTCCAGTTCCACTGCAAGTTCCTCCTGATTCTCTATCGGACAGTTGCCCACTATGGTGCGGATAACCTGCAGTCTGGCCTTTTTGTCTTGCTTTTCCATATCTTCGGGCATAACTTCCATGCCCTTTTATTCAAATTTGCGTGCAAAGTTACAAAAAAATAGCATCATCAGCGACATTATGACACCACAATTACCCCAATATTATGCAAAATAGACGCATAAAAGGCTTTTCTCGCAATATTATGCAAGAAAAGCCTTTATGATAAACATGCAATCCGGCAACTGACGACAAACGCTTGTCAGCCCGATTGCAAACGGAACATTATGTCTTAGATAACCGCTTACCGTCTGGTACGGCTAAGGTTTTCCGTTTTCACCTTTCCGTTTACCGTCTGGCACGGCAACAGTTTTCCGATTTCCGTTCGACTTACTCCCACTCGATAGTAGCGCAGGGCTTGGGAGACATGTCGTAGCAGACACGGTTCACGCCGGGAACCTCCTTCAGGATGCGGTCGGTAATCTTCAGCAGGATGGGCCATTCGATCTGCTCGATGCTTGCGGTCATGGCATCGATGGTGTTGACGGCACGGATGATAACTGGCCAGTCGTAGCTGCGGGCATTGTCCTTGACACCTACGCTCTTGAAGTCGGGCACAATGGTGAAGTACTGCCATACCTTCTTGTCCAGACCTGCCAGGGCAAACTCCTCGCGCAGGATGGCATCGCTCTCGCGCAGTGCCTCCAGACGGTCGCGGGTGATGGCGCCAAGGCAACGTACGCCCAGACCGGGACCGGGGAACGGCTGACGGTAAACCATCTCGTAGGGCAGACCCAGTTCCACGCCACAGGCACGAACCTCGTCCTTGAAGAGCTGCTTCAGGGGCTCAACGAGTTCGAACTGCAGGTCCTCGGGCAGACCACCCACGTTGTGGTGGCTCTTCACGCACTTGGCTGTCTTTGTACCGCTCTCCACGATGTCGGGATAGATGGTGCCCTGACCCAGGAAGTCAATGCCACCGGCCAACTTGCGAGCCTCTTCCTCGAACACACGGATGAACTCGCCACCGATGATCTTGCGCTTCTGCTCGGGATCGGCAACGCCTTCCAGCAGGTTCAGGAAGCGGTCGGTAGCATCCACGTAAACCAAGTTGGCACACAACTGGTTGCGGAACACCTCCACCACGTTCTCTGACTCGCCCTTGCGCATCAGACCGTGGTTCACGTGCACACACACCAGGTTATCGCCGATAGCCTTCAGCAGCAGAGCAGCCACAACAGAACTGTCCACACCGCCTGACAGGGCCAGCAGAACCTTCTTGTCACCCACCTGACGGCGTACCAGTTCCACCTGGTCGGCAACGAAGTTCTTCATGTTCCAGTTGGCCTCGGCCTTGCAGGTATCGAACACGAAGTCCTTCACGGCTGCCTTGATAGCCTCCTCGTCGTTAGTGAACTCAGGCAACTTCACCTCGCAAAGGGCCTTGTCGTGTCCTGCTGAAATTACGGGGAAACCGGCCTCGTATATCTCGGGGAGAACATCTATCTCCACACCGTCTATGACATTGTTCTTGCCGCCGTTGATGATTACGCCCTTCACGTTAGGCAGTGCCTTCAGTTCCTCGGCAGTAATGTCGTGGGGATAGATCTCGCTGTACACACCCAGTGCACGGATGGCTCTGGCCACCACGGTATTCTCGTGGCTGCCCAGGTCCAGGATTACAATCATGTCTTGTTTCATATCCTATATAAATATATAATGTATATAATGTCTAATTCTACATCTCCGTGGCAGACGTTCCCGATTGCCGTCAGCAAAGGCACATACCATATAAAACACAGAGACACAGAGTTTCCCTATCAAACTCCATGTCTCCATTTTCTATTGCGATGCGTCCCTAAAGGCGCTCCTTTTTCTCAGCGGTGCCATCTGTCTGTCTTTTTCCGATGCAAAATTATATAAACTTTCGCAAATATGACGCACAACATCACTTTTTTTTCACATAAAGCAATGATTTTACCTGCTATGCGTAATACAGATTCTTCTCAACTGTCTTCTTATCATCCAATAATGCATCAGCACGAAAAGGGAGGCCAACAGCAAGGCCAACAGCCACAAGGGGAAAAGGGAAGCCAGACGGAGACCAGGGGAGATGAGAGAGATGAAGGCAAACAACCTGGGATATGCCACGGTGACGATGCTGGCAGACAAAAGCCAGACAAAAATATCTATTCCAGACACAAGCAGCAGATAGGGACTGGCTATCTGAGGAACAGAATAACCCAGGGAATAGAGGTTGACGAACTTGTCCTTGTTCTTCTCAATCAACAATTGTATGCTGACAAGTAGAAGCACGAAAGCCAGCACGGACACCATGCCGCCTATGCCTATTATGACCCAAAGGACACCATGCACCAAGGTCTGCAGTTTCAGACTCTCCAGATTGCCTTCTATGCTGTAGCCCTGTTTGGTAAGATAATCCAGGAAAGAACTGCTACCGCCATCTACGGAGGTTGCTACTATCAGTCTGGATGCAGGCTCTGCCTTCTTCTGTCCAAAGTGCCTGTTGGCATCCTGCAGGAAACTGTCGGGCACCAGCACGGTATTCAGCCTGTCTGTATATCCGACTATCCTTGCATCGTATGTACGCTGATACCCATTCCCACGTATTCTTATGCTTATGGGGAATGCCGATGTCAACCCCTCGCCCAACTGTGGAAGCCCCTTGGTGGAGGCATACCCGTAGTTATATATATTAAGGTATTTGCGAGGAATGATGACAGGAATGAATGTGCCGTTGACATCGGCATGCCATTCCTTGGGGTCGGAGAACTTCACATCAATGAACTTGTCAGGCACCGACTCCATAAAGAGGTCGGTGGAGATGTTGAGGTCGCCCAAGACGAAACTGCCGCGTATCTGGAAATTGGCTGACGTGAAGACTCCCACATCCTTTACCGAGGGATGCTCTTCCAACTGGCGTATCTCATTCTCCCGGAATACCGGTTTGACGCCCAGGAGGCTGCCGAACGTGGAAAGGCCGTTGATAGGTTTCGTAACCACAACATAACCATCGGACAACAGGCCATTCTCCTTTTCCATAAAACGGTCAAAGTCCCTGTAAGCCTGAGTGCCCACGAGCACTATGGCACCTCCAAGCAGGTTGGCAACAATGAAACCCAATATCTGCCACAGGCTAAGGTTCTGGCGCAGCAGTTTGAACAAAAGTTTCATGCGGTTTGTCATTCTATATCACAGTCTTATTATCGTGTCGTAATCGTATGGCAACCTGTTGCCTATGGAAGTGGCAATCACTCCTGCCCCATCCTGGTGCTGACGCTGACGCAAGATGGCGCTCATTATCTCTGCATTACCTGCGTCCAGATGACTGATAGGTTCGTCCAGCAGGAAGAAGTCGGCCGGTTGTGCCAGCATCCTGACAAATGCCACACGCTGTTGCTGTCCCAGGGAGAGTTTGGCACAAGGAGTATCGAGTTTTTCCTGCAACCCCAATGTGCAGAGCATCTGACGTACCTGCCCCTCAGTAAAATAACCCGTAAGTTGGTTCTTCAGCATCACGTTTTCCAAGGCAGTCAATTCTGGGAACAACCTATGTTCCTGGAACATCAGGGCCAAAGCCGATTTACGAATCTCGCATCTGTCCTTCTCCGTACTGCCCAAAGCGTTCCCGTCCCTGCCCAAAAGTTCTATCCTACCATGATAATCCGAACGCAGACCATACAGAAAGTAGCAGAATGAAGACTTGCCCCTGCCAGAAGCCGCCTCTATCAGATACGAACAACCCTTCTTGAAGGAGAGTTCCTTCTCCCAAACATCAGTAGGTCCGCCCTCAGGGGGCGAACCTACGAATACGTTGGGTAATACGTTATTGAAACGAATCGTTTCTATCATTTCACACTCATGTTAGTTTACGGCCTCGCCTATTGCCACAGTAACGGCAAGGTCTTTAAGTTGTTTGAGGGCATTGGTCTTGTCGTCCACAAAATCAACGCTGCACTCCACCTCACAGTCGTCATTGACTGTATAGCTCACGCCCTTGAACTTACGGAGGACACTGAGGGCTTTCTTCTCGGCTCTGCGTCTTGCCATGCCGGTTTCCTCCAGTGTCTGAGCCACCGCCTGCAAATCGACGGCAAGGCCAATCTCCTCGCCCAAAGCCGCGGCCAAAGGTGTTCCGGCCACGTCGGATGCCAGTCCCTTCAGGGAGTTGTCGGCATAGCACTCGTTGAAGATGCCGGTAGGCATAACGAAGAGCTTGCTGTCGGCATAACCCACATAGTACATGCCGGCTACCAGGTAGACATTCTCGGCCGTCTTGCTGACAAGGCCTGACTGTCCCTGCAACATTTCCTTAATCATACCGAACAACTTGTCGTCCTTGCACTCGGCCACGAATATCATCTGCGGGAGAGGCAGAGCGGCGGTCTTGTCTATCTCTGATACGGCAAAGACGCATCCGCCTTCAAGTGAATTGAGCAGAGACCAAGTGAATTCCTGATTCACGCCCATCTGCTTCAAATCGCGGTTAAGGCTGGCGAGAATATCAGCCATCTGCGGATCATTGCCCACCGTCTCCTCCATACATGTACCCAAATTCTTATAGCCCCCCTGAAGCAGAGCCATAGTGGCTGAGGGGAGGAACCTTTGCAAATCCGTTTCTGCATCGGAGACATAGTCCTTATACATCCTCTTTACTTCGTCGCTACCATGAAAACTGATGTCCATAACGGCCCGTCCGGGATTGAAGTTCACATTGCACACAAGTTTGAGGTCCTTGAATTTCTCAATGTCAATTCCGGCAAAAGCCTCAGCCTCCATGCCCTCGGCAAGTCGCAGTATGTCGCGGTATGCCATGTAGTAGCCCAGTTCCTCAGGGGAAGCAAGGAAATCCTCCAGTTCATCGCTCCACTCGGCGTCATCCTCAGCAAGCATGTATTCACTCGCATCGAAAGCACCTTGGGCAAAGGCAACGACGAGTTTACTGTCGTCCAATGCGCCCAAGTTGTCCTCACGCAACTTTATCAGACTGTAGTCAGCGGCTTCGTCAAGCGACACCTCACTATCGTCAATAGCATTTACCAGGGCTTTCACCTTCTCACGGTCGCTGACAGCAAACAGAGCAAAACCTCTCATGTTCTCGATATTGTCAACAACGACAAAAGCAGGTTTGTCCAAATCCAGTCCGCTATTGGCCGGATCATTCAGAATTTCGCGCAGGATGCCTCTGGTGTTCTCCGGCATCTCATTGATGGCGCTCTTAGCAAAACCGGCAACCTGATTATCCTGCAACAGTTCGGATTTTGCCAGCAATGAGTTCACGTTGGCCTTCACCACTACCACGGGAGCCTCCGGAATGACTGACTGATAGTCCTGGGACTTCTGTGCACATGACATCATACCAAAAACAATGGCAATCGCAGAAAAAAGCATGAAAAAACGTGTCTTCTTCATATCACTATTATTTAATCTTACTTTAACATTACCTACCATGTCCATGGTTCCCATCACGCGCCCCCGCACAACAGTAACTCATGCACGTTCCATGCTCCAAAGTTATGAAAAGATATCCAAACACGCAAGACATTCAGGAATATATACAAACAAAAAGGCAGTTGCTATGTAACAACTGCCTTTTCTCATATTGCCCTCAGGATAGAAGTTTCATTCCTAAATGGCCCTATATCTCTGCGTTAAAGAATCGCAACAAACGCAATCTCCCGCTATTGTTCCACCTAATCTCTGCACCATTTTGCAGTGTCTCGCAGAGTCGAGTTCCTACTTTGATGCAAAGGTAGTGAAATAAATTCAATTGCAAGTATATGAATTACCTGTAAAATGCATTTTTTTTATATCAGGATTGTCAATAACTTGTGTTACATACTTTGAAGGCAAGCATAACCCATACCCCATGATGTCATAACGGCCACTAGCACTACCTCCTTGACTGTCAAATGGCGTTTCTACGACAGTACCTATTACCTTGCCCCATTGGTTAATTACTGGACCACCACTATTACCTCCCTTGACCCTTGC
>JAZNYM010000011.1:0-12708 GCA_045594385.1 Bacteroidaceae bacterium
TTCTTTTTCTTTTTGTTTCTGTATATATTCGTCGGTACGCTGAATTGTGGACCAATCGCCCGCAACCTCGCCGTCACGGAGTCTTCTTGCAACCAATATGAATCGCATATTGTTCTCAGCGGGGAGCGGGGAGCGGGGAGAACGGAAAACGGAAAACGGAAAACGGAAAACGGAAAACGGAAAACGGGGAGCGGATGAGCGGATGAGCGGGGGAGCGGGGAGCGGATGAGCGGATGAGCGGGGAGCGGGGAGCGGGGAGTATTACGATACAGTTTGGGCGGGAAGCATTGGTGCTTCCCGCCCAAACTGTATAAGGGTAAAGGTTTACTTACTTCAAAGAAACAACTACGCGACGGTTGTAGGAGATGGGGGAAAGGTCCTTGACACCACCCTTGCCGACAACTTCGATCTTGTCGCGGCTGACGCCCATCTTGACAATCTCTTCGGCAACAACCTTGGCACGCTTCTCAGAGAGAGTCTGGTTGTATGAAGCGGTACCGGTCTTGGAGTCTGCATAACCAGTAACCACAACAGTTTTGCCGCTTGCCTTGGCACATTCTGCCAACTGCTTAACATTCACAAGGTCCTTCTTGGAAGCGATCTTGCTTCGGCCAATGTTGAAGAATACAGAAACACGGCTTGCAACCATCTCTGTTACGGCAACAGGTTCGGGGCACTTGTGGTCCTTAATCAATTTCTGGAGACGTGCATTCTCCTCCTGCTGTTCGGCCAATGCCGCATTCAGAGCGTCCAGCTGGGCCTTGTTCATAGCCATGATGGCATCCACATCGGGAGCATTGTCCCAACCTACCTTGCCGAGATTCACGCCAAAACCTACACTTGCGCCGATCTGCCAGTCGCGTGTGCCAAAAGCCCTTCTTGAACCGGGAGCAACTGCGGCATTGCCGTCGCTCACACCTTCCAGCATGTCTGCAGAGATGTCAACATTGATATGGAAACGCTTTGTCACGTTGAAAGTATTCAACCAACCGCCACCAACGACAACAGAGTTTTTTGAATCGTCGAAGTTGCGATGATAACCTGCACTTCCGTAAAGGATAGTGTTCCAGACACGAGGCTTGTAACCGGCAAACAGGTTATGCAGATTCAGCATTGGCTGCAAGCTGACATTAAGCTGCAGGTACTTGGGACTGGCCAATTCATTAACCCACTCATTTACGGGATCTACATGATAGTTGTAGGGATGATTCACCTGCCTGCCCTGTCCAAGGCCGACCTTAACACGGACACCCACAGAAGGAGTCGCCCACTTACCGACGGTGATATTGCCACCCCAGCTGCCACGCTCGTAAGCGAAGGGGCTTCTCATCATCGCCACCTCCTGACTGGAATAATTGCTGATGAAGTCTGCACCTGCAGACACGAACCAATTATCCCAAAAACCGTTAGTCACAACCTTGTGCTTTAAGGTAGGAATCTCGTTTGTCTTAGCTTCCTGAGCAGACGCTCCTAAAGACATGCCAGCAAATGCCAGCAGAAACATCATCTTCTTCATTGAGTATGTATAATTTAAATTTTACATCAAATATGTCTGTACACAACAACAGATTATGTCGCAAAGATAGAAAATAAATCCCACTTTTACTAACTTTTACCCACAAAAATGCTCTTCAAAGCCCAAAAAGCGGTCCAAACCACCCGACAGACAATAAACACCCCTATTTAGAGGAGGCAAAACGCTCGGTTTGCTCGCGGATAAGTTCTTCGTCGTCGAAGTATGTTATCTTCATGGCCTTGCGTACCTCGTCCATAGTCTCTACGGCTGCCTGACGGGCCTTCTCGCAACCCTTGCGCAGAATCTCGTAGATGGCGGGGATGTCCTTCTGAAGTTCCAGACGACGCTCGCGGATGGGAGCAAGGCGGTCGTTCAACACGTTGTAGAGGAACTTCTTGCAAGTTCCATCGCCCAAGCCACCACGGGTGTAGTGAGCCTTTAGTTCGTCCAGGTTCCGGTACTCGGGGAGGTACTTCAGGAAGTCCTCGTCGGTACAGAAGGCATCCAGATAGGTGAAGACGGTATTGCCCTCGAGATGGCCGGGTTGCTCGATGTGGATATGCTCGGGGTCGGTGTACATGCTGTTAACCTTCTTCTTCAGTTCCTTGGCGGTGTCGCTCAGATAGATGCAGTTGCCCAGAGACTTTGACATCTTTGCCTTGCCGTCGGTGCCGGGAAGGCGCAGGCAAGCAGCGTTGTCGGGGAGCATGATGTTGGGTTCCACCAGAGTGTCGCCATATATATTGTTGAAGCGGCGCACTATCTCGCGGCTCTGCTCCAGCATGGGCTCCTGGTCCTGACCGGCAGGAACGGTGGTAGCCTTGAACAGGGTGATGTCGGCCGCCTGACTGATGGGATATGTGAAGAAACCCACGGGTATGCTCTCACCGGCAAAACCACGCATCTGCACCTCGGTCTTCACCGTGGGATTGCGTTGCAGGCGCGACACGGAGACGAGGTCCATGAAGTAGAACGACAGTTCGCAGAGTTCGGGTATCTGGCTCTGTATGAATATCGTCACCTTCTCGGGGTCAAGTCCACAAGCCAGATAGTCCAGTGCAACCTCGATGACGTTCTGGCGCACCTTCTCGGGATTGTCGATATTGTCTGTCAGTGCCTGTGCATCGGCAATGAAGACATACATCTTGTCGTAATTGCCCTCGTTCTGCAACTCCACGCGGCGTCGGAGGCTGCCCACATAATGTCCGATGTGCAAGCGACCCGTAGGACGGTCGCCGGTAAGTATAATTCTCTTGTTTGGTTCCATTTCGCTCTAAACTAAAGAGGGAAGCAACACACATCGCTTCCCTCCTTATATTATTAACTATAAATAATGTGCAATGCCTTACTTCAATGACACAACTACGCGACGGTTGTAGGAGACGGGAGAAAGTTCCTGAACGCCACCCTTGCCGACAACCTCGATCTTGCTGCGATCCACGCCCATCTTGACAAGTTCCTCGGCAACAGCCTGGGCACGCTTCTCAGAGAGAGTCTGGTTGTATGCAGAACTACCAGTCTTGGAATCAGCATAACCAGTAACCACAACGGTCTTGCCGCTTGACTTGGCGCACTCTGCCAATTCCTTGACATTAACCAAATCCTTCTTGGAAGCGATTCTGCTCTTGTTGATGTTGAAGAACACGGAGGCATTGGTTGCAACAATCTGTGTCACCTGCTTTACAGCCTCGGGGCACTTGTGGTCCTTGATCATCTTCTGAAGACGTGCATTTTCCTCCTGCTCGGAAGCCAGAGATGCGTTCAAAGCGTCCAGCTGAGCCTTGTTCATAGCCATGATAGCATCAATGTCGGGAGCATTGTCCCAACCCACCTTGCCGAGGTTGAAGCCACAACCTACGCTCCAGCCAATCTGCCAGTCGCGTGTGCCAAAAGCCCTTTTTGAACCGGGAGCAACTGCGGCATTACCGTCGCTCACACCTTCCAGCATGTCTGCATAGATGTCGACATTGATATGGAAACGCTTTGTCACGTTGAAAGTATTCAACCAACCGCCACCAACGACAACAGAGTTCTTAGAATCGTCGAAGTTGCGATGATAACCTGCACTTCCGTAAAGGATGGTGTTCCAGACGCGAGGCTTGTAGCCAGCGAACAGATTGTGGAGGTTCACCATGGGCTGCAAGCTAATCTTCAACTGATTGTACAAGGGATTATCTGCATTGCCGTCGCCCTCAGGACCGTTTACCTGAGTACCCCATGCCGCACCGATCTTGGCACGCATACCGAAAGAGGGAGTGGCCCACTTACCCAGACTTACGTCAAAGCCCCAGTTAGCACGGTCACCGCAGAAAGGATTACGGCTCACACCTGATTCCTGGCTAGAATAGTTGCTGATGTATTCTGCACCGAAATCTACAAACCAATTATCCCAAAAACCATTAGTCACAACCTTATGTTTCTGAGTTGGAATCTCAGCAGTCGTGTTCTCTTGAGCCACAGCTCCAAAAGACATGCCAGCCATAGCCAGCAGAAGCATCATTTTCTTCATAACCTTGGGTTTTATTAATGACTTTATATTTATTCGTCTATCTATTTACCGAGTGATACTTTTTCCGTTGCAAAGATACAAAAAAAATAAGACATCACACGCATGGATATACAGAAATATCGTCATTTCTATCGAAAAAGGCATAATTTGGCATCATGGAAATATCATAAAAACATTTTTCCGATACTTTCCTGTGCCAAAATCACTATAATAACCTTTCCGTCAGGCGATACATTTGGATTTGTACTCCTGAACAGATCTGACATCAGGACATCCATTTCGTCCTGTGAAAGGACCTGCCCTTCAACTATGGCCGCCATCCTTGCCAATGACAGGACCATACGGTGCCTGGATTCCGACAAGTCCAGGGACTTTCCATAGCGGACGGACTCTATCATGTCGCAAAGAACCGTCTGAGGCTCCAGTCCCTCTATTCCGGAAGGCAGGCCATTGATGGAGAAGCTGCCGCCGCCTATAGGAACAATGTCAAAGCCAAGGTGGCGCACATCATCCTGTATGCTCTCCAAAATCTGGGCATCAGAAGGCGGCAGGGTGAGGAGTTCGGGGAACAACAGGCCCTGAGAAGCATTCTCCTGCCGTGCAATCTGCGCCATGTACTTATCGTAGAGCACACGCAGATGTGCACGATGCTGGTCGACAATCATCAAACCGGAACTGGTTGCAGAAACAATATACTGCCCCCTGTACTGGAAATGCTGGGCCCCGACCTCCTCGTCGCCAAAGTCTCCATCCGCAAACAGAGATTCCTGCCTGTCTGACCTGTCATCCTCATTTGGCAGCAATTGCTCATAAAGTCCGGACCATGCCTGAGAGGCACTGCGTGGAGGACGGGGAAACGCGCCCTGAACCGAGGAGGACGGGGCAGCCTCCCGGGAGAAAGGGTTGTACGAGGCGTCTATTGTCAAAGTGGGGGCCTTAACCTCTGTCCTGGAAGCGTCCATGACCGGGATGTCGGTTTCCCGTGCATTGTCGAAGTCGATAGTAGGCGTTGCACTGAAGCGGCCCAGCGATTCCTTGATGCCGGCATGGATAATCTGCCATATTGACGGTTCGTTCTCGAACTTTATCTCGGTCTTTGTGGGACTGATATTGACATCAATGCTGGCAGGGTCTATGGTCAGGTACAGGAAATAAGGGACCTGCTCTCCCTCGGGGACAAGACCGTTGAAGGCTTCGGCCACCGCCTTGGCGAAATAGGGATGGCGCATGTATCTGCCATTGACAAAGAAATACTGGCGTGCGCCCTTCTTCCGGGAAGACTCCGGACGGCCCACAAACCCCGTTATCCTTACTAGAGTAGTATCCACATCCACCGTCACAAGGTCGTCGCCTAACTTCTTGCCGAAAATATCAACAATACGCCTGCGGAGGTTTGAGGCCATCAAACGGACAGCCGGGGTTCCGTCGCAAGTCAGACTGAAGGCCACGGAAGGGTTTACAAGAGCGATACGCTCGAACTCCTGCATGATGTTGTTCAGCTCGGTTTGGTTGGACTTGAGGAACTTGCGGCGCGCCGGGATATTGAAAAACAGGTTGCGCACTTCGAAGTTGGCACCCACGGCACAGACGCATGGCTGCTGGTCCAGGACACGGCCGCCCTCTATCTCAAGGCGTGTGCCCAACTCGGAGTCAAGGGTACGCGTCTGCAACGTGACCTGAGAAACGGCAACTATGGAAGGCAGGGCCTCGCCACGGAAACCCATGGTACTGAGGGTGAACAGGTCCTCGGCACGCGTTATCTTGCTGGTGGCATGACGTTCAAAAGCCAGACGCGCATCCGTCTCGCTCATACCCTTGCCATCGTCTATCACCTGTATGCAGGTGCGTCCGGCATCCTGCACATACACATCTATGGTTCCGGCACCTGCGTCGACAGAGTTCTCAACAAGTTCCTTGATGACAGAAGCCGGGCGCTGAATCACCTCGCCGGCAGCTATCTGATTGGCGACAGAATCGGGCAAAAGATGAACTATATCCATGCTATAGGAGGGGGAGGGGGAAGGGGAGGGAGGGAGTTAGGGTTTAAGGTTTCAAGTTTAAGGTTTAAGGTTTAAGAGGTAAGGGCTAAAAATGTATGTCACCGGTCATTATCCAGCGCAAAAGCATGAACAACAGGATGATGACGACCAAGGCCACGGGCCACTTTATAAGGCCACGTCCTCCCTCGGCATACCTCTTGGCACGCGGAGTGAACTCGGAGAACTTACCCTTGAAACGGTTCTGCGTATAGTCCTCCTGGGCAGGAGGCAACTCGCCTGTCTCACGCTTATAGTCATTAACCAACTTATCCAGTTTCTCCTTGCGCTCGTCAGTATATATGCTGACGCGCCTAAATCTCCTTGGCTCCCGCGTCTTGAACAATCCCATGTTTTTTTCCGACTTTATTCAGTTTTTGTAAAGGTACCTTACGCTGCGGACTCTTCTTCAGTTCCATTTCCTTCGATTTGCCCCTCCACACGAATATATCCTGCGGACTTATAGGGCGAATATGCTCAAACCATTGAAAGTTATCCAAGAAACGCTTGTCTGCCGGTATCATTGGAATAGGATAGAAAGTTCCCGTTGCCGCAGGCATCCATATCTTCTTCATCTTCCTGTTTTCACCCATGAACATCTTCATCTCCGTGCTCTCCATATGGTTCATGGCAACCATCAGACTGTCATCGTCGAAAGGAAAATAATTCACTATAACATTACCTATGACGTGAGTCATCTTCATTTCCCCGTTCTCCATATAGGAATGCATCTCATGGCCAGCCACCTGATTATAGTGCAGGCTATCCAGACGCTCGCACGACAAGGTCTGCCGCAATACATATATACTGTCTATGGTACTGTCGTTCATGAAGGCCTGTATCTCCTCTCCCAGCAACTGCTGCGAACCTGTCCATAAGATAGGGTCCTTGTACATGATCATCATAGAATCGCGAGTCTGGTACACCAGAGAGTCACACACACCCTGCATGTCGGTCCTGTACATACGCACATGATTATATGCATGCATGGTACGGTATGCCGAATCGGTATTCACATTGAAAGTGAACATCTTGATGCTATCCGCATGCATATACAAAGTATCCGCTCCCTGCGAGAAATCCATTATACACGCGGAATCCGTGCCCAGAGTATACCCCAACTTATCATTGTAATAACAATAATTGCCGGTCATTGCATTATTGCTGAGTATGTCAGTATAGAGGATATTACCGAATGCCTCTCCAATGGAGTCAACACTGTTCCACACGATGCTGTCACCTATCAGTTTCTTGCCATTGTTGCTCATCTCACTACGATTCAGCAAAGTGAGATTGTTGTTGTTTGAATCCATATACCCGAATTCGGTATAAATATGGCAGCCACCGTCATCTATAGTACTCGGTCCGCGAACATTCGCTACCGATGTCACCGTATTATAATATAAGGTATCAGAGAGCAAAGTGGTGCGTGCCTGCTGCGGAGGAGCAGGGCTAACCATATGGACATTGTAATTGAACACCGCCATCTTTGTTTCAGGGCGGTACTCTCCCCAGTCGGAAGTCATGTCGTTGTCCTGAGTGACCAGGTGTCCTCCCTCAAAGAAGTAACCGACATTATAGAGGCGGTCATAATCCAACGAGTCGGTATACAGCGTTGTCTCTCCGTGTACCAAAACCACGTTGCTACGCACCCGCGCCAACTTGTCCAATCCATTGTAGTACAGAACATCTCCCGTCAAGCTCAGCGTATCGCCCTGCACCATGCGGACATTGCCAAAGGCATCCATACTGTTGGAGGCCTCGTAAAACAAAGCACTGTCGCAGTACATGAGCACGTCGTCGTGGCGGAACTGAACGTTACCCACCAGTATCTGTGCCCTTGCATCTATACTTATATCATGATACAGCCTGTCGGAGTGCAGGAGATGAACCCTACCCTCACCCTGTGCCCATACCATCATTGGCAGGAAGACGGACACAATAAAGACAACTATAAACAAATAATTTCTCAAAGTAAACGCTTTGATGCCGCAACCTACATTACTTCACCCATCCCGGATACATGAAGTCGCACTCGCCCCATCCCTGCTTTATGCGCACATAGGTGCTCTTCTGCTTTTCACGAATCCATTTCTGGATAACTTCCTCGCTCTTGCGCTCCTCCACCGCACCCTTCAGAATCTGGAAATCCTCGGTTACGGAAGCCCTGTGAGCAGGAATTCGGTTCTTCAACTTCACTATGGCACACACCTCACGTCCGCGCTTGTCAATCATAGTGAAAGGCTTGGATATCTCACCTACCTCCATATCATTGACAATACGGGAAACCTCGCCCGGCAAGTCACCCATCTCGAATCGTGTAGTACGCTCGCCAGTTTCCCGATTGGTATTTACCATAATACCATGATTGTTGCGTGTGTCCTTATCGTCAGATATCTCCTGGGCGCCTATCTCGAACGTGAACTTGCCATCCCTGATGTCCGCAGATATGGAGTCGAGTCTGGCAAGGCACGCATCCACATTCTTCTGTTCCACCTCGGGACGACGCAGGATATGACGTGCACGGATCTTGTCACCACGAACCTCTATCAACTGTATAATATGGAAACCGTATTCACTCTGCACCACCTTGCTGACCTTGTTGGGATCTGTAAGGGAAAAGGCCACGTTGGCGAATGCCGGATCCATATCGGCCTTGCCGAAGAAACCGAGGTCGCCACCCTGACGGGCAGAACCTTCGTCCTCGCTGAACATGCGCGCCAACGCAGAGAAACTGGTTGCCCCGCTTGTGACACGCTCTGACCAACCTCTCAGCTGCTCCTTCACGCGTTCAATCTCCTCACGCGTGATTCTGGGGTGCTGCACCAGTATCTGCACCTCCACCTGAGTGGGAATGAAAGGCAGGCTGTCCTCCGGCATATTCTTGTAGTGGCGGCGCACCTCGGCCGGAGTAGCCTTGACATCCTTTGTCAGATTACGGCGCACCTCTTGGGTAAGCATCTCGGCACGAATCTGTTCAAACAGTTCCTCGCGTATCAGATTCATTGGCATACGCATGTATTCCTCCAGCTTCTCCTTGCTGCCGGCCATCAATACCCTTTCATTTATCTTAGCCTCCACATTGCGGTTAACATCAGCATCACTCACAGTGATACTGTCCAGTTCCGCCTGATGCAGGAAGAGTTTCTGCACAGCCAACTGCTCCGGTATCACGCAATACGGGTTGCCCTTAATGGTATTGCCGTAATCATTGCGTATACGCTCCACCTCCGAACGCAGGATAGCCTCGTCGCCAACCACCCAGACCACCTCGTCCACGACGTCGTTCTGGGAGAATGACATAACTGTCTGCAGGGCAACAAGTGCCAGACATATAAACTTCTTCATTTACCTTATCAATGATTGTTAACCGTAGAAAGCACGTCCTCGAAGATTACAACGGGATACTTCTTGCGAAGACCCTCCACGTATTTGTCCTCCTGTGCCTTCTGATAATCCTGAACTACCTTGGCACTGACATCTGTCCACTTTGCAGGCCCCTTCTTCAGGACCTTGCCCACATGACCGACATAGGGGAAACCGTCTAAAGGTTTCACCTCCCCACCCTTCACCTTAAAGGCCAGGGCATCGACATTGGCATTGTCGCCCTTGGCAAACAAGCGCTTGTCCATACGTACAGTAACACTGTCCTTATTGAACTGTTCACGTACCATAGATATCCACTTGCTGTCGTCCTTCTGCTTCTTCAGCATCTCTGCCACACGCTTCACGTCGGCCTTTTCCTTGCAATAATACAGCATTCCGCTGAAATGAGGATTGTCCCATGCATAGGCCTTCCTGTTGGCCTTGAAATAGTCCTCCAGCCCTGCGGTATCCACCTTGGCAGGTTCCCAAATCTGCGTAGAGCACAATTCATAGAGAAGCAGACCGTCGTGATACTCCTTTACCAGATATTTCAACTCCAGATTATCGGCACAAAGACGCTCCGTCTCCATATCAAGAATCTGGTCTGCGGTGTACTTGCCTTCATACTTCCTGACGATAGAGTCAAGGGCATCTGTGGCCAGACGCTCGTGCACTCCACGACGTTCCATAAAGCGGTGAATCTGGGGATGCAAGGTGTCAAAAGGTTCCAACTGCTTGCGTTCCAGCATCTTCACTATGTGATAACCCACAGGGCTGAGGAAAGGTTTGCTCATCTCTCCCGGTTGCAATGCATAGGCAACATCTTCAAACTCCTTCAGGGTATTGCCTGGACCTATCCATGGCAAAGCACCGCCTTCCCTACCCGTCTGCACGTCATCGCTCAACTCCAATGCCAGTTTGGAAAAATCTGCGCCTTGCAGCAAGGCATTGTAAATACTGTCGGCACGCATACGCTTCTCATCCTGCACCTTGGCATCAGCATTCTGTGGCACGAGCATCAGGATATGAGCAGGACGGATCAGGTCCTTGCCACCGAGGGCCTGTACCATGCCGTTATAGTAGTCCTGGCACTGCTGCTCAACAACCACTTCAGGGACGAGCAGAGGTCTGATCTGCAAGTCGCGGTAATGGCGGAACTCCCTCTGGAAAGAAGTGATGGTATCCATCTTGGCATCCAGGGCTGCACGCACCTTCATCTTGTAGACGGCAAACAGGTCGGCATACTCGCGGACCGTCTTCTTGTCCACAACGGCATCGGTGTTGTTCTTGTTGAAGTTATATTCAAACTCACTGCGCGTAACAGGTTCGCCCCCCACGGTCATTACCACTGGATCCGAGGCCTGCTGGGCAGAAGCGGTTGCAACGGAAAGGCACAGGGCACAAGATGTCAGAATTTTCTTAAGCATAGTCTTAGGTTGGCTTTTCTTGATAAAAGGATAGAAAGGCAGAAAGAGCCGCCCCTTACTGGGGACGGCTATAGTTTGGAGCCTCGCTGGTAATGGTCACATCGTGGGGATGCGACTCCAGAACACCGGCATTTGTAATACGCACGAACTTGGCATTGTGCAAAGCCTGGATGGTACCTGCTCCGCAATAGCCCATACCGCTACGCAGACCGCCTATCAACTGATAGATAACTTCCTGCACACTGCCCTTGTAGGGGACACGGCCGGCAATGCCTTCGGGAACGAGTTTCTTAACGTTCTTCACCTCGCCCTGGAAATAACGGTCCTTGGAACCACACTCCATGGCTTCCAGCGAACCCATGCCTCGGTAACTCTTGAACTTACGGCCGTTGTAGATGATGGTATCGCCAGGACTCTCCTCGGTACCGGCAACCAATGAACCGATCATCACGCAATAGCCGCCTGCGGCCAGAGCCTTGACAACATCACCTGAGTAGCGCAGACCACCGTCGGCTATCAGGGGCACACCGGTGCCCTGCAGGGCAGACGCAACGTCGTAAACGGCGCTCAACTGGGGAACACCCACACCGGCAACCACACGTGTTGTACAGATACTGCCGGGACCGATACCAACCTTCACACCGTCTGCGCCTGCCTCAACCAACATCTTGGCTGCCTCGCCGGTTGCCACGTTACCCACCACGATGTCCACACCGGGGAAATGGGCTTTGGCTTCCTTCAATTTCTCTATCACGAACTTGCTATGACCGTGGGCAGTATCAATGACGATAGCGTCCACTCCGGCATCCACCAGAGCCTGCATTCTGTCGAAAGTGTCGGCAGTAACACCCACACCGGCAGCAACACGCAGACGTCCCTTGGAGTCCTTGCATGCCATGGGCTTGTCCTTTGCCTTGGTGATATCCTTGTAGGTAATCAGACCGATGAGGTGGTTCTCCTCGTCCACTACGGGCAACTTCTCTATCTTGTTCTCCTGAAGGATGTCGCTTGCAGAAAGCAGGTCGGTACCGGCATGAGTGGTAACGAGATTCTCGGAAGTCATAACCTCGTCCACCAGACGACCCTGGTTGCGCTCGAAACGGAGGTCGCGGTTGGTAACGATGCCAACCAAATGGTTCTCGTCGTCCACCACAGGAATACCGCCGATGTGGTACTCAGACATCAGAGCCAGAGCATCTGCCACGGTGCTGCCACGTTTGATGGTAACAGGGTCGTAGATCATACCGTTCTCGGCACGCTTTACGATAGCCACCTGACGGGCCTGGTCCTCAATGCTCATGTTCTTATGGATTACACCGATACCACCCTCGCGAGCGATGGCAATGGCCATCTTTGCCTCGGTGACAGTATCCATTGCTGCCGTCACGAAGGGAATCTTCAGGTCGATGTTACGGGAAAACTTGGTACTCAGTTCCACGGTGAGAGGAAGAACCTCGGAATAGGCAGGAACCAACAGGACGTCGTCGTAGGTGAGACCGTCCATCACAATCTTGTCTTCAATGAATGATGCCATATGGGTCTGAAGTTTTGATATGTTATTATTGTGGACAAAGGTACGAATAAGTGAGCGAATTGCCAAATTTATTTGAGCATTTCCGAACGTGAGTACATAAGAACGCTGTTCAATGGTACGAATAAGTGAGCGAAATACAAAGCAAAAAGGTCTTTTTGTTTTCATTTCCGAACGATAATCCCAAATCGGTCATTGTATATTCCAATATCCTTTATACTTTTGCATTTGTTAACGACATCAAGAAGTGGAATAAGGCCGTTCGGTCATTCGTCGTAAAGACTGTGTCTAATGTTTAGCCCCCACTCCTTAACATCCGAATC
>JAZNYM010000012.1:0-70955 GCA_045594385.1 Bacteroidaceae bacterium
ATTAACAATTTCCTGATGAACCTCATTGCGGCTATCAGTGCATATTGCTTCTTTGACAACAAACCTGAGGCAATCAAAGGATATTGTGTTGAGGACAACAAACAACTAACATTGTTCTAATATTATCCCGAACTGACGTATTTCTTCATAATTTGTAAGATTAAATTAGAGTTTTAGATGAAGGGTATTTAAGTCAGGAGACTTTTCTGTTTATGTGAATAAGAAGCTAAATTCGCTTAGATTTTTTCAAAGACTATATTTTAATGATAGCGAGGTAAGAAGTCGTCAAGTCAAATTAAACCATTAGGCGAAACAAGTATAACACCACAACTTCTACAATTCAATGTAACCGAAGAATGTTATATTGCCACGAATAATTCTAATCTCGTATGTACCAGAGAAACTTTCGGGTAGAGTGAGACTTGCAGGTACATCTGTTATTATTGTATTATATATAGTCTCTCTATCCCCGTTCAATATCTTGACAACAGAGTTTTCGCATTCTGAGTAGAAATATAATGTTTGCTCACTTTGGTATACAACGGGCGTCCTTACTGGGGTTCTAGGGCGTTCCGAATTTCCAGAATTGGAATTCTTATAAATTATCAGTGGAATTTGAGTTCCTTCATACTGAATGTCATCGGCTGTCGTTGCCGATGTCGCACAAAAAAGAAAGGCAAAAATTAAAATGTAGTTTTTCATAGTTGATATTTTTATACTTTTTTTAGATTTTACTTACGCAAAAGTATAGTGTTTTACCAACAATGAGGATTAAAATCTAAACAAAAAAGTGACAAAAAAGTGACAAAAAAGTGACAAAATTGTGCTGAATTTACTAGGTGCGCAAGTGCAATGCGCAGATTATTAGTATATTATCCCCACTGTATTTTCAGGTGCTTATACAGGTGACAAAAAAGTGATGGAATGAAGTATTTTACTTGATAAAGAGTATTTTCTTGTCAAACTCTTCGCCAGAGCCAGGATAACCAAAGATGGTATTATGAAGTCTTTTTCTTGCATTGGTAGCATAAGAATGCTTCATATTCATGATGTATTCTATCTCGGATGGAGAGAATCGTGCTTTTACCAACATGCAAACTTGCAATTCTTTATTGGACAGCTTTCCATTCTTGTTTATCGCATATTCAAAATTTGGGAACAGATGTTTGATTGTGTCCTGAAGCTTTTTCCAATCTTTACTGGTTATTGATGCGTTTTTCTTAGTGAGGCTACTTCTGAACAGATGTACGGCTTCAGATTGACAAAGCATTTCGTTGGCATCTGTGTGTTTATCCGGCTCAATCATTTTTTCAAACTGCTCTATCATGCCCTTAAGTTGGCTTATCTCTGCAGATTTTGCGAGGATATCTTTGTTGATACTAGACAATTCATCGTTATATTGTGACGATTTTATCGTTTCTTCCATAAGAAGTTTTTCTAACTCTTCCTTCTGTAATGTTAGGATATCCAGTTGCCTTTCTGCCGAACGGAGGGTATCCATAGCATTGTTATGAGCAATACGCAGGTCTGCCGCTTCCTTTTGGGCCAACAGATTTCGATACCTTATATATAATACTAAGGTGATAAGTATCATTATGGCAATCAGAGCCCATATCAGATATGTCTTGAGCGAAGAAGCTTCAGCACTCTTCTGTTGGGCAATTTTTTGTTCTATACCATAGTCGTATAACTGCCTGGCATTTATACATGCTTCTGCCACGGAGCTGTCGTAGCATTTGTCCGCCAGTTCGGCATGCTGTGCAAGGTACTTGTATGCGGAATCCGTCTGGGACATCATGTTGTAAGAGTCGGAAATGTTCTTGTATACATTAACCCTTGTGCCAGGTGTAAGTCCACCAAGGTCTATTTTTCTAAACCAATGCAATGCCGAATCTGGATTATTTGTGCCTAGATAGTATCTTCCCTTAAGTATGTAAAGTGCATCTTTGCCATCTCTTATTTTGCGAATAGAAATATCTGTGTTGAATATCCTTGCATAATTGTCAAGATAGACAAGGGCTGAATCGTATTTTCCCAATGTAAGGTATGACTTAACGGCATTAACGCAAATCAGATTTGCATTATAGGTGTCGCCATACCGTATGTAGGCTTGCCGGAGAGAATCTGTCATACGTATGCAATCGTTGAACTTCTTATTTTTATGAAGAGTTGCACATATCAAATCATTAAATGCACTTATTCCTGCTCTGTCCTGAATTATCGATGCGTACCTAAGTGCATTATGTAGTTCACGCTCTTCATCCTGGACGGCATATATATAAGCATACACATTAGACATCTGCGAATGTATCAGCATAAGTTGTCTGTAGTCACATTCCTCATCCGTAGTGTCAGCTCTCTCTATTGCATCTCTGTATGCCTCCAGGGCTTTCGGGGCACTGCCTAAATCTCTGTATGCACAGCCCAATACATAGTATGCAAGCATCTTTTGGTTGGCATTGCCGTGACGTTCGTACCAGTCAACGACTTCAAGCATAACGGAGTCCGTGGTGAAGTTCACATAAGCTTTGTTCATGGCTTTGCCCCTGAGAAGTTCGGCATGCATGCGCTCAGACTTGCTCATGGTGTTGAAATCCATACAATCCAGCATGGTGAGAACGGTGTCTGGATTTTCATCCGACAGCGTGTCCATCATAAACAGTTGCTGCTCTGTGTGTCCGGAACGATAGCACGAGGTGGCGCCAAGTAGCGCAGTAATTATCATGTATATCAGCAAAAAAGCAGAAGTCTTGTTCTTCATAGGGACGTATAATGGAAATGACATGCAAATATAGGATTTTTACCTGAATTCTGCAAATGCAAAAGCACCGTGCTAACATGATATAGTCAGAGTGGGGTTTTGTAACTTTAATCGCTTTGACTGAATAAGGACTCCTTATTTGAGATGCAATTACTGTGTTGTTGATGCGATAATCTGCGTAAGTTGCATATTTTGGATATAGTTACGCAGATTATTGCGCAATAACTTGCGTAAGTATGTACATAGATACAATATGTACAAATAAAGAGAAAACGTACGACATTGCTGCCGTACGTTTCCTTTTTTTCTTGCTTGTGTAAAAAGGGGGGATTAAGCCTCCTTGCTGACAACGCGCTTCTCGGCGATGCGAGCCTTCTTACCGGTGAGGTTGCGCAGGTAGTACAACTTGGCGCGACGAACCTTACCAATCTTGTTGACAACGATGCTGTCGATGTTGGGAGACTCGATGGGGAAGATACGCTCCACACCAACGGTGCCTGACATCTTGCGAACGGTGAAGCGCTTCTTGTCACCGTGACCGGCGATCTTGATAACTACACCGCGGTACAGCTGGATACGCTCCTTGTTGCCCTCGACAATCTTGTAAGCTACGGTTACGGTGTCACCAGCCTTGAATGAGGGGTGCTGCTTGCCGGTAGCAAATGCTTCTTCTGCAATCTTAATTAAATCTGCCATTTCTCTTATGACTTTTTAATAGGTTGTATTGTCATCACTCATAGGCATAACGGGTCACACTTCTCCCCACCAGCGACCTATGGTAAAGCGGGTGCAAAGATACGGTTTTTTGTTGAAACTGCCTCAAATATAAGAGGAAAAATGCCGTAAAGTGGTGATTTGTGTGTGGAAAGTCCGCTTTACGAGGCGCTTTTTCACTCGAAATAGAGGGAAAGGACTATCATGTTGGCCGAACTGCTTTCTATGCTGTTGGTGAATTTCATCATGGATTTGTCCAGCAGGTCGTCGCGGTTCTTGCTGATGATGTCCGCCAGGCCGAAGCAGAATTTCAGTTCCGGTATGAGTTTGAAGTAGGGCAGATAGATGTCGCATCCCATGCCCACCTCCAGATAGCAGTCGAAGGTTTTTGCCTTGAAGGCTTCCTGATCGTGGTTGTTCAGGCAGAAGGTCGGTGCAAGGCCTAGGGTGAAGTAGGGACGGAAGTTGTTGTAGCGCGGTGCGGCAAACTTCACGGAAAGCGGCACGGAGATATAGTTGGTGCGCATGTTCTGCGAGGTGTCGCGTGCCGACACGTTGTCGCGCATCTTTATGAACTTCTGCCCGAAGTGCATGGTGGGGGTGAGGCGCAGTTCCATGTATTTGTTCAGGCGCAACGCACCCAGCACACCCACGCTGAATCCGGGTTCGTACTTGCTGACGTCGGCAAACCATTGCTCGCCAGTGGCGGGGTCGATGTGGCCGTTGTTCTTCATTTCCATGTCCATGAAGTTCATGCCGAAGAAGAAGCCCCAGTGCAGACGGCGGTTGTCTATGAAGGGCTTGTTCATGATCGTCTCCTTCTGTGCGAAGGTGCACAGGCATGCGGACAGGAGAAGCAATATGGCGATGGTACGTTTCATATACATAATAACATGGGCAGGTGCCGTTTTATTGTACAAATCATCGTTTTTAATGATAAAGGCCAACATTTTTATTGCCAACATCGGTTCATATCATCAAAAATGATTATCTTTGCATTGCAATCGAGTTTGGATTCGACAACAGACAATAGTATATACTAATTTAAACGACAACAGTTATGGCTTACGTAATTAATGATGATTGTGTTGCTTGCGGCACATGTATTGATGAGTGTCCCGTTGGTGCAATTTCTGAGGGCGAGAAGTATTCTATCAATCCCGACGAGTGCACAGAGTGCGGTACTTGCGCTGATGCATGTCCTTCTGGAGCAATCACTCTCTAAGAAAGATTAGTGTCTCCCTGATGGGAGGAATAAAATCCCTTGCCGTAAGAAGCAAGGGATTTTTGTTTTCCTGTATGTGGGAAGTAAGGTAGGAACGCATGGTTGCCTACCTTATTTATATATATAGGTATTACTTCAGCAGAGCCAAGGCATCCTTGATGCGCTTGAGTGCCTCGATGATGTTCTCGTCGCTGGTGGCGTATGACATGCGGAAGCACTCGGGAGAACCGAAGGAAGCACCGCCCACGGTGGCAACGTGACCGACCTCCAGAAGGTACATGGCCAGGTCGTCGCTGTTGTTTATTGTCTGCTCGCCATACTTCTTGCCATAGAAACTGCTGCACTTGGGGAACAGGTAGAAGGCACCCTGGGGATTGTTGACCTCCAGGCCGGGTATCTCCTTGGCAAGTTTCACTATCAGGTCGCGACGGCGCTCGAATGCCACGCGCATATCCTCCACGCACTGCTGGTCACCGGCAAAGGCGGCAACGGCAGCCTTCTGGCTGATGGAGCAGGGACCGCTGGTGTACTGGCCCTGGAGTTTGTTGCAACCCTTCACTATCCATTCGGGAGCGGCGATGAAGCCTATGCGCCAACCTGTCATGGCGTATGCCTTGGAAACGCCGTTTACGATTACCACACGGTCCTTGATCTCGGGGAACTGTGCTATGGAGGCATGTTCGCCCACGTAGTTGATGTGCTCGTAGATTTCATCGGCAATGACGATGACGCGCTCGTGGCGCAGCAGCACCTCCTTCAGGCCTTCCAGTTCCTCGCGGCTATACACTGAGCCGGTGGGGTTGCTGGGAGAGCAGAGTATCAGGGCGCGAGTCTTCTCGGTGATGGCAGCCTCCAGTTGTTCGGGTGTTATCTTGAAGTCCTGTTCTATGCTTGAGGGGATGAACACGGGTGTGGCATCGGCCAGAAGCACCATGTCGGGGTAACTTACCCAGTAGGGGGCGGGGATGATGACCTCGTCGCCTGCACCTGCCAGGGCCATTATCACGTTGCACACGCTCTGCTTGGCACCGTTTGAGCACAGTATCTGGCTGGGCTTGTACTCCAGGCCGTTCTCTCTTTGCAACTTCTCAACTATGGCCGCCTTCAGATCGGGATAACCGGGCACGGGACTATAGCGGCTCCAGTTCTCCTCTATGGCCTTTATGCCGGCAGCCTTGATGTGGTCGGGGGTGTTGAAGTCGGGCTCTCCCACACTCATGTTGATGATGTCTATGCCCTGAGCCTTCAGTTCACTGCTCTTCTGGCTCATGGCCAGTGTGGCACTCGTTGACAGACGTCCGAGTCTTTCGGAAAGAATGTTGTTCATATTTTGTGATGTTTGTGTTTAGAATTTAGGGTTTAGGGTAGGGACGCTGCGTGCAGCGTCCGCATGTGTTCTGTTTTTTGTTCGGACGCTGCACGCGGCGTCCCTACTTTCGTTTCATGCTGTTTGCCAAATTCGTTCAACGTTAATCGTTGATCGCTCACCGCTCACCGCTCACCCGTTCTCAAAGCTTGTGTCCCATGCGGAGTTTCTTTGTCTCCAGATAGCGGCGGTTGTATTCGTTGGGGGTGATTACCACGGGCACGTTCTCCACTATGTCTAAGCCGTAACCCTCCAGGCCCACGCGCTTTACGGGGTTGTTGCTGATGAGGCGTATCTTGCCGATGCCCAGTTCGCGCAGGATCTGTGCACCCACTCCGTAGTCGCGTTCGTCGGCCTTGAAACCGAGGTGCAGGTTGGCCTCCACGGTGTCGTCGCCCTGCTCCTGTAGTTTGTAGGCGGCAATCTTGTTCATCAGGCCTATGCCGCGTCCTTCCTGTTGCAGGTACACGACAACGCCCTTGCCCTCCTTGTCAATCATCTGCATGGCCTGGTGCAGCTGCTCTCCGCAATCGCAGCGTCTGCTTGCAAAGATGTCGCCCGTCATGCAACTGGAGTGCATGCGCACCAGCACGGGTTCCTCGGGTGTCCATTCGCCCTTGAAGATGGCGATGTGCTCCAGGCCGTTGCTCTTCTGGCGGAAGGGGATTATGCGGAAGTGGCCGTATTCCGTAGGCAGGTCGGCCTCCACGCCCTTCTCCACCAGGCTTTCCTGCTTCAGGCGGTATGCTATCAGGTCCTTGATGGTGATTATCTTCATGCCGTGCTCGCGTGCCACTTCCTTCAGTTGGGGCATGCGTGCCATGGTGCCGTCCTCGTTCAGTATCTCGATGAGCGCGGCGGCAGGCTGGAGTCCGCAGAGGCGTGCCAGGTCGATAGCGGCCTCGGTGTGTCCTGCCCTCTTCAGCACGCCACGGTCTTGGGCATAGAGGGGGTTGATGTGTCCGGGACGACCGAAATCCGTAGGTTTCCTGGTGGGGTCGGCCAGTGCACGTATGGTGGCGGCACGGTCGTGTGTGCTCACACCGGTGGTGCAGCCGTCCAGCAAGTCTACGGTGACGGTGAACGGAGTGCCCAGCATGCTGGTGTTTGTCTGCACCTGGCGTTCCAGTTCCAGTTCCTCGGCACGGGTGATGGTTATGGGGGCGCAGAGGACACCGCGTCCGTTCTTCAGCATGAAGTTAACCTTCTCTTCGGTAATCAGTTCTGCCGCGGTGATGAAGTCGCCCTCGTTCTCGCGGTCCTCGTCGTCTACGACAATCACGAATTTGCCTTCCTTGAAGTCTACCAAGGCATCTTCTATGGTGCTAAGCATGATTTCCTTGTCCATTATCTGTTTGTTTGTTTATTCGTTCAATGATGAATTGTCCTAACTTCTGTATCTGGTTTATGTCCTGATACAACCTGAGCCTGAACCTCCATATCCTGAACCACAGCAGTATGCCCACGGGCAGGCAGATGCCGGCAATCAGGTTCTTCCTCCGTGTGTTGAATGGGCGTGTATGCGCGTCGGTGTAGAGGATGGGCATGTCGTTCAGCGCACCTATTATGGCGTTGTCCCTGCTGTTGTGCAACTGTTCCACCAAGGCTTCCGTCCTGTCTTTCAGTTCCCTTACGGTGTGGTCCTCGTGGAAACGGAAGAAGATGGCATAGTACGAGGGTATGTTGAGCAGTTTCTTGCGGTTGCTGTACTGTCTGCAATCCTCCGCCAGTGCCTCAATGTCCTTTATAAGTTGCGGATAGTCAGGCTCGTGTATGATGATTTCCTTCCTGTTCAGTTTGCGTTTGGTTCGTATGCCCAGCAGGCGCTTGAAGAAGTTCTGGTATCCCTCTATGTTGAACACCACGCTGTCCTTGTTGGCTCGGTTTATCAGGAACAGGCCTATGGGAGTCAGCACCATTGTACTCAGCCAGATGCCGAACCATACCGCCCATTCTCCGCTCTTGGCCATCTTCTCTCCGCCGGCGTTTATTATGTAGTAGAAGATGAATACCAGCACGCTCACCACCACCGGCACGCCCAGACCTCCCTTTCGGATGATGGCACCCAGTGGTGCGCCTATGAAGAAGAAGATGAGGCATGCCAGGCTATGTGTGAACTTCTTCCTGGCCTCCATGTGGTGTCGGCGCAGGGTGGTGTTGGTGCTCTCCGTGCTCATGCCTCGGAACTCGAACTCTGCTTGTGTGCTTTGCGCGTTGCTCAGGGCGCTCTTTATCACCGTTTTCCTTTGGTCGGGACTCAGGTGCAGATAGGTGGTATCCAGAGGTTCCTGCTCCTGTGCCTTTGCCACCAGTGCGGCAGAATCCGTCACTTCCTTGGGGAAAGCCCCCTTCAGGTACTGGTTCCTTGCCACTTTGTGGTAGTGGCGCCCGATGCTGTCGCTCACCGAGTTGAGCGAGTCGATGCCACTCAGTATCTTGGTCAGTTCCTTGGTCTTGGCATCGCCGTTGAACAGGTTGGCATCCATCATGTTGAAGTTGGCGTCGAAGGGAATCATGGCCACTTCCGTGTGGAATGTCTCGCGCATGTAGGGGATGTTGGCCTTCAGCATGTTTCCCGTTTGCGAATCCATGTTCCTGAACCTTTCTCCCTCGTACATCGTCAGTCTTAGGTGTTTCTGGTCCTCGGTGCCCTGCAGGCGTGCTGAGTCGGCCAGCACTATCTCCATCTTGTCGTATCCCCCCTGAGTGCTGTATATCATCACTCCGTGCAGCATGCCCGTCTCAGTGTCCTTCCTCTGCACGAAGATACTGTATCCGGGTATGTCGCTATAGAAGATGCCTTCGGGAATGTCCAGTTCGGGCGATTTCTGCCTCATGCTCCAAAGCAATGTGGCCAGTTGGCGTGTGGCCTTGGGCTGTATGCGGTCCTGGAAAACGAAACTTGCTCCGCACACCAGCAGTGCCACTATGAAAATGGGGAACAGTATCCTCACCAGAGGCACGCCTGCCGCCTTCATGGAGAGGAGTTCCAACTTCTCTCCCATGTTGCCGAAACTAATCAGCGATGCCAGCAATACGGCCAGGGGCAGGGACATGGGCACGAGAGTCAGGCTTGCATAGAAAAAGAACTCCAGCAATACGTCCCAACTCAATCCCTTTCCCACCAGGTCATCTATGTATTGCCAGATGAACTGCATGATGAAGATGAACAGGCATATGAAGAAAGTGCCCGCAAACAGGAGCAGGTAGTTCTTCAGTATGTACAGGTCTAACTTCTTTATTATTCTCATGCGCGCGTAATAATCCGCGCAAAGGTACAAAAAAGGCATTACAGTAGGGTGTGGCACGTGCTAATTTGTAAATTTGTGATAAAATAATGCGCCAACTTCTTGGCGGTTTCAAATTATTGTCATACCTTTGCACTCGCAAATCAGCAAGACCTCCGCACGTCGGAGTGGTAATGGCGGGATAGCTCAGCTGGTTAGAGCGTCGGATTCATAATCCGAAGGTCATGGGTTCAAGTCCCATTCCCGCTACAGGAAAAGGAAACTCGTTAAGGGTTTCCTTTTTTCGTTATGCGCCCGGCGCGAGCATTCCTCGGAAGCCCTGAGGCTCCGTTGCTTCTTTCCAGGGCTTGGACAGAAGTCTTGTCGTGCAATCGTGCCGCACGCCTACCGATGATAAAGTTTTGTTGCCGTATCAACACGGCTCTGTTGATACGGCAACAGGACAGTGTTGATACGGCAACAAAATATTACCGCCACTAAATGCCTTCCTTATTCTTGTTTTGCGGACTTGAACATTTGCAGGATGTTGGAAACGTTGAATGTGCCGGAGAATACTATCAGTACAGTGTCGTCGTTGTTTTCGTTCACCATCACTATTATCGAGTTGTATTTGCCTCCCTTGTGGTAGATGTCTACGTTGTTGTCTTTCTCTGCTATCTGCATCAGCCTTTCGTAGGAGTGCTTTTTTATGATGTCCATCGCTTCGGACTTCAGGGACTTCTTTGTGGCTTTCTCCGATGTGATAACCTGTATGCTTTTCAATTTGCTTCCTATCTCGCTGATGTCCATTCCGTTGATGCTTGGCATGACATCAGTGCCGAAGAGTTTCAGCATGGTTTCGGATATGTAGACGTATGTCACGTCCTTTGAGTCGGCGAATTTGTCAAAAGGATTGTCTTGCGCATTTGCGTTGATGCAGGTAAGTGCTATGATAAAAAAGGCAAACGCCTTGGCTATAAATTGTTTCATGTCATTTTAATGTTAGGGTGTCGTTAAGTGTGTGCCGTGTCTTGGCCGTAATGTCTTCGGCTTTTTCCAGATGCCTCATCCCCTTGTCCAGATTGTATGCAAGCAGATAGAGTGCTTTTTCTGCCTCGATGCGTGCCAGTTCCGGGTTATCGAATGTGTCTCTGTGGGCAATGTCTGCCTTGTTGTCAAGGGTTGTGATGCCGGCTATGCAGATGAGTGCCGAGAGGCATGCCGCTATGGCAATGTTGCGGTAAAGGCAGAATCTGGCGGAAATGCTTCTCGCGGGAGTCTTAGTTCCTGTTGCCGGAACGGTGTGTCTCTCCTCGTCTTTCGCCCATTGGTCAATTTTCATGGAGAGCCTTTCTTCCAATCCTTCGGGAATGTGGACTTCAACGGTCCTTTCCAGATCCAGGTATTTCATTTCATCCATGATTGTGCTATTTTGGTGAATTGTTCTTTAAGTTTCTCTCGTGTTCGCATCACTATCTGTCTGAGGTTGTTCTGTTTCAGGCCTGTGGCCGATTCTATCTCTTCGTAGGAAAGTTCTTCAATCACGTACATTGTCATTACATCCCTCTCCTTTTGTGGCAGGCGTTCGATGAGGCTTTTCATCAGGAAGGCTTCGTCCCTCCTTTCCGCTTTCGTGTCCGGACGGCCATGCTCCGTGGGTTCGTTGCAATCCTCCAGGGGAGCGGAGGTGTCGGGCGCTTTCTGCCGTACCTTGTCCAGATGGATGTTCTTCATCATTATGATAAGGTAGGCTTCGTTTGTCGTTTCGTGTTTGAGGAGGTCGCGCTTTTGCCACATCCGCATGAAGGTGTCCTGAAGCAGGTCCTCTGCATCCTGCACGTTGCCGGTGAACCCGAATGCCACCCGGTATAGCATTCTGTGGTAGGGCATGAACCTTTCCTTGAATTCTTGCGGACTCATTGTCGGACTTGATTCTTCAGTACCTTATTCAGAACTGATAGTTATGTTTTTCTCTTCTTTCAGTTCTACCGCCTGCATTACCTCTTCGGCACTCATTTCGCCCACAATGTGTATAATGATGGTGATGCATTTGTTGTCCTTGCTTGTGTCTATGCGGATAATGACATCCTTGAATGTGCCGCTTTCCTCGATGCCATAATATTGGACAAGAGGGAAAAGCGTCCATGTGTCACTAAACATGTCGGTGACGTTGCTCTTCTTCTCGTACAGGTTCTCGTAGCCATCGATGTTCTTGATGTTTTCGGTGAGGGCTTCTCTTTGTCGCTCATTCAGGTTTACTTGTAGTATTTCAACCTTTTCCAGTGTCTGTGCCACGGCAAACTCCTTCGGGTCGATGTACTGCATTTTCTTTGCCTTCTTCTTGATTGCCTTAGTCATGTTCTCATACTCCGCCCCCTTTACTTTCCGATATTGCTTCATGAGGTGGTCGGCATCTTGTGCAAAGGCGCTGCATGCCACTATGAGCATTGCCAGTGATAGGATAATCTTCTTCATGTTGTCTGTGTTTGGTTTGCTAAATAAAGGTTCTCGTAAATTTACGTCTTCTATCTAAGCAAACGGGAATATTGCGCTCTCTGTTACAGGAAACGAACAAAATTTTCAAAAAAGTCGTGTGTTGTTATAACCGCAAATCGCTCATTAGGATGTTGCACGCTAATGATGCCGTCTTTTATCGCCTGTTCAAAACAAAGGCTGTTGCCATCGTAACGCTAATGGCCGGGTTGGGTAAAAGCAAAGGCCTCTACTTGTGTTGTAAAGACCTTTGCTTTTGATTCTTCTATGTTTACGGGTTTGCCGTGCAGATGCCACGGCGGTGCATGTCGCGGCTGATGCGGGCAAGACGCTTCAGGAAGTCCTGATAGTCGCGGTTCTCCTGTAGGCTCCATCCTGCCTCGCTGAGTGCCAGGGCACGGGGGAAGGCCATGTAGTAGAGGCGCTCGGTGGAGTTGATGCACTCGCTCCACAGGGTGCCTGCCACACCGAAGAGGTTGTTGGTCTCGAAGTCCTTGTCGTATCCCCATGCAGGGTCAAGTCTGTAGGTCTGTGCCAGTGAGGTTACGGGCATGCCCCAGTTCACCTCCGGCATGTCGCCCTTGGCGGCAGGGTAGTCGAGATAGCAATGCTCGCCGGGGCAAAGCATGATTTGGGCGTTGCAGCGTATGGCCGCATCAATGGCCGTGGCGGTAAGTCCGTGGCGCCATGCGAAGACGATGCAACCGGGCTGTATCTCGTGGAAATCGGTTTCATACCAGAACATGGGCGTCTTGTCCAACTTCCTGTGCAGGAAGTCGATGACACGGTCGAACATGTACTTCTGCAACCTCCAGTTGTCGTTTCTGGAACCCGGTTGGGGCTTGGTGTCGGGAGAGGACATTATGTCCTTCAGCAAAGCCTGGCAACTCTCGCACCCCGACCAGCACTCAAGCGGAGGGTTGCCCGCCTCGTCGCCCCCAAGATGTACGTACTTTGAGGTAAAGACGGAGGATAGTTCCGTGAAGACGTTCTCCAGGAACTCGTAGGTGAACTCGTTGCTGGGACAAAGCAGGTTGTCGGAAACTCCGCAGGTGGTGCGTATGGGCAACTGTACGGCTCCGCACGTCAGTTCGGGGTAGCAATGTATGGCCGCCACCTGATGGCCGGGCATCTCTATTTCGGGGATTATCTCCACATGGTATTGCGAGGCGAAGGCAACCAGTTCCTTCATCTGCTCCTGGGTGTAGAAACCGCCTATGGGCATCTGCATGTCGTCCATGCCAACACGGAAACTTCCCAGTTCCGTCAGGCGGGGATACTTCTTTATCTCTATGCGCCATGCCTGGTCATCGGTAAGGTGCAGGTGCAGAGCATTCATCTTGTATCTGGCCATCTCCACCACCATGCCCTTCAGATCCTCGAAGGGGATGAATATGCGGCAGGGGTCGACCATCAGTTCGCGCATCCCGGTACGTGGGCTGTCCTCTACGGTTACGGCATTGAGGTATGCCAGCCTTCCGCCCTCCTGCGCAGGGACAAGCATCTGGTCGAGGGTCATTATACCATAGAACACACCCGTGGCATCGGCACCCGTGATGTTGATTCCCTTTTCGTCAATGACAAGCCTGTAGGCCTCCTTGCCGCCAATCTTATTGTCAATGCCGAGGGTGATGGGGCACTTGCCCTTGTTGAAGTTCTTAATGCCGAGCCTATGGCTCAGAACTTCCCTGAGACGCTCCTGCTCGTTGGCCAGGGATGCCGGTGCAATTATCTTTCCAAAATACTTGGTGCTGAGTGTCTTGCCTGAGTGGTAGGCGATACGGTTGGGCACTGGGATGATGGCATACTCGTCGGGGCATTGTTCCGCCACGGTTCTGGGTTTCTTGAAGAAACGTTCCCAGTTGGGGGCGCTCTTGTAAGCCTTCTTGGCCCCCCTTGGCACGACGAGCCTTATCTTGCTGACGTCCACGCCACTGAAGGCGTCCTCTGCCAATAGGGGTGGGGTAGGGGCGAGGACGGTGAGAGTCTTCAGGCCTGTGCAATTACCGAAAGCACGGCTTTCTATCCTCTCGGTTCCGGCAGGCAGGATGAGGCTCTCGATGCTGTCGCAGGCAAACAGAGCCTGGCTCCCAATGATGCGGAGTTTGTCGGGAAAGACAATTTTCTTCAGCCTGTGGCGTGAGTGCAGGGCATTTTGCCTGATGCTGTCGCAATCGGCCAGACTCATGTCCAGTTCCTCCATGTCCCAGTGCAGGTCGCGCAACTGGCGGAAATCATCGTTCCAACCTCCACAACGGAAGGCGCCTTCCTTTTTTACAATCTGTGCCTGTGCCAGCGTGCCTGCAAGGGCGAGCATGGCAATGAGCAGTGTCAAGCACTTCTTCATTTCTGTCTTTATTGGTTATTGTTGATGCAAAGATATAAATTAAAGTGTAGACTTGACCATAATTTGATAAAAAAGATGTATCTTTGCACACATCTTTAATATAAGGGAAAATAACAATAAAATAAATAGCAAAATGTCACAGACAAAGAAGATCAAGCGCGCTTTGGTAAGCGTATTCCACAAGGACGGTCTCGATGAGATTCTCCGCACTTTGCACGCTCAGGGCGTGGAACTGTTGAGCACCGGCGGCACACAGTCCTTCATCGAGAGCCTCGGTATCCCCTGCGTGAAGGTAGAGGATGTTACAACATATCCCAGCATCCTGGGCGGTCGTGTGAAGACCCTGCATCCCAAGGTGTTCGGCGGCATCCTGGGCCGTCGTGATCTGGAAGGCGACCGTCAGCAGATGGAGCAGTACGAGATTCCCGAGATAGACCTGGTTATCGTTGACCTCTATCCCTTCGAGCAGACCGTGGCCAGCGGTGCAAGCGAGGCAGATATCATCGAGAAGATTGATATAGGCGGCATCAGCCTGATCCGTGCCGGAGCAAAGAACTTCAACGACGTCATCATCGTTCCCAGCAAGGCAGAGTACCAGCCCCTGTTGGACCTGCTCCAGAAGAAGGGCGGCGAGAGCGACATCGAGGACCGCAAGTGGTTTGCCGCACAGGCATTCGGTGTGAGCAGTCATTACGATACTGCCATTCACGAGTATTTCACCAAGTAACCATCGTCAGCAACCGGAACATACGCATAAATGGGATTCTTTAGTTTTACCAAAGAAATAGCCATGGACTTGGGTACTGCCAATACCATCATCATCAGTGATGGCAAGGTGTTGGTGGACGAACCCAGCGTGGTAGCATTGGACCGCCGTACGGAGAAGATGATTGCCGTGGGCGGCAAGGCCAAGATGATGTACGAGAAGACCAACCCCGACATCCGCACCATCCGTCCTTTGCGCGACGGTGTGATTGCAGACTTCAATGCCTGCGAGCAGATGATGCGTGGTCTTATCAAGAAGATTCATACCGGTACGCACCTGTTCACCCCCTCCCTGAAGATGGTCATCGGCGTGCCCAGCGGTTCTACAGAAGTGGAACTGCGTGCCGTGCGCGACAGTGCCGAGCATGCCGGCGGACGTGAGGTGTATCTCATCTACGAACCCATGGCCGCAGCCATAGGCATCGGTTTGGATGTCCTCGCTCCCGAGGGCAACATGATAGTGGACATAGGTGGCGGTAGCACAGAGATTGCCGTTATCAGTCTTGGTGGTATCGTGGCCGACAAGAGTCTTCGTGTGGCTGGTGACGAACTTACCGCCGACATCCAGGAATACATGTCGCGCCAGCACAACGTGAAGGTCAGCGAACGTATGGCCGAGCGTATCAAGATTAACGTGGGCGCCGCTCTTACCGACCTTGGCGACGAGGCTCCCGAGGACTATATCGTGCATGGTCCTAACCGTATTACGGCTCTGCCCATGGAGGTTCCCGTATGCTATCAGGAGATAGCGCGTTGTCTGGAGAAGACGGTTGCAAAGATCGAGACTGCCATCCTGCAGGCATTGGAGGAGACTCCTCCCGAACTGTATGCCGACATCGTGCACAACGGCATCTATCTGGCCGGTGGCGGTGCATTGCTGAAGGGTTTGGCACGCCGACTGACAGACAAGATAAACATCCCCTTCCGCGTGGCCGAGGACCCTCTGCATTGCGTGGCCAAGGGTACGGGTATCGCACTGAAGCACATACAGGAGTTCTCGTTCTTGATGTAATTTATAACAAGGCCTCATCCATTCGCGTGGATGAGGCTTGCGTCACATGCAGGGCATCATAGATTGGATTCGCAGGAACACGCACTGGTTGGTACTTCTTCTTCTGGAGAGTATCAGCCTTGCTTTGTTGGTGTCGTTCAACGGCTATCAGGGCAGTGTGTGGTTCTCCGGTGCCAATCGTGTGGTGGGGCAGGTTCAGGAGTGGCAGCAGGAGTGTCTGGCATATTTGCACCTGGGCACGCTGAATGCCGAACTCACGTCAAGAAACCTTCAACTCGAACGTGAACTGGAGGTGCTCCGCAACGAGGTGAATGAACTGAGGCACGACAGTTCCTATACGGAGCGAACCTTGGCCGCCAAGTTGCGTGATCTGCCTGTATTGCCGGCGCGTGTGGTGGGCAATAGCATCACGTTGCGCGACAATTACATCACCATAGACAAGGGTGCCAAGGACGGAGTCAGACCCAAGATGGGCGTTGTGTGCGGAACGGGTGTTGTGGGAATCGTCTCGCAGGTGACCGACCATTATGCCGTTGTCATGTCCGTGCTCAACAGCAAGTCAAGCGTCTCATGCCGTCTGCGTGGAAGCAGTTATTTCGGCTACTTGCACTGGTATGGCGGTAATGTCCTGTGCGCAAGCCTCGATGATGTCCCGCGCCATGCCAATTTCAAGGTGGGCGATGCCGTAGAGACGAGCGGTTTCAGCAATGTCTTCCCCCCGGGCATATTCGTGGGCAGGATAATACAGATACGTGACAGTAGGGACGGACTCAGTTATCAACTGACGGTGCAACTCTCCTCGGACCTTGCCAACATACGTGATGTGGCGGTAATTCTGAACGATCATGATACAGACATTGTTCCATAGGCTGGGACTCATGTTCCTGGTGATGCTGTTGCAGGTTCTTGTGTGCAATCACATAAACCTGTGGGGGTATGCCGTGCCGTTGCTTGGAGTGATGGTACTTTTTCATGTGCCCCTGAATTCCGGACGTATCGGCAACATGTTCATGGCTTTCTTCACCGGTCTTGTGCTCGATGCCTTCAGCAATACACCGGGTGTGGCGGCCGGTGCCATGACCTTCACCGCCTTTGTACAGCATCCCCTCCTGCATGCCATGGCACCCAAGGATGCCGTGGAGGATGCCATCCCCAGTGCAGGACTGATGGGCAGGTACACGTATTTTGCGTACATTGCCATACTGATGGCCGTGCATCACATGGTGTATTTCATGTTCGAGGCCTTTACGTTTTTCAATGCCCTGGACCTGTTCCTGCGCTTCCTCGGAAGTTATGTCTTGTCCATGTTGCTGGCATTGTCCATAGAAATGATGTTGTCGTCCAAGGAGAAGTAGACTTATGGCCACAACAGAGAAGAACAAGAAGAAATACGAACTCCACAAGCGCAAGTATGTGTTGGGAGGCATTGCCTGCGTAATCATTTTCACATATATCCTCAGGCTCTTCTCCTTGCAACTGCTCAGCGAGGACTTCAAGGAGAGTGCCGACAGCAATGCCTTCCTGAAACACATACTGTTCCCGGCCCGTGGTGCCATAACCGACCGCAACGGCAAGTTGTTGGTGTACAACCAGCCTGCCTACGATATAATGGTGGTGATGAAGGAACAGGTGGGCGTGGATACCGTTGACCTGTGCAATACCCTTGGCATCACTCCCGAGTGGTACAAGCGCCGCATGGATGAAATACGCGACCCACGGCGCAATCCCGGCTATAGCCGATACACCCAGCAGTTGTTCATGAGCCAGTTGTCGGCCGAGGAGTTCAGTACCTTCCGCGAGAAACTCTTCTGCTATCCCGGTTTCTATATACAGAAGCGAAGCATACGCCAATACTCCTATCCCTATGCTGCACACGTTCTGGGAGACGTAGGCGAGGTGGGGCCAAAGGACATCGAGCGTGACGACTATTACCGTAGTGGTGACTATATCGGCAAACTTGGTATAGAGCGCCAGTACGAGGAACAGTTGCGTGGTGAAAAGGGTGTGGAGATACTTCTCCGCGACTCGCGTGGACGTATCAAGGGACGTTATCAGAACGGCAAGTTCGACGAACCTCCCGTTCCCGGCAAGAACCTCACCCTGTCCATAGATGTGGAGTTGCAGGCTCTTGGCGAGCGCCTTATGACGGGCAAGAAGGGTGGCATAGTGGCCATAGAACCCTCCACGGGCGAGATACTTTGCATGGTCAGCAGTCCCACCTACGATCCCCGTATGATGGTGGGACGCCAGCGCGGTGCCAACAACAACAACCTTTCACGCAATCCCCACAAACCCTTGTTGAACCGTGCCATAATGGGACAGTATCCTCCCGGTTCCACCTTCAAGACCACTCAGGCACTAACCTTCCTGCAGGAAGGCATCATCACGCCGCAGACGCTTTTCCCGTGTAGCATGGGCTTCCGCTTCAAGGGCCTTACGGTGGGATGCCATGCTCATGGCGCCCCCATTCCCCTGGTGCCATCCTTGGCCACTTCGTGCAACAGTTACTACTGCTGGGGACTCTTCCAGATGTTCTCCAACCGCAAGAAGTATGCCACCGTGCAGGATGCCATGACCAGATGGAAGGACTATATGGTTTCCATGGGCTTCGGCTATGCCCTCGGCGTGGACCTCCCGGGCGAGAAACGTGGCATGATTCCCAACGCTCCGTATTACGACAAGGCATACCGCGGGTCGTGGAACGGCCTTACCGTCATTTCCATTTCCATAGGGCAGGGCGAGGTGAATGCCACACCCCTGCAGATTGCCAACCTTGGTGCCACCATAGCCAACCGGGGATGGTTCATCACTCCTCATGTGGTAAAGGGCATTCAGGACGAGGAATTGGATACGTTGTACACGACCCGTCGCTACACTATGGCCGAACGCTCCAATTACGAATACGTGGTGCAGGGCATGCGTCAGGCAGTGCTTGCCGGTACTTGCCGTGCTGCCAATTCTCCACACTACGAGGTTTGCGGCAAGACGGGTACGGCACAGAATCCCCACGGTCAGGACCATTCTGCCTTCATGGGCTTCGCGCCGATGAACGACCCCAAGATAGCCATCTGCGTATATGTGGAGAACGGCATTTGGGGAGCCACGTTCGGTGTGCCGATAGGTTCCCTGATGATGGAACAGTATCTGACCGGCGGTCTCTCGCCGGAGAGTGAAGGGAAAGCAAAGACGTTTGAGGAACGACATCTAATATCCGTAGACAATGCCTTCAGCAAGCAAGAAAAATAAGGAACAGAGCATCATCCGCAATTTGGACTGGTTCACGTTGTTCATCTTCGTGGTCCTTGTTGCCATGGGGTGGATGAGCGTGTGCGGCGCCAGTTACGACTTCGACCAGGGAACCCAGTTGCTGGATTTTTCATCCCGTAGCGGCATGCAGATGGTGTGGATTCTCACTTCCCTTGTGCTGGGCAGTGTCATCCTGTGTGTGGACGACCGCCTTGTGGAGAGCCTTTCCTATATTATATATATAGGTTTCATAGTCCTGCTGTTTGTCACGCCCATGCTGGCCCACGACATCAAGGGCAGTCTGTCGTGGATAAAGATAGGCCCGTTCAGTCTTCAACCGGCAGAGTTTGCCAAGTTTGCCACTGCCCTTTGTGTCGCCAAGGTGATAAGTTCCTTCAATTTCGACCTTTCCCGTTGGCGCGACCTCATTATCAGTACCATCCTTGTTCTCCTTCCCATGGGGCTTATCGTCATGCAGAAGGAGACGGGTTCGGCCCTGGTCTATCTTGCTTTCTTCCTGATGTTCTATCGCGAGGGCATGATTGGCAGTATCCTCTTTGCAGGAGCCGCGGCGGTGTTCTACTTCGTGGTAGGAGTCAGGTTTGCCGATGCTCCCTTGTGGGACATACCCCAAATCAGCATGGGCGAGTTCCTCGTCCTGGCCGGCATACACCTGTTTTCGGCCGGCATGATGTGGGTGTACACCTCGCTGAGGAAACCGTTCCTGCAGGTTCTGCTCTTCGGCATGTCGGCCTATGTGCTGGCCGTCCTGTATGCCAAGTATCTGATTCCCGTCAATACCTGTTGGGTGCAATGGATTGTACTTGCCGTTATGGTGGGTTATCTTTTCTACCTGTCGGTGCGCGAACAGTTGCTTTCGTACGCGCTCATAGCCTTGTTTGCCATAGGAAGTACCGGTTTCTTCTATTCCGTAAACTATGTGCTCAGTGATGTGCTCCAGCCGCACCAGCAGACGCGTATCCGTGTTCTCCTTGGATTGGAAGACGACCCCAAGGGAGCCGGCTATAATGTCATCCAGGCAAAGATTGCCATCGGTTCGGGCGGACTGCATGGCAAGGGTTTCCTGAACGGTACCCAGACAAAGTTGAAATACGTGCCCGAGCAGGACACCGACTTCATCTTCTGCACGGTAGGAGAGGAGCAGGGTTTTGTGGGTAGTGCCCTGGTGCTGGCTATTTTCCTCGTCTTCATCCTCAGGCTCATACACCTTGCCGAGCGCCAGCCGCTCCGCTTCGGCCGTGTCTATGGGTATTGTGTCATGAGCGTTTTCCTGTTCCACGTCTTCATCAACGTGGGCATGGTGCTGGGCCTAACCCCCGTCATCGGCATCCCGTTGCCTTTCTTCAGTTACGGCGGTTCCTCCCTGTGGGGCTTCACCATCCTCCTCTTCGTTTTCCTGAGGATAGATGCAGCCCGCAACCGCATGCAGCACTAAGCGCCTCCCTCCTTTGTCGTGGCGGCTCGCCCTTTGTTGTACTGTCAACAGGACAGTGTTGTCGTATCAACAGCCCTTTGTTGTCGGTGCAACAAAAAGTTTTCTTCACGACGCCAAAAAATATGTTCACTTATTTTGTGAACACGGCGAAGTTATGTATCTTTGCGTCAAAATTTGGTTGTAATGCTCATAGAATACGAGAAAGACTATTTGCAGGAACTCTATGTGTCGGGGAAGTGTAAGAGCAAAAAGTTCAGATTCCAAAAGCAGGTGGTACAGAAGTATCAAAAGCGAATAGATACGCTGATTGGTGCAACGCGTATGGAGGATTTGTTTGTCTTTAATTCGTTGAATTTCGAAGCCCTCGACAATGGCTATTACTCTATCCGCATAGATTATCATTATCGCTTGGAGTTCAAGATAAGAGTTGAAGGTGAAGAAACACTGATAAGCATTTGTACTATTACTGACATAACTAACCACTATCAATAGAAAGGAATATGAAAATGGAAATAATCGATAGGCTGCCAACACATCCAGGAGATGTGCTGAAGGAGGAAATAGAATATAGAGGCATTACCCAAAAGAAGTTTGCAGAACTGTTGGGCGTCCCCTATACTCAGATGAATGAGATACTGAACGGGAAGCGTCCTGTCTCAACAGACTTTGCTTTGATGGTAGAAGCGGCACTTGGTATTGCCCCCGAGATGTTAATCAATATGCAGAACAGGTACAATATGGCTCTTGCAAGGCAAAAACCTGCATTGCGCTCTCGTTTGTTTAACATCAGAAAGATGTGTGCTGCTCTTTGATGTTTGAGCGAGTCTGCAAGTTGCTGCAATTACTATAAGCAAAGTGAGGACCATCATTGGATGGCCCTCACTTTTATTCCTATGTCTGTGATGTGCGGAAGCACTTCGCGCGACATGATATGGTATAGTTTCATGTTTCCTTTCTGCCCTTTCTTCAGCACCAGGGTGGTATCGCTATGGCTGTAGGCTTTCATGGTCACGCCTTTCCCCTTGGAGTAGGCCTCGCTGCTTCCCATTTCTATGCAGACTGTATCCTTGTGTATCTTTATCGGGGATTGTAGCGACAGTTCCCTGATAAGGTACACCTTCTGGTAGGGGAACTGGTGTGCGCTGCGTATTTCCGTGTCTACGGCATAGCGGCCTTCCATGTTTGCCGGAGGAAGTTCGAAGGCAATGGTGTCGTTCCTGCTCCATCCGTCCATGCTGATGTGCCTGTACTGGTGTTGGACGATGTCGCCGATACAACTACTGAGCAGGAGCGTCAGGATTGCTGCCGTGATTGTCCTTTGCAGAGTTGCTTTGGTTGTCATTGCGCTTGTTCTTCTTCTTTTTCTTCTTTTTCTTGCTTGCCAGTTGGGCGTCAAAGCGTCCCAGGTCTTCCTGTGTGGCAAGGTCTATGGGGCGTGCCTTCTCCTTGTTGGCATCCTTGGACAGGGTGACGGGGTTTTCGCCCCTCTTGTTCTGTGCTATGATTTCCATGGCACGCTCTGCCGTGATGGTGGTGATGTTGGCGGCGAAGTGCTTGTCCGAGGAATAGGAGACAAGTCCTGCCAGGATGTCGGCCTTGAAGAAGAACCACTCGCCTTCCTGCGTGTTCAGCACTATGTCCCTGTGGGGAAGTTTGCGGCCGGCCTCCATGTACTGGTCCACCTCGTAGTTCATGCAGCACTTCAGTTTGGCGCACTGTCCTGCCAGTTTCTGGGGATTGAGCGACAGGTTCTGGAAGCGTGCCGCCGCAGTGCCCACACTGGTGAAACTCTTTATCCATGTGGAGCAGCACAGTTCTCTGCCGCAAGGGCCGAAACCGCCTATGCGCCCGGCTTCCTGACGTGCGCCTATCTGCTTCATCTCTATCCTAACGTGGAACACCTCTGCCAGCACCTTGATGAGTTGGCGGAAGTCCACGCGTCCGTCGGCTATGTAGTAGAAGATGGCCTTGTTGCCGTCGCCCTGATACTCCACATCACCGATTTTCATCTCCAGCCCGAGGTCCTTGGCAATCTGGCGTGACTCTATCATGGTCTGGTGCTCGCGTGCCTTTGCCTGCTCGTACTTTTCCATGTCGCCCTCCTTTGCCAGGCGATACACACGCTTTATCTCCTCCTCGCTCTTCAGGTTGGCCTTCTTCACCTGCAGTGCGGCAAGTGTGCCGGTCAGTGTCACTATGCCTATGTCGTGACCGGGATTGCCCTCCACGGCCACTATGTCGCCTTTCTTCAGTTCCAGTCCGTTGGAGTTGTGGTAGTATCCCTTTCGGGTGTTCTTGAACTGCACCTCCACCAGGTCCGTCACCTCTGTGTTGTTGGGGATGTCGGCCATGTAGTCGCACACGTTCAGTTGCGTGTAGTGGTTGGTATGCCACCCCTTGCTGCAAAGGCCGCGTCCTCCGCCTGATATATATTTATGTTCCATTATTGTATTAGTAGTACTATCATTTTCAATGCAAAGTCAAAGAAGACCATCTTCGGGTTCACGTTCTGCTCTATGTCGCGCTGGCACGCGGACAGTTCTTCCATGATCGGTATTACGTTCTTCTCGTTTACGAAACGTGCGAAGTTGGTGCTGAAAGCCGCCTCCTCTTCTGTCTCGTAGACCAGTTCCTGACGTTTGAAGTTATACATGAAGTTCTCTCTGATGAGGCGCTGGCAGTATTCCAACAGCCTTTTCTGACTTTCGCGTCCCAGGTCGCTCACCTGTTCGCTCCATGCCCTCATGTCTTTTATGCGTCTCATGTAACTCAGTCGCATCAGTTGCACGAACAGGTCGAAGAACATCTTCTCCTCGCTTTCGGCATCCATACGCTTCAGGGCGGCGGTATAACTGCCCTGTGCCACATGCGCCATCACTATGGCCTTCTCCATTGTCAGGTTGTATTCTTCGGCCAGGGCCTGTGCGATTTCCTCTTCGGGGAGTGGCGGTATGTTGAGCCTTTGTGTACGGCTTTGTATTGTGCCCAACACCTTTTCCGGGTCCTCGCTTACCAGCAGGAAGTATGTTTCCGCAGGCGGTTCCTCTATCAGTTTCAACAGTTTGTTGGCGGCCTGCACCATCATCCTTTCGGGCAGCCAAACCACCACCACGCGGCGTCCGCCACGGCTGGCCTTCAGTTGGAGTTTCTGTTGCAGGGCATCGCTCTCATATACGTAGTGCACTATCTGCTGGTTCTCTGCCTTGATGGCAAGGAGCCAGTCCTCCACGTCAAGGTACAGTTTCTCGGACAACAGTTCGCGCCATTGTGGCAGGTAGTCGTCGGAAACGGGATGGTCGGTGCTCTTCTTCTTGTACACGGGCAGGGAGAAGTGAAGGTCGGGGTGCGCCCAGTCCCTCAGCATGGCCTCGTCGCTGCTGTCTTTGCATACAAGCATCTTGGCGAATGCCAGGGCCAGGGGCAACTTGCCGTTCCCCTTTGGACCGCAGAACATCAGGGCATGCGGTATCCTGCCGGTGCCCAGCATTTCTGTCAGTCTGGCCTTTGTTTCTTCCTGGCCTATGATGTTGTCGAAGTTCAATATATTCTCTTTGCTATTTCACAAATACTGTCCACGGCGCTCACAGTGTAGAAGTGCAGGTTCGGTGCACCCTTGTCCAGAAGTTCGCGGCATTGTTCCACCGCCCATTCTATGCCCACCTGCTTTATCTCTTCGTCCGTGCGGCATTTCACGGCCTCGCGGTAAAGTGCTTCCGGCAGGTCGCAGTGGAATATCTTGGGCACGATGCTCAGTTGGTTCAGTTTTGCCAGAGGCTTGATGCCCGGTATGATGGGTATGCTGATACCCTCCTTTCGGGCACGTTCCACGAAGGCAAAATACTTCTCGTTGTCGTAGAACAATTGTGTCACGGCATATTCGGCACCCAGTTCCACCTTCTTCTTCAGTACGGCCATGTCGCTTTCCATGTTGGCCGCCTCTTCGTGCTTCTCGGGATAGCATGCCACGCCATAGCGGAAATGCTCTCCGGGACACTTTATCTCCGTGCCGTCAAAGAACTGCCCGTCGTTGAACCTGTTTATCTGCTCTATCAGTTCTATGGCGTGCGAAGGACCGTCGCCGGTGGGTTGGAACATGTGGTCTTCCTTGGCCTTGTCGCCTCTCAGCACAAGCAGGTCGCTGATGCCCAGAAACTGGAGGTCCAGAAGCATGTACTCCAAATCTTCCCTGGTGTGTCCGCTGCACACGATGTGCGGCACCACGGGTATGCCGTACCTCTGCTGTATGGCGGCGGCTATGGCTATTGTGCCTGGGCGGCGTCTCACCCTCTGCCTTTGCATCAGGCCTCCGCCAAGGTCTTTGTAAACGAACTCGCTCCTGTGAGTGGTTATGTTTATGTACCGTGGTTCGAAGACTTTCAAACGGTCAATCGTGTTGAACAGTTGTGCCGTTCCGTTGCCTTTCAAAGGTGGTAGGACCTCAAAGGAAAACGGTCTGCTGTTCTTGTCGTGTATGAGGTCGATTACCTTCATGTCTGGTATCGCTGTTTGCGTGTTCTTGGGGTTAAAATGCGTGTAAAGGTACGTAAAATATGGTACAGCACAAAGACATTGGCATAAAAATACTAACAAATAGTGGGTATATTTGTAAGAAATACAGAACATGAACAACGGCATCTAAATAAAAATGTGTATATTTGTATGGGAAAAATAACATTAACCTAATAAACAACAATACCTATGACACTGATTAAATCCATTTCCGGTATTCGTGGTACCATCGGCGGCAAGGCCGGTGACACCCTCAACCCCCTTGACATTGTCAAGTTTGTGAGCGCTTATGCAACCGTAATCCGCAAGACTTCTCCCGTAGGTTCCAACAAGATCGTTGTCGGCCGCGACGCACGTATCTCAGGCGAGATGGTCAAGAACGTAGTATGCGGTACCCTCATGGGCATGGGCTTTGATGTTGTCAACATCGGTCTGGCCAGCACTCCCACCACCGAGGTGGCCGTTACCATGGAAGGTGCAGACGGCGGTATCATCCTCACTGCAAGCCACAACCCCCGTATGTGGAATGCCTTGAAGTTGCTCAACGAGAAGGGCGAGTTCTTCAACAAGGAGCAGGGCGAGGAGGTTCTCCGTATTGCCGAGGCCGAGGATTTCGAATATGCAGATGTTGATCACCTGGGTAAGTACACCGAGGACGATTCATACGACCAGAAGCACATTGACATGGTGCTGAATCTCGACCTCGTAGACGTAGAGGCAGTACGCAATGCACACTTCAAGGTTGCTTTCGATGCAGTAAACAGCGTAGGTGGCGTTATCCTGCCCAAGTTGCTCGAGCAGTTGGGCGTGGAGAAGATTACCGGCCTGTTCACAGAGCCTACCGGTGACTTCCAGCACAACCCCGAACCTCTGGAGAAGAACCTTGTGGAAATCAAGGAACTCATGCAGAAGGGCGAGCACGACATCGCTTTCGTTGTTGACCCCGACGTGGACCGTCTGGCTCTCTTCTGCGAGGACGGCACCATGTATGGCGAGGAGTACACTCTCGTTACCGTTGCCGACTATATCCTGCAGCACACTCCCGGCAATACCGTCAGCAACCTTAGTTCTACCCGTGCCCTGCGCGACGTTACCAACAAGTACGCAGGTTGCCAGTACAGCGCAGCTGCCGTTGGCGAGGTGAACGTGGTTACCAAGATGCGCGAGGTTAACGCCGTTATCGGCGGTGAGGGCAATGGCGGTGTCATCTATCCCGCAGCCCACAGCGGTCGCGACGCTCTCGTAGGTATCGCCCTTATCCTTACCTATCTGGCCAAGAAGGGCATGAAGACCAGCGAACTGCGTGCAACATATCCTCCCTACCAGATTGCCAAGAACCGTATCGACCTCACTGCAGGTACCGATGTGGACTCTATCCTGGAGAAGGTAAAGGAACTGTACAAGGACCAGGAGGTTAACGATATCGACGGTGTTAAGATCGACTTCCCCGACAAGTGGGTACACCTGCGCAAGTCCAACACCGAACCAATCATCCGCGTCTACTCCGAGGCAAGCACCATGGAGGCTGCTGACCAGTTGGGCAAGGACATCATGGATGTTGTCTATTCAATGGTAAAGTAAATCCAACAGATAACGGGATAGTGTCCCGTGGCTGACAGCCCGGGACCACCTCCCGGGCTTTTAATTTAAAAACAAACTTACTATTATGTTAACACAGATTATCAACGCACGCATCCTCACCCCTCAGGGTTGGTTGAAGGACGGCAGCGTCATTTTGCGAGATAACAAGATTCTTGAGGTTACCAACTGCGACCTCGCAGTTATCGGTGCCAAAGTCATTGATGCCAAGGGCATGAACGTTGTCCCCGGCGGTATTGAAATGCACATCCACGGCGGTGGCGGCCGCGACTTCCAGGAAGGTGAGGAAGAGGCATTCCGCGTGGCCTGTGCCGCTCATGCCAAGTATGGTACAACCAGTATCTATCCCACGCTCAGTTCCAGCACCATCCCCATGATCGAGAAGGCCGTTGCCACTTGCGACAAGTTGATGGCAGAGCCCGACAGCCCCATCCTGGGTCTGCACCTCGAGGGTCACTACCTGAACCCCAACAAGGCCGGTGCGCAGATGCCCGAGTGCATCAAGAATCCTGATCCCAACGAGTACATCCCCATCGTAGAGAACAGCCGTTGTCTGGCACGTTGGGACGCCGCTCCCGAAATGCCCGGTGCTCTCCAGTTCGGTAAGTACTGTGCCGAAAAGGGCATCCTGCCTTCTATCGCACACACCGCAGCAGAGTACAAGGACGTGAAGGCCGCATTCGAAGCCGGTTTCACACACGTAACCCACTTCTACAACGCCATGCCTGGTTTCCACAACAAGGGCGAGTACAAGTACGAGGGTACTGTGGAGAGCGTTTACCTGATGGACGACATGACCGTGGAGGTTGTTGCCGACGGTATCCACGTTCCTCCCACCATCATGCGCATGTGCTATAAGATCAAGGGTGTTGAGCGTATGGCTCTTATCACTGATGCTCTGGCTGTTGCCGCTGCCGGCGACGATGCACAGGCATTCGACCCCCGTGTGGTCATCGAGGACGGTGTCTGCAAACTGGCCGACCGTTCTGCTCTTGCAGGTTCCGTTGCCACAATGGACCGCCTTATCCGCACCGCCGTTCAGCAGGCAGAGATTCCTCTGGAGGATGCTTGCCGCATGGTCAGCGAGACTCCTGCCCACATCATGGGCGTTTACGACCGCAAGGGTTCTCTGTCTCGTGGCAAGGATGCCGACATTCTTATCCTCGACGACGACATCAACGTACGTTGCGTATGGCAGATGGGTAAGATTATCGAGAACACCCTGTTCTAAACATATATCTTGGCCCGGAAAGGCCTATACCTTATATAATATAAGACGTCGCCTTCATGGCGACGGCTTTTTATTTTGCTCGCAGTTATGTGAAGTGGAAATAAATTACTATATTTGTACACTGATATCCCTGAGATGCGAACAATACATTATATATTATTAATTAAAACACCTAATTTATGAAGAGAAACTTAAAGCAGATTGGACGCATGCTCGTCTGTGCATGTATGTTGCTCGTATCGGGCATGGCTTACGCTGATGTCAATCCCAAGCCTTTCGTCATTCCCGAATTGCAGACATGGACTGGAGCAGAGGGCGAAGTGACCCTGTCAGGCACAGTACGCGTGAAAGGTGGCAACAAGGAACTGATGCGCGTAGCCAAGGCCTATGCTGCCGATTATGAGACCATGTTTGGCAAGAGTCTTACTGTTACTACAGGTAGCCCCAAGGCAGGCGATATCCTGTTTGTGCTCAAGAAGAATGACAAGACCCTGGGCAAGGAGGGGTACCGCATGAACATTGGCAACTATGTCACCGTAACTGCCGCTACCACACAGGGCGCTTTCTGGGCAACACGTACCTTGTTGCAGTTGTCCGAACAGCACACAGCCCTGCCTAAGGGTGAGACCGTGGATGTCCCTGTTTATGAGTTGCGTGGCTTCATGGTCGATGTGGCACGTAAGTTTATGCCCATTGATTACCTGAACGACCTGGTGAAGGTGATGGCCTACTACAAGATGAATGCACTGCAGGTTCACCTCAATGACAACGGTTTCCGCCAGTTCTTCGGCAATGACTGGGACAAGACTCCCTCTGCTTTCCGTCTGGAGAGCACCCTGCACCCCGGTCTTACCTCCAAGGATGGCCACTATACCAAGCAGGAGTTCATTGACCTCCAGATTCTGGGCGAGAACAACTACGTGGAGGTTATCCCCGAAATTGACGTTCCTGCTCACAGCCTGGCATTCGTGCACTACAAGCCTCAGTTGGGCAGCAAAGAGTATGGCATGGACCACTTGGACATGTTCCATCCCGAAACCTATCCTTTCATCGACAGCGTATTCCGTGAGTACCTCGAGGGCAAGAACCCCGTATTCCGCAGCAAGCGTGTGAACATCGGTACCGACGAGTACAGCAACCGCGACAAGAAGGTTGTGGAGAAGTTCCGCGAGTTCACCGACCACTATATCCGCTTCGTGGAGAGTTTCGGCAAGCAGGCGATGGTATGGGGTGCTCTGACACATGCCAAGGGCGAGACTCCCGTAAAGAGCGAGAACGTAATCATGAACATCTGGCACAATCCCTATGCCCAGCCCAAGGACATGAAGGAGCAGGGTTATAAACTGGTTTCTATTCCTGACGGCCTTGTTTACATTGTTCCTGCAGCCGGTTACTACTACGACTACCTGAACTGCCAGTATCTCTACAACAGTTGGACTCCTGCCAACATTGGCGGCGTGCAGTTCGAGGAGGCCGATCCCGACATCCTTGGCGGTATGTTTGCCGTGTGGAATGACCACCATGGCAACGGTATCTCCACCTACGACGTGCACCACCGTACATATCCCGCCCTCCAGACTATTGCCGTGAAGTGCTGGTCTGCAAGCAAGACTTCTCTGCCTTATGCCGAGTGGGATGCAAAGCGTTGGGACCTGAGCGAGGCTCCCGGTGTGAACTGGTTGGGCCGTCAGGGCGACAAGAAGCAGTCTCTCGTTGCAGAGATAGCAGAGGTTAAGGCTGGTGCAACACTTCCCTATGAGGAAATCGGTTACGACTACACCGTTTCATTCAAGGTTACAGGCGCCAAGGAGCAGAAGGGAACAAAACTCTTCAGTTCCAAGCACACCAACTTCTATCTCTCTGACCCGAGAGAAGGCAAACTCGGCTTCGAGCGCGACGGTTACCTGAACACCTTCAACTACCGTGTGCCCGAGGGTCAGACCGTAGAGATTACCATCCAGGGCAACAACAAGATGACCCGCCTCCTTGTTAACGGCAAGCAGCGCGAGGAACTCGGTGTGAAGATGCTGTACTCCATCAACGAGAGTAACAAGGCAAACTACATCTCCGACCCCAACATGAAGAATGTAGAACTTTACAACACCGATGGTGCCAAGATATTCTACCAGCGCACCCTCGTGTTCCCTCTCCGCAAGGCTGGTGACTTCAAGAGCACCGTCAAGGACCTGAAGATATGGAGCTATGTGAAGTAAGGAACTAAACACAAGTAATATGAATATGGAGCACGGAACCAATTTCCGTGCTCCATATTTGTTTTCGTGGACACTAATAAATATTTTGTTATGTCCCACCGTGCCCAAACTCTCCCCCTGAGACAGGGGGAGTACCACGAAGTGGGGAGGGGGTATGAGTAAAGTAGCACCCGCAATCAACTCCTATTGTAGTAAGGATGGGGGGAGTAAGAGGAACATCATACCCCCTCCCCCTGCGGGTACTCCCCCTGTCTCAGGGGGAGATAGTGTGTGCTTGTTTTATGCAATGTAATAACCCCTTTGTTACGTCACGCCTCGCCTAACTCTCCTCCTGAGGATGGTGCATATAAAAATAAATGAGGCAGTACCAATGCACAGCCTCATTTGTCATTATACAGCCAGTATCTGGCTTTATAGGTTCCCCTCCCTATAGGGAGGGTTAGGGTGGGTCTTCCTCTTTACAGATTGTCCTTCTCGATGTCCTTGAAGTACAGGTATGTGCCGTGCTTCAGTTCAGCGGTAGCAGCCTCGTCACAAACGATGATTGCGTGGGGGTGCATCTGCAGGGCAGAGATGGTCCATTCCTGGCTTACACCAGCTTCGATGGCGTGCTGCAGGGCACGAGCCTTGTTGTGGCCGTTACATACGATCAGAACCTCCTTGGCATCCATAACAGTACCGATACCTACGGTCAGAGCGGTCTTGGGCACCTTGTTCACGTCGTTGTCGAAGAAACGGCTGTTGGCGATGATGGTGTCTGTGGTCAGGCTCTTGATACGGGTGCGGCTTGTCAGAGAAGAGAAAGGCTCGTTGAAGGCCAGGTGACCGTCGGGACCGATACCGCCCATGAACAGGTCAATGCCACCTGCAGCTTCGATAGCAGCCTCGTAAGCAGCACATTCTGCCTCCAGATCCTCTGCGTTACCGTTCAGGATGTGTACGTTCTCCTTCTTGATGTTGATGTGGCTGAAGAAATTGTTCCACATGAAGCTGTGGTAACTCTCGGGATGCTCCTCGGGCAGACCCACATACTCGTCCATGTTGAAGGTAACAACGTTCTCGAAGCTTACCTTGCCAGCCTTGTACATCTCAATCAGGTTCTTGTACAGACCCAGGGGAGAACCACCAGTGGGGCAACCCAACTTGAAGGGCTTCTCGGGGGTGGGGTTAGCAGCGTTGATGCGTGCGGCAACATACTCGGCAGCCCAACGGCTCAACTCAGTGTAATTAGGTTCGATAATTACTCGCATAGTTGTAATTGTTTATAGGGTTAATATTTCGGGTTATTTGTTTTCTGTTTCTCGTTTTCCGTTTTCACTTTTCCGTTTTCCGTTTGTCATATCCCTCTGCCCTGCGGGCACCTCCCCTGTCTCAGGGGAGGAAAGCGTGGGGGCTCAGGGGAGGAAAGCGGGGGTAAGTCCTAACAGTTTTCCGTTCTCCGTTTTGACTTTGTCGAGCCTGCTCCCGCTCGGCATTGAAGTAAACTTCATTGCTCTCGCTTACTCGCAGCCTTCACTTTTCCGTTTTCCTCGTTGCGCCCGTCATGGCGTCTGTCCTTGGTTCACCCACATAGGTGGCGGTATCTACGTCTGTGTGGTAGATGACCTCTCGCAGGGTCTGCTCCGACACCTGTACTGCGTTCTTGCTTAGTTCGGGCACGTTGTAACTTTTCAGAAGCATGATGTTGTGCTCTGGGTCGCGCTGTGGCAGGCAGAACGCCTTGTGTGCCTTGCCCTGCTTGTCGAAGTAGGCAATGAAGGGACGGGTGTAGTTACCGTCCATGCGACGTGTAGAGAACACTATCCATCTGCCGTTGCTGCTCCATGTGTGGTATGAGTCCACATCGTCGCTGTTGGCGTTGGTCAGAGCATAGCAGGTATCGTTCTGCAGGTCCTTTACCCACAGGTCGCTGCTCTTGTGCCAGATGTGGAACTGTCCGTAGTCGCCCTCGGCATACAGCACATATCGACCGTCGGGACTCACACGGGGGAAGGTTATGCTTCTGTCGGCGGAAGCAGCGTCAATAACTACCTTGGGAGTGCCGAAACTGTCGGTCTTCTCGTCGTAGTCCATGCACATCAGATTGTAGTGTATCTTGTCGTAGTTCTTTGTGATGACTTCTGCACGCAGACTGTCCGGCAGGCCTACCACAGGAGGGATGTTGGCGGCGCAGAAGTACAGGCGGTCGCCTTCCGGTGTCCAGCATGGGAATGTCTCGAAGTATTCCGTGCTCAGCAGGTTCCTCACCTCATTTTTGTCGGCATCGTACAGGATCAGGTCGCTGTTAGTATCCACCACCTCTATCTTTTCCTTGTGGTACATGTGGAAGGTCTGTCCCGTCTGGTTTGTGGAGAAGCACACCAGGTTCTTCTTGGGATGCCATGACGGATACACGCCTGCTGCCAGTATATTGGAGTTCTTTATCTGTATCTTTTTTGCCTTGTCTCCGTCTATCATTATGGTGCCTCCATGGTTGGAACGTACATGGAACAGCATGCGGTCTGTGCTGTAGTTCTGGAAGTTGTGGCAGTTGATACAGTGATTGTTCTTTTCCTCGTAGGTTCTGTTGTTCTCGTAGATTACCTTCTGTGTGAAGTTTTCCAGACAGCGCTGGTATATCCCCAACTGGCGGTAAAGTTCGTAACCAGGTTCAATCAGGCGGTAGGACAGGTAAGGGTCTATGGCTTCCGCCACGGTGAGGGTGTGTGGGGCATGACGGAACCACTGTTCTCCCTCCATAGTGTACACCGTCACCTTAATATCCTTTCCTATGTTTTCTTTCAACATACTTCTCCACTCAGTGGTGTCCATGTCTATGCGGTCTGCGCCTGATACGGTCATGGCCTTGCCGCCTTCTGTCTCCATAGTCACCACCATTCCCATGGCACCTTCCACCATGAAGTTCAGTGGTGCGATGTTCTCGGGTATGACAATGTCTTTGTAGTCGGGGTAGATGTCGGCCTGTGTTTCCCGTGTCTCAAATGATGCGGGAACATCGTATTTGGTCTGCTTGCCGCAGCCAGCCATTATGCCCGAGGCTAATAATATAATAAGGTATATATAGTGTATATTTTTCATTGAAGTTTTTATGGTCTTTGGGGTCCTTAAGGTGGTTCTTGGTTTTTATCCCGCTTTGCTCTTGTTTTTCGGACACGGCTGCCGTGTCCCTACCATGCTTCCTGTGTAGGTTGATTGTTTTCCGTTTTCCGTTTTCACATTTCCGCTTAATTCACTCCCGCAGTGCTTGACCCCTCGTTCTTCGGGGTCTTTCGTGTTGCCTTCAGGTTGCCGAAGAAGTAGTAGTAGGGGTAGTATCCCTTGTATTTCGGGAACAGTTCGCGTGCGAAACCAGGACGGTCCTTCATGTAGGGTTTCATTTCACCAAGTGTGTTGGCCAGTTTCTGTTGTCTGAACTGTAGGCTGGGGAAGCGTCTCATTATGTCGGGGTCCTTGGACGTCATCAGGCATAGGGCATCTGCCACATTCTCTGGAGGCATTGTGCCTTCCAGCGGTTGTGTGCGCATCATGAATGAGGGCATTGACTTGGAGTACATGCACACTGCCAACGAGTTCATGAGGGCGTTCCTGCTTCTGCCTTCAGTCAGTGCCGCATTGTATCCAAGGAATACTGGTTGCTGGTATTCGTTCTCAAAGGAATCGTGTATAGGTTCCAGTTGGCGTATAAAAGCCATCTCCTTGTCAGCGTTCACAATCTCGGGCTTGCCAACGTATGCGCTGTATTTCTCCACGAACTCCTTTTCAAAGGGAACGTCTTTCAGAATGCGCAGGTATTTCTTCGCCACCTCCCATTCTCCCGTCATCAGGGCACATTTTGTGAGCAGTTCCATGGAATGGATGTTAGGGCCTATCATGGTGATGCGTTCCATGGCATGATGTATGCAGGTCTGTATGAAACCGGCATAATAGTCGCAGTCTTCTTGGTATAGTGACAACTCCTGGACTATTCCTTCGCTGCTACGGTTGTGTATGAACATGGGATCGTAGTCCAGACGTATGTCGTATAGACGTTCACATATCTGGTTCGTGTTCACCAGGGCTATGGCATAGTTTGCGGCAATGGGGCGATAGGAGAGGTCTGCATTCTCGCGTGCAGTTTCCATCATTCCCTGCCAGTCGCTATTCAGCATGCTCACGTTCATGCTTGCTATAACTCTGGTGTATGGTCGCCATACCTTGTCTACAACAACATGTGTGGCGAATACTGTCACGATCATCAGCAGTTGCAGCCTGTTCTGCAGTGCTGTCTCATCCTTGGGGATGGTTATTATTGCAGGTGACTTCTTTCTGGAGAAACTGGCAATCATTATTGCCCATATTGTCAGGATTATGGTTGCACAGAGGGGTATTCCCAGTATCTTGCCCGACTCGTGTTCAAAGAACAGATTTACGCCCTCGTAGGCCATCCATAGCAAATATGCTCCAGCCGGCAGGTACTGAATCCATCTCCATCGTGCTGTCAGTCTCATGCCGTAGCCTAAGCACCAAGTGCCCCATGTTATCATTGTTGCAGGGAGCAGTGCGCCTATCCAGGGGTAGCGGAAGAGGGAGAGCATCAGTCTGCCCACGTACCACAGTCCGCCGAATTCTTGACTTAGCAGGAATTCCATCTGCTCTGTGCTTGCAACCCAGAAACTTCGTTCTCGTGCCATGCGCAGTACATCACCGAAGTACCATGCCGCCCACAGGTATATTGCTATGAACAATAAAGGCAATACGGGCAACAGCAGAGGATGTTTCTTCTCTTTTGTTGTCGTTTGTGGTGCCTTGTTTATCTTTGGAGTGTTTTTTTGCTTCATAATCACGGCAAAGATAATAAAAATAATCGAGAAACGAAAATGTGAATGCGGAAAAGGGAGGTGGGGAGCTTAAAAGGGGGAGAGTACAGATAACAGATGACAGAGTACGGATGACAGAGGAGGTGGGAGGTGGGGCAGATTTAGTGTTTCATGTTTCAGGTGTCCGCTTACTTTCTCCGCCTGAGACAGGGGGAGGGGGTATGATATAAGCGGAAAGCGGAAAACGAAATAAACACATACCCCCTCCCCACTTCGTGGTACTCCCCCTGTCTCAGGGGGAGAAAGTGGATGGGGTACAGATGACAGAGTACAGATGACAGATAACAGATAACAGAGTACAGATGACAACATCAACTTGGAGGGACAAGGCGGATGGACACCTGAAACCTGAAACCTTAGACCTGTAACCTTAAACTTTAAACCTGAAGCCTTAAACCTGAAACCTTAAACCTAATACTGCAACAAAAAACCGCCCAGCCTTTTGGGGCAGGGCGGTCGTTATAGTATAAGGTATAGACCTTATGTATCAGTAATTACTTCTTGGTAACCTTGACACCGTTTACGATGTAGATACCTGCGGGCAGGCTGTTCACGGTGTTGATGTTACCCTTGCCTACGAGCTGGCCTGCAGCGTTGTAGATGTTACCAGACTTGGCAACCTTGTCGAGAACCTCGCTGATACCGGTGTCGATGCCACCCTCGATGTTGATGGTCAGACCGGATATTACACTCTCGCTATCGGGGGCGAACTCAAAGGCAATCCATGCGCTGTAATTGCTTACATTGGTGTCGAGACGAGCATACTTGAAGGTGTTTTCGTTTGCAACGATACCCTTTCCGCGCTCAACGGTAATGCCCTTCATAGTACCACGCAGGTTCAGCAACTCTGTAACAACAGTGTCAACCTTCATGCCGTGGTCCATAGAAACGAGTGCGTACTCGTCGTTCAACTTGTTGTTGGCCTCCTGCTTCTCGTTCAGACCATACTGGCCCTTCTCGGCGAGAACCTCAGCAGCAATTTCCTTCAGACGGTCTGCGGTAGTCTTGTATTCACCCTCGAGGTTAGCAATCAGGATGAAGGGAGTACCTGCGCTGATAGTCTCAGCCTCGATAGCCTTCAGAACGATGGCGGTATCCTCCTCGGCAACAACCAACTCTGCACCGTAAGCGGTAGCACCGTCAGCAACAGTTACGTCAACGGGATAGGTGTAGGTGTAAACCTTGCCGGGCCACAACTTGGCGGTGTAATTGGTAGCGGGAGCCTCGGTAACAGCCTCAACCTCCTCGATGAAGATCATTGAGTTAGAACCGATGGTGCTTGCATTCCACTTGGTCAGGTAGTTGGTAGAGCGTTCGGCGTGCAGGTAAACGTGCTGCCCGTCTGTTCCACCCAGAACGTCAGTGTAAGCAATCAGGTTGGCACCTGCACCGATAGCCTTGTTGGCCTTGAAGTAGCTGGGAACGGCACTCAGAGTCATGGGCTGACCGGCACGTACGAACAGACCGGTAGCCTTGTTCTGGATCATGTAAGAAGAATCGGTAGCCTGGATGAACTGGAACAGATCCTCGCCCTCGCTGAAGTCAGCATCCTCGAAGAAGCAGAGGTTGTCGCCCTCGTACCATTCCTCGGTAGCCTCAACAGAACGTACTGTAGCAGTGTCAACACGTGCAGCCTCTGCGTTCTCGTAAGTCTCGTATGTAACCAGACCCTTACCAACGGCAATGGTCTTGCCAAACAGAGCGGGAGATGTTACGACGCCGGCAGCGTTCTCAGAAGCCTTGGCACCGGTCTTGTCCCAACCGTAGTTATCGTACATTTCCTCAGTAGCGAAACTGAAGCGGTACCACTTGCCGGTCTCAACCTTGTTGGCAGCTGCCCAAACGTCGGCCTCAGCCTTGGCGATAGCTGCGATGTGAGCCTCTGATTCAGCAGGAGAGTATGCACCGGCAGCATTGTAAGCCTCGGCGGCAGCAACGGTAGCACCGGGAGTTGTTACGCCTTCCTTCCACTGACCGGGATTGTTACCGATTACGAACATGTTCTCGGCGGGAGCGGCAGCGATAGCCTCGCGGAGAGCTGTGGGATTAACGAATACCTTGCCCCAAGCCTCACCGGCAGCAACGATGGCGTTGTAAGCAGCGTCGAAGGTCTCGTCCTCGAGCAGTTCGAGAGAGTCAGCTGCAAATTCCTTCTCTTCCCAAACAGCGACAGCAGCCTCCAGAGCATCAGCCTGTGCCTTGCGGGCATCGTACTGAGTGGTCTCGTAGCGCTTGCTGATCTTGGCGGGATAGAGAGCGAACTCACCCATGTGGAAGTAACCGCGGTTGTTGGTTGTACCTGTAGCCACGAACTTGTAGTACTGGTACTTGCCGTCAAATGCGATAGCGTTAGAAGGAATGTATTCAGAACCTGCACCATAAGGAGTATTCAGAATGCCGAGTTCGGTCCATGTGTAGAGAGCCTCGCCGCCTGCCTTGATGTTGGCCAGGTCGTCATCGTGGCTGTAAGCGTCGTTGGTACCGTAAACTGTCAGCTGAGTCAGGTGGTCGTTAGCAACGGGACGGCGTGCAACCATAACGGCCAGACCGCCATTGATGAGACCGTCAACGTCCTCTACCACGAAGTAGTTTGTACCGTTGGTAGTGCTGTAGGCATAGTCATTGCCACTCTGCCAGTTAGAATGCCAGAAGTTGTTGGCATTGTTGTAGGTGCCGTCGAAGAGCTGCTCCATGCTGCCTTCTGCGGGGCAGTGGTAGGGGCTGCTGAATGTGTTGATGTTAGCCACGTTTACAGTGGTGTCCATATCGGCAACCAGATCCTTGGCAACCTCCAGCTGTGCGGGGAATGCAGCAGCAATGCTGTCGCCCTTCTCTATCATGGCACGGAGCTGAGCTTCGGGACCATTGATCCACTCCTCTGCTGTGGCTTCGTCAACGGGAACCATGTACCAACGTGTGGCACCGCCGTCGGCCCAACCTACAATCCAGGAACCTGTGCCGGCACCACTGCTATGGTTGCCGCAGTGCAGATAGTTGTAGTTGCCCTCGGGCTGCTTTGAGCTGCGGATGTTGAATGAAACGACGGTGTCGTTCACCTCGTTGCCCTCGGCATCTGCATACTTGACAGGTTCGGCATCGCTTCTCCAGTCGAAGCAAACGGTGGCAGTGTCGTTGAGTGCCAGTTTAGAGTTTCCACTCTGACCAATGCTGATGTGTGTCTTGCCGTTGGCAACGTTGAGCATGCGGTACTCATAGGGTTTGCCCTCTACGGCCTCAATTTTCCACAGGAACTCGGCCTTGGGCTTCTGGGTACCCCATGCCATCCAATCTGCCATCGCGCCATCGTTGCCCTGGGCGCTAGCGGAGTATAGAGACTTGATGGGGGCAGGAATCTGAGAAGAGTTGACTTCCTTGACGTCACCTGCGTTGATCCAACCCTCGTCACCCTCTACCAGACCGCTTTCTGTATTGATAGAATCTGCTTCTACCTGAGTGTAGCAAACGGTATCTTTCTTGGTGGTGTACCAGAACAAACAGCTGTTGAAGGTGTAGTAGCCAGGCTGGATGCCACTTATTGCCAGAGGAACAGTGTTCTGCACCATGGTGTTGTAGGCGTTCACGTAGTCCTCGTTCAGCTTTTCAATGTCGGCAACGGTGGGATACTGAGCCTGTACAGATTCTATACCCTCCATCTCCATCTTGTACATCAGGTTGTCAATGATATCGTGGATGCTCAGGAATGCCTCCACATTTTCAGGAAGGTAGTTGCCATGCTTTGTGCCTACATTCTTGCCTTCTCTCAACTCGTCGATGAAAGCACCTTCCGAGTAGGAGGTAACTGTGTTGTAGTCCTCGATAAGGGCGTCAAATGCCATCTGATAGGGGTCAAACTGGCTCATGTCTACTGCGTAGATGTTGTAGTGGTTGCCGGCATCTTCCTGGGCAGCCTGATTTGCACCCCAGGTGTTTATCACGATACCTGCATCTGTCTGACCGGTACCCTGAGAGTTCAGGAATTTGTCACCCAGACCAAGGAACCAGGGGTATTCCTCGCTCAGGGAGGTCATAATCTTGAATTCTGTCACAGGATTCTCGCCATAGGCGCCACCATCGTTGACATACATCTTTGCACCAAGGCTGTAGAGGTAGTACTTGCCTTCAATAGTATAGATTTTGAACTGCTGGTTGGCATCAAAGGGATTCCAACTTACATTACCTACTATTTTACCGTTACCGGATGCAATCTGGTTGGGCACGGCTGGGCTGTAAAACAGGAAGGTTCTTTCACTGTGAATGGTGTAAACTGCATCGTCACTCAGTTGCTCGAGATCGGTAACTGGAGTTAACGCTTCGTCGAATTGGGCGAAAGCACTGACACAGCACAACACCATCATTACAAGAAAAGATGTAATCTTTTTCATAAGTGTTTTGTTGTTTTGGTTAATAATTGGTTATGGTTAGGTTTTCTCTATTTAGGGATTATGTGCGCGTAATGCACGTATTGTGCAAGGCAAAGATAAGAAAAATGGTTGAATACCACAGCATTCCTCCTTTGATATAATGTTTTACAACATGCATATGAAATGCTAAAGATGACAGAGATAGAGTACAGATGACAGATGACAGAGGAGGTGGGGCAGATTTAGTGTTTCTGGTTTCAAGTTTCTGGTTTCACGTGTTAGGTGTCCGCTTACTTTCTCCCCCTGAGACAGGGGGCGAAGAGGGTCTTTAGAAGAATGACTGAATGTCATTCTGTTCCCTCTGAGGGTCGCAATCCCCATTGCGACGTTGGACAAACCCGCAGGGGGAGGGGGTATGACACAAGGTCAGGTTAAAGTGTTGGCAGTAGAGACACGGCATGCTGTGTCCCTACGGTTGTCCCCATTGCAGCGTTGGGACGAGCGAAGCGGAGGGTGTATGTTACAAATAGAAAGGTGAAAGGGGAAACGGGAACTCCCCTCTCACCTTTCACCTTCTCTATCTATTATCTGTTATCCGTACTCTGTACTCTGTCATCTGTACTCCGTACTCCGTACTCTTATTTACTACTTTACAACTTTCTTGCCGTTGATTATGTAGATGCCGTTGTCGGTCTTGTTCACTCTGCGGCCGGAGAGGTCGTAGATAGTGCCGTCGGCGTTACCGTCAGCCTCTATGTCGTTGATGTCCACAGTGGGGTCGATAGCAGAAGCCTTGTTGTACAGGTTGTTGTAGTAACTGTTCAACTTTGTCCATGCGATGTAATCGCCAAGCATAGTTCTGAAGGTCTTGCTCATCTCGCTTTCTACATCGGAAATGCCGTTCTTGCAGTTTGTGATCATCGTCTTTGTGATGCTCTCGAAACCGGACTTCATCACGATGTTCTCGATGTTCTCGTAGAGTTCGAATTCCTTTACGGTAAACCAGGGATAGTCCGAATTGTCAGTGTATTTGCCGGTTGTGGTAACAACGTCAAATCTCCAGTAACGGTATTTGGCGTTTGCCCTGAGCATGTCGCTGGTATATGCAACCTTCATTCCCTGGATGGATGCAACCTTTGTCCAGGAGGTGTTGGTGTTGCTTGCATATACGTTGATGGCGGTAGCATAGTTCCATGTGCTGTTGCCGTACAGGTCAAAATTCAGGCACTGTGTAGAGACACCGTTGCCCAGGTCAACCTTCAGGTGATGGGGTTCGGTTGCTGTGTTGTTGGTTCGGTTGCTCATGAAGAATGTTGTCCTGTTGCCGTCGATGGCCTTCTCTATCTGGTTGCTGGGTCTGTCGCTTGCAGGCTGGTTTGTAGAGATGTATGCAGGCTGTGACGCATCGGTGCACTGCAGGTTGTACTTGGTAGCGGTGATGCTGTAGTCACATACGTCATTGATTACCCTCTCAGTCTGGTTTACCAGTTCGTTCATCTTATCATCGGTAAGTTCTTCGAATACCTCGTATTCATGAATCTGCCACTGCGAACCTTCGTCGGCAGCATACCATACGGTGATGTACCCCTGGTTGTGCATGTTCAGGTATGTGTTGTCCTTGGGTCTGATGCCGAACTTGCCTCCGCCCAATGCTTCCACTTTCACGGTGCAGGCCAGTTCGGGGTCGGCCTCAGTCATCTCCACGTTGGTAACGCCGCCTTTCTCGTTCAGGATAGCCGCCATCATCTTGCCGGCCTGTCTGTTCTGCAGGTAGTAGACATTCTCCTCGCCTGTGGGAACGAAGGACCAGCGGCTGATGTTGTTGTTTGAAGCCTTGGTCTCAAATCCGTCTGCTGTAGTGGCTGACAGATAGCGTGTGGCTCCACCCACTTTGCGTACGCATGCAATGTGGTAAATTGCGTTGGGAACAATCTTCTTAATGCAGTCCGCATTCTGCAGTCTCAGAATCTCGGAGTTGATGCTGTTGGCCAGAGATATGTAGTTAGCAACATTGCCGTTGGCTATGGCAGTATTCGCGTCTGCTACGTAGCCTATCAGCGCTGCCAGGTCTTCGCTGCTGTAGTAACCTACCTTCTTGCCTGTTGCATCCTCTAGGCTTGTCATCTCCTTGGAAGCCTCGATGGCTGCCTTCAGGATGGCCAGTTTCTCTGCATCAGAGGCAGAGTCTGCACCGTTGGCTACCTCCGAAGTCGTTCCGTCTGCATTGATAGCCTTGATGGTGAAACCGGCAGAGGCCAGTTCGGCAGGAATCTCGAAGTTGTAGCGGTTGCTCATGTATGAGTTGTTGCCGTCCTTGTCGTAAACGATGAAGCCTACGCCACCCTTACCATTCAGGGTAATCTTGTTTCCGCTCTGGATATAGGTATATTCGCTGGTGTTGGCACTGCCGTCAATGTAGGTGAGCACATCGCCCACGTCGCCGTATTCAGCTTTCAACTGCTCTGCGGTGTACCATTCGCCCCAGTTGGTGGGCTTGTACTTTTGTGTACCTGTTGCCTTGTGAGCCCAGATGTCGGTACGCAGACGCATTATCTGACGGTCCTCCACAAACATAATCTGCAGGTTCTCGGGATAGCCCTTTGCCTTCACCTCGGCAATGGCATCGTCAATTTCCTTCTGTGTCAGAGACACCCAGTAGTTGGAGTAATCTCCGAACCACACCTTGTCGCAGGGAACGAAGAATCCCCACAGGCGGAAGTATTCCGTCAGGTCTTCCTGAGCTGCATCACAGGCTTTCTTGTACAGGTGTATCCATGTTTTCGTTGCGCGGTGGTGTCCTGCCCATCCGTATTCGGGGTGCTGATAATCGGCATCCTTGCTGAAGTCCATGGGATCTTCGCGCAGGCTCTTCACGAAGGTGGGGTAGAAGTCCTTCTTCTTGCCGGCAGTGTGGTAGTAGAGGAACAGGTTGTAGTACATGCGCATGGTGATGCTGATGTCGCGCAGACCGAAGGGCACCTCCTTGGCAACGTATTCGTAGTTCTGCTCAAAGTTCCAGCCGCGGCTCAGACGGTAACCGGTCATGTGTGTGATAACGTTTGAGGGCAGGTTTACGCTGGATTCGGCACAGGATTCCAGGTTGTAGGGACCCTGCATCTGGTGTCCGTGCTCGTGTCCTGCACACCATACGTCGAAATCGGAACGCTCGGCATTGAAACTGCTCTCCACGCCACCGGTGCCGGGATAACTGGTGTAGAAAGTGGTGGCATGTGGGTTCTTGCCTGAGGGACCCTCTATGGCCATGGATGGGTTGTTGCAGTATGTGGGATAGAAGTCATCGCCACCCTTTATGTTGAAGGGATGTCCGGATCTGCTGTATTCCGTTCCGTTTTCAAGCAGACCGTCGGCAACGTCCTTGTTCAGGCCCACCAGACCCCATTCCCAGTATCTCAGACGGTCAAACCAGTTGATGCTGTTCCAGATGGTCTTCGGCCATGTCTGTGTGAAGGTATGCTTCAGGAAGTAGAATATTGTAGCCTCGCCCTTTACCACGAAGTACATGTTGTTGTTGGCATTCTTGCTCAGGTACTGGAACTTGGCATCCTCCTCGGCAGAACTCTCGGCAGGCTTCTGGTAGTAGCCCACACACTGTCCGCCCTCGATGTGGATGTCCAGTTTGGGGAAGTCGCTGATCTTGGCAATGGGTTGGGTCTTGCCGTTGACTCCTGAGGTGGGTATGGTGTTTACCACATAGTTCACGAAGTACATCAGGCTGTCAGTAGTAGCAATTACTGCATTGTAACCTTTCTTCAACTGTGTGCCCTCGTTGCGTGCACCTATGCGTCCGTGATTGCGCACGGGAGTCAGATACAGGGTAGCACCCTCGGGGATCTCGTTGCCCACGAACACGTGAATGATGTCCTTGTTCTGAGCATATATACCGGTGGGGTTGCCCATGAAACTGGGAGAGTATGTGTTCATTTTTTCTCTCCAGTTGTTGGCGTCGGAGTAGGGCTGGTAGGATGCCACACGGAATTCCTTGGCATACTTGTTGGCGTCGGCATAGGCAGACTTGTCCGTATCGTTCCACCACTGGTTCTTTATCTTCACGGCCACATCGCCCAGCATGGCGGGCAGACCGGCCTCCAGCATGGCAGCCTTCAGGGTTTCGTCGTCCATGGCTGCGTACTCGGCCTTCAGTTCTGTGCCAAGTTCGTTTGCGAAGAAGGTCATCAGTATTTCTGAATACTTTCCTGAGTTGCTACTCATGTCAGCCAGGGTCTTGTATTCTTCGCGTGCGGCCTTTACCTCCTCCGCAGTCAGGCTAACTTCCTGCACGGTCCAGTGGTTGGCCTCGTTGGTGTTGTCCTGCCATCTTACCACGTTGCTTGAACCGTCGCAATGAAGACAGTTGCCGTTGGTGTTTATGCCCAGGTGTCCGTCAGAATGGGTGGTGAAAGTCACGGTCTGTGCAGTGGCCCCAGTATTGAATATGGCAGAATTATTGGGCTGGTTCTGCAGGTATCTTGCTGTGTAGACGTTCTGCAGGGCGCCAGTTGTAGTGTACTGCCATATCTGGGTGTAGTCCTTTTCGTCCAGGGTGTTGCAGGTTACGGTTTTAGCACCCCAGTTTTCCTTCATCACTTTGTTGTAGCGTGCGTTCACGATACGGTAGTACTTGCCTCTCGTCGGCGTTTGTGCCAGCGCTGTCAGGCAAATGAAAAATCCCATCAGGGAAAGTAAAAGTTTCTTTTTCATAGGCATGGTTTAGTTTGTTTAAGTGCATAATTGCAGAGCAAAGGTATTGATATTATCTCGAAAAAAATGTTTTTTTTTTTTTTTTTTACCAAGTTTTAGCAATTATTATTGTTTTGGCTGTTTTTCACTGCTTTGAGGACCCTTTATTTGTCCTCTTGTGGTATGAGGTAAGCGTTAGGGTTTCAGAGTTTCAGGTTTAAAGTTTCAGGTTTCAGAGTTTCAGGTTTCAGGTTTCAAGTTTCAAGTGTCTGTTGACCCTATTCCTCCAAGTATGGACACGGCATGCCGTGTCCGAAACATCCACGATGTCTCTTTTGTATTGGCGGACACGGCATGCCGTGTCCCTACAGGTTGATGTTGTCATCTGTTCTCTGTCATCTGTTCTCTGTACTCTGTACTCCATCCACTTTCTCCCCCTGAGACAGGGGGAGTACCACGAAGTGGGGAGGGGGTATGATGTATCTTTCACCTTTCACTTTCCGCTTTCCGTTTTCCGCTTATATCATACCCCCTCCCCCTACGGGTTTGTCCAACGTCGCACTGGGGAGTGCTCCCCTCAGAGGGCACAGAATGACATTCAGTCATTCCTCTAAAGACCCTCTCCGCCCCCTGTCTCAGGGGGAGAAAGTAAGCGGACACCTTAAACCTTAAACCTTAAACCTTAAACTTGAAACCTTAAACCTTATACCACAACAAAAACCGCCCTGCCTTTGTGGGGCAGGGCGGTCGTTATAATATAAGGTATAGACCTTATGTATCAGTGATTACTTCTTGGTAACCTTGACACCGTTCACGATGTAAACGCCTGCGGGCAGGTTGTTCACGGTGTTGATGTTACCCTTACCTACGAGCTGACCGGCAGCGTTGTAGATGTTACCAGACTTGGCAACCTTGTCGAGAACCTCGCTGATGCCAGTGTCGACACCACCTTCAATCTTGATAACCAGAGCGCTCAGAACGTCTGCGCTCTCGGGATCGAAGTCTGAAGCAATCCATGCACCATAAGCACCTACATTAGTATTAACGAGAGTGTGCTTGAAGCTGTTCTCGCTTGCAACGATACCCTTACCAGCCTCAACGGTAACGCTCTTCAATGTACCACGCAGGCTCAGCAGCTCGGTAACAACAGTGTCAACCTTCATGCCGTGGTCCATAGAAACGAGTGCGTACTCGTCGTTCAGTTTGGTGTTGGCGTCCTGCTTCTCGTTCAGGCCATACTGACCCTTCTCGGCGAGAATCTCAGCAGCGATTTCCTTCAGGCGGTCTGCGGTGCTCTTGTATTCACCTTCGAGGTTAGCAATCAGGATGAAGGGAGTACCTGCGCTGATAGCCTCAGCCTCGATAGCCTTCAGAACGATGGCGGTATCCTCCTCGGCAACAACCAATTCTGCACCGTAAGCGGTAGCACCGTCAGCAACGGTTACGTCAACGGGATAGGTGTAGGTGTAAACCTTGCCGGGCCACAACTTGGCGGTGTAATTGGTAGCGGGAGCCTCGGTAACTGCCTCAGCCTCCTCGATGAAGATCATAGAGTTAGAACCAACAGTGTTAGCCTCCCACTTGGTCAGCTTGTTGGTAGAGCGCTCGCCGTGCATGTAAACGTGTGCACCGTCGGTCTTGCCCAGTACGTCGGTGTAAGCAATCAGGTTGGCACCTGCACCGATAGCCTGGTTGGCCTTGAAGTAGCTGGGAACAGCACTCAGAGTCATGGGATGACCGGCACGTACGAACAGGCCGGTAGCCTTGTTCTGGATCATGTAAGAAGAATCGGTAGCCTGGATGAACTGGAACAGATCCTCGCCCTCGCTGAAGTCAGCATCCTCGAAGAAGCAGAGGTTGTCGCCCTCGTACCATTCCTCGGTAGCCTCAACAGAGTAGGTGGCAACAGTGTCAACCTCGCCCTCCTCGTTTTCGAAGGTAGCGTATGTTGTCAGAGTCTTACCAACAGCAAGTGTCTTGCCCCACAGTGCGGGAGAGATTGTTATGCCGGCAGCATTTTCATCAGCCTTGGAACCATCCTTGTTCCAACCGTAGTTGTCGTACATTTCCTCAGTAGCGAAGCTGAAGCGGTACCACTTGCCGGTCTCAATCTTGTTGGCAGCAGCCCAAACGTCGGCCTCAGCCTTGGCGATAGCGGCGAGGTGAGCCTCAGACTCTGCGGGAGTGTAGGCACCGGAAGCGTTGTAAGCTTCGGCGGCAGCAACGGTAGCACCGGGAGTTGTTACGCCTTCCTTCCACTGGCCGGGATTGTTACCGGTTACGAACAGGTTCTCGGCTGGAGCGGCAGCGATAGCCTCGCGGAGAGCAGTGGGATCAACGTAAACCTTGCTCCAAGCCTCGTATGCAGCTACGAGAGCGTCATAAGCGGCAGCGAAGGTGGGATCTTCGATGAGATCGAGAGAGTCTGCGGCAAATGCCTTCTCGTTCCAGGTAGCAACGGCAGCAGCCAGGGCATCAGCCTGTGCCTTGCGGGCTATGTACTGAGTGGTCTCGTAGCGAGGAGCGGCGCTTGCCTTGAACACGTTGAATGCAGAAGCATGCCAGTAGCCACGACCAGCACCGCCACCAGAAGCAGCAGCAGCAGTAGTGGTAGAGTAGAAGCGTACGTAGTTCATACCGGTAGCATCGAAGGTGTTGGTAACCACGGTCTCGTCATTTGCAGTCAGAGGCAACTTCAGAGTACCCAGTTCCTTACCGTCAGCGAATACTGTCTCGTCGGTGGGTTCGTCTACGAAACCAACTGCGATCAACTCGGTGATGTGGTCGCCGGAAACGGGACGGCGCTGCAACTTAACAGCATACAGGCCATCCATGGTTTCGGTAGCGTGGATCTGCAGGTAGTGAACCTTAGCGTTTACAGCACCATTCTCCCACTTACTGTGCCAGTATGTGCTCTGCTTGCCGTCGAGCATGAAGTCGTAAACGGTCTGGCCCTCGGGAATGGTCTGATCATCCTCGGTGGTGTACTGGCTGTAGAACTGGTCAGCAGTTACTACAACAGAGTCGGTGTCGTAGATGGTAGTTACGATATCCTTGGCAATTTCAATCTGAGAGGGAGATACTGCAGCGATGCTGTCACCCTTCTCGATCTTCTTGCGGAGCTGAGCCTCGGGACCGTTAATCCAATTTTCAACAGTAGCCTCGTCCACGGGAACCATGTACCAACGTGTGGCACCGCCGTCAGACCAACCTACGATCAGTGCAGGACCTGTGCCGGCACCACCGCTGTGGCCACCGCAGTGCAGATAGTTGTAGTTGCCCTCGGGCTGCTTTGAGCTGCGGATGTTGAATGAAACGACGGTGTCGTTCACCTCGTTACCCTCGGCGTCGGCATACTTGATAGCTTCTTCATTGCTTCTCCAGTCGAAGCATACGGTAGCAGTGTCGTTGAGCTGCAGAATAGAGTTTGCGCTCTGGGCAATGCTGATGTGAGTCTTGCCGTTTGCTACGCTGAGCATGCGGTACTCATAGGGCTTGCCCTCTACGGCCTCTACCTTCCACAGGAACTCGGCCTTGGGCTGCTGTGTACCCCAAGCAAGTGCGTCAACGGGCTGTCCGTTGCTGGTAGCAGCAGCAGAGTACAGAGACTTGATGGGAGCGGCAGCCTGACGTGTGGTAACTTCCTTGACGTCGCCAGCGTTGATCCAACCCTCGTCGCCTTCTACCAGACCGCTTTCTGAATTGATAGAGTCAGCTTCTGCCTGAGTGTAGAAAGTACTGTCGTTCTTGTTGACATACCAGAACAGACAGCTGTTGAAGGTATAGTAACCGGGCTTGATACCTGTCATAGCCAGGGGAACACGGTTTTCAACCATGTGGTTGTAAGCACCAACGTAATCCTCGTTCAGCTTCTCAACGTCTTCAACGGTGGGGTACAGAGCCTGGATTGCCTCGATGCCATCCATCTCCATGGTGTACATCAGCTCGTCGATGCTGTTGTGGATATCCAGGAATGCTTTAACGTCCTCGGGACGATAGTTGCCGGGTTCGGTACCAACGTTCTGACCAGCCAGCAGGTTGTCGATGAAAGCACCCTCCTGGAATCCGGTGATGGTGGTGTAGTCCTCGATAAGGGCATTGATGGCCTCCATGTAAACGTCGGTCTCACCTACAACGAGAATGTCGTAGATCTGCCAGATCTTGTTACCCTTGATGTCGGCGTCGGTAGCATAACCCTCGCTCTCGCCGGTTGTAATGCCTGATGCCCAGAATACAACAGTACCGCCGGCACCGTTGTTGTCCACACGGTCAGCCATATTGTACTTGTTCCAAGCGAAGCGACCTGCTGCGTTGGGGGTGTCACCGATGGTAACGAGGTAGAAGTTGTACTTACCTGCGTTGCCTGCAATGTAGTTGTTGTTGTTCACGGTACCGCTGCCGGGAGCGTCTGCCAGCCAGTTGCCAGTACCGAACTGGATGTTGTAAGCGCCTTCCTCGCCTTCAACGGCAACGAAGCGAACAAGGTTTGCCATGTAATTGTTGGCGTTTACGCCCTCGGGGTTTGTAACCTCGTCAATTACAGACGATGCAGTCAGCTTTACATGTGAGCCAAGGCCCATGTCTGTTACCAAGCCACCTGCGGTGGTGATGGTTCCGCCAACCTCGGCGAATGCTTCTGCGTTCTGGTTGGGGTTGCGGGGACTGTGCAGGAAGTACCACTTGCCGGGCACCATCTCGCCCTGTGCTGTACCAATGGTAATCAGCTTGTTTGTGGGGAGTTCAGTACCAACTGACTCCTGAGCAAACACGCCTACACAGCACAATACAACCATCATCAAAAAAGAAGTAATCTTTTTCATAAATGTTTTGTTGTTTGGTTAATAATTAGGTTAGTTAATAATGTTGTGTGTTAATTTGGTAATTTAATAATAATGTGTCAGACTCACTGCTTCAAAACTGTTGTCAGAATTGAATTTATGTTCGCATATTGCGCCTATGGGGGACAAAGATAGCGAAAAATATTTGAATTCAAGCATGTTTGGGAGTAAAAAAACGAATGCCGTCAGTAGTTTTAACAATAATTTAGACACTAACCTTCTGCGATACCAGGACGAGGTCCCATGGAGGGTGTCTTATGCCTTCAGTGTAGGCGGAAATTCATCGTCAGTGGCCGTTCGCCGAATCATCGGTAATGGTTCGGCGAACGAACGGTAATGGTTCGGCGAACCGCCACTGAGGCTTCTGTCTATGCTCTAAGGAACCAATCCTGATTAACGAAGAGATGTCTGATCGGGGATAATGGCTCAGTTTGAAGAGAAAAATAAAGAAAAGGGAAGTTTTTTTTCGTTGGAACGATGTTTTTGTGTATCTTTGTGGTTGTTATGATGCTGTTTCAAAGTCCCATAGTGTGGCTGATGCGTATTCGCAAAAGGAAGGGTTATGGAGTACATTCTCCGTTTGCCTTCGATCTGGTGACGAATGTGCTGTACAACAAAGAGAAGTATTATGCCTACACGGAGATGGATAAGGACTTGCGCTGGTGGCAGAAGTGGAGGGTGAGGAGCCTGAGGCATCTGGCTTTCAGACTGTCCAACTATCATCGCCCGCAAACAATGTATTGTGGAGGACTTGACAAAGCATTGCGGGAGGCCTGCAAATACGGGAACAATGGTGTGAGGATACTGCCCCGTGGTACTAAGGACGTGGCGGATATGGTCTTCGTGGACGGCAAAGACGAAGAGGCCCTGGCTCATGTGGGCGAGGGTACAATGCTGGTGCTGAAAGACAAGGACAAGTGCCGGAAGTTCTGGAAACGCATAAAGGAGGACGAACGTGTCACCGTTACCTTCGACCTCTATGATGTGGGTATCGCCTTTGCACGGAAGGACCTGTGCAGGCAGCATTATGTTGTCAATTGGTGAGCGATAGTTGAGGTTTCGGAGTTTCAAGTTTCAGGTTTCAGGTTTCAAGTTTCAGGTTTCAAGTTTAAAGGGCCCTTGCCCCAAGACCTTAGCCCAAGACCTGAAGTCTGAAACCTTGAAACTTGAACCCAGAAAGTAAGCTCCCACCCAACTTTGTCCCTCTGAGTCAGGGGGACGAGCGAAGCGGAGGGGGTATGTAAAAAAGAGAGGTGAGAGGTGAGAGGTGAGCGAATATGCATACCCCCTCCCCCTGCGGGTTTGTCCAACGTCGCACTGGGGAGTGCTCCCCTCAGAGGGCACATAATGACATTCAGTCATTCCTCTAAAGACCCTCTTCGCCCCCTGTCTCAGGGGGAGAAAGTAAGCGGACACCTGAAACGTGAAACCTGAAACGTGAAACGTGAAACCTGAAACCAGAAACGTGAAACGTGAAACCAGAAACCAGAAACTTGAAACCTATACATACTATGGCAAAGATATATACCAAGACAGGAGACGGAGGGATGACCTCGCTGGTAGGAGGCAAGCGCGTGAGGAAGGATTGCGCACGTCTGGAGGCATACGGCACAGTGGACGAACTGAACAGTCATCTGGGTTTGCTTCTGGCCTCCCTGACCGATGAAACGGCGAAAAACAGTGTTGTGGAGTGCCAGAACGTGCTCTTTTCCGTGGGAGCAGTGCTTGCCACGGAGGCAGAGAAGGGAAGGCCTATGGCTCAGGCGGTGCGCCTCGAGGATATAGCAGTCCTGGAAAAGCAGATGGACGAATGGAACGCCTCCCTGCCCGCTTGGCGCGGCTTTGTGTTGCCCGGCGGAGTGGAGTCGGCGGCAAGGGCGCAGGTGTGCCGTACTGTATGCCGTAGGGCAGAGCGCAGAATCCTGGCCCTTGCGCAGGAAGCCGAGGTGCCACAGGAGGTGATGCAGTACATGAATCGCTTGAGCGATTTCCTCTTTGTTTTGGCTTTACGCGAAAACTTTTTGGCAGGAAGGGACGAAATTATTTGGCAAAAGCTTAGGTAGTATAAATAATAATGCTATCTTTGCCGGCCGTAAGGGGTGTTGCATTGCCTGTATCATACTATAACTCTATAGTATCTATAGAATCTATGCCGAATTAATATAAACAAAAAAAGAATAATATATGTATTGGACATTGGAATTGGCCTCCAAACTGGAGGATGCACCCTGGCCTGCTACCAGGGAAGAACTGATTGACTATGCCGTAAGAAGCGGCGCTCCCCTGGAGGTAATTGAAAATCTGGAGGAAATCGAAGACGAGGGCGAGGTGTACGAAACCATCGAAGACATATGGCCGGACTATCCACAGAAAGAGGACTTCCTGTGGGATGAAGAGGAGTATTGACAGGAACAGGCAGAATAGCGGATTAATATCAGCGGGATGGGCAAAGTCGATTTGTTTGTTCCGCTGGTGTTTTATGAAGAAGGATAGTTCGGCCAGATAGAGCGTGTCCTGTCGGTTCTTGTTGATTCGCCTCTTGGCGGTGATGAAGTTGTGGATACGGAATATGGTATTTCCGTGAAAAATGTGTAATTTTGCATGCGAATATGCCGTTTGCCTTTTTTAAGCAAAGAAAAAAAGGACGGTAAGGCAATATAATGCGCTTGTTATACGTTGTATATGGTGATGAAGAGGCTATTGTTGATACTGGCGATGATGCTGCCCATAGTTGGAGCGGTGGCTCAGGACGATGTAGCCTTTACCAACTTCTGGCAGTTCCAGAGTTTCTACAACCCTGCAGCGGCGGGGCGTTCCGGTCTGTTGGACATAAACGGGGCCTACCGTATGGAGATGCTCGGTTTTGAGGACGCAGGACAGACGATGCTGATACAGGGCGACCTGCCCATGTTCTTTGTGCCAAAGGCAGAGCGACATGGCATGGGCACCGGTTTTATGAACGATAAAATCGGCCTTTTCTCCAATAAAAGGATGTGGATACAGTATGCATACCACCATCCGTTGGGCAAGAAGTACGTGCTGAGTGCCGGCTTCCGTATGGCGCTCCTGGCCAATTCGTTCAACGGAGCGGACGTAGAACTTGGAGAAGGAAGTTCTGATGAATATGTGCCTACTTCGGACGTGAACGGAACGGGTTTCGATGTGGACTTCGGTCTGAGATTCGAGCGCAGGGACGTGTGGCATGCCGGAGTGTCGGTGATGCACCTGATGTCGCCCACGGTGTCTATGGGTGAGGAAAAGCAGTACCAGATGAAGACTTCGCCGACGATATACGCATCTGGCGGTCATCGCCTGAAGTTCCGTCAACCAGAATTCTCGCTGAGGACAGCAGCCATGTTCCGTACCGACATGCAGTCGTGGAGAGCAGATATTTCCGGCCGCCTGTGCTACGATGGCGAGAAGGGCAAGATGTATGCAGGCGTGAACTACAGCCCCACAGTTAGCGTGGCACTGCTGCTGGGTCTTACCTTCCACGATGTGAACATAGGATACAGTTATGAAATGTACACTGGAGGTATAGCAGTACAGAATGGTACACACGAGATACATATAGGTTATCAGATGGAGCTGAACCTTACGAAGAAAGGAAAGAACAAGCACCAGTCGGTAAGGTGGCTTTGAAAACGGAAAACGGAAAGGTGAAAACGGAAAGGTGAAAGCAGAAGGCAGAAAGCAGAAAGGAGAAAGGAGAAATTATAAACTGAAGCATACGTCTGTTCAGTACTAACATTGATACAAAGAAAACAGAATATAACGATATATGACAAAAAACATGAAATCCCTGATGGCGGCTGTTGTGCTTGTGGTTGCAAGCATGGCATTTGCTGCTTGTATGGGAACCAAGAGCAATGCCATGGCAAATGGTGGTGAACTGGTGGGTGTGCGAGGCGCATCTGCCGGAGAAACCGCTCCTTTCGGCATGGTGGCTGTGAACAGAGGCAGTCTGAAGATAGGACTGGAGGAGAACGACACATTGTGGGGCTCGGCCTTTCCCCGCCGCGACATCAGCGTGGACGGTTTCTGGATGGACCAGCACGAAGTGAGCAATGCCAAGTACCGACAGTTCGTGTTCTGGGTGCGCGACAGTATTATCCGTGAGCGCCTGGCCGATCCGGCCTATGGCGGTGATGAAACCTACAAAATTGAGGAAGACCGCTATGGCGAGCCTGTCACACCGCATTTGAACTGGAACAAGCCAATTCCTTCCGAGCGCAAAGCAACGGAGGATGAACTGAGAGCCATAGAGAGCGTGTATGTGATTCACCCCATAGACGGAACCAAGATGTTGGACGCAAGCCAGATGAACTACCGCTATGAGATCTATGACTATGCCATGGCCGCCAAGCGCAAGTATCGCCTGGAACCCAAGCAGAGGGACCTGAACACCGACAACGAGGTGGACGAGAACGAGGTGGTGATGATTTCCAAGGACACGGCATGGATAGACGATGACGGCAAGATCGTGCGCCAGACAATCACACGTCCATTGAGCGGACCTTGGGACTTCCTGAATACATACATCGTGAACATCTACCCTGACACTACCTGCTGGGTGAACGACTTCGACAATGCCGACAACGAGCGCTATATGAAACTCTACTTTTCGCACTCGGCCTATGACGACTATCCCGTGGTGGGAGTAGACTGGGAGCAGGCCAATGCCTTCTGTGCATGGCGCACCGAGATGATGAACGTGGGAATGGGAGCATACGCCAAGCATCTGCAACGCTACCGCCTGCCGACCGAGGTGGAGTGGGAGTATGCCGCACGTGGCAAGGAAGGGCATGCCTTCCCTTGGGAAGCCAAGGAAGTGAAGAGCGACAAGGGATGTTTCTATGCCAACTTCAAACCCGACCGCGGCAACTATACCAAGGACGGCAGTCTGATAACTTCACGTTGCGGTATCTTCAGCGCAAACTCCAGCGGACTGTATGACATGGCAGGTAATGTGGCAGAGTGGACAAGTACCGTTTACACCGAAGCCGGTGTGGAGGCCATGAGCGACATGAATCCCGAGTTGAGATACAACGCTGCACTGGAAGACCCTTATCGCCTGAAGAAAAAGTCTGTGCGCGGAGGTTCGTGGAAAGATCCCGAAAGCATGATACGTTCGGCATGGCGCAGCTACGAATACCAGAACCAGCCCCGCAGTTTTATCGGTTTCCGTTGCGTGAGAAGTATGGTTGTGGACAACGCACGTCCCAAGAAATAATATAGTATAACCTAAAACAATATTTTCAGAATCATGTTTATTATATATAAGATCCAGAAGTGGATGGATACAATGGCAGGCCAGACCTTCATGCAGTATGCATACAGTTGGGGTGCCGCTATCGTTATTCTTGGTACATTGTTCAAACTGACACATCTGCCAGGAGCCAACCTGATGCTATTCATCGGCATGGGTACTGAGGTACTTGTGTTCGTGCTGTCAGGATTTGAGCGTGTGACGGAAAAGGCTGACGAACCTGCTGGCGAGGACCGGCAGGTGGTGGCTTCACAACCAGGCACTGTTATTATCGGTGGCACAGCACCTGTAACAGGCGGTTCGGGTGTGGTGATCGGTGGCAACCCTGTCACAAATGTAGACCCTGAGGCTTTGGCGCATGGCGCCGCCCTTAGCGCCGCTGCGGCAAATCTGGCCAGTGCCGGTCAGGCTGCCGCCGAGGCACAGCTGGCATTGTCGCAACTGAAAGGCGGAGGTCTGTCCGTCGACCCCAACCAGATAAAGGCCACTGACCCTGCTGCAATCGAGGAGGCCGTGAAGAACTATGCCGAGGAACTGACGGAACTGACCGAGGTCCTCTCCAGAGTGAAGGCGCAGGCAGCACGCATGAGTACCGACAGTGAGGAGATGGAGAACCTGAACCGCACGCTGACAGGCATAGCCACGGTGTATGAACTGCAGTTGCGCAACATCAGCAAGCAGGTAAGCACCATAGAGCAGATAGACGAGCAGACACGCAAGATGGCAGGGCAGATAGAGGAACTGAACAAGGTGTATGCACGAATGATACAGGCTCTGACTGTAAACATGGGCGTGGCACCAAGTCAGGTTCCTGCCGCGGAGAAGTGATTAGTCCGGTGAAACCGTAGAAACAATGTCATGGGAAAGATAATCAAGAAGAAGATATCGCCACGTCAGAAGATGATAAATCTGATGTACGTCGTGCTGATGGCCATGTTGGCCCTGAACGTCAGCAGCGATGTGCTGAAGGGCTTTGTGCTGGTGGACGAGAAACTGACCCTGAGTACGGAGAACTCTGCCCGTGTGAACGAAGAGGTGTACAAGCGCTTCGAACAGCAGTACAAGGCCAACCCCACTAAGGTGAAGGTGTGGTATGACAAGGCTCAGGAAGTGCGCGGAATGACGGACTCTCTCTATACTATGCTTGAAGACCTGAAACTGAGTATAGTGAAGAAGAGCGATGGCAAGGATGCCGATGTTCGCAACATACGCAACAAGGAAGATCTGGAAGCCGCCACTCAGGTGATGCTGGCACCAGGCAGGGGACGTGGAGACGAATTGTACGGAGCGATAGAGAGTTATCGTGGCCGTATAGTGGAGATGCTTGCCGACGAGGCACAGCGTGAACTGGTGGCAAGCAATCTTAATACCGATGTTCCCCTGGAGGCTCGTGTTATGGGCAAGAACTGGCAGGAATACATGTTCGAGTCCATGCCAACGGCCGCTGCCGTTACCTTGCTGACCAAGTTGCAAAGCGACATCCGATATGCTGAAGGCCAGGTGCTTCATGATCTGGTAACAAACATTGACGTGAAGGACATCAGGGTGAACCAACTGAATGCCTACGTTATCCCAAGCAGCCGTACCGTGGTGCAGGGCGGAAAGTTCTCGGCACAGATTATCATGGCTGCCGTGGATACTACCCGCAGACCTTCCATATTCATCGGAGGAAAGGAGATAGACAACAGTGACGGTCTGTATGAAACCGTGTGCACAAGAACCGGGGACTTCACCCTGAAAGGCTTTATAGAGACACAGAACGGCGAGGGACAGACCGTGAAGCGCGAGTTTGAGCAACAGTACACCGTGGTGGCACCGAGCGCAACGCTGAGTGCCGACATCATGAATGTGCTCTATGCCGGATACGACAACCCAATCAGTGTGAGTGTGCCTGGTGTCCCCACAAATCAGGTAAGTCTGAGCATGACGGGAGGAAGTCTGAAACAGACCGCCCCCGGCAAGTATATTGCCGTGCCTGCAAACGTGGGAGGCAATGCCGAGTTCACTGTATCTGCCCGTCAGGAAGGCCGTTCGCAGGTAATGGGCAAGTTCACATACCGTGTGCGGAAACTGCCCGATCCAACGGCATACATACCTGTGGGCGACAGTCATTTCATGGGAGGCAAGATAAGCAAGCAGCAACTGATGGCCGCCAGCGGAATAGGTGCAGCCATAGACGACGGACTGCTGAACATACCATTCAGCGTGAAGGGATTTGAAACAGTCTTTTTCGACAACCTTGGCAATGCAGTGCCAGAGGTGAGTGACGGGGCAGGCTTCACTGACCGCCAGAAAAACCTGATGCGCAGCCTGTCCAGAGGAAAGCGCTTCTTCATAACGAAAATACGTGCCCAGGGACCTGACGGTCTGGAAAGAACACTGAACGGTGCATTGGAAGTGATAGTTAACTGATATTAGCGAAAACATATATATAATAAAGATATATGAAACGATTGTTTCTGATACTGATGATGGCGGGCTTTACCGCTTGCCTGTATGCACAGCCTGCAAAGCGCAGGGTGACTACCAGCAATGCGGTGGCAAAACAAGGGACTGCCAGTCAGGAAACCAAAAGTGACCGTGCTGCACTGATGTTTCCCGTAAAGCAGAGTATGCCCGAGGATGTGGTGTGGAAACGTGACGTATACCGCACTCTGGATTTGACAAAGGATACAAACGCCCCTCTGTACTATCCTGTAGAGCCACGAGGCAGGCAGGTGAATCTGTTCACCTATCTGTTCCATCTGATGCTGTCCGGCAGGGTGGATGCCTATACCTACAAATTGGATGGTGTGGAAAGCTTTGACAAGAAGGACAAGATGGAGGTACGTGATGTGCTTGACAGATACAGCATATACTATGAAGAGGAAGGAGGCAAGTTCAAGGTGGAGAACAATGATGTGCCTTCGGCCGAGGTGACACGCTATTATATAAAGGAAAGTGTTTATCTGGACCAGAGGACAGGAACTTTCTCTACCAAGGTGACGGCAATCTGTCCGGTACTGATGCGTGGAGCTGATGATTTCGGCGGGGAAGCAACACCTTATCCTCTGTTCTGGCTGAACTACGATGAGATAGCACCATGGTTGAGCCGCCTGCCGATAATGGCAAGCAATCTGAACAACGTTACCAACATGACTGCCGACGACTATTTTGCCATGAACCGATACGACGGCAAGATATACAAGACCAACAACATGCAGGGACAGGCATTGGCAAACTACTGCAAGACAGATTCGGCTATGCTGAAGGAGCAGAAACGCATAGAGAAGGAAATCTTTGACTTCGAAGAAGGCGTGTGGGGACACATGAGCAAGGAAGACAGCATAAAGGCTGCACGAGAAGACAGTATCCGCATAGCCAAGGAAGGTCCCAAGGCACAGAAAAAGACAGCACGCCGCTCTTCCAAGAGCAGCGGTTCGTCATCCGTGAAGGCACCTAAGCAGAAGAGCGGAGGCAGTGGCAGCAGTGCCCCACGTGTGAGTGTGCGCAGACAGAGAAGATAGTGATGTTAACCCAAAAACAAGAGTGTATGAAGAAACTTTTATTCGTATTTGCAGTTGCTCTCGTCTCAATGACGGCATCAGCGCAGACAAACAAGTTGTTTACCTGGGGTGTGGAAGCCGGTATGAACTTCAACAGCCTGAGTTTTGATAAGGAAATGTTCGAGAGTGGAAACCGTGCAGGTTTCTTCGTAGGTCCCAAGGTTAAAGTCAAGGTGCCTCTTGTGGGACTTGGTCTGGACGGTGCTTTTATATACAGCATGAATAGTGCCCAGATACAGAATGAGGACATAGTGAAGAGCAAGAACCTCTCTTATCTGGAGATACCCCTGAATGTACGTTATGACTTCAGCCTGCTCAAGGTGTTGGGCATTTATCTGGCTACGGGTCCTCAGTATAACTATTGTATGAGTTCCGATGCTACCATTGCTGACTTCTATGGTCTTGCCGATGGAGGCATATCTCGTTCGACCTGGGGATGGAATGTTGGTGGTGGCGTGGAAATCATGAAGCATTTGCAATTGGGAGTGACATATACCATTCCCATCAGCAATAGCGGAAACCTGGAGCTTTCCGATGTGGCCAATGTATTTGCCAACTACAAGCAGAAGACAGTGAAGGTTCGTCTGGCATACTTCTTCTGATACTAAGACATGTTTGCAGACTGTATAGTGCCCCTTCCTCTGGAAGGAGTGTTCACGTATAATGTACCAGCCCACTTGAGCCAGAAGGTTCAGGTGGGTTGCCGCGTGAATGTGCCTTTCGGGCAGAAGAAACAATATGCAGCTTTGGTGACAAGAGTGCATGACGAGCAACCGTCTTACCAGACAAAGGATATACTGGCAGTACTGGATGAGGAAAGGATGCTTCTGCCCAACCAGTTGAAATTGTGGCAATGGGTGGCTGAGTATTATATGTGTACTTTGGGTGAAGTGTACAAGGCTGCCATTCCATCGGGACTGAAGGAAAAGGACGGTGTGGTGCGGTACAGGCCCAGGACCGTGGAATGTGTGCGTCTGGCGGAAGAGTACTTTGATGCCTATAAGTTGAATTCTTCCTTGGCGGCTATGAAGGCAGCTCCCAAGCAGCAGTTGCTGATGATACGTTATATAGAACTTACCGGGGTTAACGCAGCACTGACAGTAGGGAATGCCAATATTTTGAAAGAGATAACAAGGGAGGAACTGCTAAAGGCCGTGGGCTGTTCGCCGACTGTGCTGAAGTCCGTCTGCGAAAGAGGCTTGCTGGAGGAGTTTGAAAAGACCGTGGACAGGATACCAACATCTTCCATTCCTGCGGAACTTGTGCTTCAACCTCTGTCGGAGGCACAGCAGACGGCAATGGACCAAATCAAAGCAGCCTGGAGGGAAAAGGACGTGTGCCTGCTACATGGCGTAACATCGAGTGGAAAGACAGAGATATACATCCATCTGATAAATGAAATGTTGGCTCAGGGCAAGCAGGTCTTGTACATGCTGCCCGAGATAGTATTGACGAGTCAGCTGACAGACAGGCTGAGGAAGGTCTTCGGTGACAGACTCGGTGTGTACCACAGCCGTTACACAGATGCAGAGAGGGTGGAGGTTTACCGCAAGCAGATTTCAGACAACCCCTATGAAATTATAGTGGGTGTGAGGAGCAGTGTACTTTTACCGTTCCATAACCTGGGTATGGTGATAATTGACGAGGAGCATGAAACAAGTTTCAAGCAGGCGGAACCGGCGCCCCGATACCATGCGAGGAACGTGGCGCTCGTGATGGCCAGGATGGCAGGCGCAAGGACGTTGCTCGGCACTGCAACACCTTCCCTTGAAACATACAGCAATGCCGTGGCAGGCAAGTACGGCTACGTTTCCCTGACTACGAGATACGGTAATGTGTGCATGCCGGAAATAGAGGTGGTGGACATTGCCGAACTGAAGCGCAAGAAACTGATGAACGGCCCTTTCTCACCTGTCTTATTAAGAGAAATCAGGGAGGCTTTGGAAAGAAGGGAGCAGGTGATCCTTTTCCAGAACAGACGAGGTTTTGCTCCGGTGGTGGAATGCCATGTGTGCGGCTGGACTCCACAATGTCCGCATTGCGACGTGAGTCTGACTTTTCATAAACGTACCAACCAACTGACGTGCCACTATTGCGGTTTCTCCACTCCAGTGCCCCAACATTGCCCCCAATGCGATGCGGACCGCCTGACAGGCAAGGGATATGGTACGGAACGCATAGAGGATGTTCTGGCAAATATATTCCCCGAGGCAAAGGTGGCTAGGATGGATCTGGATACAACAAGAAGCAGAAGTGCCTACGAAGGGATAATTAAGGGGTTCCAACGCGGCGATACAGACATACTGATAGGTACCCAGATGGTGACCAAGGGCCTGGATTTCAGGAAAGTCAGTGTGGTGGGCATATTGAATGCAAGCACCATGCTGAACCAACCGGACTTCAGAAGTTATGAGAGAGCCTACCAGATGATGACGCAGGTTGCCGGCCGTGCCGGCCGTTCGGCGGGTAATGCCACTCAAACCGTTCGGCCCGGCCGTGTGATACTACAGGTTCACGATGCTAAACAGCCAACGGTGATGCAAGTTGTGAGAGGAGACTATGAGGCGATGTTCCGTACGCAGATGGAGGAGAGACAAATGTTTTCGTATCCTCCGGTATGCCGTCTGATATATGTATATATGAAGCACAAGGACGAAACTGTGTTGGAACACCTTGCCGAGGAAATGGCAGGACTGCTGAGGCAGGTGTTCGGCCAGCGCGTGCTGGGACCAGACATGCCACCCATAGCCCGTGTGCAGGCCATGTATATAAGAAAGGTGTGCCTGAAGTTGGAACTCACCGCCAATATGGCAGAGGCACGTAGACGCCTGCATGAGATACAACGCTACATGACAGGCAGACCTGAGTACAAGTCTGCGGTGGTGTACTATGATGTGGACTGAACAAACGGAAAGGTGAAAACGGAAAACTCATTGCTCATCCGCTCCACGCTAACCGCTCATCCGTTCTTTACAGACCGCTCCGTCGTTTCGCGCCACCTCGCCTATAAGGGAGGATAGTAGGGTGGGGCTTACTTTCGGGTTTCAAGTTTCAGGTTTCAGGTTTCAAGTGTCAGCAGGTTTTGCTCCCCTAAGTAGGGACACGGCATGCCGTGTCAGAAACATCCATGGTGTCTCTTTTGTATTGGCGGACACGGCATGCCGTGTCCCTACAAGCTATCATCTGTACTCTATCATCTGTACTCTGTACTCTGTCATCCGTTTACTTTTTAAGTTCCGGGTATTGGATGCGAGTATGGTAGATGGTCTGCAACTTCTTCTTCATGACATCCTTGGCATTCTCGATATCCAGGAAGGTAATGGGCGTCTGCTTGAAGTGGCCTTCTGCAAGCTGGCCGTCAACAATCTTGTCCACCAGGTCCGAGATGGTTTCCTCGGTAATTTCCTTGAGACTTCTGCTTGCCGCCTCCACGGCATCGCACATCATAAGAATGGCTTGCTCGATGGTATTTGGTTCGGGACCCGGGTAGGTGAAGTTTGTGGGGTCTATTTCAATATCCTTGCTCTTGTTCAGTGCCTGGATGTAGAAGTAGCGTGTCAGACTCTTGCCGTGGTGGGTGACAATGAAATCGCGTATTACTTGAGGCAGTTTGTGCTTTTCGGCAAGAGCCAGTCCTTCGCGGACATGGCTGATGATAATCTGTGCCGACTGTATGTCGGTAAGTCGGTCGTGCGGATTTATTCCACGCTGGTTCTCGGTGAAGAATGCCGCATGGCGTATCTTGCCTATGTCGTGATAGAGGGCACCTGTGCGGACAAGCTGGTTCTTTGCGCCCAGACGTTCTGCCACGGCGGCAGCCAGATTGGCAACCTGCATGCTGTGTTGGAAGGTGCCGGGGGCTTCTTCCGACATACGGCGCAGAAGAGGGTTGTTGGCATTGGAAAGTTCTATCAGTGTCACATTGCTGGTGAAACCGAACCCCCTTTCAATTGGTATAAGCAAGAGATATGAAACCATGAGAAGCAGGCAACCGATGGAGATGCTGATGAGGTCGTTATAGTTTACATCCTCGATATACAGTACACGGCGGTTTATGAGCTGTATGCTGATATAGGTCAGAACTGATACTGCCAGTACGATGAGAATAGCCCTGAACAGTTCAGAACGTTGGGTGAGCTGGCGCAGACTGATGATGGCCGTCAGTCCGGCAAGAGTCTGTATGGTTACGAATTCTGCAGGTTGTGAAACGGCAGGAACACACATCATTATGGTCATAAGGTGTGCAATAAATGCCGTACGGCTGTCCATGAAAATCCTGATGAAGACTGGAGTTATGCAGAATGGCAGTATGTATGGGCTGAGGTTGCTGTGCACCACTATGGCATATGTAAGAAGAGGGAATAACAGGAACATGGTGCAGGTAAGAAGCATGGCCCGTGGTGTTCCGAGATAGTCATTGCGGAACTGTTGGAAATACAGGAAGAACAGGATGACGATGATGCAAGTGTATGCCAACTGTCCGGAGAGGTTGAGAAGAATCTCTGTAGTGGATTTCTCGCGGCCGTCGATATGGTGATGCATGCTTTCAAGGATGCGGAACGTATGCGCGTTGATGATTTCTCCCCGGTCCACGATTTTCTGTCCCACAATCACCTGTCCCTGATACGGAGTGACAAGACTTTCCACATCCCGGAGGTCTTGCTTGCTCTTTGGCGCATCGTAGCGTAGATTGGCAGTGAGGAAGCGGTTCAGTTGGCACTGCATGAGGTCTGAACGCTTGTATTTCGTACTGTCGGCAGAGTTTATGAGCATCTCGTATGCCGTTTTGGGTGACAGAATTTCCGAAGTGGGTCGTATGGAGGAGATGTTGCCTTTGATGACGCGTATGGCACTGATACGTTGGTTGTCCACGATGCCGTACTCCTCGCCGGAAACAATACCGCGGTCGTAAGCCTCCATCAGTTTGGAAGTGACATAGTTTTCATAGTGAACCGGTATTGAATTCTTTAGCTCATTTTGGAAAACATTGTGCCATAGTTTGATGATACTGTCGACAACGTTGGGCGCAACCTGGAAATAGGGTTGGTGGAAATGTATTACGCTGTCCCTCTCTCGTTGAAGCTGTGCCTCGCTTTTAAGGATTGGGAAACTGTCTTCGGCAATGAGAGTGCCGTAATCCCATACACCTCCTTCATGATAATGGTAGGTGCGCACGCTTTCACGGGGCATGAAGGTAACAAATACTGCTATTACAAAGGCAATGGACAGGAAGCGTGTGATGTAATCGCGTTGTGTCCACTTGTTACGATGGTTGAATCTGCTCATATCCTTTAATTGTTTCTTTCGAGCGCTAAATTACAAAAAAATGCCGGCTAATAGAAAAAAATGTTGTACTTTTGTGGCAATAATATCTATAATATAATAATGTAATGGCAGAAAGAAGAGTAAGGGTGCGTTTCGCCCCCAGCCCAACGGGCCCTTTGCATATCGGAGGTGTGCGTACTGCACTATATAATTATCTGTTTGCCCGTCAGCATGGCGGCGATTTCATTTTCCGTATCGAGGATACAGACTCCGGACGTTTCGTGCCCGGAGCAGAGGAATATATTGTGGAGTCTTTCAACTGGCTTGGTGTGAAGTTTGACGAAGGAGTCGGTTTCGGAGGAAGCCATGGCCCATACCGTCAGAGCGAGCGCAGGGACATATACCGCGAGTATGTGAAGGTGTTGCTTGACGCCGGCAAGGCATACATCGCATTCGATACACCAGAGGAACTGGATGCAAAGCGTCAGGAGATAGAGAACTTCCAGTACGATGCCAAGACTCGTGGCATGATGCGCAATTCGCTGACCATGCCCAAGGAGGAGGTGGATGCCTTGATAGAGAGCGGACACCCCTATGTGGTGCGTTTCCTGATAGAACCCGGAGAGGACGTGCATGTGGACGATATCATCCGTGGCGATGTGGTCATCAATTCAAGCATCCTGGACGACAAGGTCCTGTACAAGAGTGCCGATGACCTGCCAACATATCATCTGGCCAACATCGTGGACGACCATCTGATGGAAGTGACACACGTAATCAGAGGTGAGGAATGGTTGCCCAGTGCCCCTCTGCACGTGTTGCTGTACCGCGCTTTCGGTTGGGAGGACACGATGCCACGTTTTGCACACTTGTCTTTGTTGCTGAAGCCTGTGGGTAACGGCAAACTCTCCAAGCGCGACGGCGACAAACTCGGTTTCCCGGTGTTCCCCTTGGAGTGGCACGACCCCAAGAGCGGTGAGGTGAGCAGCGGTTATCGCGAGAAGGGCTATCTGCCCGAGGCAGTGTTGAACTTCCTGGCACTGCTTGGCTGGAATCCCGGTGAGGAGGGTTCGGAGATGCTGTCTCTGGACGAGATGGTAAAACTCTTCGACCTGAGCAAGTGCTCCAAGAACGGCGCCAAGTTTGACTTCGTAAAGGCTGCGTGGTTCAACCATCAGTATATGATACGCCGTGAGGACAGTGAATGGGCTCCCGAGTTCGGCAAGGTTCTGGCTGTGCAGGGCATAGAGGCTACGGCAGAACAGATGACCGAGGTCGTGCGCATGATGAAGATGAAGGTAATAGAGTATGTGGACGCACAGGGCAACAAGAAGAAGCGAAACATAAGTTTCGTGTCCGACCTGTGGCCGCTGACCAAGTTCTTCTTCGTAGCGCCGGCGGAATTCAACAAGGAGGACAAGTTCGTCAAGAAGAACTGGAAAGAGACGACTGCCGAAGAGATGAAGCAATTTGCCTCTGTTCTTGAGACCGTAACCGACTGGACCGTGGAAGGCATGAAGGCTATATGCGACCCGTGGGTGGAAACAAACGGCGTGAAGCCTTGGAACGCATGGCGCGTTTGCCTGGTCGGCGAGGGGCAGGGTCCCGATATGTATGAACTGGCGGCATTCCTTGGCAAGGAGGAAACCCTGCGCAGAATGGCGTTTGCGGTGGAAACGCTGAACTGATTGAACCAAAAGTAGAGCATCATGGCTATAATAAAGACTCTGAAAGGCATGCCTGCCCCTAGGTTCGGCAAGCACTGCTACTTCTCGGAAGGAGCGGTGATAGCAGGAGATGTGGAGATGGGCGACGATTGCACGGTTTGGTTCAATGCCGTGGTGAGAGGTGACGTACACTTCATAAAGATTGGCAACAGAACTAACATCCAGGACAATTCATGCCTGCATACCCTGAACGGCAAGGCTCCTTGTATTCTCGGAGATGATGTTACCATAGGGCATTCCGTCACCCTGCACGGATGTGAGATAAAGGACGGTGCTCTGGTAGGCATGGGAGCAACGGTGCTGGACCACGCCGTCGTGGGACGTGGCGCTATTGTTGCTGCCGGTGCCCTGGTACTGAGCAATACCCTTATCGGTGATGGCGAACTGTGGGCAGGTGTTCCTGCCAAGTTTGTCAAGAAGGTTGATGCCGAACAGGCACAGACCTTAAACAAGACCTATGCCCGGCACTATATAGAATACAGCGACTGGTACAGGGAGACGGACAGCAATCCCGAGAATACACAAATCGTAACAACAAGCGATGAATATGTCTATAGAGGATAAACTTTGTGCCGTGCGCGAATGGATGGTCCAGGAAGGACTGGATGCATTGGTTGTGCCAACGGACGACCCGCACGGTTCCGAATATCTGGCAGAGCATTGGCAGTGCAGAAAGTGGCTGACCGGTTTTACCGGCAGTGCAGGAACGGCCGTGGTTACCAAGGACGATGCTTTGTTGTGGACTGACTCGCGCTACTGGCTTCAGGCAGAGGAACAGTTGTCAGGAACGGAATTCCGCCTGATGAGGGATGGTGTGGATACAGATATACAGGAATGGTTGGACGGGCATTGCAATAATGTTCTTTGGAGTTACAATGCTCCATTTGATGATATTTGGACTGACCGTCCTCCATTGCCATGTACCGAGGCATGGGTCATGAATGATGAAATTGCCGGTCAATCTGCCAAAGATAAGATGCAGCGCTTGATGGACTATTTGCAGAGTAGCGGATATCCTGGCATTTACGTGTCGGACTTGGCAGAGATAGCATGGTTGCTGAACATACGTGGCAATGATATTGCCTATAATCCATTCGTAATCTCTTTTCTGTATGTCAGTGCCGATGGTAGTCATGTACTTTATGTGAACAAGGAACAGGTTTCCGGCATAAACGATTATCTGCATGGATTGGGAGTATCAATAGAGGACTATGATGAGAGTCTGGCAGAATATTGTTCGGAGACTCCTGTTACCGAATGGAAATCAATAAAGAACGAAGTTGAGCAGGAGGGTTTCCGACAGGCGCATGTGCGCGACGGTCTTGCAATGGTGCGTTTCCTGAAGAAGATGGAGGAGGCGATAGCGCATGGGGAAAAGGTTACAGAACTGTGGGTGGACAGGGAACTGACGGCTTTGCGTGCTGAACAGCCCGGTTTCCTCTCTCTTAGTTTTGAAACGATAGCGGGTTTTGGCGCACATGGCGCAATAGTGCACTATGAGGCAACAGAAGAGACTGATGCAGAGGTTCGTGCCGACGGTCTGCTTCTGCTGGACAGTGGTGCACACTACGATTGCGGTACTACGGACATAACACGTACAATAGCCATCGGCAAACCCGGCGAAGAGGAAAGGCGTGTTTATACTCTTGTGCTAAAGGGGCATTTGCAGTTGCAGGCAATGCGTTTCCCCCAGGGGACTACCGGTTTGCAGTTGGATACAGTTGCCAGAGCGCCGATGTGGCGTGAGGGCTATGACTTCGGACATGGTACAGGTCATGGGGTAGGACACGTCCTCGGAGTGCATGAGGGACCGGTACAAATTAGAAAGAACCATCGTGCGGACACTGTTCGGCCTGTACGGGTAGGACAGGTTATCACCGACGAGCCAGGAATATATGTGCAGGACAAGTTTGGAGTGCGTATAGAGAACTGTCTGTTGTGCCTCCCGGTACAGGAGTCGGATTTTGGCACTTTCTTCAGGTTTGAACCATTGACTCTGTGTCCGTACGACAGGAAACTGATAGTTCCGGAGATGCTTACCTTTGAGGAGCGCCAGTGGTTGAACAACTATCATGCACGGGTTTGCACAGTCCTGCTTCCGCACTTGTCCGATGAGTCGGAAAGGGCATGGTTGGAAAATGCAACGCTGCCAATCTGAAGGTATTTGTAAGTCCTATGTGGCAAAACAGAACCGAATAGGTAAAAATAAAGCATTAACGTTGCTTGGTATTTGAAAAAATATTATCTTTGTTCGGAGTAAATATTCATTTAAACACTAAATACTTTAAATTATGGCTTTTTTAACTGACGAGAAACTTCTTATTGTTGGTGCCGGCGGTATGATCGGCTCTAACATGGTGCAGAGCGCTTTGATGCTGGGCTTGACACCCAACATTTGTTTGTACGATATCTTTGAACCCGGTGTTCATGGAGTGGCCGACGAGATGGCACATTGCGGTTTCCCTGGTGCTAATATTACTTGGACCACCAATCCCGAAGAGGCTTTCACTGGCGCCAAGTACATCGTCTCTTCAGGTGGCGCTCCCCGTAAGGAGGGCATGACCCGTGAGGATCTGTTGAAAGGCAACTGCCAGATTGCCGCTGAGTTCGGTGACTTCATCAAGAAGTATTGCCCTGATGTGAAGCATGTGGTTGTTATCTTCAACCCCGCTGACGTTACTGCTCTTACAGCACTGATTCACTCTGGTTTGAAACCCAACCAGTTGACTTCTCTGGCTGCTCTCGACTCTACACGTTTGCAGCAGGCTTTGGCCAAGGAGTTCGGTGTTCAGCAGGATAAGGTTACCGGTGCCAAGACCTATGGCGGTCATGGCGAGCAGATGGCAGTATTCGCTTCTCAAGTTAAGATTGATGGCAAACCTCTGGCAGAAATGGGTCTTTCAGAGGAGCGTTGGGCCGAGATTAAGCATAATACCGTTCAGGGTGGTTCAAACATCATCAAATTGCGTGGCCGTAGCTCATTCCAAAGCCCCTCTTACTGCGCTATCAAGATGATCGAGGCTGCTATGGGTGGTGAGCCTTACACTCTGCCCGCTGGTTGCTATGTAAACAGCGAGGAACTGGGTTACAAGAATGTGATGATGGCTATGCCTACCACTATCGATGCAGACGGTGTGCACTATGTTGCTCCTCAGGGTACAGCGGAGGAGATGGCTGCACTGCAGTCTTCTGTTGAGCACTTGGGCAAGATGCGTGACGAGATTATTGCTCTGGGCATCATCCCCGCAGTTGAGGATTGGACAAAGGAGAATCCTAATCTGTAATCTCGCTTTAGAGTAAAATACACCTATATATATTGTATATAAGGTATGGAGGCTGTGTCATGGTTATGGCGCAGCCTTTCATTTGTTCCTCTTTGATGACAATGACTGGTCATAGGGGATTGTTGGGGAGGGCATGAGTGTGCCCTCATGGTGGAAACGTGCTGTTCCAATGAGGCATTATGTAATTTTTTGCTAAAATTCTTTGCCACTTCATAAAAAGGTCGTACCTTTGCGCCGCAAAATGTGTTTTTGCATAACATTAACTAATTCATAAAATTAAAACAATGATTGTAGTACCTGTAAAAGAAGGTGAGAACATTGAGCGCGCTTTGAAGAAGTTCAAGCGTAAGTTTGAGAAAACTGGTGTTGTTAAGGAGCTCCGTGCTCGTCAGCAGTATGACAAACCCTCTGTTAAGAACCGTCTGAAAATGGAGCGTGCTATCTATGTACAGCAGCTTCAGCGCGTAGAGGACTAATCCTACGCATCTAAAGTATTAAAGAAGTTTAATTTTTGAGGCATCCCTTTTGAAGTTGCCGAAAAAATGTCTATCTTTATCCTCAGAAAAACATTGTTGAGGTAATAAATGGACGCAGTATTCGAGGAGTTTGTTGCTTATCTCAGGTACGAACGTGCTTATAGCGAATTGACGATTGTATCTTATAGCAGTAGTTTGAAAGCGTTCAGGCTATATTTCAAATCCTTGGATGAGGAAATGTCTTGGGAAACCGTTACGTCCGATATAGTGCGCTCTTGGATGGTGTGCTTGTTGGACTCGGGACTTACCGCGTCAGGTGTTTGTCCTAAACTGAGTGCAGTTAAATCGTTCTATCGTTTTATGCTGGGGCGAGGTTTGGTGACGGTGGATCCTGCTCATGGTGTCAATGCTCCAAAGAAGAGTAAACCTCTTCCGTATTTCGTCAGAGAGGCGGATATGGATTGTCTGTTGGATGATTTGGGGTTTCCTGATTCGTTTGCGGGAAGGCGCGACAAGACAATCATAAGTATGCTGTATTCTACTGGCATGCGTGCCGCGGAGATACTTGGTTTGGATTTGGCAGACGTTGATTTGCGTAATGCGATGGTCAGCGTTGTCGGCAAGCGTAATAAACAGCGACTTATTCCTCTGCACCCGGAACTGCTCCGTGAACTGGAGGGCTACATGCTTGCAAGGGAGGCGGTCTTGGGAGGTAAACCCGAGGATTCCGCGTTGTTCATTGAAGAGCGTTCAGGCAAGCGTATTGCTTATCCTATGTTGCGTGTGATTGTGCGGGATGCATTGTCGCGAGTGACTATTCAGTCCAAGCGTAGCCCTCATGTCCTGCGGCATAGTTTCGCAACCTCAATGTTGAATAATTTTGCAGATCTCCAGTCGGTGAAAGAATTGCTGGGGCATAGTAGTTTGAAAACGACAGCTATTTATACCCATACTACTTTCGAAGAACTGAAGAAATTGTATAACCAAGCTCACCCCAGAGCTTAAAGAAAGGAGGACTTTATGGACATTAGAATCAAGGCAATTCACTTTGACGTGAACGAGAGACTTCAAGACTTCATTGAAAAGAAAGTCGGGAAACTGGGACGCTTCGCTGGCGAAATAGGAAAGGTAGAGGTGTCATTGAAGGTCGTTAAGCCTGAGACTGCGATGAACAAGCAGGTTGATATCAAGGCTGATGTTCCGGGTAAGAGTTTGTTCGCTTCCGAAACATGCGACACATTTGAAGAAGCAATAGATAGAACGTGCGAAATACTGGAGCGCCAGATAGAAAAGCACAAAAATAAGTAGACAAAGCGCTAAAAACTTGCAAAAGTTTTGGCGGTTTCAAAAAATATGCCTAATTTTGCATCCGCAAATAGGCAATGGGTAGTTACCAGAGTGGCCAAATGGGGCAGACTGTAAATCTGCTGGCTTACGCCTTCGGTGGTTCGAATCCATCACTACCCACCTCTTTCAATGATTATATATAATAAGGTATGCGGAAGTAGCTCAGTCGATAGAGCACTAGCCTTCCAAGCTGGGGGTCGCGGGTTTGAGCCCCGTCTTCCGCTCTAACGAAAGAGGAAAATGTTGCTGCTTTAGCTCAGTGGTAGAGCGCATCCTTGGTAAGGATGAGGTCCCGAGTTCAACTCTCGGAAGCAGCTCGATTTTGTGAGACATCAAATAATTAAATAAATATTAACTACCGCTATGGCAAAAGAAAAATTTGAACGTACCAAACCCCATGTAAACATTGGTACTATCGGTCATGTTGACCACGGTAAGAGCACTCTGACCGCTGCCATCACTACTGTATTGGCTAAGAAGGGTCTCTCTGAGTTGCGTTCTTTCGATTCAATCGACAACGCTCCCGAAGAGAAAGAGCGTGGTATTACTATCAACACCGCTCACGTAGAGTATCAGACAGCTAACCGTCACTATGCACACGTACACTGCCCGGGTCACGCCGACTACGTAAAGAACATGGTAACTGGTGCTGCTCAGATGGACGGTGCTATCATCGTTTGTGCTGCTACTGATGGTCCTATGCCTCAGACACGTGAGCACATCCTTCTCGCTCGTCAGGTAAACGTACCCCGCCTCGTTGTATTCTTGAACAAGTGCGACATGGTAGACGATGCTGAAATGCTCGAGCTCGTTGAGATGGAAATGGTTGAGCTCCTCACCTCTTATGATTTCGAAGAGGATACTCCTATCATCCGTGGTTCTGCTCTTGGTGCACTTAACGGTGTAGCTGAGTGGGAAGAGAAGGTAATGGAGTTGATGGAAGCTTGCGACACATGGATCCAGGAGCCTCCCCGCGATAAGGACAAGCCCTTCTTGATGCCTGTTGAGGACGTATTCTCAATCACTGGTCGTGGTACTGTTGCTACAGGTCGTGTTGAGACTGGTGTTATCAAGGTAGGTGACGAAGTTCAGATCCTCGGTCTTGGTGAAGACAAGAAGTCAGTT
>JAZNYM010000013.1:0-11728 GCA_045594385.1 Bacteroidaceae bacterium
TCCGCAAAGCAAGGCGGCAAGCAGATACAATGGAAAGAGGGGCTTGTTGCTTTTCATAATCATTAACGTTAAAATCACACAAAAGTAAATCTTTTTTTATAAATAAGGAAAAGATTGGGCGGGTTTTTGTATCAGCGACACCGATTTATCCCAAAGGCAGTCATTGGCGTTATGATGATAATAGCCCATATCTTGAACAGAACGATTTGGGATTATGTCTCCCACGAAACACCCTTCCTGCCATCGGTGGCGGTAAAACGCACCGCCACCGATGGTGAACTTCACCGCCACTGATGATTCATTTTACCGCCACCGATGGTGAACTTTACCGCCACCGACGCTTCCTGTTTCTACCAAACACAAAGAAAGGCTGACCTGCCAAAACGGAAGTCAGCCCCATTATATAGTCGTTGAACTTTTGCCTGATGGCAATGACCGCTACTTTGAGAAGTAACGCTTCAGCAGACCTTCAAATCCACGTCCATGGCGTGCTTCGTCCTTTGCCATCTCGTGAACGGTATCGTGGATAGCATCAAGATTAGCAGCCTTGGCAGCCTTGGCAATGTCCATCTTACCGGCACATGCGCCACATTCGGCCTCTGCACGCTTCTGCAGGTTAGTCTTGGTATCCCAAACAACATCACCTATCAGTTCGGCAAATCTGCTGGCATGGTCGGCCTCCTCAAATGCATAACGCTTGAAAGCCTCGGCAATCTCGGGATAACCTTCGCGATCTGCCTGACGGCTCATGGCCAAATACATGCCCACCTCAGTGCACTCGCCTGCAAAATGTGCCTTGAGGCCTTCCATAATCTCTTCGGGGCAACCCTGTGCCACACCGATAACATGCTCTGTTACATAGGACTGCTCGGCAGCCATCTCATTGAACTTGGATGCGGGGACACCACACTGAGGACACTTTGCAGGTGCCTCGTCGCCTTCATGAATATAACCACAAACGGTGCAGACAAATTTCTTGCTCATAATCTTAATATTTAATGTTTATTTATAATAATGTATTATCGTTTAGTTGTTGTCAGGAAAACTTCTCGTTGGCCAGACACTCGGAACAGATTCCCTTATAATAATAATGAACTTCCGTAACACGATGCCCACAGATGAATTCCTCCGCCGGAAGTGCAGAAACACTCTCCTGCACAATGTCATGTATCTTGCCACACCTGCTACATAAAAGGTGGCCGTGTGGATACGTATGTCCATCATAGCATACCTGCTTCTCGTTTATTGTAAGCGACAGGCACAACCCCTTCTCGGAAAAAAGTTTCAGGGTATTGTATACCGTTGTAAGCGACAGAGTTGGAACACTTTCTCTCAGGTCACGGAAAATCTCATCAGCAGTAGGGTGCGTATAGTGATTGCGCAGATAGCCCAATATGGCTGTCCTGGGACGGGATGGCGATATGCCACACTTAACCAATGCTTCTTTTATCTGAGTCACGTCCGTCATTGTTGAACAATTGTATTTGTTATAATTACAATGCAAAGGTAATGCTTTTTGATTATAATGTAGAATCTTTTATGTAAAATAACCCTAAAAGATGTTTAATTCTTGCAAGATAGACAAAAAAGGTGTACCTTTGCAATAGATATGAACGCGGTAGTAGCTCAGTTGGTAGAGCATGGGCTTCCCAAGCCCAGGGTCGCGGGTTCGAACCCCGTCTACCGCTCATTGTCTTATTGACAAGAAAATACCATTATCCCAAACCTGTCATTAGGATTTTACGTGCTAGAGACAGATTTGGGATAACACTTTCTAATGCGTCCCCGGATTACCTGTATCGGGGTTCTTTTAGAGGCTATGAAGAGTAATCCTACAGTATCCAGTTTTTCAAATCCTCGGCCTTGTCTATAATGGCAAGCGTGCGGAATGCTTCCAGTTCTGCACGGGGGCGGAAGCCCCAGGAGACGGCAACGGAATCAATGCCGGCATTGATGGCGGTCTGCATGTCTACACCTGAGTCGCCGACATAAAGGGTGTCGGAGCTGCTGACATTAGCCTTCTCCATTATTTCGAGGACGATGTCGGGAGACGGCTTTACGGGGATGCCCTGGCGCTGGCCGAGGACACAGACAAAGTTGATGTGGGGGAAATAGCGGGCAATGAGTTTTTCCGTGGCGGACTGGTATTTGTTGGAGGCTACGGCAAGCATGATTCCTGCCTCTTGAAGACGGGAGAGCATTTCCGAAATACCGGGATATGGCGTGCTGAGGTCGGCATTATGCTGGTCGTAGTATGCCATGAAGTGCCGGCGGACGAGGGCGATGTTTTCTTCCGTCCGCTTGTCCAAGGGCATGGAGCGTTCCAATAACTTGCTTACCCCGTTGCCCACGAAGGTCTGGATGACCTCCTCGGCATGCGTGGGGTATCCCATGGCTCTGAGCGCTTCATTGGTGGCAACGGCAAGGTCGGCAATGGTGTTGAGCAGGGTGCCGTCCAAATCGAAGATGACAAGTCGCTTTTTCATTTTCCTATCAACGCATTTTGCAAAATTTGCATGGACACGACATTAAACATTCACCGTTAAACGTTCACCGTTTTACTCTCCCAACTGCCCTCCGTTGAAGTCTATACCCATGGGGGACTGGAACACACGAAGGCCGAAGGTGGGGAGCATGGCGAAGACGTGCTCGAAGATTTCCGCCTGGAGATGCTCGTATGGTACCCATTCAGTACCGTCGGAGAAGAAATAGAGTTCCAGGGGCAGGCCTTGTGCCGTGGGCTGGAGTTGGCGCACCATGATGGTGAGACGCTTGCTTACACGCGGATGGTGTCGCAGATAGTTCTCCAGATAGTTGCGGAACACGTGCAGGTTTACCACGAACTTGTCCTCGCGCTCCACTCCGTCCAACCAGCCACGGTGGGCAAAATCCTTGTGCTGCTCCTTGGTGCAGAAGGTGATTGAACGCATGTCTATGTAGACAGAACGCTTTATGCGCCGTCCTCCGCAATCCTTCATGCCGCGCCAGTTCTGGAAGGAGTCGCTGACAAGGGCGTATGGCGGTATGGTGGTGATGGTCTTGTCCCAGTTCTGCACCTTCACGGTAGTCAGCGTTACCTCTATGACATCGCCGTCCGCTCCGTACTTTGGCATGGAAATCCAGTCGCCGGGGCGAAGCATGTCGTTGGCAGAGAGTTGCACACCTGCCACAAGTCCCATTATCATATCCTTGAAGACAAGCATCAGCACGGCCGCCGAAGCACCAAGGGCGGTAAGGATGTATTCCGGATTCCTGTTGATGAGGATGCTTACAATGATAATGAGTGCAACGCAGACAACCACTATCTTCAGCATCTGATATACACCCTTCAGGGGGTGGCTCTTCAACTTGTCGCTGCTGCTGGTAAGGTTGTACATGGAACTGAGGAAGGAGCACAGCAACTTGGCCAGCACCACAATCATGTATATGGTATTCACCTTCAGGAGGAATTCCAGCACATGGCTGTCCTCGGAAAATGCCAATGGCAGGAGTATCGTTATCAGAATCGGGGGGAGCAGCCGTGTGATGTCTTTCAGCACGATGTCATTCAGCAGGATGTCGTCCCACTTGGAGCGTGTCCCCTCCCTGAGTTTCCTGACCAGAGGGATGATACCACGGTTGCAGAGCAGGTTCACGATGTATATGACGATGGCAATGCCCAAAACGACAAAGCACCAGTAGAGCCAGTACATGGAGTCGGGATTGACGCCCCAGTCTTGAAGAAGTCTTACGATAGTGTTGTTCATACCAAATGGAATGTGTGTATATTATATATAAATAAGGTATAGGTGCCGCCCTCCGCTTCCGCACGCCTACAAGATGCCGCGTATGCCCTTTGTCCACCAGCCGAGGCGTCGTTTGGAACGGGGATAGAGTTCCTTCCAGTTGTCCTCCGTGAGCATGACGGCAGAGTTGAGGTGGCGGTTGAAGTATTCGTTCAGTTGCGTGCAGTACTCGGGAGAGAAGAAGTAAGCATTCACCTCGTAGTCGAAACTGAGCGAGCGGGCATCCAGGTTAGCCGTGCCTACGGTACAGAGCGAGTCGTCCACTATCATCACCTTGTCGTGATGGAAACATTCCTTGCAGAGCCACACCTTGGCGCCACGTCGGGCAAGGTTGTACACCTCGCGTGCCGTGCCTACCTCGCTTATCAGGTTGTCGCCCTTGTGCCCGAGCAGGATTTCCAACTCCACGCCACGCTCGATGCACCGGCGCAGGGCCTTGCGCACACTGCTGACGAGAATGACGTAGGGATTGATGATGCGCACACGCTTCTGTGCATTGTCCAGACAGGAGATGTAACTTTGCCGGATGCGCGCGCTCTTCTTGCCGGGTTCGCGGTCCACCACGAAGGCCTCATAGCCTCCCTGCCGTTCTTCGTAGAGACGGGCATCAGGACTACGGTAAGCCCTCTCGTCCAGTTTCTCTCCGCACTCCTTATACCAAAGGTCGGCAAACAGACGCTGATACTCCTCCACTATGGGACCCGCAAGCACGGCATTCATGTCGCCCCACTTGCCAAGTTCGGGTTTGCCGTGGATATAGTAGTCGGCAACGTTCATGCCCCCTGTATATACCATCCTGCCGTCGATGATTACCATCTTGCGGTGCAGGCGGTGCAGGGCATGGTTTACGTAGGGGAAGCGCATGGGGTCGAATCCTACCATCCTTATCCCCCTGGCCTTATACTGCTCCGCAAACTCACGGGTAAAGGCCGGTGCCTTGCCGCTATTGCCGAAAGCGTCATACATCAGGCGTACCTGCACACCTCTGGAAGCACACTCCGCCAGAACGTCGAGCAGATGCCTGCCTATGCTGTCGTTGTACCATTTATAGTATTCGATATGTACATAGTGCTTTGCCTTGGCAAGAGCCGTTTCCAGGTCCAGGAACATTGCCTTGGCACCAGGCAGGATGCGCATGGAGCAATGCTCATGCCCAGGGAAACCGTAGCCGATGAAATCCTGTCTGATACGGGAAACCTGTGCCTGTGCCGGCACGAGGCATTGCAGGAGGGCGAGTATGGACAATATGACGAAAATCCTCATAAACAAAAAGAAGACAAGGGCAGGTTTAGCATACGCGGAGACTGCCCTTGTCCTTATTGGATAACTTCTCCGTTATTTCTTGAAGTAGTAGATGAAGGTGGCTATGCCCTCCACGGCCTTCTTGCCCGTTTCCTGTATCTCGATGACAAACTTCACGTTGGTCTTGATGGCACCGCGCAGGTTCTGAATCTCATCCAGTGATACCTTCATGCGTATGCTTTGGCCGGACAGGACGGGCTGGCCGAAGCGCATGTCCTTCATGCCGTAGTTCATCATACGCTCCAGATTGTTCACTTCGATAATCTGGTTCCACATCAGGGGAATCATGCTCAGGGTCAGATAGCCGTGTGCTATGGTCTGTCCGAAGGGACTTTCCGCCTTGCACTTCTCCACGTCCACGTGAATCCACTGGTGGTCGTCCGTGGCATCGGCAAACTGGTTTATTCTGTCTTGGGATATCTGCACCCACTCGCTGACACCGAGTTCCTTGCCCTCATAGGCAACAAACTCCTCGTATGAATTGATTGTAAGCATATATTAGGAAGGTTTAGGTTTGTTGGATTGCAAGTTCAGATTCTTATGCCCAGTTCCGTGGCCAGTTCGGAGATACGTTTCTCCGTGCCCAAGCGTGCAGGCACGAGGGGCAGGCGCAGTTCGTTCTGTATGAGGCCCATTTCGCTGAGCAGGGCTTTCACGCCGGCAGGGTTGCCGTCCACGAAGAGCAGTTTGAAGAGTTCCGTGAAGCGGTGGTGTATCTCCAGTGCCTGCGGATACTCTCCGCGCAGGGCCAAGCGCACCATGCGGCTGAACTCGTAGGGCAGAGCATTGCCAATCACGCTTATCACGCCTACGGCACCCAGAGTGATGAGGGGGAAGGTGATACCGTCGTCGCCACTGATAACGTCGAAGTCCTGGGGCTTGTTCTTGATTATCTCGTCCATCTGGCTGATGTTGCCCGACGCTTCCTTGATGGCCACCACATTGTCAAACTCGCGTGCCAGACGCAAGGTGGTTTCCACCGCCATGTTCACACCGGTACGGCCGGGCACATTGTAGAGCACCACGGGAACGGGGCTTGCCTTGGCTATGGCGGCAAAGTGCTGGTAGATGCCTTCCTGTGAGGGCTTGTTGTAATACGGGCAAACGCTCAGTATGCCGTCTATGCCGGTGAAGTCGCCGGTCTTCAGTTCCTGTACCACGGCGGCGGTGCTGTTGCCTCCGCATCCGAGCAGGATGGGCACACGGCCGGCCACACGCTGTACGATCTCCTCGCGGATACGTGTCTTTTCTTCCGATGTCAGTGTCGGGGTTTCCGCCGTTGTTCCCATCACGCAAAGGAAATCAATGCCGCGCGATATCTGGTATTCCACCAGGCGGAAGAGAGAATCCCAGTCAATACTTCCGTCTGCATTGAAGGGCGTTACGAGTGCTACTCCCAACCCCTTGAATTTATTTTGAGCCATGCTTCTTTCTTTGGGTCACGCACCGCCGGCCTTTGTGCCTTGGCGCGATACGTGCTTCTTAATTTATTTGGGCACAAAAATACAACTTTTTCATGATATAAAGGGCGGGTGTGCTCCTTTTTTATTACTTTTGCAATATAAATTAACAACGCATGAACGAAAGAGAAAGCATCATAAGCCTGAGGGAACAACTGCACCGGCATAACTATAATTATTATGTATTGAATGCCCCCACCATCTCCGACAAGGAATTCGACGAGATGATGCACCGCTTGCAGGACTTGGAGGAGAAGTATCCGGATATGTCCGACCCCAATTCCCCCACCCGGCGCGTGGGCAGCGACCTGAACGACGAGTTCCGCACCGTGCCTCACCGCCGCCCGATGCTTTCCCTGGCAAACACCTACAATCTGGAGGAGGTGCGCGAGTTCTACCAGCGTGTCTCCGACGGCCTTCACGGCCAGCCCTTCCAGGTGTGTGCCGAACTGAAGTACGACGGCCTTTCCATCTCCCTGCACTACAGGGACGGCAAACTTGTGCAGGCCCTGACCCGTGGCGACGGCGTGCAGGGCGACGACGTTACGGCCAACGTGCGCACCATCCGCTCCATCCCCCTCGTGCTTGATTCTTCCAGGGAAGACATCCCCGCGGAGTTTGAGATTCGTGGCGAGGTGCTCATGCCCTGGCAGAGTTTCGAGCGATTGAATGGCGAGCGGAGTCAGGCTGGCGAAGACCTCTTTGCCAATCCCCGCAATGCGGCATCGGGCACGCTGAAAAGCAAGGACCCCAAGGTGGTGAGCCAACGCGGCCTTGATGCCTATCTGTACTATCTCCTTGGAGAAGACATACCATCCACGGGGCATTATGAGAATATGGAATCGGCACGCTCGTGGGGATTTCAGGTGAGCAAGGACATGAGGCTTTGCAACACCCTGGAGGAACTTTGGGAGTACATCAGTTACTGGGACGTGCACCGCAAGGAACTTCCCGTGGCCACGGACGGCATTGTCATCAAGGTGAACTCCCTTGCCCAGCAGAAGGCTTTGGGCATGACGGCCAAGTCGCCCCGTTGGGCCATTGCCTACAAGTTCCAGGCGGAACAGGCATGCACCATCCTGCGCGAAGTCACGTTCCAGGTGGGGCGCACGGGTGTGGTAACTCCCGTTGCCAACATGGATTCCGTCCTCCTCTCCGGCACCATGGTGCACCGTGCCACCCTGCACAATGCCGACGTGCTGGAAGCCCTCGACCTCCACATCGGCGACCACGTGCTGGTGGAAAAGGGAGGCGAGATAATACCCAAGATAGTGGGAAAGAAGACCCTCCCCCAACCCCTCCACAAGGGAGGGGAGTGTATACAACCGACAAATGAAGAACAAATGTCTGTTGCTGAAGTGGGACAAGCACCATGGAAACAAGAACAACACTCCCCTGTACATCATACTCCCTCCCCTTGCGGGAGGGTTGGGGAGGGGTCCTCTCCCATCCGTTTCATCCAGCGGTGTCCCGTATGCGGCACTCCGTTGGTGCGTGGCGAGGAAGAGGCATCGCACTATTGCCCCAACGACCTGCATTGCGCACCGCAGATAATAGGGCGCCTGGAGCACTTCGTTTCTCGCAAGGCCATGAACATCAGCCAGGTAGGTCCCGAACTGATACAACAATACTATCGCAACGGCATGCTCCACGACGTGTCCGATTTCTATCGCATCACCCACGACAAGAAGGTGGCGGACAGCGTGGCACGCAGCACCGAAGTGCCCTTTGAAAGGGTGCTCTTTGCCCTGGGCATAAGGTTCGTGGGCGAGATAGCGGCCAAGACCCTGGCACGCAAGTTCAAGGACATAGATTCGCTCATGTCTGCCACCATGGAACAACTCCTGGAGACGGACGGCATAGGCAATGTCATAGCCGAAAGCATCATCAACTACTTCGCATCCGAGGAAAACCGCGCCCTCATAGAGAGGCTCAGGCAGGCAGGCCTGCAATTCACGCTCTCCGAAGAGCAACTCTCCACGCATAGCACCACATTGCAAGGGCAGAGCATAGTGATAAGCGGTGTCTTCGCCCATCATTCGCGCGACGAATACAAGCGCATCATCGAGCAGCACGGCGGCAAGAATGTGGGCAGCATATCGGGCAAGACCAGTTTCATCCTGGCCGGCGAGAACATGGGACCCTCAAAACTCGAGAAGGCGGAGAAGTTGGGCGTGAGGATTGTCTCCGAAGACGAATTCCTTGCCATGATAGGGCAGGAATAAACGCTCCACGAGGCGAAGGGCATCGCTCCCCGAGGCGTTTTCCATAGCACAGAATACCGTTGGCAAGAACATGACAAGAACCCTGCAATTCCACATCGAGGAACTCATACCCTACATCAACTGGGTGTACTTCTACCATGCCTGGGGAGTGAACTCCGAGCAGGGCAGTGAAATCCGTGCGGAAGCGGACATGCTGCTTGCCCGTTGGGCAGAAGAGAAGCGCCAAACCAGATTTCGGGTGCGCCTGTTCAAGGCACATTCCTCTGAGGAGGACATACTGCTCTATGGAGACAAGGGCGACACACATGTACTTCCGCTTCTGCGCCAGCAAAGTCCTCCCTACCTCTGCCTTGCAGATTTCCTGCCTCCCGTTGCCATGCCGGCGGAAACGATGGGCGTGTTTGCATCCATGGTGCCGTTCCGTGTGGATGACCTGCTCGAACAGACACTTGCCGACAGGCTTGCCGAAGCGTCGGCCGAGCGCGGGCATGAGATAGTCAGGAAAGACATTTGGGGATATGCCCCCGACGAGAACCTGACACCCGGGGAAATGTTTGCCGAGCGCTATCGTGGCAAGCGCCCTGCCGTGGGCTATCCTTCTCTGCCCGACCAAAGTCTGAACTTCGTGCTTGCCGACCTGCTGGACTTTCCCTCGCTGGGCATAAGCCTGACAGAGAACGGGGCCATGATACCGCATGCGAGCACCACGGGTCTTATGATAGCGCATCCCCAATGCCGGCACTTCAAGGTGGGAACCATAGGCGAAGACCAACTGGCCGACTATGCTTCGCGCAGGGGAACCTCGCCGGATGCGTTAAGGAAATTCATGGACATTGCATAACCAAGGACTCAAAGGCGTCTATCATAAACAATGGAAAAGACCAACTACATAGGCGAATACCGCCATCTGCTCAAACTGGGCCTCCCCATCACGGTGGCACAGGTGGGGTTCACCCTGCAGGGCATGGCCGACACGCTGATGCTCGGCCAGCATTCGCCCTCGGAACTGGCGGCGGCAGGCTTTGCCAACTCCCTCCTCATAATGGCACAACTCCTGGGCATGGGCTTCTGCATGGCGGCCGTGCCCACCATAGGCAAACTCTACGGCCAGCGCAAGCATCAGGACATAGTCAGCGAACTGAAGTCCTCGCTCCTTGCCGACATCCTTCAGGGCATCTTCGTGTGCCTGCTCATGTATGCCAGTTATGCCGCCCTGCCCCTGATGGGGGTGGACACGGGACTTCTGCCTCTCATCCGCAAGTACATGCTCATACTCATACCCTCGCTTCTGGTGATGAACGTCTGTTCGGGCATGAAGTGCTTCTACGATTGCCTCACGGACACACGTACCACCATGTGGATAGTGCTGGCGGGAAACGTCTGGAATATAGTGTGTAACTGGTTGCTCATCTTCGGCAACCTCGGCTTTCCGGAAATGGGTGTCGCTGGTGCGGCATGGGCCACGGTGTCCAGCAGGATACTGATGCTCGTGCTCTACGTCGCATGCTTCATGCTGAACAAGAGGTACTCCATATACCGCACCCTGTGGAAGACGGCCGTGGTGACACGCAGTTCGCTCCTCAGGCATAACCGCCTCGGCTGGCCCATTGCCCTGCAACTGACCATGGAACTGGCGGCCTTCTCTGGTGTGGCCCTTGCCCTGGGGCGCGGAGGCATATCGTGGGATGCCACCTCTGCCCTGGCCGCACATCAGGTGGGATGCCAGGTGTCCTCGTTCATATACATGTTCTATATTGGTATAGGCTCTGCCGTGTCCATCCGCGTGGCGCACTACCATGGCCTTGGCGGATGGAGGGGCATACGCCTTTCCGCCCATGCCGGATATCATCTGATGATAGTCATAGGCATAATCGCTACGTCGCTGGTATTCATCTTCCGCCGGCAGATAACCGGCATCTTCGTGTCCGACGACGACCCTGCACTGTTTGCCGCCATCTCCGCCACCGTGGTGGCCATGGTTTGGCCCATGATATTCTATCAGGTGGGCGACGGCATGCAGACGTGCTACGTCAATGCCCTCCGAGGCATAGGCGACGTGAAGAAACTGATGAAATACTCCTTCTTCTGCTACGGCATCGTGACCATCCCCCTCAGTTATCTCTTCGGCATCATCATGGACGGCGGCGCCACCGGCATCTGGTGGGGTTTCCCCTTCGGTCTCACCATGGCAGGGCTTCTGTACCTGCGCCGTTTCCTCTTCCAGTTGAAGAAGAACGGACTTTAACCCAAAGCCCATTAGACCGTTACTCCCTAATGAATCCTTCTTTTCGTCATCTGTTCTAAAAGCAAGGACTGAGGGTGAGTATGAAGGAGAACGGAAAACGGACTGAGGACTGAGGACACTGAGGACACCCCCCTTCGGAGGTGCATACAATAAATAAAGATGGCATCACATTGCGTAGTCCATCTTGTTTAGGTAGTGCAGTTAATCATCCATCAGTGTTGCAAGTTCGGGAATGTCTCCTCTGGAGGACGGTTCCCGGTTTCCGGTTCAATGGCATCATGGGGATTCTCTGTCATTATCTTTTGTGCAATAAGGAGTTGAACACCAATGGGTGGATGGAGATGCCCGTAAGTTCATCTCATCCCTCGAACACCTCGTCCTATTTGTTTTTGCCCTTCTGTTGCTCTAAAAAGAACTGCTTCTGATGTTCTATTTCATGCCGGAGTTCTTCCTCGGTAGGCATATAAGTCATGTATTTTGCAGCAAAAAGTTGTTCGCTTTCATTAAGTACCGAATAGCGTGCTATTGTGTTGTCGGTATCTGTACAGAGTAAAACTCCTATCGTTGGCTGGTCATCTGCCCCCTTCATCAAGTCGTCATACATGCGTACATACATGTCCAATTGCCCTATATCCTGATGCGTCAAACGATGCGTCTTCAGTTCGAAGATAACGAATCGTTTCATCTTGAAGTTATAAAAGACCAAATCGA
>JAZNYM010000014.1:0-5038 GCA_045594385.1 Bacteroidaceae bacterium
TCCTTGGTGGTTCGGATTATTTTGTTAGCAAGCAAGCAAGCAAGCAAGCAAGCAAGCAAGCAAGCAAGCAAGCAAGCAAGCAAGCAAGCAAGCAAGCAAGCAAGCAAGCAAGCAAGCAAGCAAGCAAGCAAGCAAGCAAGCAAGCAAGCAAGCATTATAATAGGTACGCGCGAGGAAGATTCTCGTGCCTATCCTTATCATAGCCTCTCGGTTTGGAAAGAGTGACAGCTCTTCCCAAACCGAGAGGCTTGTCATGTTATAGAATATAAACTTTAACCAATAACTAATCTATTAACAATTTAACTTAATCTATTATGAGAAAGATTACCTCTCTTTTAATTTTGCTCTGCATGTTCGTGGGAACGGCATGGGGACAGAATGTGGTGACCTCAACAGAGGACTCTCCCATTTATTATGTAATCAGTAGTTATAACCGTGGTGGCGTTATCACCTATGCTAATGTTGGTGAGGCTGTTCAACACACAGACTACAACGAGAATAGCCTTTGGTACTTTGAGGCTGTTCCTGACAATGAGAACAATGGTGTCTATATTGTGAACAAGAGCAAATCAGGAGAAGACAAGGTCTATTTGGATGGCGATAAAAAGGCCTCTACAACTCCTGCTGTTTGGTATGTTCTTGAGAACGGAGTTAATAATAAGGGTTTTTCTATAAGCTCAACAAATCCCATTTCCGGTAATTCTTGTATTGATGCAAATAATAGCAATACTGGAGTTGGCTCCTGGAGTCCAAGTGATGCTGACTGGGAAGGTACAACATGGGTATTCCATGAGGCGACTGATCTTCTTGACCCAACATACAATCCCAACGGTTGGGTAACTCGTGCAGGTGAAGGTGGTCGTTATATCAAGTCAATAAAGATAAATGGTGTACAGCAAACAACCACTCCTTACTACGGACTTGTATATTTCGATTTGACAGAGAGCGCAACATTCAATGTTGCCGCTGGCAGTGAGGTAGAGATTTCTATTGACAAAAATGGTAATTGGATGCAGGCGTTTGCTTATGTTGATTTTGATGGCAATGGATTTACGACCGATGGAGTAGATACAGATGGATACACTCCCACAGGCGATCTTGTAACCTACTCTTGCTACGATGCAGACGACGATGAGGCTGGTGTAAATAGCGCAGGCGCAGAGCTTACAGGGGCTGCCAGAAATACTGTTGCGATGCCTAACTTTACAGCACCTGAGACTCCTGGCGTATATCGCTTGCGCGTAAAGTACGACTGGAATGATTTGGATCCTAATGGTGCTGATGGGAAGATCAATTCGGCAGGTGGTGTCTTTGTGGATGTTACATTGAATGTTGTCAGTGTAGACCAAATGGCTACCGTTACCTATATATTTAAGTATGGCAATGAAGAAAAGGGGCGTGAGGTTATTGAGGTAACCAAGGGTTCTGAGTATCCTGCTTGCAGTTATGTTGCACCTTATGGCGTAATCGTTGGTGCCAAGCCCGCAGGTTATGTTTCTGCGGATGGAACGCATCAGATTGCCTTGACCAAGGAAAAGGAGTTCACTTCTGTAAAGACTGTCGTTGATGCTGCAAACATAGATACATGGTATTATGTCCAGATGCATGCTAATGGCAATGTTACATCTTATATCGAAGACAATGGAGGCTCTACTGTTGAGTGGACTGATAAGACCGTAGCACAAGCAGATATAGAATCCCATCTTTGGGGTTTTGTTGGTGATGTTTTCGGTATGAAGATGGTTAACAAGAAGACTGGTAAGGCAATTGCATCAACAGGAAGTGGTAATGCTTCTATGTCTGACGTTAATTCTGCAACATCTTTCGTTGTTATGGCCAGTCAGGCTAATGACCCTTGGTTCTGTTTCAAGTATCCGACAAATAACAATTATTTGAATGCGCAGGGTGATTGTATTAATCATTGGGCTGCTAACGATAACGGTTCCTCTTTTAAGGCTACAGAGTACAAGATTCACGAGGTTGAAGTAGGTACAGCAGGTTATGCAACGCTGTATCTGGGTTCTAAGGTGTTCATTCCAGAAACAGTTGAGGCTTACGTTGTCTCTGAGGCAACGGGCAACTATGCATCCCTGACTCAGGTGACAGGTTCTCTGCCTGCAAACACAGGCGTAATCTTGAAGGGTGAAGGTACACACCAGTTCATTACATCTGCTGATGCCGCAACAACCATTGAATCTAATCTGTTGGCAGGTTCAGTAGAAAACACCTACGTTGCAGGTCCTGCTTACGTCTTGGCAAATGGTACAAATGGTGTCGGTCTCTACAAGGCAACATTGAACAAGGATGCTGAGGGTGCAGATGGTGATACCCATTTCCTGAACAACGCTTTCAAGGCATACCTGCCTGCCACAGCAGGTGGTGAGGCCCGCTTCCTCGTCTTCAACTTCGGTGATGACAATGCAACCGCTATCGAGGGTATCGAGGCAGAGAACGCAACCAATGCAGTTGCCTATGACTTGGCTGGTCGTCGCGTACAGAACGCACAGAAGGGCATCTTCATCGTGAACGGCAAGAAGGTTGTGAAGTAAGGCAATGTTAGCAAAGTTAAGGCTATTAAGTAATAGTTTAATACAGTTTTAGTTTTAGTTTATAGTGGGGCTTCGGCTCCCTGTCCAACCCCTGCTCCTTTGCCGTGAGGTACGGGACGGGGAGGATGGGCTAAATAAAGTAAAACCATAAGAAAAAGAAAGATTATGAAAAAGACATATATCGCTCCCTCTGTGGAGACAATAAAGGTAAGTGCCGTGAACATGCTGGCTGCAAGTTTGCAGGTATTCAGCGAAACAGAAGTTGACACCTCTGCAGGTGGTCAGCTCGGCCGTGAGGACAACGGTCCTTCTGCTCCCAGCATTTGGGACAGCGAATGGTAAGCAATAGACAGGCACCGTAGGGACGCTGCGTGCAGCGTCCGCACCGTCTCTCGTATAATATTCAAGGCTTGGGGCAAAGAGGATTTACATCCCCTTTGCCCCAAGCTCTTTCTTTATCTCCCCTTTTGGTTGTATCATGGAATTGTTGTATATTTGCGGGGAGAATAGTGTAAATCGTTAGGTTATGAAGTACCCAATAGGCATACAGCAGTTTGATAAGTTGCGTGAGGAAGGATGGGTCTATGTGGACAAGACTTCCCATATCCATAAATTGGTTACTCAGGGCAGTTACTACTTCCTGAGCCGTCCCCGCCGTTTCGGCAAGAGTCTGCTGATATCTACCTTGAGTGCATACTTCGAGGGCAAGCGTGAACTGTTCCAGGGGCTTGCCATGGAACAGTTGGAGCAGGAGTGGCGTGTGCACCCTGTTCTTCGCCTGGATCTGAATACGGAGAAATACGATTCCATTGACAGTGTTGACAAGAAACTGGACCGCGAGTTCAGGATCTGGGAGAACCTATACGGTGCAGACCCTGCTGAGACTACCCTGCCCATGCGTTTCGAGGGTATCATACAACGTGCCTATGAAAAGACAGGCGAGCGTGTTGTAATCCTGGTGGACGAGTACGACAAACCTCTGCTGCAGGCAATATCCGACAAATCGCTACAGGACGAATACCGTGCCACCTTGAAGTCAGTTTATGGTGCACTGAAGAGCATGGACGGATGTATTAGGTTTGCCTTGCTTACCGGCGTTACCAAGTTCAGCAAAGTCAGCGTGTTCAGCGACCTGAACAACATTGAAGACATTTCCATGAATCCTTCCTATTACGATATATGCGGTATCTCCGGGCAGGAACTGCACGATGTGTTTGATGAAGAGATAGGTGAACTTGCCAAGGTGAATGGCCAGACCAGGGAGGAGGCATACGCTATGCTGGGACAACGTTACGACGGTTACCATTTCGCCCCCGATACGCCAGGCATGTACAATCCGTTCAGTGTCTTGCTTACTTTGAAGAACCAACAATACGGCAGTTATTGGTTCAGCACCGGCACACCCACCTACCTGGTTGAACTGCTGAAGGAGGTGGACATGAATCCCACGGAACTGTCGGGCTACGAGGCCTCTGCCAGCGAGTTGGACAGTGTGCATATAAAGGTCGACAACCCCATAGCCGTGCTTTACCAGAGCGGTTACCTTACCATCAAGGGCTATGACCGTAGTGTCCGCCTGTACACCCTTGACTATCCCAACGAGGAGGTAAAGGAGGGTTTCATGAGTTTCCTGATGCCCTTCTACACTCCCATTTCTCAGAACGACTCCCCATCGTTTGTGGGAAAGTTCGTTCGCGAGGTTAGGAACGGCAAGGTTGATGCCTTTATGCAGCGCCTTAAGGCCCTTATGGCTGATACTCCGTACGAATTGATACGCGACCTCGAGGTCCATTACCAGAATGTGATGTTCATCTTCACCAAACTGATGGGTTTGTATGTCCAGGCGGAATACCGTACTTCCCGTGGCCGTATAGACCTGACCATAGGTACCGACAGGTACGTTTATGTCATCGAGTTGAAACTGGACGGTTCTGCCGAGGATGCTCTGGCACAGATAAATGAGAAGGACTATGCTTTGCCCTTTGCCGTGGACGGCAGAGAGATAGTAAAGATAGGAGCAAACATCACAAGCGAAACGCGCAATCTGGAACGCTGGGTGGTGGAAGGATGAACGGTGAGCAAAAACCTGCAACCTATGTGACATCACCACCTCCCTCCGCTTCTTGCTCCTCCCCCTATAGGGGGATTGAGGGGGTCCTTCACCTTTGCCGCCGGAGATGGGACAAAAGTAACATGTCCTAATTATTAAGTAGTTTTATCCGATTTTTTATTATTAAGAGAAATTTACGTCATAACTATTTGGTTGTTAATCTGGAACTTTGTATATTTGCACCGCATTATGTAGTAAAAAACACGGAATTATGCTAACAAACATCCAAAATTCTACAAAAATAACCGCCAATATCCTTGGTGGTTCGGATTATTTTGTTAGCAAGCAAGCAAGCAAGCAAGCAAGCAAGCAAGCAAGCAAGCAAGCAAGCAAGCAAGCAAGCAAGCAAGCAAGCAAGCAAGCAAGCAAGCAAGCAAGC
>JAZNYM010000015.1:0-22129 GCA_045594385.1 Bacteroidaceae bacterium
CAAAGGTCACATCAACCGCAACGGGGACTCGTCTTTAAGGGGGCAGCTCTATGTGGCAGCATTCGCTTCATTAAGGTGCAACACTGAGTGTAAAGCCTGTTATGACCGATTGCGGTCTAATGGCAAGCCAGGGAAAGTAGCTGTTATTGCAGTAGCAAATAAACTTATCCGGCAGGCTTTTGCCGTTGTCACTCAGGAAAAACCTTACGTCGACGGTTATGTATCTTAAAAGAAGTAGTTCCTGCTATTTCCCGAAGTGTATCAGCATAGATAGTCTAATACCTGAAAACACCGAGGGGTTTGGGGGCGAGAAGCCCCCATGAGAGAGTACAAATCAGTACAAAACGCTAATAATTGTTAACAGCATACATTTTTTTATTACAGTTCATTAGGCTGTTATGCGCTAATGAAACCTTCTTTTTGTCATCTGTTTCGTCACTTCTCGGTTACAAAGGAACCCCATTGCGCCCTCAAAGTGGCAAAACATCTGTTCAAAAACAAACGCTATTATCATCATAACGCTAATGACCGATTTGGGATTATGTGTACTGTAGATGCCATATCACGAAAAACTCCTCGTTATATCGGATGATCCTGCCTGAACATCTGCATGCGTTCCTCCAAGACGGGATAGAGTTCATCGCGCATGCGGCTGGTGCATGCCCTTACTCCATGTTCAAGGGAACCCGTCGTATCCAGATTGATGCTGGAAACTCCGTAGGAAATCAGTTCGCTTACGAGTTCGCCTCCAGTCATGCCAGGATACGAGAGGGAGAAGAAGAAACCGTCGCCAATCTCTTCCGTCACGTCACGTGGATAGGTTATGGTAAAACCGTTGTCGCAGAATATCTTCTTCATCCTTCGGGCACGTTCGGCATAAGCCTTTGTATCCTCAACAAAGTTTATCACGCCTTCGCATGACAGGCGGAGCATCTCGGCATAGGCATACTGTGTGCTGGCCGTACAACCTGAAGTAATCATGTATTGTATGCTTGCGATGAACGTGGGGCCAAAGACTCCGCTATCATTATAGCGTTTTGCCAAGGCTGGGAACTGGCGGTCGAAGAGTTTGTCGCTGATGCATACCAGGGCTATACGTCCGCCTGCATAAGAGAATATCTTTGAGGCCGAGAGCATGAGCAGATAGTTGTCGGTATACCTTGCCACGGTACACACGAAGGGAGGTTGGAAGGGACGTGAGAGGTCGCGCCTGCTGTCCATGGCAAAGTAGGCAAGGTCCTCCATGACGATGATGTCGTGCTTAGTGGCTGTCTCGCCTATAATCTGCAGTTCCTCCTCCTCCAACGATATCCATGCGGGATTGTTGGGGTTGGAATAGATGATGGCCGCTATGTCTCCGCCACTTACCTCCTGTTCCAGTTTTTCGCGCAAAGCCTGGCCACGGTAAGGATATATGTCAAAACTCTTCCATCCTATGCCGAGGATGCGCAACTGTGACTTCTGTATCGGGAAACCCGGGTCGATGAACAGGACCTTATTCTTCTTCTCGTCACGCTGGCAACATGCTATGAAAGCACCGAAACTGCCTGCCACCGAACCCACGGTGGGGATGCAGGCGCGCGGACTTATGTCTATGTCAAGAAAAGCCTTTACGAAACGGCTTGCCGCCTCCTTCAGTTCGGGTATGCCTGCCGCCGCAGGGTACTGGCTGTTGACACCGGCATCCAGAGCCTTCTTTTCTGCCTCTATGCCGAAAGCGTTGCAAGGCAGACCAGGGCTTCCCTGATCCATACGTATGAACGGCAACCCCGTCTTCTGTTCCAGATATTGCGCCACGAGCAGAGTCTCGCCTATCGTTGCATGGGACAGGTCGGCGACATGATTGACTCTTGCCGCCTCCTGCACAAGTTCGTCTGAGAATATCTTCATTTTCTAAATATGATAGTCAAAGGGGATGATGTCTTACTTGCCCTTCTCCCAATCCGAGAAGTCGCGCTTGTCAAGCACATGCTTTGCCTTGCCTTGCGAGCGCTCTATGGTTCCTGGCGGCTGGATGTGTATATTGGGCTTTATGCCGGTAACGGAAACCAGACGGTCGTAGAGGTACTTGATGAAAGGCATCTGCTTGGCAGGGTTCGGCGAGAACAGGTCTTCGCGCAACTCCACATCCAGGTCGAAGGTATCTTCGTTGTGCTTGCGGTCCACGGTGATGAAGTATTGGGGTGCAAAGGCAGGGAACTCCGTCAGTATGGCCTCTATCTGACTGGGGAACACGTTCACGCCACGGATGATGAGCATGTCGTCGCTACGTCCCAGGATCTTGCCGAGACGCACCGAAGTGCGGCCGCAACGGCATTTCTCGTAAATAAGGTGCGTAAGGTCGCGTGTACGATAGCGCAGGATAGGCATTGCCTCCTTGCAAAGTGATGTGAAGACAAGTTCGCCACGCTCGCCCGGCGCTACGGGTTCCAGCGTGTCGGGATTGATAATCTCGGGATAGAACATATCTTCCATAACGTGCGTACCGTCCTGGTACTGGCACTCTCCGCCCACGCCGGGACCGGACATTTCCGTAAGGCCGTATATGTCTATGGCCTTGATGCCCAACTTTGCCTCCAGTTCACGGCGTATTCCCCAAGTCCAGGGCTCGGCACCGAAGAAACCGACACGCAGTTTGAGGTCTTCCTTCTTTATGCCGCATTTCTCCATGACCTCTGTCAGGTGCAAGGCATAGGACGGAGTACAGCACAATGCCGTGGTGCCGAAGTCCTGCATGAGCATGACCTGCTTCTCGGAATTGCCGGAAGAGGTGGGCAACTGTATGGCACCGAGTTTTCCGGCACCGTCGTGAGCGCCAAGTCCGCCCGTGAACAGACCATAACCATAGGACACCTGTACCACGTCGCCGGGACCTATGTCGCCAACGGCCAGTACGCGAGCCACGCACTCCGCCCAGTTGTCCAGGTCGTTCTGGGTGTATGTTCCCACCACGGGTTTGCCGGTTGTGCCCGACGAAGCATGTATGCGCTTTACCTCGCTCATGGGCACGGCCTGCAGGCCATACGGATATTCGTCGCGTAGGTCGTGCTTGGTGGTAAACGGCAACTTGGTTATATCGTCTATGGATTTGATGTCCTCGGGCCGGATACCTTTCTGGTCCATCTTGCGCCTATAGAAAGGCACGTTCTCATAGCAACGCTTCACGGTGGCGATGAGCCTTTCCGTCTGCAACTCACGCATCTTCTCGCGCGACATGCATTCTATCTCGGGATTGTATATCATGTTCTTATGTGTTTATATCTATTATATCTTTCTTACGAATCCAAGCCTTCAAGTCCTGCCCGGAACGCCTTCAGGTTGGCTTCCACCACGCTCTCGCCTTTCCTTGCAAAGACGGTGCGTATGGCATCCTGAAGTTCCTGAGGCGAGAGTATGCTGAAATAGCGTGCCGCCATGCCCAGCAGAACCATGTTGGCACCTCGCGGATTGCCGGCATCCCTGGCCACGGCATCTATGTCCATCATGTCCACGGCAGGCAGGGCACCAAGTTCCGCCATCAGAGTGTCCGTATCGGGATAGTCAGGTATGTTCACGAAGGGTTTGCTGCCCGTCACCACCCTACCCTCCTTGGACAGGTATGGCAGGTAGCGCAGGCTCTCCATGGGTTCCATGCTGATAATCATGTCGGCACTTCCCCGTGCTATCAGGTCGCTGTATATCGTTTTGTCGGACAGGCGCAGGTGGCTCTGCACGTCACCTCCACGCTGGCTCATGCCATGCACTTCGGCCTGCTTCAGGTTCAGTCCTGCCCTGGTGGCAGCCTCGCCTATGATGGTGGCAATGGAAAGTATTCCCTGACCTCCCACACCACATAGTATAATGTCTTTCTTCATAATGCTTTTCTTTATGTATGGTAGGGCAATCAGTTGTTCTCTCGCAACTTACGCGCTTCACGCGCCTTGCGTGCCGCCGTCTGTATGCATTCCCTGCGCGGAATGATAACGGACACGCCCGGATAGTCTATTTCCTCTTTCAGTATGCGCGTTATCTCCTCCATGTTCTTTGGCAGGGGGACTACCACTCGCACATGCTCAGGTTCTACGCCGAGGGCGGTGCAGATGGCCTCATACTTGCTTGTTCCGGCCGACTCCTGTCCGCCGGTCATGCCTGTAGTGAGATTGTCGGAGATTACCACGGTGATGTTGCTCCCGTCGTTTACGGCATCCAGCAGACCCGTCATGCCGCTATGCGTGAATGTGGAGTCGCCGATTATGGCCACCGACGGATGGAAACCTGCATCGGCAGCACCCTTTGCCATGGTGATTGAAGCGCCCATGTCTACACAACTTGCCAGTGCCTTAAACGGAGGCAAAGCACCGAGGGTATAGCATCCTATGTCGCCAAACACTCTGTAGTCGGGATATGTGGCAAGCACCTGGTTCAGTGCCGTGTAGACATCGCGGTGACCGCAGCCCTGGCACAGTTGAGGGGGACGTGGTGCAACTATAGCCGAAGGTTGCATGGTTTCCTTGCCTTCCACGCCAAGGGCCTTGGCCACGTTGTCGGGGGTCAGTTCGCCGGCTCGTGGCAAGTCGCCCGTCAGACGTCCCTTCACCTGGTAATCGGCACCAAGCAGTGCTTTCACCTGCTGTTCCACCACGGGTTGTCCGTCCTCCACCACCATTATGGCATCGTTCTCCTTTGCCAGTTGGCATATCTTGGATTCGGGCAAGGGATACTGACTTACCTTCAGGACATTCGCCTTGTCGCCCAATGCCTCCTTCACGTAGTTGTAGGCAATGCCGCATGCTATTATGCCCAGGGAACATTCGCCCTTTTCCACCTTATTATATATAGAGGCCTCGGAAGCCGCCAGCATATCGTCCTGCTTCTCCAGAAGGGCGGCATAGCGCCCCCTGGCAATGCCGGGCAACAAGACCCATCGTTCCTGGCATATCCCTCTGTCCTGCACCTCCATGGGTTCGCGCACCTCCACCGCGGCACGGCTATGTGCCAGACGTGTGACTATGCGGAGCACCACGGGTTCGCGCAACTGTTCCGACAACTCAAATGCCGCGCGCATCATATCGTAGGCCTCCTGCTGGTTGCCTGGCTCCATGGCAGGCACCATGGCAAAGGAGGCATAGAAACGGCTGTCCTGCTCGTTCTGGCTGGAGTGCATAGAGGGGTCGTCGGCCGCCACCACCACCAAGCCTCCGTGCACTCCCGTTATGGCAGAGTTCACGAATGCATCGGCGGCCACGTTCATTCCCACGTGCTTCATGCACACCAAGGCACGCTTTCCTGCATAGGACATGCCCAGGGCGGCCTCCATGGCGGTCTTCTCGTTTGTACACCAACGGCTATGCACTCCACGTTCGCGTGCAAGTGCATCTGCCTGTATATATTCCGTTATCTCAGTGGAGGGAGTGCCGGGATAGGCATACACGCCTCCCAAACCGGCATGTATGGCACCCAGTGCTATGGCCTCGTCTCCAAGTAGTAGTTTCTTCATAGTTGATTGTCTATTTTGTCTGTCCTCTTCTCCTTTGCAGAGGGGCTTGGTGTTATTGTATTAATCGGAGTTGTCGGAGTTGTCGGAGTATTCTGATTACTCGGATTACTTAGATTATTCAGCGTTCTCGCAGTTTTCAGTTTTCCGTTCTCACCTTTCCGTTTTCCGTTTTCAGATTTCCGTTTCCTTAGTCCGCATCCTTCAGCACCGGGAATTTCTCGCGGAAGGCACAAAGCGCCTCCAGGTCAGTTTCTGCCGACACGTATGCTTCTTCATCCATGGGGCATTGTGCCACCACCTTGCCATAAGGGTCTATCATCAGTGTGCCGCCGGAATAGTGGCACGCAGGATCTGTGCCCACACGGTTCACGGCACAGACATAGCACTGGTTCTCTATGGCTCTGGCCTTCAGCAGAGCAAGCCATGCCTCCACTCTGGGAGTGGGCCAACTTGCCACATATATAATCGCATCATAGGGTTCGCCGGCCTTGTTGCGTGCAAATACGGGGAATCGCAGGTCGTAGCATATCTGCAGGAGGAATCGCACACCACGGAACTCTGCCACCACACGTTCTTGTCCTGCCGTATAGCGATGGTGCTCGCCGCCATAGGTAAAAAGGTGGTGCTTGTCGTAGAAGGTGCAATCTCCGTCGGGGCGCACGAAGCAGAAACGGTTGTAATAGCGGCCGTCTTCCTCCCTTACGGCAACACTGCCCGCCACGGCGGCATCCATTTCCACGGCCATACCCTTCATCCATTCCAATGAGGGACAGGTCTCCCCCCTCCATTCCTCGGCAATGCCTTCAGGTTGGGTGGCAAAGCCTGTGGAGAACATCTCCGGCAGGATGTAGAGGTCGGCCTTGTCCTGCGAGCGCATGATGCTCTCTGCATGCTGGCGGTTTGCCATGGCATCGGCCCACACTATATCCGTTTGTATCAGGTTTATCTTCATATTTATATACTTTCGTTTTGGCAGATTTCCACACGTCCCGACGTGCAAAAAGTCATTATTAGGCCGTAAAGATATATAAAAACATTGGGATATTGAGGTTTTTGCTATAAAAAAGCGTACCTTTGCACCGCGAAAGACCAATAACATTTCACTAACTGTTTATTTTTAGGAGAATGAACAACAAGGTATCGGACAACCCTTTAAAAAACCGAGTTTATTTTGACACGCCACTGATGATAGTCACAGGACTGTTTGTGACACTCTATCTCGTTTCCAACGTAATGGCAGTCAAGATAGTCAGCATTTTCGGTTTGTTTTATTTTGATGCTGGCACCATCACTTTCCCTCTGGCCTACATGCTGGGCGACGTGCTCACCGAGATATGGGGCTACAGAGTATCTAAAAAAGTTATCTATCTGGCATTGCTGTGCAACATCATCCTGGTTATTTGCACCAATATCGGCATCCTTATGCCTTCGCCCGACTATCTGGACGAGACGGCACAGGCCTACAACCACATCTTTGCATACGTGCCACGGATAGTCCTGGGTTCGCTCACAGGCTTCCTGCTTGGCGAACTCTCCAACGCATACATCATGGAGCGCATGAAGGCCTGGAGCCGTGGCAAGCACATGTGGCTCAGGACAATAGGCAGTTCCATGGTGGGATATGTCTTCGACTCCGTCCCCTTCGTGCTCATAGCCTTCTACGGCACCGTCTCCACCGAAGACCTGCTGAAGATGATGCTTCTGCAATACGTGCTGAAACTGGCCATCGAGGCTCTGGCCGGCACACCACTGGCCTATGTGGTGGTAGACTTCCTTAACCGCTACTACAAAAGGAGGGGCGTATGAACAGGTATTCCGTCATCCGGGGCAACTTCCCAAGGGAGTTCCTCCTCCTGCAAGGCACAGGTTGCAGGTGGGGCAAATGCACCTTCTGCGACTATCACGGCGACACCTCAGACGCCCCATTCAGCGTCAACAGGAAAGTGCTGGAGCAGGTCACCGGCAAGTACGGCATGCTGGACATCATCAACTCCGGTTCCGCCATGGAACTGGACCCCGACACCCTTGCCATGATCAGGCAGGTGGCAATCGGGAAGGGCATCCATACCCTATGGTTCGAAGTCCACTACATGTACCGCCACAGGCTTGCCGCCTTTGCCCGCCAGTTTCATCCCCTCACGGTAAAGTTCCGTTGCGGCGTGGAAACCTTCTCCCCAACCCTGCGCGCCAACTGGCACAAAGGCATACCACCGCATGTCACGCCCGAGGACATAGCACGTCACTTCCAAGGACTCTGCCTGCTCTGTTGCACCGACACTCCCGGCGACACCAGGGAGCGCCTGCTCCGCGACATAGACTTGGCAGAACGCCATTTCGAGTATTACAGCGTAAACGTATTCTGCCCCAACACCACCGCCCTCCGGCGCAACGACGACATGCTCCGATGGTTCCTGGCCGAAGTCTACCCCACCCTACAGAAATCCTCCAAAGCCGAAGTCCTCATAGACAACACCGACCTTGGCGTAGGATGAATTACCCTCATTTTCACCTCATCGCGAGGACGCCGCTTCTCTCCATTTTTGCTCCTAAACAGCATTTCCCCGTATATGGGGTACACCCCAAAACGAACTAATTGAGATAAATTATCATATCCAGAACGGACTAACTAACTAAATCGACAGTTTTAGTCTATCACTTCCATATAGAAACTTACGGGGCGGAAGCCGTCATTGCAGCTTATCATGGCGCTGTGAGGATTCTTCATCCATCCGTCAAAGAAGTTGCCTCCTCCGCAAGCGAGGGTTTCAACAAATTCCCGCATCGTCTTCCATGCTTCGGGACAGAGACCTTCGGGACGTTTCCCCTCCACCGATACCCACGACTGACCTTCGCACACATCACAGGCATGCTCGATGGGATTCTCGTAAACGGACATCAGATCGCGATGCTCCACCTTGCGGACGGCCGTTATTCTTACCTTCTTCATGACATTCCTTATTATAATATACTAACCAGAAAAAGAACATTGGCAGCCCCCCCACAGAGGAAGACTGCCAATGCTATTGGTTCTTCATTTGCCCTTTGTATGAAAGGGCAAGATGGTGCAGATTACTTCTGAGCCAGAGCCTTAGCCAGAGCCTTCTCTGCCTTTACGACAGCCTTGTCGTACTTCTTCTGAGCAGCCTTGGGGTTCTTGGCAGTCTTGATGGCGTCATAGAGAGACCACAGGTTGAAGTCGGCAGTTACCTTCTTCTGAGCGGCGGTGTAAGCCTTGGCAGCAGCCTCAGCCTTAGCCTCCTGCTCGGCGGGAGCGTAAGCGTGCTTGTAACCCTCTACCTTGTTCCAGTAGCCACGAGTGAAGTCGGGGAATGTAACGGCAGCGCAGTTGTTGTCCATAGACAATGTGCCGAGTTCTGCCAGACAGCACCATTCAGCCATGTCGTAAACGTCCATATCCAGGGGCAGACCATTCTGCAGGCAGTAAACCAGACGAGCCTCCATGATGTAGTCCATACCGCCGTGACCCATCTCACGACCCAGTTCACCGTACTTGGTGAGGATGGGGTGATAGTACTTCTTCTCGAGAGCCTTCTGCTGCTCGGCGTTCATGAAGCCGTGAGCGTTGAGGTTGTCAACCTGAGGAGCGCCAGTACCCTTCATAGCCTCGCCAGAGAGAGCGAACTTGGGTTCGGGATACTTGGTAGCATAACCCTTGGTACCAGTGAGCTTGAACAGACGGTTGTAGGGCTGGGGAGTCATAACGTTGTGCTGGATTTCAACAACCTTACCCTGTGCGGTACGCATCAGAGTGGTGGTGTGGTCACCATTGCGGAATTCCTTGCACTCCTTACCGGTCTTGCTCTTCACCCAATCCTTACCTACGAAGCTCTCGGTGTCCATGGCAATCAGAGTGGTGAAGCGGTCGCCACGGTGAATGTCCAGGCACTGTGCTACGGGGCCAAGGCCGTGGGTAGCGTAGAGGTCGCCACGGTTCTCCTTATTATACTTCATACGCCAGTGCAGGTTCTCGGTGTCGTTGTCGGCGGGATCCTTCCAGTAAGCGTCCCAGAACCACTCCAGACCGTGGATGTAAGCACCCTCAGCACGGATGATTTCACCGAATACACCGTCCTGAGCCATGGCCAGAGCGTTCAGCTCATAGTAGTCATAGCAGCAGTTCTCCAGGATGAAGCAGTGCTGACGTGTCTTCTCTGACAGGTCAATCAGGCTCCAGCACTGTTCCAGGTTCATTACGCTGGGCACCTCGATGGCGGTGTGCTTGCCATTCTCCATAGCGCACTTTGCCACGGGATAGTGGTGGTTCCAGTCGGTAGCAACGTAAACGAGGTCGATGTCGGGACGCTTGCAGAGTTCCTCATAACCCTTGGCACCAGAATAGATGTCGGCGGGCTTCAGACCTGCCTTGCGGAGATAACCCTGGCACTTTTCTGCACGCTCTGCCTCATAGTCGCAGAGAGCAACGATCTCAACACCGGGGATGTGGCAGAAACGCATAACTGCACCGGGACCACGCATACCAAGACCAACGAAGGCCACACGAACAGTCTCCATCTTGGGAGCGGTCAAACCCAGAACGTGCTGCTGACCTGCAGGACGCTGAGGGGTTTCCACAACGATAGTACCCTTGTCCCAATGCCACTTTGTGCTGGGAGAAAGGGACTGAGCACCTGCCGCTACTGAGATGGCGGCGAGGGCAACGACAAGAAGATTCTTCAGTTTCATTCTCTTTCGTTTGTTTAATTAGGTTAATAATATGTTTATCTAAAATTTGCTTTCCGAGGACAAAGATAGTAATTTTATCTTTAAGTGCCAAGGTTTATTTTGTTATTATCGGGAAAAAGCGTAACTTTGCCCTCGGATATGAATAATAAGGAGACACGCACGCCCCTGCTGGGTATGGACATGCAGGAACTGAAGGAAGTGGCCGCAGGTGCTGGCCTTCCCGCCTTTGCCGCCAGGCAGATGTTCGGCTGGATTTACCAGAAGAATGTCGCCGACGTGCAGGACATGACCAACATTTCCCAGAAGGCACGCGATCTGCTGGCCGAGAGCTATAACGTAGGGCTTATGCCTGCCGTGGAGGCACAGCGCAGTGTGGACGGTACGGCAAAGTACCTGTTCCCCACCCTGTCGGGGCACACGGTGGAGAGTGTCTTCATTCCGGACAAGGAGCGCGGCACGCTGTGTGTCAGTTGCCAGGTGGGATGCCGCATGGGATGCAAGTTCTGCATGACCGGCAGGCAAGGTTTCCAAGGGCATCTGACCGCCACGGACATACTGAACCAGATCTACTCCCTGCCGGAAAGGGACAGGCTCACGAACATCGTCTTCATGGGACAAGGCGAACCTCTGGACAACCTGGATGCCGTGATGAAGGTGACGGAACTGCTCATGCACAAGGACGGTTGGGCATGGAGTCCCAAGCGCATAACGGTGAGCACCGTGGGCGTAAGGCGCGGCCTGGTTCGCTTCCTGGAGGAAAGTCCATGCCACCTGGCCGTTTCCCTGCACAATCCCTTTGCCAACGAGCGTCTGGAGATGATGCCTGCCGAGAATGCCTTCTCGCTGACGGAATTCCTGCCCATGCTGGCAAAGATGGACTGGACACACCAGAGGCGTCTGTCATTTGAATACATAGTGTTCGGAGGTCTCAACGACACGCCCCGCCATGCCAGGGAACTGGTAAGGCTGCTGGCTCCGATGGAGTGCCGTGTGAACCTGATACGCTTTCACGAGATACCCGACTCGCCCTTCCACGGAGCACAGGAGGAAACCATGGTGTGGTTGCGCGACTACCTGACACAACATGGTGTGACAACAACAATACGAGCATCCCGGGGACAGGACATCTGGGCGGCATGCGGCCTGCTGAACACCAAGAACAAGGAGGCTGCCCTGCAAGGCGCACAGGAATGACCACACGCAAGTAACATACAAACCCAACAAAAGAAACGAGAAACTAACCAAAGACATACCGACATGAAACGCCTGATACTACTCATTCTCCCCATCATGGCAATGCTTGCCGCCAGTTGCGAGAAATCCCACTTCCTGCCCACCGCCAGCGGACGCCCCTACGAGGTGATGGTGGTGATGGACTCCGTGGACTGGAAGGCACCCCACGGACGTGCCCTGTTTGACGTGCTGGACACCGACGTGCCCATGTTGCCACAGAGCGAGCGTTCGTTCCGAATCTCACAGGTGGAGGTGAAGAACTTCGACAGAATACTGAACATCTTCCGCAACATCATCATAGTGAACATAGACAAGACCCAATACACACGCACCAGGATGAAGTTCACACGCGACAAGTATGCCATGGAGCAGATCGTGCTTTCCATCAACTCGCCCTCGAAGGAAGAGTTCCGCCAGTTCTGCATAGACCACCGGCAGGAGATTGTGGACTTCCTGACAAAGATGGAGATGAACCGTCTGGTGAAGGACCTGAAGAAAGAGAACTCCAAGGTGACCAGAGAACTGGCCAAGGAGATATTCGATTGCAAGATGCACGCACCGAAGGAACTGACATCGTTCAAGAAGGGCAAGGACTTCCTGTGGACCTCCAACAACACCCCGTCGGGCATGATGAGCATAGTGATGTACTCCTTCCCCTATGAAGGTCCGCAGATATTCAACAAGGAATACCTCACGCAGAAGCGCGACTCTGCCCTGAAAGCCAACATCCCCGGCGAGAAGCCCGGCATGTTCATGAAGACGGACACCCTTTGCACCGTGGTGAAACCCATAGTGGTGCACAAGCAGTATGCCATGGAGATGCGAGGCCTATGGTACGTGGAGAACGATTGCATGGGAGGCCCCTACGTGAGCCACCACCGTGTGGACACGGAGAACAACCGTGTCATCGTGGCGGAAGGGTTTGTGTATGCCCCCGAGAAAATGAAACGTGGCATGATACGCCGACTGGAAGGTTCGCTCTACACGCTGATGCTGCCAGAGGAACAATACTTCATGGAAATCACCCCGGACATTGAGGAAGAGAAGAAGGACACACTGACAGAAGAGAAGAAAAAGTAAACTATGAAAATACTGAAAATAGGCATCGTGCACTCCGACCAGAAAGGACAGGACACGATAGCCAATGCCTTTGAAGACATTCTGCTGGACGAAATCTGCACCAAGACCCTCTACGAGAAGCAAGGTGAGGAGGGCATAGACGAGGCCCTGAACGATTGGGAGGAGGGCAACACGGATGCTATACTCTTTATCCCTGCCGAGGGAGAGGAGCGCCTGAACCCGGCAAGTCTCAGAGGACTGGACATGATAGTATGGGAAGACCTGCGCATGGCCTTTACCAACGAGGACGAGAACTTCGAGGAGCAGGAGCAGGCCTTGAATATTGCCCTGCAAAGGGAGTTCGACATAGACAACCCGCGCATAGTCCCACATCTGGATGCTGAGAACTACAAGACCTACGATGCCGTACTGACCAACGACAGGGAACAGGGACTGAAGGAATTTCTGGAACTGACCCATGGCAACGGAGTGGCATACACCACCGGTAGGGAACTGATATGCACAAGTCCTTTCTCGGCGGACTCCTTCCGCGACAGCATCTATCTGGCCAAGGATATTCTGAAGAACAGGGAGCGTTACGACGAGGCAAGGGAGAACCCTCTGCCAAAACTCTTCATAGACAAGAAAGAGGACATCAAGAAGCGACATGAGCCTAATTGACAACGTCAGAGCGACACTGAAAAGCCAGGACACGGAAGGACCATTCGAACTTTACGTGACACGCACCCCCGGCTATCTGTGGGCATGCCTGTTCAAGTGGCTTGGCGTGCATCCCGTGGCGGTGACACTGATGAGTATCGTCATTGGGGCGGCAAGCGGATGGTTCTTCTATAGCGAAGACCTCGGGATGAACCTCATAGGCATGGGACTGCTGGTTTGGGCCAACTGGTACGATTGCGCCGACGGACAACTGGCCCGCATGACGGGCAAACGCACCCTCATAGGCAGGATACTGGACGGGTTCTGCGGCGACGTGTGGTTCTTCTTCATTTACCTGTTCCTTTGCCTCAGGATGCAGGGAGAAAACATCCCCTTCACCGACGTGCAATGGGGTATATGGATATGGCTGTTAGGGGCATGGGCAGGTCTCAGATGCCATGGCCGCCAATGCGCCATAGGCGATTACTACCGCAACATACACCTCTACTTTCTGCTCGGTGCAGGAAAGGCGGAACTGGATTCCGAGGCGAAGATAAAGGAGGAGATGAACTCCATGAAGTGGATGAGCAAGGACTGGTTCCACAAACTCTATCTCTACTTCTATGCACGATACACCGGCTCGCAGGAGGCGCAGGTAAAGTCGTTCCACACGATGATGAAAGGACTGGAGGCCAAATACGGTAAGGACATCCCCCTACCCCTTCGCGAAGACTTCTGCCGCGAGAGCCGTCCGCTGATGCCCCTGACCAACATCATCACATTCGACACCAGGGTGACGGTACTGTTCCTTTGCATAGGATTCGGCATACCCTGGCTCTACTTCATATTCGAATCCACCGTACTGGAAGCCGTACGCTTCCACATGATAGGACGGCACGAGAGACTTTGCGAGAGGATAACGGAACAATATACCAAGGGCTAAGGCAATGAACAGGAGCGTAGCGCTGATACTGGCAGGCGGAGTGGGAAGCAGGATGAACCTTTCCATACCCAAGCAATTCGTGGTGGTGGACGGAATGACCGTTCTCCAGCACACGATGCTTGCCTTCCAACGACACCAGTTGGTCAGTGCCATATACGTGGTTGCCTCCCCCCAGTGGGCGGAAACCGTGCGCCAACAGGCAAAGGAAGCAGGCATCGGCAAGTTCGCCTCGTGCCTGGATGCCGGCGAAAACAGTTTCCAATCTGCCAGAAACGGCATCATGGCCCTCCAGAAAGAGGAAAGCGAAAACACCGTGGTGCTCATCCACGATGCAGTACGTCCCTTGGTATCGCAGGACATCATCAGCCGAAACATCGCCGTATGCCTGTCACGCGGCAATGCCATCACCACCCTGCCAAGTCAGGAAAGCTATATGGTCATTGATTCTGGTGCAAGTTCTTGCGACAGAGAAACCACATCTTCGGAATACATACTGCGCGAAAAACTATTGCGTGCACAGACACCACACACCTTCCTGCTTGGCGAACTTACCACAATGATGCAGGAGGCCGACGAAAGGGGCATAACATACTCCCAATCCATCTTCACACTGGCCAACGAACTGGGACACGTGCCCCTGCATATAGCAGAGGGTGAAATGATGAACTTCAAACTGACCCTGCCTTCGGACTTTACCATCTTCCAGGCTATCCTTCACGAGACAAGGGACTAAGTAGCGAGGACATTTCATCTGTGCCGGAATTGCTTTTCTCAAGAAATATTCATACCTTTGCACACTCCTTTATGAATACTACACCATTACAAGACCTGAAAGCGCGATACAACATCGTTGGACGCGACGAGAAACTGAACATGGCACTGGACACGGCTGTCCAAGTGGCACGTACGGACCTGAGTGTGCTCATTCAGGGAGAAAGCGGTGTGGGCAAGGAGATTATACCGCGCATCATCCACGACAACAGCCTCCGCAAGGGCAAGCGCTACATAGCCATAAACTGCGGCAGCATACCCGAGGGAACCATCGATTCGGAACTCTTCGGACATGAAAGGGGTTCCTATACAGGAGCCATCGGCGAGCGCGAGGGCTACTTCGGTGCGGCAGACGGAGGCACACTCTTTCTGGACGAGGTGGGAGAACTGCCCATGACCACCCAGGCACGCCTTCTCAGAGTTCTGGAAACAGGCGAATACCTGCGTGTCGGAAGCGACGAACCACGCAAGACGAACGTGCGCATAGTGGCGGCCACCAACGTGGACATCCCCAATGCCATTCGTGAAGGACGCTTCCGCGAAGACCTCTACTATCGTCTGTGCACCATAAACATACAGGTGCCTCCCCTCAGGGAGCGTGGCATAGACAGTGTGCTTCTCTTCAAGATGTTTGCCATGAACGTGGCGGCAAAATACCACATCCCCGAACCCATCCGCCTGAGTCCCGAGGGAGAGCATACGGTGATGGCATACAAATGGCCGGGCAACGTGCGCCAACTGAAAAACGTGGTGGAGCAGATGAGTATCCTGGAACAGGGAGTGCAGATTACGCCCGAAGTGCTGTACCGCTATGGCATCATTGCCGGCCAGGGAGAGAGTTTCGCCCTGTCGCGTGTAGGCAAACCAGGGAGCGAGGGCGGACGCCACGACTGGGAGAACGAGATAAAGTGGTTGGCAAATGCCGTACTAAAACTCCGCGCCGAAGTGGACGAACTGAAGAAGCACCTCTCACCCGAGCACCAGAAACATGCCTCCGCTCCCCTGCAACTGGAAGACATGAGCAGCACCACAATATCGCCCGTCGGCCACGAACAGGAGATACCGCAAATCCCACAGGTCCAGACACCACACGTCTATGTCCCCACTACCCCACACGTCATAAACCAGTCTTACGACGAGATAGAGGAACTGAAAGAAGAGGACAACCTCAATCTGGAGGAGATGGAAAAGCGCAGTATAATACGCGCCCTTCAGCAAAGCCACAACAGGCGAAAGGTTGCCGCACAGATGTTGGGAATAAGCGAACGCACACTATACAGAAAGATTAAGGATTATGGCATCGAAGAATAATACATACCAAGGGACAACGCAATACGTTGCAAGACTCACCACAATACTTCTCGTACTCTCCTGCCTCGTATTGTACACATCATGCACCATCAGTTACAAGTTCAACGGTGCCAGTATAGACTATACCAAGACAAAAAGCATACAGATAGGCAACTTCCCCATACGAAGCACATATGTGTGGTCGCCAATGCAATCCATTTTCCAGAACAAACTGACCGACATTTATGCCAGCCAGACGAGACTGAAGCAGGTTAAGCGCAACGGCGACCTGGTACTGGAAGGGGAAATCGTTGGTTTTGACCAGTTCAACAAAGGCGTCTCCAATAGCGGATACTCCAATCAAGTGCAACTTAAAATGACGGTAAACGTCCGCTACACCAACAACAACAACCATGCCGAGGACTTTGAACAGAAGTTCTCTGCCACCTCCACCTACGACGCCACACAGCAACTGGTAAACGTACAGGAAGAACTGGTAACGGAGATGTGCAAGGACATCACCGACCAGATATTCAACGCCACCGTGGCAAACTGGTAAACCTGCAACAAGTGCCAGAACACGCTTAGACAGAGAAACAAGCTACGTAACAGATGGGAAAACAAGTCATAGATTACATCAGGCAACCGGAGAGCCTTGACTCCCAGTCGCTGGAGCATCTTCGTGGCATAGTAGAGAAATATCCCTACTACCATGCCGCACGCATTCTCCTGTTGCGTACTCTATACCAGATGCACGACCCGTCCTTCGACGAGCAGTTGCGAAAGGCCGCCATCTACGTGCCTGCCCGACAGACACTATTCCAGATGTTCCAGGCACCATCACTGAAACCGGAATCTCCCACCAAACGAACCGCACGTGCCGAGCATACCGGTGAAGGTGCCCACCGCACAGAATCCCTTATAGACTCCTTTCTGGACACCATACCCCAGCAACACCAGAGTACACCACGAATAGTGGATGCCACCGTGGATTACATGGCCTATCTCATGCAGATGGAAAGCGCGGCCAACACCTCCAACACCCCAAGAATGGCGGGCCAAGACTATATAGATGATTTCCTCATCAAGAATGAAGGGCGCTTCGAATTGGAAGACCTCCCGGAAGAGGAAACACCGCATGCCATTCCCGAACCCAAAAACGACACGGAAACTGGCGTTCTCACCGAAGCCATGGCCCGTATTTACATAAAACAAGGCAAATATGACAAGGCTATTGAAATTATTCGCCGCATTTCCTTGAAATATCCAAAAAAAAATCGTTACTTTGCAGACCAAATACGCTTTCTTGAGAAATTAATCATAAATCAACAATCGTAATATGTACACAATTTTTGTAGTTCTTATCATCTTGGCCAGCGTGCTCATGTGCCTTGTAGTCCTCATTCAGGAAAGCAAGGGAGGCGGTTTGGCGGCCGACTATGCAAGTGGCAACACCCTGTTGGGCGCACCCAAGACAACCGACATCATCCAGAAGGTTACCGCAGGTCTGGCCATTGCAATGGTTCTGTTCTGCATCGTCAGCACAGCATTCCTGCCCGAGACAAAGGCAGTAGACAGCGTCCTGCAACTGGAGCAGCCCGCTACCGCAGCGCCCGTATTGCCCACAGTACCCGCTACTGACGCTACTGACGCAGCAGCCAGCACTACAGCCGATCCCACTCCCCTGCCCGCACCCAGCGCAAACTAATCCGGCAATCATATAAGCAAGATATGATAATCATAGCAGACAGCGGTTCCACAAAAACGGAGTGGATTGTTGGAGAACTCGCCGGTTTGTCTGTAACAACAAAGGGCATCAACCCTGTGCGTGACACCAAAGAAGAAATTCTGGACGTACTCAGCACAGAGTTGATGCCCGAACTATTATCCTCCCCCACCATCAGACAATCCGACATAACCGAAATTCATTTCTACGGAGCCGGATGCATCCCCCCATTCTCACAAAGCGTGAAGGAAGCACTCGAAGAACACTTCCCCCAAGCCATAGCACACGTATATAGCGACCTCCTCGGTGCCGTACGTGCCTTATGCGGCAGAGAGGAAGGCATAGCATGCATTCTTGGCACAGGAAGCAACTCATGTCTGTGCAAGGAAGGAGAAATAGTAAAAAACATATCTCCATTGGGATACATCCTTGGAGATGAAGGAAGCGGTGCTGTCCTCGGCCGCACACTATTGTCCGAAATGCTTAAAGGCAACCTTCAGGACCTATGGGAGGACTTTACACAGAGATATAGCCTTTCCGTATCTGATATAATAAATAAGGTATACCGCCAACCACAGGCCAACCGCTTCCTGGCATCGCTTGTACCCTTCATCAAGGAGCACGCAGACAACCCGTCCGTAAATGACATGGTTGTAAACGAATTTACACGTTTCCTGCAAAGGAACGTCATCCCATACGGCAGACCCGACCTGCCGGTCAACTTTGTCGGAGGCGTGGCAAACAATTTTACTGACGAAATCAAGGCGGCATGCACGCTTTGCGGCTTAAATTTAGGCAAAATAATAGCCCGTCCTGCCGTAGAAATGCGCAAATACCATTTTTATGTTATTTAACACATATAAATATTTGGTGCGTAATGATTTTATCACTACCTTTGTGACAGTTATCCTGAAAACAATCTTTTTACCTTAAACAAACTAATACCTAAAGGATGGTATAGGGGCGCTGGGAAGCGGCCCTATATTTTTTATATCTGTCGATTATCAGGCACGACAATCAAATGACGAGCAATTTCCATACAAGCGTTCTCGATGATACGGAACATAGCCTTTTGGGGCACAAAAGGCTATGTTCACGATGTAGTATATAAAACGTTATTTCGAAGTGTTACCTCCATGCTCTCGGCGAGACCCTACTTCAACATTCTGTTCAGTATCTTCTGCAATTCCTTGCCAAAGTTCTTGCCGGTATAATAAAGCCAGTAATTGTCTCCGCGCGAGGTGTCTACGGCAAAACATGCAATCTCCTTGCTATGGTCAATGAGGTACTCCAGTTCCGTCTTTGAGAACAGGAAGCGGGGATAGCAGAAATAGTCGCGGTCGTCCGTGGTGAATTGCGAATTATTGTCAGCAGAATTGTTGGTGCTGGTGCGCACGAACGGGTCCCAACTCTCTGGCGCTCCCTCCTCGGCAGTAGCGGTCTCCATGCACCGGCCTGTGGCCACTATGCGTCCGTTATAGTCCTGCACGGTAATCTTCCGCCCTGAAGGATAGTCCTCCACTCCCTTATACACTCGTACCGGCACAACCAGGCAGAAGGTGGTGTCTGTCAGGTGCTCCACCCATGTCAGTTGCGGTATGGCACGACCCTGTACATGTCCTACAAGGAGTTTCGTGGTCTCGTGGCGCGACTTTGCTGTCTTGCCGTCCGTTTCGTTGTCCTTGTCCAGTTCTATTTCCCAGGTGGTCTGTGTGCCTATCTTGTGCGTGAATCTGCGCATACCGTCGTATGTTACTCGCACCGAGGTCTTCCCTCCGCTCACGTTCATGGAGAAGTAGCCGGCATTATCTGTCTGCGTCTGGTTTATTACACGGTGGTTGGCATCCAGTTCCACCACGTTGGCCTTGACGAGAGGTTCGCCCTCATGCATCACACGCCCCTGTATCTTCTGCACTTGTGCATAGGCCATCATGCCACAGAGGAAAAGCATCAGGAAAAGTGTTATCCGTTGTATCATAGTCGTAGATGTTGGATATTCGTTTCGCAAAAGTAACCAATATGTAAAGAATCATAGGTAGATGTTACCTATAAATAATGTTAATTGCGAACAAAACGAAGCAAAACCTTGCGTATATCGCTCTAAAACCTTACCTTTGAAAAATGAAAATAGCACTATCGTATATGAAAAAACTTTTATTTATTCCTTTATTCCTCCTTGCCGTCACCACATCGGCAAAGCAGGAGAAGATACCCACATACCTGTCCTTCGTGTACTGGATACAGGGGACGGATACCATTTATGAGGAGAACAACACCCTTCTTCAGGAGTCCGTATCGCCAGATGGAACCGTCATTGTGCGTGTACGCCATGAGGACTGGAAAAATACCGTTACAGACAAGAGCATAGCACGCATGGCGCCATGGCACGCCATCATATCACGTTGTCGTGGCATACGCGCCATTGTGCATCAGGGCAAATCCAACACAGATGCCATGATGCCCATGAAAAGGGTACCTGGTTTGATGCCAAATGCGCTGAATATCAACAACCTCTCCCGTGTCTCAGAGCACTATGAGATGCCTTATTCCTGTGAGTACATGATTGAGAACAACGGAAATCAGGAAATTGTCATCAACGACCTCAACCGTGGTCTCGTGTGGTATGTCCCTCCTCACAGCTATCTCCTGCTCAACATGGGCAAACTGCCACAGGCATGCCTCTTGCGTATTGCCAATACCGACCCTCTCCAACCTGCTCTGAAGTATGTAACCATAGGCAACGCCAGCCTCTCCATGAAGTTTACCGTTGCTTACGAAGACGAGGACTGCTGGATATATCTGCTCAACGAGGAAACTACTGCGGAGGAAACCGACAAACTGGACTTCAGAAGACTTCAGGGCGAGACAGATCCATTCCTGCGCACCCGCTACATAAAGCGCGACAAGGACTCCTTCCGCGAGACTCCCATGGTGGAGGCCGAAGTCTTTGCCATCATCAAGGCCGCCAAGGAGGAACGCGAGAGGTCCAGGAGCAAAAACAAGGACTGAATGCCTTCCTGTGTCATTTATGTTATCCAGAAATGATTTCATAACCCATAACCTAATCATCAAAATATGAAGAAACTCTTTTTCCTGACACTCACCGCGGTGCTGTTCTCCATTCATAGCATGGCCGGCAACGGCAATGCCTGTACCCCACAACAGAAACAGAACAAGGCTGCAGCCCTCAGTTCCGACTTCAAGGACGCCACCCTCATTACCCTGCAGGGCGATACCGTGCGCCTTTCCGATTATGTGGGCCGGAACAAGTATGTCCTTGTTGACTTCTGGGCCAGCTGGTGCGGTCCCTGCATGCGCGAAATGCCCAACGTGAAGGCCGCCTATGCCAAATACAAGAGCCGTGGCTTGGAAATCGTTGGCATCAGCCTGGACAAGCAGAAATCCGCATGGCAGGGAGCTGTGAAGCGCGTAGGCATCACATGGCCTCAGATGACAGACATGTGCGAGACGGGCAGCAAGGCCGCCAGCCTCTACAACGTCCAATACATCCCACACGTCCTCGTCTTCGACCAAAAGGGCAACATCGTTGTCAATAACCTTCATGGCGAGGAGATGCTCCAGAAACTGGAGGAACTCATGCCCTCAAAGAAATGACAAGGAATTGTATTCTTGACTTGACAATGGAGTGTGTTTAGGAATTTATTTGTGTATGTTTGCTAAAAAAGTTAGTTAAACAGGCCGACATATTCAATGAAAAAGCTTATCTTTGCAGTAGAGAATAGAGAATAGAAGAAGTTTATCAACGGAACACATTTATTGATAAAGCAAGAATTGATTTATTGCCGCACTGATTTGATCGGGATACTCATCAGTTAAATTCAGAAACCGAGATCAGCTCTGTCCACCAATGGCGTGCCATCCCATTATGGCAGATGGATTACAGAAGTGAAACAGGCCCTCAAATCCTACCATAAGGAGTTTCATCACATCATCAGTGCGGCCTCCTATACAGCCCCCCAATAATCTTGTGGGGGCTTTTTATTTTAACCCAAATCGGTAATTAGCGTTATGATGATAATCGCTTTGTTTTTGAACAGATGTTTTGTCGCTTTGAGGGCGCAATGGGGTTCCATTGTAACCGAGAAGCGACGAAACAGATGACAAAAAGATAGCGTCATTGGCGCGTAACAGTCTAATGAACTGTAATAAAAAAATGTATGCTGTTAACAATTATTAGCGTTTTGTACTGATTTGTACTCTCTCATGGGGGCTTCTCGCCCCCAAACCCCTCGGTGTTTTCAGGTAT
>JAZNYM010000016.1:0-4336 GCA_045594385.1 Bacteroidaceae bacterium
TGCCTCTGCGGCAGCCTTCTGCACGTCCTCGTGTGTAACTTTCATTACCTGTGCATGACCGCCAAGGTCGGTTATGATGCTGATGCCGAAGCAGCGTATGCCGCAATGGCGTGCCACTATCACTTCGGGCACAGTGCTCATGCCCACGGCATCGGCTCCCCAGTGTGCGAACATGCGGTACTCGGAGGGAGTCTCGTATGTGGGACCCTGTGTGGCCAGGTAAACGCCGTGGCGCACCTTTATGGCTTTCTCGTGCGCTATGGCGTCGGCCATGTCGATGAGGTCGGGGTCATAGGCGTGTCCCATGTCGGGGAAACGGGGGCCCTGGGGTATGTTCTCTCCGCGCAGAGGATTTTCGGGCATGAAGTTTATCTGGTCGGTGATGATCATCAGGTCGCCCACACGGAAACTGGGGTTGGTGCCTCCGGCGGCATTGCTGACGAAGAGGGTCTTGATGCCCAGTTCGTACATCACACGGATGGGGAAGGTAACCTCCTTCATGTTGTAACCTTCGTAGTAGTGGAAACGGCCTTCCATGGCCAGTATGTCCTTACCGCCCAGTTTGCCGAAAATCAGTGCTCCGGCATGGCCCTCAACGGTGCTGACGGGGAAGTTGGGGATTTCGGCATAGGGTATGGTAATTTCCTTCTCGATTTCTTTTGCCAGTTCGCCCAGACCGGTGCCCAGGATGATGGCGGTTTCAGGCTTTGTTGTCATCTTGGCCTTAAGCCATTCTGCTGTCTCTAAGATTCTTTTGTACATAACCTGTGATTTTATCGTTGAACATTCTTTCTCTTTCTTGCATGAACTGTATGCCGATGGGCAGTACCCAGATGTGCCTCATGATGTCCTCGGGCAGGTTGTCCATGGTCATGAACCTGGTGGTGTCCTTTTCCGTGGTGATGATTATCCTTGGTTCGGGGATGCCGTCCAATTCTTCGGTAATGGTCTGTATGTCGGCCGGCGTGTAGTAGTGATGGTCGCGGAAATCCAGACTTTTTACCGAGGCAAACCGTTTCCTGATGTCCATATTCATCTGCTTCGGGCAGCCTATGCCGGTTATCAGGAGTACGTTGTGACGTTTCAATTCTGCAATACCTCGTATTTCGTGTGTCTGCAGGTTCACCATCTTCCCATATTTGATGGTACTGAAGAAGAGGTGCTGGTATGGTCTTAGTTGCAAGGATTCAGCTATGATGCGGTACTGCATAGGCGACATGTCTTCAGGGCACTTCGTCACGATGACCATGTTGGCACGCTCCTTGCCCTGTGCCGATTCGCGGAGCCTGCCTGCCGGCAGGAGCATGTCTTGGGTTATGAGTCTGTGGTAGTCTGTAAGCAGTATATTCCTTCCCGGCGAGACGTATCTGTGTTGGAAGGCATCGTCCAGTAGGATTACCTGCACGTCTTTGGTTTCGGGGTCGTTCATCAACCTTTCTATGCCGTTGCGTCTGTTGGCATCCACTGCAATGTAGATGTGCGGAAACTTCTGCACCATCTGCCATGGCTCGTCGCCAATCATCTCCATGGGGGTGTCCTCTGTGGCCAGCACATAGCCTTTGCTCTTACGTTTGTAACCTCTGCTCAGCACTGCCACCTTGTATCGTGGCGAAAGCAGGCGGATTAGGTATTCTATGTGCGGTGTCTTTCCTGTACCTCCTATGGTGATGTTGCCGACGGAAATTATGGGAATGTCGTACTTCCTGCTTTCCAGTATTCCCCAGTCAAAGAGACGGTTCCTTATGGCGGTGACGCAACCGTATATCCAGGCAAACGGCGCCAGCCAAGGGTTCGTGTGTATGAGTTCTCCTTCCATGGGGTTGCAGGTCTAATGGTGTGTTTAGGTGAACAAAGATAGTGTTTTTATTCAACAAATCAAAGGTATTTTCTTAATTTTGCCCCTGTTGGGCCTTGTGCCGCCTCAAAAATGTGGACGTATCGTTGCCTTGTGGATGTTTCGTGCTATCTTTGTTTGCAAAAACCGATAATTATGAATGTCTGTTCCCGCCGTTTTTTTGTTTTTCTCCTTGCATTGTTGTGCGCTTTTGCAGACGCTCTGCTGATCAGGGCTCAGGTATCTCCTTATATGCCCGAGGTTAGGACGGTGCTGACGTATAATATCAGGAATGCCACCACCGACGGCGGACAGGTGGATTTTGCCGATGTCGTGGCAACGATCCGGCTTGCCGATGCCGATTTTGTGGCGTTGCAGGAACTGGACAGCGTCACTGGTCGTAGCAAGGGAAAGGATGTGCTCCGCGAACTGGCCCTGCTCTCGCAATACTATCCCGTATATGCTTCTGCCATAGATTATGACGGAGGTAAGTATGGTGTCGGAATCCTGTCCAAGCAAAAGCCTCTCGCTGTCCGCAAGATTGCTCTGCCGGGCAGGGAGGAGGCAAGGGTTATGCTTGTGGCAGAGTTTCAGGATGTGATGCTGGCGTGCACGCACCTGTCGCTTACCGATGAGGACCGCATGGCATCTGCCGGACTCATCCTTGCCGAGGCAGAGGGTAGCACAAAGCCTTTCCTTGTGGCGGGTGATTTCAATGCAGTTCCTGAATCCAATTTTATAAAGCAGATTGAGCGTGAATTCATCGTACTTTCTCCCAAGGATAAGCCCACTTTTCCGTCACGCTCCCCCAAGGCATGCATAGACTACATAGCCTCGTTCAAGGGTAGTGGGGAGTCTCTGCTGTTGCGCGAGGCCGAAGTGATGCCGCGTGGCCGTGTCTCCGACCACCTGCCAGTGCTGGCGCGTTTCCAGTTGAAAACACCGGTGGAACGGATACTTTATGGCAAACCCTATCTGCAGAACCCCTCGCCCGATGCCGTTTCCGTCATGTTCCAGACCAGTACCATCGCCCATGCTTGGGTGGAATACGGTAAGGACACGTTGAACCTGCGTCGGGCACGTATGGAATATGGCGGCCAGGCCGTCTGCCATGATATAGAGCACAAGGTTCGCCTGGAGGGCCTGCAACCCGGAGGCAAGTATTTCTACAGGGTATGTGCTCAGGAAATTCTGCACTATGCCGCCTACAGTAAGGTTTTAGGCGACACACAGGTTACTGACTTTTATTCCTTTCAGTTGCCGGAAGAAGGTCAGGAGGATTTTACCGCCCTAATATTCAACGACCTGCATAGAAATCCGGAGACGATAAAACTGATGTCGGAACTTGCTGACAGCATACCGCACGACTTTGTCTTGTTCAACGGTGACTGCATCCCCGATCCCGCTTCCAGAGAGGACGCCATGTACATGCTGCATCGTCTCGCTTCTGCCTTCCATGCCGAGGAGATACCGGCAATCTTCGTTCGTGGTAATCATGAAATCAGAAATTTCCATTCGGCAGCCTTGCCATCTCTGCTGGACCAGCCGGGCGGCAAGACTTATGGGGCGTTCAGTTGGGGCGATACGCGTTTCGTGGTCCTTGATTGTGGAGAGGACAAACCCGACGACCATCCTGTTTATTACGGACTCAACGATTTCTCTGCCTTCCGTCAGCAACAGCGCGATTTCCTGCAAAAGGAAATGAAATCGCACGAATTCAGAAAAGCAGAGCGTCGTGTTCTTGTGAGCCATATCCCATTGTGGGGAAATGACGACAAGTACCGCCCTTGCTCCGAACTTTGGACTCCTCTGTTGAAGAATGCCCGTTTCGATGTCGCTCTCAGCGGTCACACCCACCGCTTCCGCTATCACTCCACGGGAGATGCCTCCAATCCATTCCCCGTCTGCATAGGTGGAGGTCCAGGCGCAAATTCTGCCACAATGATGGTCCTCACGAAGAAAGGCAAAGACTTCTCCCTCCGAGTCCTCAATACCAAAGGTGAGGAGCTCGGTGAGTGGACTCTGTGACAACCCGATTTCGTCCTTAGTATTGTCGCACCCTCGTCCTCGGTAGGAGCAAAAACCCATCCATATTGTCTTGTGTTTATAGTTCCCCTCTCCCCCCCCCCCCTCTCTCCCTCCCTCCCAGGGAGGGCCAGGGTGGGTCCCCTATATATAATATATAATAAGGTATTCCCTCCCTCCTCCCTCCATTTATTGTCCATTCTACACCCCTTTTTCGCATTTTTCTTAAAAAATCTTTCCCAACCCTTTGCCAGTTTGCGGAAAAGTCTTACCTTTGCACTCGCAAAACGGGAACAACTCCTACAAACTGGCGGAGTTGGTTTTCCTACGCAAAAAAAGAAAGAGTTCTTTGACAGATTTTCATAGACAGAAATTGTAGTACAGGCTCCGTGCATGTTCGTATTAAGGATATGTATGGAGGGTAAAAGAGAAAAACTTGTCGATTCCCTTTGCCGAGGTATCACACTTGAAAAGATT
>JAZNYM010000017.1:0-22103 GCA_045594385.1 Bacteroidaceae bacterium
ATAATGCGACTATCAAATAACTTCCGTCTGAGCGAGTTCACTCGCTCGGACACCGCCAAAAGACTTGGCATAGAGAACGAGTGCTCCAGCGTGGAGCAAGTGTTGAACCTGGCATACCTGTGCCACATGGTGCTACAGCCCTTGCGAGATAAGTTCGGCCCTATCCACATAACGAGCGGATACCGTTGCCCGGAACTGAATGGAGCCGTGGGTGGCGTGAAGAACTCCCAGCACCTCCGAGGCGAGGCGGCAGACATTCACCTGCCATCGGTGGAGAAAGGACTGGAATACCTTGCTTTCCTGAAGACCCTGCCAGTCTTAGACCAACTGATATGGGAACGTAATGGAGACATCTGCTGGATTCATGTTTCAGCAAAGAGGCTGGGTAAAAACCGCAGACAGTTAAGGACTATTGCGCATTGATTATGGATAATAATGTTAAAGTGCGTGGCATGCAATTCTGGAAGGCGGCCATGCGCTACTATCCCGACTTTTCTCGCTCTACTGCCGTTCGCAGGTTCCGTGATGAAATACACAATACGCCAGAACTTCTGGAAGAACTAAAGAGGTTAGGTTACGATGAGCGCAAGCGATATTTTCCGCCTCGGCAGATGGCTGTAATCATTAAGTACCTTGGAGAACTATGACATTCCCGAACTTGCAAAACTGATGGATGATTAACTGCACCTAAAACAAAGATGGCACCACGCAATGTGATGCCATCTTTAACCCAAATCGGTAATTAGACTGTTATGCGCTAACGAAGCCTTCTTTTTGTCATTTGTTTCGTCGCTTCTCGGTTGCAATGGAACCCCATTGCGCCCTCAAAGTGCCAGAACATATGTTGGATTATATCCGACCTTTTCTCGCCAAGGCTGACTTCAAACGAGTTATGAGTCCGCTCCATTGGCTTAACGAAAAGGTTCAAAAATAAAGTCCATTATCATCATAACGCTAATGACCGATTTGGGTTTATTTGCCAAAGGTGTCCTCAGTGTCCTCAGTCCTCAGTCCGTTTTCACGAAAAACATCAAATGGCACCCGAAGATGCCATTTAGATAGAAACTCAAAACACTTCTTACGCAAACTCCGAGAGTTCCAGCCAGCGCATGGACTTCTCGTCCAGTTCGTAGTTCAGGAGGGGCAGGCGCTTGGACATGGTGGTAATCTCGTCCACGCTGGCAGTGCCGCTGCTGAGGGCACTCTCTATGTCGTTTTTCTCTTGCTCCAGGGCCTCGATGTCCTTTTCCAGTTGCTCGAATTCCTGACGTTCCTTGAAGGTGAGTTTGCGCTTCTTCTCCGTAAGGCGCGGCTTGCCGTTGGCGGTTGGGGAGGAGTTTTCCGTTTTCCGTTTTGACTTCGTCGAATCTGCTCCCGCTCGGCAATTCAAACAAGTTTGATTGCTCTCGCTTACTCGCAGTTTTCCGTTTTCCGTTTTCTCAAGGAGTTTCTCCGACTCGCGGAACTGGGTGTAGTTGCCGGGGAAGTCCTTCACAAGGCCGTTACCCTGGAATACAAGCAGGTGGTCCACCACCTTGTCCATGAAGTAGCGGTCGTGCGACACGATGATGACACAACCCTTGAAGTCCTGCAGATACTGCTCCAGAATCTGCAGTGTGACGATGTCCATGTCGTTCGTGGGCTCGTCCAGGATGAGGAAGTTGGGATTCTGCATCAGCACCGTACAAAGTTGGAGGCGGCGGCGCTCACCACCGGACAACTTGTAGATATAGTTCTGCTGTTGCAGAGGCGTGAACATGAAATGCTGGAGAAACTGCATGGCAGTGAGGTGCTTGCCTCCGCCCAGATCCACATACTCCGCCACACGGCGCACGGCGTCTATCACCTTCATGCTCTCGTCCACCTGCATGGGTTCCTGGCTGAAATACCCGAACTTTACCGTCTCGCCTATAACGAAGCGTCCGCTGTCCGGTTGGACAAGGCCCAGGAGAAGTTTCAGGAACGTGCTCTTGCCTGTGCCGTTATTGCCCACGATGCCCATCTTCTCGTAGCGTGAGAAGTTGTAGTAGAAATCCTTCAGGATGACCAGTTCTTCCCTACCCTCCCCTGCTGGGAATGACTTGCTGACGTACTCGGCCTCGAAGATCTTGCTTCCTATGTAGGTGCTGTTCACCTGCAGGCGCAGTTTGTCCTCCTCAATATGCCGCTTGGCTTTCTTCTCCAGTTCGTAGAATGCCTCTTCGCGGTATCTGGCCTTATGGCTGCGGGCCTGCGGTGTGGAGCGCATCCATTCCAGTTCGGTGCGGTACAGGTTGTTGGCTCGCGCTATTTCTGCCCTGGCATTGTCTATGCGTTCCTGGCGTTTCTCCAGATAGTAGGCATAGTTGCCCCGATAGGTGTATAGCGTCTGGTCGTCCATTTCCAGGATAACGTTGCACACACGGTCCAGGAAGTAGCGGTCGTGCGTAACCATCAGCAGGGTTATGCACTGGCGGCCGAGATAACCTTCGAGCCATTCTATCATTTCCAGGTCCAGGTGGTTGGTAGGCTCGTCCAAAATAAGCAGGTCGGGGTTCTGCAGGAGCACATTGGCCAGGGCCACACGCTTCACCTGTCCGCCGGAAAGGACACCCATCTTGCGTGTGGTGTCACCTATTTTCAACTTGCCCAGAATCTGCTTGCTGCGCACCTCCAGGTCCAGTGCTTCCTCGGTGTCGTTACGGTCCTGACAGGCATGCCAAAAACAGGCATCCATCACGCTCATCTCCGAAGGGAACTCAGGTGTCTGGCTCAGGTAGCCCACCCTTATGCCGCTACGCAGGACAACCTCACCCTCGTCCGGTTCGTCCACTCCTGCCAGTATGTTCAGCAATGTGGTCTTGCCGGTACCGTTCTGCGCTATGAGTCCAACACGCTGTCCCTCGCCTATACCTATACTAATATCATGGAAAAGGGTCTTGTCGCCTACCCTTCTGGTCAAATCTGTTGCCTGGAGAAATACTTTCATAGTGCAAAATTAACAATATCTTTCAAAAAATAGGGGCAAAGCGCACGTTTTTACGCAAAATTATCTTAACTTTGCATTAAGAAAATCGGAGCGAAGTGTTTACTCCGTATTCCCCTAACACATTTTTTATGCACACAAAGAGTCAATTGGAGTCCATGAGTATGGACGAATTGCATGCACTGGCCGCAAAAATTGGCGCAGAGCAGAGCGATGACCAAATTACACTTATTTATAATATTATAGATAAGGAGAGCGAAGTCGGTTCCATGGAGGTGCCGGCAGAAGCAAAACCCAAGAAGCGCGGACGCAAGTCAAAGGCCGAAAAGGAGGCTGAAGCAGCAAAGCAGCAGGAACTGCCCCTTGAAATCACAGAGGCACAGGCTGAAACTCCTTCAAACACTACCGAAGAAACGCCACAGCCAAAGAAGCGCGGACGCAAGTCAAAGGCAGAGAAGGAGAAGGAAGCCGAAGTAGAAAAGGAACTTACAGATGCAACTGTAGTGACGAACGCCGAGGCGGGATCCAAGGAACCCAAGAAGCGCGGACGCAAGCCAAAGGCCGAGACTGCCGAGGCAGAGAAAGACCAACAACCCGCCAAGCAAGAAGAGACACCGACAGAAGCAATCCCCACTGCCGGGCAGGTTGGATTCAATATTACGCGCGACATACGCCCCACCTCCCTAATCCTTGCACAACTTCAGGCAGAAGCTCCTCAGGAAAGTTCTAAAGAAGAAGAAAAGGAAACTTCACCCCAGGAGCCAGTACCTGTCAAGGCAGAGGAGAAAACCTATTCTTTCGGCGACCTGCTGACGGCTGAGGGCGTTCTGGAAATAAGCAGCGAGAATGCTAACGGATTCCTGCGCTCCTCCGACTTCAACTACATGCCATCGCCCGATGACATACAGATTACATACCAGCAGATAAAGAGTTACGGTCTGAAGACTGGCGACGTGGTGCGCGGTACCATCAACATGCCTTCGCGTGGCGAAAAATACTACACCATGGGCAAGGTCCTGAGCATAAACGGATGCGACCCTCGTGTCATACGCGACCGCTCTCCTTTCGAGAACCTCACACCGCTCTTCCCCGACGAGAAGTTCAACCTGTGCTCCGGCACAAAGGACCCATTGTCTGTACGTATTGTAGACCTCTTCGCACCCATCGGCAAGGGTCAGCGTGCCCTTATAGTGGCACAGCCCAAGACGGGTAAGACCATACTGATGAAGGAGATAGCCAACGCCATTGCCAAGAACCACCCCGAGGCATACCTGATGATGCTGCTCATAGACGAGCGTCCCGAGGAGGTGACCGACATGGCACGAACTGTGAAGGCTGAGGTTATAGCCTCCACATTCGACGAACCGGCAGAACGCCACGTGCGCATAGCAGGCATAGTGCTGGAGAAAGCCAAGCGCATGGTGGAATGCGGTCACGACGTGGTGATATTCCTGGACAGCATCACACGTCTGGCACGCGCCTACAATACCGTCACTCCCGCCAGCGGCAAGGTGCTCACCGGCGGTGTGGATGCCAACGCCATGCACAAACCCAAGCGCTTCTTCGGTGCGGCACGCAACATTGAAAGAGGCGGTTCGCTGACCATCATAGCCACCGCCCTCACCGATACGGGAAGCAAGATGGACGAGGTAATCTTTGAGGAGTTCAAGGGCACGGGCAACATGGAACTGCAACTTGACCGCATGCTTGCCAACAAGCGAATCTTCCCTGCTGTGAACATCGTCCAGTCAAGCACACGACGCGATGACCTGCTCCAAGACAAGATGACACTGGACCGCATGTGGATTCTGCGCAAGTTCCTTGCCGACATGAATGCCATAGAAGCCATGACGGAAATGAAGGACCGCATAGAAAGGACGGAGAACAACGAAGAGTTTCTCGTCTCCATGAACTCGTAAGACTCTCCGATGTCCGTAAATACAAGGCATGCATCCCTTCTGCATTGGGGGATGCATGCTTTCTTTTTTTTATTTGTGGTGCCTTACAATGCCTCGAGAGAAGCCGCATATCCGCCATTGCGAACCATGCGTATTTTGACGGTATCGCCCTTGCGAACCTCGCGGACATTCTTTGTATAGTGCATTGCCTGTCTGTCGGCATTAGAACCATCCTCGAAGGAGGTCAGTTTGTAGGTCTTGCCCTCGGGCAGGAAGTCCAGAACAACGTCCATCTCAAATGGTTCCTTACGCTCTGCAGTCATACCGCCCAGATACCACTTGTCGGCATTGCGCTTGGCCAGAACCAGATGTTCGCCAAGTTTGGCATCAAGAACCTTGGTCTCGTCCCAAAGGACAGGAACGGAAGATATGAACTTGATGCAATCTTCGTTGTTGTAATACAATGTCGGGTTGTCTGCAAGCATCTGCAAACCTGACTCAAAGACAACGAACAGGGCCATCTGATAGGCTCTTGTACCTATTGATGCAGAGTTGGGACGACGTGCGGAGTAATTGTCCGGCTGCATGCTGTTCATGGCACCAGGTGTGTACTCCATAGGTCCGACGGCGTTTCGGATGAAAGGCATGTAGATACTGTTCTCCGGCTTGCAATTACCCATCTGCTCCATACCGGTTACACCTTCGTAAGAGAGAAGGTTGGGATACATGTACTCGAGTCCTGCAGGCTTGAACGCACCATGATAATTGACAAAGATATGGTGCTTGGCGGCCTCCTTCACGGTTCTTTCATAGAAGTTGACCATCCACTGGTCGCTACGGTCCATGAAGTCAATCTTCACGCCCTTTACACCCCACTTCTCGAACTGGGCAAACATGCCGGGATTCTCCTCCACACAACGCCAGGTGAGCCAGAGAACAACATCCACACCCACCTTCTTGCCGTGGGCAATGATTTCCATAAGGTCGCAATCGGGGTTGGGAGTATAGGGGTCCATATTGTTCTTGGCCCAACCTTCGTCCATAACAATATATGGTATACCGTACTTGGATGCAAAGTCCATGAAATACTTGTAGGTTTCAACATTCAGGCCTGCCTTGAAGTTCACGTCCGGACCATAGGGAACTGCGCCGTTCCACCACTCCCAACTGGCCTGACCGGGAACTATCCACGAAACATCCTGCAACTTGCTGTCCTGAGCAAGACGGCAGGTCATGGTGTTTGTGACAAGTGCGGCTTCATCCTTGGCAATGACAAAATATCTCCAGGGGAAACTTCTTGTTCCCTGGGTCTTGGCAATGTAGGGATGACGCAAAAGCACGTCATTGCTCTTGTCGCTTCGGGGCTTTTCAACGGCAGGAACGCGGGGAAAGACGGACGAGAAACCATTGGCGTCGTTACTCCTGAAGAAAGGAGCAGGATAGTCGCACAGGTCTGACTCGCTCATCAGTATCTTAGTGCCTCCAGAGGTGATGGCCAGGACGGGATAATGTGCCATCTTTTGGAAACTCAGCCATTCGGAAGACTTGACGAAGGAGTAACGCTCCTCATAGGATGTCCTGTATCGGTCGCTCTGTTGCAGTACAAGTTGAGCATCCTGGGGGAAGAACACGGTTATGTCCTCGTGATTTACCTTAACCTCTCCCTTCAGAGATGTGACAAAGCGGTATGCGAGACCGTCGTTGTAAGCCCTGAATACAACGGAATAGTTGCCTTTCATTACCAGGGTCATCTCGTTGTAGTTGTTGGGTACTTCCGCAAACTTCAACTTCAGGAACGGGCGTTTTACATTGTTGACCTTTTGACGCTTGACACTCTGGAGTCTGGGCAGTGAGCCGAGTACATTGCCCTCAATATCCATGGACATACGGCAATCCGCCAACACTTTTTCCTCGCCGCAATAGACATCGTAGGTGATACCGTTGCCGATGCGCACATCAACCTTGATGTTGCCGTCGGGCGACGACACGCTCTTTACTGTCTGTGCAATGGCTGACACGGATAATGTCAGCAAACAAAGCATTAGGAAATAGAACTTTTTCATACTAACGTTTATTTGGTATTCTTTTTAAAACAATCATAGAAATACATGAACTGGTACTTGATGTTCCTGAGCCAATAGGTCCATGAATGTCCTCCAGGACGTACATAGTAATCATGTGGAATGCCCTCCTTAAGCAACTTGTCGTGCATGTTGCAATTCACTTTATAGAAGAAATCGCCTGTACCACACTCAAAAACAATGTTCATTGAACCGGGAGTGAGAAGATGGGTCATGTTGATGACTGTATTCTCTTCCCATCTTTCAGGATACTGCTCGTAAGCACCAAGCCGGCCGGCAATGTTCCAGTTCTTGGTGAATGGGCGTATGTCCAATCCACCGGAAAGACTGCCCATGCAGGAAAACGTGTCCTGATGTTTCATGGCGATGTAAAATGCACCATGTCCGCCCATGGAGAGACCGGTGATGGCCCGCCCCTTCCTGTCCTTGACGGTAGAATAGCAACTGTCTACATACGAAACCAATTCCTGGGAGACGAATGTTTCATAGCGGTACTCCTTTACTATCGGGCTGTCGAAATACCAACTGTCATAGCCTCCATCCGGCATGATGACGACAAAGTTGTACATGTCGGCAAGCCTTCCCACTACACCATCGCGCGACCAACTCGTGTATTTGTCGCTATAGCCATGAAGCAGATATACAACGGGGTACTGCATCGTGTCGGAATACTCCTGCGGAAGAATGACATTCACGGGTACGTCCTTGTCCATGCATCTGCTCCGTACCATAACGGCATCTTCTGTATATGCCATAATACAGAGCGGAGACAGGAGAAGGGACAATGTTGCTATAACAACACTTTTCTTGATATACTTCATGCTATTGCCGTTTACTTCTTGAGAATCTTCTGGATAACCTTTTCCATAACAAGGTAGCCTTCCTTGTTGGGATGTACGGCATCTTGCTGATATTCCTTCTTCAGGGCCTGGTTCTCGTCAACCATCTCCGAGAAATAATCGGCATAGGCAAACTTCCTCTTCTTGGCATATTCGCGCAACTTGTCGTTAAGTTCGCGAATGGAGTTAATGGCCCTTTCCTTGTCTATCTCCCATGACCAACTGTATCTGTCGGCAGGAAGCACGGAGCACAATACTGGCTTGATGCCATTGGCCTTTGCCAACTCGCACATGGATACGATGTTCTCATATATATGGTCAATGGAAACGTAGCCCTGATTCATTGCTATGTCGTTGGTGCCTGCCAGAATGACAACATACTTGGGATGCAGATTGATGACATCGGAACGGAATCGTGCCAGCATCTGGGCAGTAACCTGTCCGCTGATACCGCGACACACATAGCCCTCGTTGTTCTTGAAGAACTCGGGATAGAACCTGCGCCAGTTCCATGTGATGGAGTTGCCCATGAACACCACCTTCACGTTCTTGTCTGTAGCATTTTCCTTCTCAAAGACTCCGTATTGTGCCCAATCCTGAGAGGCTCTGAGACGTGGCAATTCCAAAGTGACATTAACCGGGTAATGGTCTGAAATCATCTGTATCGTGTGGGTGGGAATTGAGTCTGCATCGGCCTCGCTTGGAATTACCACACCTTCAATGGGACTCCAATAGTTGTATGTAAGAAGTCCGTATCTATGAACCTTGAACTGCGGAGAAACCAGAACGTGGTCAATGCGCTCGTCCGTCTTTTTGGTCGGGATAAATGTGTTCATGGAACCGGTTTCTGCCATTCTGCGCTTTGCGGCATTATATGTGTCTCTCAAGTCTCCGGACTCCATAAGGAAGCGGTATGGCGCTTCATTCTGATTGGCATTAAAGTCGCCTGTCAGGATGTACGGCTCATTGCCGCACTTTTCTTTTATCTTGGACAAAACCAACTTTGCGCTTTCAAGCCTGGACACCTCGCCCTTATGGTCCATATGGAGATTAAATACCCAGAAGCGCCACTTAGTGCTTCTGTCCTCAAGGTAAGCCCATGTACATATACGGCACAAGGCGGCATCCCAGTCCTTAGAACCTACCACATCCGGTGTCTTTGAAAGCCAGAAAACTCCGTTATCCAGACAATTGATCCTGCTCTTCTTGTAGAAGATGGGGGCATATTCGCCCTTTGTCTTGCCATCGTCTCTACCGGAACCCACATAGTTGTAACCGTCAAGATTTGCCTTGAGGTCCATTATCTGATTGTGTAATGCTTCTTGTGCACAGAACAGATCCCATTGCTCATAGTTGATGAGGTCATACATTTTCTGGCGTCTGACTTCCCAACCATTGCCGTCCTTCTTGTCCATAGGGTTGGCATACCTTATATTATATTGTCCTACGGAAAGGGTTTGGGCAAACAGGTTTGCCGACATCAGCACATATGCTGACAAAAGTAGAATACGCTTAATCATATCATTAGATGCATTGTGTTAATATGGTATACAAGAAAAAATCGCATACCCATACAGGCATGCGATTGTAAATTAAATACTACAGACTGTCTCCGAAGTCCTCCTTGAACTTGGATACCAATTCCTCTTGCCAATGCCCTATTTCCTTCAGGCGTCCAAAGAAGAATCGTAGCACGCTCGGTTCCTCAACCCATTTAAGACCTCCTATCAGTTCTCGATTGTCCCAAAGCCATTTCACACGGTCAGCAACATATTTGATTTGAGACAACGTGTATACACGTCTTGGAACAGCCAATCGCATAAGTTCCAGTTCTGCAAATCGCTCCGTTCCGTCCGGTTCACGCTGTTCAGACAAGGTTCCGCGCTCCATACCGCGGATACCGCCGGCAATGTAGAGTGCCGTAGCAACAGCAGCAGCGGGATACTGGTCGTGTGGCATGTCGGGAACAAAGCCCTGACAATCCAGATGGGCACCAAGACCGCCGGCCGGCTTGATCATGGGAACACCGTAGGCATCCAACTCATTTACCAGATAGGATATGAACTCTGGGCCATGGCTCAAATAGTCCATGTCGAGCGATTCGTACAGACCCTCTGCCATGGATTCGATGGAACGGACATCTATACCACCATAGGTAAGGAAGCCTTCATACAAAGGAATGTACTCCATCATGCTCTTGATGAGATCGGTGTTGTGGCTGATGATGGCACCACCACGTGCAAAGCCCAACTTGCGTGCAGAGAAGTAGATGATATCCATCTTGTTGGCCAACAGATGATAGATTTCCTTTGGGGTCATATACTTGCACTGTGCCTCGCGGGTCTTCATGAAGTAGATGTTGTCCTGCAACAACGAGGCATCCAGAATGCTGGGGACACCAAACTCGTGGCAAATGTCGGCAACGGCCAACATGTTCTCCAGACTTACGGGCTGGCCGCCAATAAGGTTCGTGCCGGCTTCAACACGTACATACGCAACCTTCTCAGGGCCGTACTCGCGGATGGTCTTCTTGAGTTCCCTTAAATCAAAGTCACCTTTGAATGGATCGTCGCTCTGTGGCAAAAGGCCTTTTTTGTGTACGAGTTCAAGAACCTCACCGCCACAACGGGTAACATGAGCCTTGGTGGTGGTAAAGTGGAAGTTCATGATGGCAACCATACCCGGCTTGACAAAACGCTCTGCAAGAATGTTCTCGCATGCACGTCCCTGGTGTGCTGGCAGCACATTGTCCGTACCGAAAACTTCCTTCATTGCAGCCTTAAGACGGTTGAAAGTCTCACTGCCGGCATAGGCGTCGTCTGCAAGATGCATGGCGGCGGTCTGGCGGTCAGACATGGCGTTTACACCGGAGTCGGTAAGCATGTCCAGATAGATATCCTTGTTCTGAAGCAGGAATGTATTGTTGCCAGCCTGCTGGATGGCACGCAAACGTTCGTCTACGGGAAGAAGGTTTAGTTTCTGGATTACACGAACCTTGTGCATCTCCAGAGGTACTTGGTTCTCGGGTTGATAGAATTTTACTGACATAATTGTATTGTATCGTTTTTGTTATCTTATTTCGTTAACAAAGATACATACTTTTTTCGTTTGTCAAGCATGTTATGGCAAGTTATTGTCAAAAGCACAACATTCTACGCCATTTTGGTAGACAAAAGTTCATTATTCATCCTTGTACAGGCAAAAGATGACAGGCATATCCTTGCAGGACAAGACAACATACATGCGTTATTTTACGACAACCTTCCTGCCGTCTATGATGTTTATGCCGCTTTGTGGCTTTCTTAGGCTCTGGCCATGTATATTGTATATGGCGCTATTGCCATTGGCGTCTGCATCAATGTCCTTTATGGCTGTCTCTCCACCTGGCAATATTATGGATATGCTCTGGGGAGAGGTGCTGTCGTCCACATAAAGCCAACTGCTGTGACTGGGTAGCATGCGGTTTGTATCACTCATCTGACGGAACGACAATATACCATTATTATATATAAGGATATAGGCTTTCGTATCCTCATCTAAACTTGTGGCCGGTACGGCAGGACGCAGGAGGTTGTCGGTATATGCGCTTCCTGTTTCCGATATGGTCAGCTCGACAGTAGTGGAAGGAGTGCCTTGGAGAAGTATGCCGGTGTTAGCGGCAATGGTAGTTCCTGGTGTAATGCTTCTCAGAGAGACACTGGCAGTAGAAGATTCGTATCCGTCTACCACATAGGCAACACATCCCTCGGGAACTGATACGGGAAGAGCGGCGGAAAAAGTCGTCCAGCCACTATCCCCGAGTCTGACAGGAAGAGAAATCACATGAACACGGCGGAAATCATAGGCCTTTGCCTTTCCTGCCGTAGAACTGCTGCCTGTGGTATTGGCAACAGTGTCGCTGGTATTTATTCTGATGTAGTCATTGGCATCACTTATGATATTATACATGTCTGACACACCGGTCAAACATGGCATAATGGTGATTTCCGAGCCATTCTCACCAACATCCGCCAGTTCCGCCCCTTGCAGATACTGGCCACGGGTATATGAGAGAAGGGCGGACTTGTCGTAATAGAATATGGTTTGCGGTTCTGCATTCTTGATGCTGTAAGTTTGGGGCATGGATGCATCTGTGCTGATGTACTTGCCTATAATAGTATTGTAGAAGCGATAGTAGAATCCGGAAGCCGGCACACGTTCCACCGGTATCTCGATTACCTGACTAATCAGACTTATGCTTCCCTCCGGTGCGTGTCCGGATAAGGCAGTATATCCATTAGGGATGTATTCAGCAAATGACGGGAATGGCGTTCCCTTTTCAAGGCTGAACTCCTTCTTTCCGATGCTGATGCCACGATAATAGAAATCATAAGTCAGAGTGCCGCTTTCTCCATCCTTCAGGGTAGTATCCGTGTTAGATGCAACTGCCCAGAAAGAGGCACCGTTACCTGTACCATGAGCAAAGAGACGTGCCTTGGTAGTATTGCTGACATTGTTGTTGACTGCATTTCCGGAAGTGATATTATAACAAATGGCCACGTACCCGGGAATGGTAGAAGTATCAAAGGCCCATTCAGTCTTAGAGTCGCTAAGTTCCACCATCGTGCCGCTATTGCCATTGGCTGCGTATAGGTATTTTCCGCTTACGTTGCTACGGATATAGAACTTGCCTTCTCCCGATGCCTCCTCCAACGTCCATTCGGTGCAAGCACTGCCTTGGGCGTTCAAGATGCCGTTGTTGTCGGCCAGACATTGTCCGCGGTCGGTGCTTTTGTTGGTGAACGTAACAACGCTACCATCCGAAATGGCAGAGGAAGGTGCCTTCCGTGGCACATAGTCTTCCATCCAGTGCCGCGCATAGATATATCCGCCAAGATCAAGCATCTTGGTGTCATGGGTCATACGGCGTACGAAAGAAGGCCAGCTTTTCTGTTCCTGAGGTGTCCATCCGGCCTCGGCAATACACATAAGGCGTGGCAATGCCAGATATTCCAGATACTCGTTGCTGCTAACATGCTCTGCCCAGAATGTTCCCTGTACGCCAATATAGTGCTTGGCTGCCTGTGAGGAAACGCCAGAGGGAATGGGAATGTAGTTGTATGTGGCCTCGACATTATCGTTGCCACCACCTGCCGCAGTAGGTTCGCCGTAATCGTTGCTCTGCTTACGGTTAATGTAGTAGCATCCACTACCCCACTCCGTAATGATGGCATCAAGACCAAGGGAGGCAGCCTTTGCCGCTCCGCTCTGGCAGGGGTTCCAGCACATGATGGTAGCGCCAGACTGCTTCATGAGGTCAAGGTCGGCTCCACTCTCTGTTATACTTTCGTTCCAGCAGAACATCTTCTTTCCGAGAGAGGCAAGATGAACGTTTATCTCGCGAATGAACTCGGTCTGCAGTGCACGGAAACTGCTCTTGCCCAACTGCCTGAGTTTCTCCTGACAGAGAGCATTGCTCTCCCATTGTGAAGTAGGACACTCGTCACCACCTATATGGAAATAAGGATAAGGGAAAATGGCACACAGTTCTGTTATGATGTTCTTTGCAAACTGTACGGCCTCGGGATCGGCGACATTGAGGACATCGGCACTGATACCTCCGTTTATCCACACCTCAGGAGCACGATTGGGATGACAACTGTACTGCGGGTATGCCGCCAGTGCAGCAACGAAATGTCCGGGCATGTCCACTTCGGGCAGGACATCGATATGACGTTCGGCTGCGTAACGGACAATGTCCTTCATTTCCTCCTGGGTGTAGTAGAACGGGCCGTACTTGCGGTTGGTCTGTGCACCCTCGCCGGTCCAGTATGTCTGGCCGTTCTCTATAACCTTGGTGATGGGAGTATCGTAACTGCTTTTGCGTTCTGCACCGGTGGTGGTGAGCAGAGGATACTGCTTTATCTCGGCTCTCCAGCCCTGGTCATCGGTCAGATGCCAGTGGAACACGTTCATCTTGTAGATGGCCATCAGGTCAAGCATCTTCTTTATCTGCTCCACGGTGAAGAAATGACGGCTAACGTCAAGCATGAAACCACGGTAGGAAAAGCGCGGTTCGTCCTCTATGCGGGCAACGGGCAACGAATAGGTAATGCCAGACTCGCCCTCCTTGCCTAAAATGACATTCGGGGGCAAAAGGCGCATAAGGCTCTGCATGGCATAGAAGACACCATCGGACGTTGACGCCTGAATGTCCACACCCTCAGCGGTTATATCCATGATATACCCCTCTGGAGCAATTTCCGTATTCTCGCTGATATTCAAATCTGCTTGTCCTGCTGATGCCTGACAACCCAATCCTGTGGACTCGTTAATAGTGGTGATGAAACGTGCTACATCTGCGAGGACCGCATTCTGCTCCTCTGCATTGGAAAAAGTCCCCACGCTGATGGCAAAACCATTTCTCAGAACAAATTCACCTTCGTCCACAGTGGCATGTTTGGGCAATGGCAGAAGGCTAAGCGAACGAATATACCCGGTCTTCACATCATCAACCTCATAGATTTTCAGTCTGCGCGAACCGGATGGAGTGGTAGTTCCTGCCCATGTGGTAGGATTGGCACCATTGGCAGTCATATCTATGGACTGACCGTTGGAGTTGAGTATGGTCACATAGCCATTTGAGTCGAAATGTAATGCATTTGCCTGTTCTGTATCGCTCATGCTTATGGCACTGCCGTTGGAAGAACCAAGATTCATCTTCTTGCCAGTACCCACGTTGACCACTACCCAGGAAGTACCACTGGATTGGAGTGTCCAGATGTACGAAGACGTGGACTCGCTGTCTGAAGGAAACGACATACTGCCTTTAACCCGTCCGCCGTTGTCATACAGATAATGCTCTTTGGAACTCTGGTCTATACCGGAAATGATGTAGTAGGTGTCGGCCTTTATAGAGCCTTTCACTTGACTTCCTTTTGTCACGGACATGTACTCTGTCACAAAAACATCGGCAAAGGAGGAAGTGGCCACCGACATGAACAAAGCGATGAGTGTAAATAGTTTTCTCATGGTTTTAGTGTTGTATATTAGTTGTTTTGCGCATCAAAGTTACTGATATTTCTCTGCAACATACGTGCCGACGCCCTTATAATATGTTAAATTCTATAATAATCTTGCTGTTGGATGTGCAACGTGCATCATGTTACACATATATTATCGGACACCAATAAATTGGAATAATGAAGTAAAGCAAATTAAGGCATACCGGCCAATAACAAGGGAACTCCTGCTCAAATGAGCAAGAGTTCCTTTTTTGCTATCTTCAATTTCTCTTCGGATATAGAACAGTCTTCCTGCACCACGCCATGGCGTGCATAGGCTGCACCCAAAGCAGATGCCATCCTGTCAGGATCAGGCATGTACCCTACCCTGGGCAAATCCATTCTGTCTGCATCAAAGCACGCATCAATTGTAGGTACTCCAGTCCTCTCCGTTATGGTGTGTTCCATGCAGGCACGTCTGAGCATGCCGAACTCCTCGTCGGTAAGTCCCTCCAATAGAGTATGCCTAAGGTTGTCAATATTTTCTGCTGCCCTGGGACCATGCTCTAAATCCCATCCGTCACTGAGACGCTTATGGTCATGGAGATATGCAAACAGGCGGACAACATTGACGTTGACATCCTCTGTAGCCAAGAGCAATCCGTTCCTTTCCACGCGCTTCCAGTGTTCCATGCCGTGAACGGGACCCAACTGCCAACCCCTGCTTACATAATCTATAACTGGCTGGATGTCCATTGGGGAATGCATGTGACTAACGTCTTTCTAAAAGTACAACGTTCTCTACGTGTTGGGTATGAGGGAACATGTCTACAGGCTGGATGTGCACAACCTTGTATTGTGCATCAAGCAGTTGCAGATCCCTTGCCTGAGTGGCTGGATTACAACTTACATACACTATACGTTCGGGGTTGGCAAAGAGGATTGTGTTTACAACATCCTCGTGCATACCTGCACGTGGAGGGTCTGTAATAATCACATCAGGGCGGCCATGCTTCTCTATGAACTGCCTGTTCAGTATGTCCTTCATATCCCCTGCATAGAACAGAGTGTTGTCTATGCCGTTAAGTTCAGAGTTCACCTTTGCATCCTCTATGGCTTCGGGGACATATTCTATGCCTATTACCTTTCGGGCATTCCTTGCCACAAAGTTGGCTATGGTACCGGTACCGGTGTAGAGGTCATAAACGAGTTCGTTGCCTGTAAGTCCGGCCAGTTCTCGTGCTACCTTATATAATATATATGCCTGTCGGGTGTTGGTCTGGTAGAAACTCTTTGGACCGACCTTGAAGCGCAGGTCCTCCATCTCCAGGAAGATGTGGTCGGTGCCCGAATAGGTCTGTACAGGAAGGTCACCAAAGGTGTCGTTGAACTTCTCGTTGTTTACCCAAAGCAATGAGGTGATTTCGGGATAGTTCTGCTTTATCCATTCCATCAGCGCCATGGCCTGAGTGTGCTCCTGCTCTGTCTTGATGCAGAACTGCACAAGAAGCATCAGTTCGCCACTATTGCTCAGACGTATCATGATGCTGCGCATAAGTCCGACATGCTCTCTGGCATCGTGGAAGGCAAGTCCGTTGGTGTAGCAATAGTCGCGTATGCCATTGCGGATGCGGTTGTTGACAGGATCCATCAGGTGGCATTCCTCGATGGGCAGAATCTTGTCGAATGCTCCTCCTGCATGAAAACCCACTGCTCCCGGGGCATCGTCAGGCACCTCGGCTACTACAGGACTCAAGCCTTCGGGGTGCTGGTCGGGGAAAACCTTCCACACCTTGTTGGCAAAACTGAACTCCACCTTGTTGCGGTATTCCTCGGTCTGTGCAGAACCGAGAATAGGAGTACATTCGGGCAACTCAATCTTGCCTATGCGGGTAAGGCTGTCCATAACCTGGCGCTGTTTCCAACGGATCTGCTCGTCGTATGGCAGACACTGCCATTTGCAACCTCCGCACACGCCGAAATGCGGGCAGACCGGCTGCTGGCGCAAGGGGCTCATCTTGTGGAAACGGAGCACAGTGCCCTCCATGAAATGATGTTTCTTCTTGGTAACTCTGATGTCGACCACATCACCTGGAACGGCGTATGGCACAAAGACAACCATGTTGTCAATGCGTGCCAGAGACTTGCCCTCTGCAGCCACGTCGGTTATCTCTATTGACTCCAAAACGGGGAGTTCTTTTCTTTTCCTGCTCATATACTATGTAATGTTTGGTGCAAAATTACGCTTTTTTATCGAATTTCTTAAGTATTTACTACGTCTTTTCAATATAAATCCTTATATTTGCATGACGAGAATATACATTAACCCAATTAATAATTTAAATCACATGAGTCAGAAAAGAGTTTATACTTTCGGCAATGGTTTGGCTGAAGGTAAGGCAGACATGAGAAATCTGCTCGGTGGCAAGGGCGCTAACCTTGCTGAAATGAACCTGATCGGTGTTCCCGTACCTCCAGGCTTCACCATTACCACTGATGTATGTAATGAGTATTATGAAGTAGGCAAGGACAAGGTCGTTGAACTGCTGAAGGACGACGTGATGAAGGCTGTTGCCAACATCGAAACCCTGATGAACTCTAAGTTCGGTGACGTTGAGAATCCCCTGCTCGTATCTGTACGTTCAGGTGCTCGCGCTTCAATGCCCGGTATGATGGACACCATCCTGAACCTTGGTCTGAATGACGAGGTTGTAGAGGGTATGATCCGCAAGACTGGCAATGCTCGTTTTGCATGGGACTCTTACCGTCGTTTCGTTCAGATGTATGGCGACGTTGTTCTCGGCATGAAGCCCGTGAACAAGGAAGACATCGACCCATTCGAGGCTATCATCGAAGAGGTGAAGGAAGCCAAGGGTGTAAAGCTGGACAACGAGCTGGAAGTTGCCGATCTGCAGGAGTTGGTCAAGAAGTTCAAGGCTGCCGTTAAGGAGCAGACCGGCAAGGACTTCCCCAACGACTCTTACGAGCAGCTCTGGGGTGCTATCTGCGCTGTATTCGACAGCTGGATGAACGACCGTGCTATCCTCTATCGTAAGATGGAAGGCATTCCCGCAGAATGGGGTACTGCCGTTAACGTACAGGCAATGGTATTCGGTAACATGGGCGATACCTCTGCAACTGGCGTATGCTTCAGCCGCGACGCCGGTAACGGTGAGAACCTCTTCAACGGTGAGTATCTGATTAACGCACAGGGCGAGGACGTTGTTGCCGGTATCCGCACACCTCAGCAGATCACCAAGATCGGTTCTCAGCGCTGGGCAGAGCGTGCAGGTATCTCCGAGGAGGAGCGCGTAGCAAAGTATCCTTCTATGGAAGAGGCTATGCCCGAGATCTACAAGGAACTCGACATGCTGCAGAACAAGCTGGAGAACCACTACCGCGACATGCAGGATATGGAGTTCACCGTACAGGAAGGCAAACTGTGGTTCCTGCAGACACGTAACGGCAAGCGCACAGGTTCTGCCATGGTTAAGATTGCCATGGACCTCGTACGCGAGGGCCTTATCGACGAGAAGACCGCTCTTCTGCGTTGCGAACCCAACAAGCTGGACGAGCTTCTGCACCCCGTATTTGACAAGGCTGCCCTGAAGAGCGCTAAGGTTCTGACACGCGGTCTTCCCGCATCTCCCGGCGCCGCTACCGGTCAGATCGTATTCTTCGCCGACGACGCTGCCAAGTGGGCAGAGGACGGCAAGAAGGTCGTTATGGTTCGTATCGAGACCTCTCCCGAGGACCTCGCCGGTATGGCTGTTGCTGAGGGTATCCTGACCGCACGTGGCGGTATGACCTCTCACGCTGCCGTTGTTGCCCGTGGTATGGGTAAGTGCTGTGTATCAGGTGCAGGTGCCCTGAACATCGACTACAAGGCTCGTACCGTTGAGGTTGACGGCGTTCTCCTGAAGGAGGGTGACTATATTTCTCTGAACGGTACTACCGGTGAGATTTACAACGGTCAGGTTGAGACCAAGGCTGCAGAGCTCAGCGGAGACTTCGCCGACCTGATGGCTCTCTGCGAGAAGTACACCAAGCTGGTTGTTCGCACCAACGCTGATACTCCCCACGATGCACAGGTTGCACGCAACTTCGGTGCCGTTGGTATCGGTCTGTGCCGTACCGAGCACATGTTCTTCGAGGCTGAGAAGATCGTTGCCATGCGTGAGATGATCCTTGCCCAGAACGCTGAGGGCCGCAAGGCTGCTCTGGCCAAGCTGCTGCCCTACCAGAAGGCTGACTTCTACGGCATCTTCAAGGCTATGGACGGCTGTCCCGTAAACGTTCGTCTGCTCGATCCTCCTCTGCACGAGTTCGTTCCCCACGATCTGAAGGGTCAGGAGGAGATGGCCAAGGCAATGGGTGTTACCGTACAGTACATCCAGCAGCGCGTTGAGAGCCTCTGCGAGGCTAACCCCATGCTGGGTCACCGTGGCTGCCGTCTGGGCAACACATACCCCGAAATCACTGAGATGCAGACCCGCGCTATCCTGGGCGCTGCATGCCAGATCAAGAAGGAAGGCGGCGATCCCCATCCCGAAATCATGGTTCCTCTGACAGGTATCCTGTACGAGTTTGAGGCTCAGGAGAAGGTTATCCGCGAGACTGCTGCCGCTCTGTTCGCAGAGGAAGGTGTTGAGGTTGAGTTCAAGGTTGGTACAATGATCGAGATTCCTCGTGCTGCCCTGACCGCTAACCGCATCGCTTCCCGTGCCGAGTACTTCTCATTCGGTACCAATGACCTGACACAGATGACCTTCGGTTACTCTCGTGACGACATCGCCAGCTTCTTGCCCGTATATCTGGAGAAGAAGATTCTGAAGGTAGACCCCTTCCAGGTTCTCGACCAGAACGGTGTAGGCCAGTTGGTAGAGATGGCCGTAGAGCGTGGCCGCTCAGTTCGTCCCGAGCTGAAGTGCGGTATCTGTGGTGAGCATGGTGGTGAGCCCTCATCTGTTAAGTTCTGCCACAAGGTAGGTCTGAACTACGTGAGCTGCTCTCCCTTCCGTGTGCCCATCGCACGCCTGGCTGCTGCTCAGGCTGCTGTTGAGCAGTAAACACAAGAGACTGAAAACTATTAGATACGAGGCAAGGACTTGGGAAACAGGTCCTTGCCTCTATTCTTTCAGTATTTGGGATAGTTGAAAGGCCGTTTTTTTGCGACAAACAGGAAGTCGTGTCTGAAAATCTCCATTTTTACGCAAGTTCTTCGTATCTTTGCCGTATGAAAACAATCCGGGGATTATCTCTTGCCTTGTTGCTTTGTCTGCATGGCGGCTGTGCCGGGGAGCAAGGCCGTTCGTGGCCGTTGTGTGGCGAACTCGAGGCATTTGCCATGCCTGTGCCGGGCGATACGGTGCCACTCTTCGGCATACGACACCTGCCGACGGGCGACACACTGGCCGGAGGCTTGCGGTTTGCCGGTATCGAAGCCGACACGTTTGTGGTGCGTGCCACCCTGCCCGACGGGCGCATCATGGCCTTCTCGCCGCGAGGCCTCTCCATCGGAGGTCGTCTCTACGACTCGTTCACCCAACTGAGGTGGAACGACAGCATAGAGAGCACCTACTATATCGCCACTGCCTACAAGCGTTCCTATTACTATTTTCCGCGCCAGCGCCGCTTTGTCGACATCTCCCATGCCCGCATCCACCGCGACGGATTTACCGTCCCTACCGCCAACGGCGATTCGGTGTGCTATGACTACCGCGGAAATCTCGTGGACTAATTGGCAAACGCACAATTCCCTTCTTTTTTTGACAGAAAAACAAAAGGACATAAGCATTTACTCCTACGTCCTTTTGTTCTTCTGTCCTACCGTCTAAAATATGAACTACTTTTTGGGTGTGTAGATGGTATCAGTTATCTCAAAATAGAAAGTATGATCCAAATATTTACCCTTTGTTACATACTGATAAATCTTTCCAGGACCATGAACATCAGAGCCGGCATAATCATTGAATGTTTCAAATGATTCTATCTCTGGCCGGAACTCTTCAAAACCTATTATAGTATCATCCACACACAAAAAACGATCATAATAACACATCATAATAAGATATCCTCTAAAAGGAAAAGAATTACCATCTTTAACATATTTTAATAATTTACTACAACTCTTAACATGTTCTTTTACGTACCATCCTTCTATTGGACTATCGGGATTAAAGTTATAATCCTCTAACTCCGCGCCATATGTTTCATCATATCTATCTGGAACTTCATTACGTTCTAACCTTAATGCCAATTCAACATTCTCAAAACTAGGAATACATGTTGCGCCTCTGCTATACACATAAATATTATCTGTTTTTACCGAATATCGATTAAAATTCTCATAGTTAACAGTAAAATCAGGTAAATAAGTAACCGTTGTATCCTCACGGCCACTAACCTCATCATTTCCACTACTTAGAGAAACATTAGATTCCACCCAGAACCACGGAGCCCCAAAGAATTCATCAGTTTCAATATGTCCATCAGAATAATGTCTATCACGATAAACTTCACACTGAGAACGAGGTATCAGATTATCATGTCCTTCATAAAATACTTGATTCTTACGATATGTGATATTCACAAGTTCAACTATCTCGGTCGCATTGATGACACCACCAACATAGTTAACCTCAAACTCCAACGTATTAGCAAGTTCATCACTAACATTAACACCCTTGAGTTCGACTTCAAACTTGGCTTTTACATCGTAATACACAGTGTCGTACACAAATGCGCGGGTCGCGTCTTCCTGTTTCTGCTCCGTAACTTCTATTCCAATGCATTTTGGCTCGCCGACCATCAAATATGGCATTTCATCGCCACTTTCTGCCTTGTAAACCTCATACATTGTTTCAAACAGAAATTCCTGCGAAGAGGTGGCAAAAAGCCGTTCATACAGAGTGGATGCGGGATTATCGCCATTGGTGGATACCTTAGGATCCTCTGTTTCAATCAACGTTGACAATAGTTCATGTTTTTCAACGAAAGCCGTATCATTTTTCACCTTCAGGCCAATGGTTGCCTTCGGTTCAGATGCATAGACAGCAGTGTCCGCGGCTGCATACGTACTGTTTTGCCTTATCTCCAGAAGAAGTGAATCCGCACCGTTTACAATGAACGGAGACTTGGCCTCCCCCCCATCCTTGTGGCTAACCGTATAGACCACGCTTCCATAAAGTTCGGTAACATTTTCAACCACACCGACATAAGTGACATCAAACTCCAATGTCTGTTTGTTTTCGGTCTTGGTGTTGACGCTCTCCAGTTCAAGACTGAATTTCGCACTTACCTCAAACATCGCGGAATCCGTAACGCTGGCTCTGGTC
>JAZNYM010000018.1:0-78173 GCA_045594385.1 Bacteroidaceae bacterium
AGTGGTTTGGCACCTCGATGTCGGCTCGTCACATCCTGGGGCTGGAGAAGGTCCCAAGGGTTGGGCTGTTCGCCCATTAAAGTGGCACGCGAGCTGGGTTCAGAACGTGGTGAGACAGTTCGGTCTCTATCTATCGTGGGCGCAGGATATTTGCGTGGCTCTGACACTAGTACGAGAGGACCGTGTCGGACAGACCTCTGGTTTGCCGGTTGTGCCGCCAGGTGCACCGCCGGGTATCCACGTCTGGATCGGATAAGCGCTGAAAGCATCTAAGTGCGAAGCCGGCCACAAGATTAGATATCCTTTTAGGGTCGTCACAGACGATGACGTTGATAGGATGCAGGTGTACGCGTCGAGAGGCGTTCAGCCGAGCATTACTAATTGCCCGAAGCATTTCATTGCATGATGTTATACTTTGAGCTGTATCCGCTTTTGAGGGTTGTATGGTTTTCTTTCCGCTTGTTCGATAGTCATGCATGCTTTGATGATATTCCGGTGGCTATAGCGTCGGGGTTCCACCTCTTCCCATTCCGAACAGAGAAGTTAAGCCCGTCCGCGCCGATGGTACTGCACACCCGTGGGAGAGTAGGTAGCCGCCGTTTTTTCAGAAAGAGGAGTCCTTTGGAGAATGTTCCAAGGGACTCCTTTGTGTTTGTGAGGAAGTATGTGCTGGAGTAGGCGAGTAAGCACCCGAAAGACGGCATCTTTCGGATGCTTCCGGGCGAGGGAGCGATGAACGGAGAAAGTTTAACGTTGAATGTTGAATGTTGACGATTTGTCCCAAATCGGTTATTAGCGCGCAATGTTGACTCTTGTACTAAGTTTTCTTTATTTCATTGTCACAAACAAGGGGCTTGATACGTTATTATATTAGAGATGTGTTATAATTGTGATGCGCATCTGCTATTATTTGGATGAGCGTATTGACGTGTCAGTGTATTGGAATTGATATATGGTAGTAGTGTGACGGTAGAGGAGTTTGAACATAAGTATATTCACTATAGTGCCCGTTTGTACCGTATGGCATTGTCGTTGTTGGACAATAGTCAGGATGCGGAGGATGTGGTGCATGACGTCTTCCTGAAGTTATGGGGCAAGCGTGATGTATTGGGTTCTTTGGACAATGTGGAGGTTTACATCATTACGGTCCTTCGCAATTCATGTGTGGATTGCCTCAGGAAACGTCGCAATAATGTGGATGAACGGGGGCTTGAACTGATGCTGGACGATGCATTAAATCCGGAACAATTGTTGGAAGAGGACTGCAGGCGAAGGTTGGTTCGGGAATGGATGAAGTCAAACCTTCCCAAGAAGATGTCACGCGTGTTGATATTACGTCTGTATGCAGAGATGGATATAGCGGAGATTGCCTCTGTTGTGGGAGAGACGGAAGTGAATGTGAGAAGTATTCTGTCGCGGGGACGCAAGCGGCTGATGGAACAATGCAAATATCTTAAGGAGGTTGATGTATGAATACAAAGAGTAACCTGGAATTGTTAAAGCGTTTCATAAGCGGAGAAAGCACCATGGACGAGGAGCGTGAATTGGCTTCCCTGTTGATGTCGGAGGATTGTCCGATAGAATTGCGTGATAAACGCTTAATGTTGTTGCCTCTCTTGCCAGATGTAAACGCTGAAACCTTGCCACGTGGATTCGGGCAGCGTTTGCATGGTGTGCTGAAAGGCAAGGAACAGGCTTCCATGCATACGAAGAAACGCGTTTCTCTGATGTGGCATTACGTGACAGGAGGAATTGCTGCCTGTATTGTGGCTCTTTGTCCTCTCTTGTTCAGTCGTGAGAGTGTGAGTGATAATGGCGTCACAACGGAAGTGATACCTGTGCCAACGTTGGAGGATGCGTTGATGCAAGATGCGCTACATAGAGAGGCGATGGAAACCGAAGTTTTTAATTTAATTTCATTGAATGAGTAATATGACCAAGCGTTGTCTTTTCCTATCAATTCTGTTACTACAATCTATTGGTTTATTGTCGCAAACCTGTTTTGAAGAACTTACGACCGCTTTGCGCAATGCCTTTCCCCATAAAGTGGAACTGGCAGAGAAGGTACTGCGTTCATCTGCAAACGGAGCATACATGAATACAGTGGTGTTGCGTACAGAACTGAATCATTCTGATTCTGCAAAAAGAGCATGCATATTAAAGTACATTGACGAAGAACTGTTTGTCGCTCCGGAAAGCAACAGGTACAAGAAGCGAGATACACTGACATATACCATGATATGGCGTGATACATCGCGTGCCATGGTGCAGGCTCCGCACTACTACAGTCTTCATGGGATTGAAATGTTGAGGGATTTGTCTGTCCGTTCCTATCTGTTATACCGTCAGTATGGCAATAAATTGCTGGTGGTTCTGAATCAGACGGAGTATCTTGACAAGGTGGCTTCTGAAAGGGCGTGTGATTTCTCTGACATAGATTCTCTGTTGTATAGGATGTCAAAGGTGCGCGGCGCGAGGAGTTTCCCCGTCAGGTATTCGTACAATGAGAAAATCGATTGGTTAAATATATGGCGTGAGGCGGCACCAAGTGTAGGGACACGGTACGAACTTCCCCCATCGAAGGAAAATCGCAAGCGCTACAGGATGCTGTATGACATTGCGAAAAAGAAGACCGCCAATCACGATACACTTTTCGACTGGATAGAGGAAGACGATATGGTGTACTTCCTGAGTTCTTATACGCAAGGTGTCAGTTTCAGGCTTCTGCCAAACGGAGCACTTCAGATATTGCGGTTGAGTGCAAGAAATTCTGTTGCTTACCCATACAAGTGGTATGATTACCGGATAATTTCCAAAACGGAGATCAAATAGAGACACCAGCAGGTTAAGGAATATACCCAACTTAATATATAAATAAGATATGGTGAAGAAAAGCAGTATCGTTACATTATGTGTGTTGTTTTCCTTTTTGTGTCAAAGTGCAAATGCACAAGTAAAATCCCTTTTCAAGGATGTGGACAAGCTATATGATGAACTGAGTGTCTCCTTTGATGTGCATAAGGATTCAGTTCGTTATACGGGGGATGACTTTTCCATAGCCAAGGACGGCTTCTTGATGATGCGTAAGCCTGGAGCAGGGTGGACGAAAGGCATGCGTTTGTGTTTTAAGAACGGGGACGTCAGGCTTGAAAAGAAGTTAGTCAAGGTTTTCAACGAATTGCAGCAGAAGAAAATATTTGTGGTAACAACCTCAGCCATGTCTGCCTCTATAGATGATGCCACGAATACTATATATGCATACGGACATAGCAAAGATGGTTCGCTCTATTTCCTGAAGGCTCATTCGACAGGAAATATTTCCTTGCCTATGTGCTGGATGGAGGTTGACGAACTTGATGCTACGGACAAGAGTAAACCTTTCCTGCGAAAGAATAAGAGCGACGTTTCTGAAGCAACCCTGCGTTCACTTGCCCTGGCAAGACTTTGGGCAGGGGTAAAGTCCAACTTCGTCTTCTATTCAAGGATGAAGGCGGATTGGGACAGCCTGTATGTTGCCACCCTGCCACAGATGCTTGCGGCTAAGGACAGGGAAGAGTGCAGACGGGTTATGCAACGTATGATTGCCCATTGCAATGACGGACATACATTCGTGCAGGGAAACATCAGCAAGCCTGCCACACCATTGTTGCTAAAGATGCTGGAAGACCGTGCTTATGTAGATGATGTTCAGAGCCAGGTCTTGGTGGATATGGGAATCAGGCGTGGTATGGAATTGACGCACATAAACGGTATTCCCGTTAAGGAATATGGAGAAAAGAACGTCATGCCCTATGCCGCCGCCTCCACCAACCAGTGGCGCAACAGGATAACATTCGAGTCCTATGACCTGTTGCGTTGTGCCGTAGGCGAGGGCCTAAGATTGGATTTCGAGCATGACGGACGTAAAAAGTCTGTCAAATACGTTGGAGGTTCTGCACCTTTTGACCTGCTAAAGCAAAAACCAGTCATATCCTTCACTGAGATTAAGAAAGGCATAGGTCTGCTGACAATACGCGATTTCTGGCGTAGTAACATAAGGGAAGAGTTTGACAAAGCCTTTGAGAGCATAAGTAAGACCAAGGCCCTGATTGTGGATATACGTGGCAATGGCGGAGGCAATTCCGGCAATAGTGAGTACATACTGCGTCACCTTACCGACAAGCAGATTGTTTCCTCGTCCTGGAAAAGTCCCATGTATATACCGGCATTTGCATCGTGGGGCAGGGAATTGGAAGAGTATTCATCCAAGGGAAACGTTATTAATCCTATTGTTGGGAAGGAAGCCTATACCCGTCCTATTGTGCTGCTTGTGGATGCCGGCACGTTTTCTGCGGCAGAGGACTTTGCCGTAATGTTCATGGGCATAAGACGTGGCGAAGTGGTGGGAACCCCAACGGGTGGAAGCACAGGCAACGGTGTACGTGTGACCTTGTTTGAGGATGATGGTTCTTTTGCCAATATCTGTTCCAAGCATGATACTGCACCCGACGGAACGGAGTTCGTGGGATATGGCATACGCCCGACCATTGTTGTGGGAGAAACGTACAAAAGTCATTTCAAGGACAAGCATGATGCCTCCATGACGAAGGCATTGGAAATCCTGACGGGCAGATAAGTGCCTCGGACCTTCTAGTCTATTTATCAGCGTTGCCCCGACAACACTGTTCTGTTGTTGCGTCAACACTTGAGTGTTGTCGCATCAACACTTTCATTAGCCATCTTTTTGACATCCTGTTTCGTCGCTCCTCGTTTTGTTCAGTAAGGAATAGAGGAGGAGGCTATCCTTTATCCAAACATCACTTCTGCGTTCAACAATTCTTTTGTCCAACAGTTGCTATGTTAAATAATGCTCTCCGGAATTGCTATTTTCACGCTATCATGGTCAATTGTTAATTTTAATTCGTATCTTTGTGCGCGAAAAAGGAATGAATATGAAAAGAATATATTGGTTGTTTCTTGCTACTCTCGTAGTTCTCGCACAGTATTCGTGTGGCACTGAAGACCAGACCTATGGAGAGCAGAAGGAGCATGAACGTGAAGTGGTGAGCAGTTTTATCAAGCGTGATGTGGTAATGATGATTGGCACCGACACTCTGCTTGACCTGGGCAAGATAAAGGTCATCACAGAGGAAGAGTTCGAGAATCAGGACAGTACCACTAACGTCGAGAAGAACGAGTTTGTCCTGTTTGCCAATACCGGTGTGTACATGCAGATAGTTCGTGAAGGTACGGGCAAGCGCATCGAATCCGGTGAGAGCCGTCGTCTTATCTGTCGTTTCTGGGAGTACAACATCATGGGCGATAGCCTGCAATTGACCAACCGTATCCAGAAGTATGCCACAAGTCCCGAGTACATGAATGTCTCCAACAATTCCGGTTACATTAGCGGTAGTTTTGACCTGACAATGCCCACCGGTAGCCTTATGTATTCCACTTACGGAGACTCCAATGTGCCCGACGGCTGGCTCAAACCCTTGGAGTATGTCCGTGTAGGTACGCAGACAGACGAGAAGCGCATAGCCAAAGTAAGGTTGATTGTGCCTCATAGCGCAGGACATTCGCACGCCATGGCAAGCGTTTATCCTTGTTTCTATGAACTCACGTTCCAGGAATTATGATATATATCCACATACCATTCTGTAAGTCGCGGTGTCTCTACTGCGACTTTTTTTCTACCACATCCTCGGAACTGAAGGACGACTTCGTGAAGGCCCTGCTGAAGGAGATAGAGGGCAGGGCAGAGGAGTTGCGCATCGCGCGCGCAAATACCATATATATAGGTGGCGGTACGCCAAGCCAACTGGACGCAAAGCACCTGACGGACATCTTTGATGCCTTGCAACGGGTGGCACCTTTGCAGGATGGGGCCGAAGTTACGATAGAATGTAATCCCGATGACATTACTCCGGAGTTTGTGGATGCCCTGAAGGCGACGCCAGTGAACCGAGTGAGCATGGGCGTGCAGACATTCGATGACAATCTGCTTCGCCTCCTGAGAAGACGTCACACCTCGGCACAGGCACACAGGGCGGTGTCCCTGTTGCGTGAAGCGGGATACGGCAACATCAGCCTTGATTTGATGTACGGCCTTCCCGGGCAGACAATGGAAATGTGGCGTAAGGACGTGGATGAAATCCTCTCCCTGCACGTGCCGCACCTGAGCGCCTATTCCCTGCAATGGGAGGAGGGAACCCCGTTGTACCGCATGCTTGAGCGCGGTGAAGTGGCCGAGGCTTCTGACGAAGTATCCCGAAGCATGTATGAATATATTGTCAAGGCCGCGGCAATGTATTCCATGGAGCATTACGAAGTGAGCAACTTTGCCATGCCCGGTATGAGGGCACGGCACAATAGCGGATACTGGCGCGATGAACCGTATGTGGGGCTTGGTCCCGGTGCACATAGTTATGACGGTGCCAATGTCCGTAGCAGCAATCCATCCGACTTGAAAGCCTACATCATGTCCGACGGCATGCCGGAGCGTGAAGTGGAGGTGCTGGACGAGGATTGCCTGTATGAGGAGAAGGTGCTGAAAGGTTTGCGCACCATCGACGGTTTGGAGCTCTCCACCCTTAAGCCGAAGTACAGGGAGTATGCCATGAAGATGGCCGAACCGCATATAAAAGGCGGCAGGATGGTGCAGTGCGGGGACGTGCTGAGGCTTACCGAAGACGGTATCTTCGTGTCCAACGACATTATGTCCGACATGATGTTGTAAAACATAGAAAGCGCCCGTCCGTATTTCGTCAAAAAAGCGTATTTTTACGTCCGATTTCGGCATTTTACATGGCCTTGAAGCCAGTGCTTATGCCAAATAAAGCCTAAAACAAACCAATACTAATACACGATGAAAACTTATCAGACACAGGAAATCAAGAACATTGCCTTGCTGGGCAATGACGGTAGTGGTAAGACAACCCTGACAGAAAGCCTGCTCTATGAGGCAGGAGTAATCAGCCGCAGAGGACGAATTACACAGCACAATACTGTCAGCGATTACTTCCCCGTAGAGCAGGAGTACGGATACAGCGTATTCAGCACCGTTTACCATGTGGAGTGGAATGGTAAGAAGTTGAACATAATTGACTGCCCCGGTAGCGACGACTTCGTTGGCGCAGCCATGACAGCCCTCAATGTAACAGATACCGCTATCCTTCTGCTGAAGGGTGCCAACGGTGTGGAAGTGGGCACACAGAACCATTTTCGCTACACCGAGAAGTTGGGCAAGCCCGTCATCTTCCTGGTGAACCAGTTGGACGACGAGAATACCGATTTCGACAACATCTTGTCTCAGTTGACCGACGTGTACGGCTCAAAGGTTGTGCCCGTTCAGTACCCCTTGCAGACAGGTCCCAACTTCAACTCTCTGATTGACGTGCTTCTCATGAAGAAGTATTCATGGGGTCCCGAAGGTGGTGCTCCCACTATCGAGGATGTTCCCGCAGAGGAGATGGACAAGGCCATGGAGATGCACAAGGCACTGGTAGAGGCTGCTGCCGAGCACGACGAGAGCCTGATGGAGAAGTTCTTCGAGAGCGAGAGCCTCACAGAGGACGAGATGCGCGAGGGTATCCGCAAGGGTCTGGCCGCACGTGGCATGTTCCCCGTATTCTGTGTTTGCGCCGGCAAGTGCATGGGCGTACGCCGTCTGATGGAGTTCCTTGGCAATGTGGTTCCTTTCGTTGACCAGATGCCCAAGGTTCACAACACACGCGGCGAGGAGGTTGCTCCCGTCGTTGACGCTCCCACCAGCCTTTATTTCTTCAAGACTGCCGTAGAGCCCCATATCGGTGAAGTACAGTACTTCAAGGTTATGCAGGGTAAGGTACACGAGGGCGACGACTTCACCAATGCCGACCGTGGCAGCAAGGAGCGCATGGCCCAGTTGTTCTGTTGCGCAGGTGCCACCCGCATCAAGGTGGAGGAACTCGTGGCAGGTGACATAGGTTGTACCGTCAAGTTGAAGGACGTGAAGACCGGCAACACCCTTAATGCCAAGGGCGCCGAGCACCGCTTCAACTTCATCAAGTATCCCAACCCCAAGTATTCACGTGCCATCCGTGCCGTAAACGAGAGCGAGACCGAGAAGATGATGAACGCTCTGCAGAGAATGCGCGAGGAGGATCCCACATGGAAGATTGAGCAGAGCAAGGAACTGAAGCAGATTCTGGTTCATGGCCAGGGAGAGTTCCACCTGCGTACCCTGAAGTGGCGCATGGAGAACAACGAGAAGATACAGATCGTATTCGACGAACCCAAGATTCCATATCGCGAGACCATCACCAAGGCAGCCCGCGCCGACTATCGCCACAAGAAGCAGTCAGGCGGTGCCGGCCAGTTCGGCGAGGTACACATGATTGTAGAGCCTTACTACGAGGGCATGCCCGCTCCCGAGGTTTACAAGTTCGGCAACCAGGAGTACCGCATCAACGTGAAGAGCACCGAGACCGTGGAACTCGAATGGGGTGGCAAACTGGTGTTCATCAACAGTATCGTGGGCGGTTCCATCGATGCACGTTTCATGCCCGCCATCCTGAAGGGTGTGATGCAGCGCATGGAGCAGGGTCCTCTGACCGGATGTTATGCCCGTGACGTACGCGTTATAGTATATGATGGCAAGATGCACCCCGTGGACAGCAACGAACTGTCCTTCATGCTTGCCGGCCGCAATGCCTTCAGCGCAGCCTTCCGCGAGGCAGGTCCCAAGATTCTGGAGCCTATCTACGACGTAGAGGTATTCGTTCCCAGCGACAAGATGGGCGACGTGATGAGCGACCTGCAGGGCCGTCGTGCCATGATTACCGGCATGCAGAGCGAGAACGGTTATGAGAAACTGACCTGCAAGGCTCCCTTGAAGGAAATGTCAAGTTACTCAACCGCCCTGTCAAGCCTGACCGGTGGCCGTGCCAGCTTCATCACCAAGTTCGCAAGCTATGAACTCGTACCCGGTGACGTACAGCAGAAACTCGTTGCCGAGTACAAGGGTACTGACGAGGAATAAGAACAGGAGCATAGTTACTGATTTGTTAACTAATGAACCGCTGATATCTAAATAAAAGCAAAAAAGAGAGCGAATGACGCTCTCTTTTTTGCTATATATACATTCGATAGTTATCTTTGCATTATGAAACGATGGATGATTTGGACAATCTGCCTGACCATGGGTGTCTGCTTCGTGGTGTTGCTTTACTTGCAGCTCCGCTATGCACGGACGATGATTTCGGTAAGACGAGAGCAGTTCAATGAAGGTGTTTTGAGGAGTCTGGACGCAGCATCGCGTAACATGGAACGCAATGAGACGATGATCTATCTCCAGGATGTGGTAGGCATGTACGGAGATTCCCTGGACATGTACTCCTCCTCGTACGGAATGGACATTACCATGACGGGAATGCGCACCTTCCAGCGCAGAATCCGCAATGCATATATATATGAACGTGAAGTTCTGGACGAAGTCATCCTCAGAGTCTTGTATGCATCAGGGGAAAAGGGATTCGAGGAACGGGTGGACAAGGACTTCCTGGTACAGACGCTTCGCCGCTCCCTCCGCAACAATGGTATAGACCTGGAGTTCCACTACAGGGTGTTCAATAGCGAGGGACGTGAGGTATACCGTTGTCCCGACTATAATCCGGAGGGAGAGGACTACAGTTACAGCCAGACACTCTTCCGCAGTGACCCAACCGGCAAGATGGGAATCGTGAGCATACATTTCCCGAAACTCAACAGGTATGTGCTGGAGGTTGCCAATATGATATATCTGGCATTGCTCTTTACATTGTTCCTGTTTGTCACTTTCCTTATTACGGTTTACCTCGTTGTAAGGCAGAAGAAACTGACGGAATTGAAGAACGACTTCATCAACAACATGACGCACGAGTTCAAGACGCCCATATCCACTATAAGCATTGCCGCACAGATGCTGGCGGATAACAACTTGCAGAAGTCCACCGATACTTACGAGCGTTTGAGCGGAGTGATATACGGAGAGACCAAGCGCCTTCGCTATCAGGTGGAGAAGGTTCTGCAGATGTCACTTTACGACGGAGGCAATATAGCCCTGAAGATGCAGACACTGGATGCCAACGAACTGATAGACAGTGTTGTGCAGACGTTCAATATCAAGGTGGCGCAGAACGGAGGTAGCATTGAGACCAATCTGGATGCCGTCAACTCTATGGTGAATGTTGACGAGATGCACTTTACAAACATCATCTTCAACCTGATGGACAATGCCGTCAAGTACAAACGGGATGACGTAAGCCTGCAGTTGAAAGTCTCCACCAGAAGCGATTCGGAACATCTCTATATACAGGTAGAGGATAACGGCATCGGAATTCAGAAGGATGATTTGAAACGTGTCTTCGACAAGTTCTACAGGGTGCACACCGGCAATACCCATAATGTAAAGGGATTCGGCTTGGGCTTGGCTTATGTGCACAAGATGGTTAAGTTGCACCATGGCACGATAAAGGCAACAAGTGAATACGGAAAGGGAACAAGGTTTATGATTACACTGCCCTTGTGTAAGGAAAAAGAATAGTAACAAATCCTGTATGTGAAGGCTGTGCCTCCTGGCAGGAGATAATAAATGAGATTATGGAAACAAGACAGAGAATTCTATTGTGTGAGGATGAGGAAAGTCTCGGTATGCTTTTGAGAGAGTACCTCCAGGCCAAGGGTTATGATGCAGAGCTGTATCTTGACGGTGAGGCCGGTTATCGTGCATTCACGAAGGGACACTATGACATGTGCCTGCTTGATGTGATGATGCCCAAGATGGACGGATTCACTCTTGCCAAGGAAATACGTCTGGTAAATCAGGAAGTTCCCATCATTTTCCTGACGGCAAAGAACCTCAAGGACGATATCCTGGACGGATTCAAGGTCGGAGCGGACGACTACCTGACAAAGCCCTTCAGTATGGACGAACTGGTGTTCCGCATGGAGGCAATCCTGCGTCGTGTGAAGGGTAAGACAAAGAAGGCTCAGACCGTTTATCAGTTAGGGGGCTATACCTTTGACACGCAGCGTCAGCTCCTTACTATGGGAGATGTGAACACCAAGCTTACCACCAAGGAGAGTGAACTGCTTGCCCTTTTGTGTGCCCATGGCAATCAGGTGTTGGAGCGTGAGTTGGCACTGAAGACCATCTGGATTGACGACAACTATTTCAACGCCCGTTCAATGGATGTTTACATCACCAAGTTGCGCAAGCACCTGAAGGCAGATCCCCGTATTGAGATAAACAATGTCCACGGCAAGGGTTACCGCCTGATAATCCCTGAGAGTTAGACCTGCGGATTCCCTATTTGGTCTCCGCAAAGGTAAAGAAGAGAGGGGAAAAGCAACGCGCTTTTCCCCTCTCTTCTTTGCCTGCTTGTGTGAGTGTTATGCCTTTGACGATTTGCCGACTACATGGATATGTGTAGGCACGCCTGCGATAATCAGCAACATAGCAAAACCTTGAATCCAATTTTGGTCTACGGTTCCGCTGTTTAAGAATCTGTCGGTTGCATAACTGAGCAATAGGATTAATGCTCCAACCACAATCATGATGATACCAGTGTACTTCATTTTTGGATATGTATATATGTGTTCAAAAATCTTCTTGACGGCATGTTCTTGCCTAAATTGCTATGCAAAATAAGAAAAAAACTCTGACATCTCCTAATTTGTTGTCTAAAAATAAGATTAAAAATGTAAAAAATGAAGAGAATGCTTGCGTACCTCGCGCAAAAGCAGTACCTTTGCACCGCATTTATGCACTATTATCAACATAATTAATCAATTTAAACGTATTATGAACCAATACGAAACCGTTTTCATTTTGACTCCCGTTTTGTCTGATGAACAGATGAAGGAAGCGGTAGAGAAGTTCAAGGGCGTTCTTGCCAAGTGTGGCGCTGAGATTATCAGCGAAGAGAACTGGGGCCTGAAGAAACTTGCTTACCCCATTGAGAAGAAGAGCACCGGTTTTTATGAGCTCATCGAGTTCAAGGCTGCTCCTGAGACTATCAAGACTCTGGAGATTGCTTACCGTCGTGACGAGAGAGTGCTGCGTTATCTGACCGTAAAGATGGAGAAGTATGCAGCTGAGTATGCTGAAAAGCGTCGTAACAATAAAAAGGAGGCATAAACATGGCACAGTCTGAAATTCGTTATCTGAACGCTCCTGCAATTGATATCAAGAAGAAGAAGTACTGCCGTTTCAAGAAGAGCGGTATCAAGTATATCGATTATAAGGATCCCGAGTTCCTGAAGAAGTTCCTGAACGAGCAGGGCAAGATTCTTCCCCGTCGTATCACCGGCACATCTTTGAAGTATCAGCGTCGTGTGGCTCAGGCCGTTAAGCGTGCCCGTCACCTGGCTCTGCTGCCCTTCGTAACCGATTTGATGAAGTAAACTAAGGAGGAAGTAGATATGGAAATTATTCTGAAAGAAGACATCATTGGCTTGGGTTTCAAGAATGAAATCGTAAACGTGAAGGCTGGTTATGGCCGTAACTACCTGATTCCTTATGGTAAGGCTGTAATTGCCAGCGAGAGCGCAAAGAAGCAGTTGGCTGAGGACCTGAAGCAGAAGGCTGTAAAGTTGGCTAAGATCAAGGCTGATGCCGAGGCTATGGCCGAGAAGTTGAACGCTGTTCAGCTGACTATCAGCACCAAGGTTAGCGCTACCGGTCAGATTTATGGTAGTGTGAACAACCTGCATATCGCAGAGGAGCTCGCTAAGCTCGGTCTTGAGGTAAACCGCAAGATTATCGTTCTGAAGGACGTTAAGGAGGTAGGTTCTTATGTTGCTTTGGTTAAGTTGCACAAGGACGTTACTGCAAACGTTGCATTCGACGTAGTGGCAGAGGGTGCTGCTGTAGAGGCTGCATCAGAGGAGGCTTAATCCTGTTTGATACAGAAAAAAACTGTAAAACTATATCAGCCTTGTGCTGAGAAATGATCCCCGAAGCAATGCTATCGGGGATTTTTTATATGCCCGGTTTGTCTACAGTTATATATTTTGATGGACTTCTTTTTCCTTTTAGTTTGTCTTCGTGATGATGGGGACGCATCATTACTGTTCGTTCGACGAACGATTACCGATGGTTCGGTGAATTATTACTGATGATAAATAATGGCTCTTTAGTACAGCGTTGGATGTTTTCAGTAATAACCTCCTAAATCATTGCTGAGAGATGTTATAAGCAAAGTGTTGGTTTGGCAGACGGAGCAAGTGATGGTATATATAAATAAAAAAAGAGGAATGATCAATCATTCCTCTTTGTCTTGATATCGTCTGTGGCTAATTACTCAGCTACTACGCTATCGCAAGCAACGCTGTCGCAGCAAACGCTGTCACAAGCAACGGTGTCGCAGCATACAACGCTATCACAAGCGGTGCTGTCAGCACACTCAGTACCAGTGGTCTTGTTGCCGCAAGAAGCGAAAGATACAGCTACGATAGCTGCAAATACAAATGCTAACTTCTTCATTTTTTGTTACTTTTTAATACTGTAAAACAATCATTATTTCCTTTTTGCGGTGCAAAGGTACGACAATTTTTAATATCACGAATACATTTCTTCAATTATTTTTAGACTTTTTTTGCATTGACATGGTGGTATTTTCTATAACCCATTGATTATTAGTGATAAATCGCTTTAGGGTTTTGGCGCGGAATAAGAGCGGAAATCTTTAATATATGTTTTATATCATGTATATGATTCTAATATTTTTAATGTTTAACCGCAAATGTCGAACAGATTTGCTCAATTTGCCCTATCAATTTACTTGTTGATTTTATTGTAATAGGTTTGGACTTTAGGTTGTAATATGGTTGTTAATATTGTAGAAATGTTCAAATGTATTTGACATTTCGCTCGCTTAATCGTAGCTCTGACCTTCGGTCTAAGTTACTCACGCTTGGATTTGCTCAAATAAATTTGGCAAATCGCTCGCTTAATCGTAACTTTGACCAATGCTCTTAGGTACTGACGTTCGGAAATGTTCAAATATATTTGACATTTCGCTCACTTAATCGTACCTTTGCAACATGAATATGTTTGAGGACAAGAAAGCGGTGTATTACACCTTGGGCTGCAAACTGAACTTCGCGGAGACGAGCACCGTGGGTGCAGAACTGAAGGCACGTGGTGTGCGTACCGCTCGCAAGGGCGAGATAGCGGATATATGTGTGGTAAATACATGTAGCGTTACAGAGGTGGCGGACAGCAAGTGCCGCCAGGCCATACATCGTCTGGTCAGGAACCATCCCGGTGCCATTGTGGTGGTGACGGGGTGCTATGCCCAGTTGAAACCCGAACAGGTTTCGGCCATGGAGGGCGTAGACCTGGTTCTGGGCAGTAACGAGAAAGGGCAGATAGTGGATGCGATATTGGAACGTATGCAGATGATGCCCGAGGAACGCAAACTGGCGGCACACGAGCATCGCACCGTACGTACGGCAGATATACGCAACTTTATGCCTTCATGCTCCTGCGGAGACAGGACGCGCTATTTCCTGAAGGTTCAGGACGGTTGCGACTATTATTGCACCTACTGCACCATACCCTTTGCACGTGGACGCTCGCGCAACGGCAGTATAGAGTTGCTGGTTTCCCAAGCCCGCGAGGCTGCCATGGCAGGTGCCAAGGAGATAGTCATCACCGGAGTGAACATAGGAGACTTCGGCAAGACCACGGGAGAGAGTTTCCTGGACTTGCTGAAGGCCCTGGATGCAGTAGAGGGTATAGAGCGATACCGCATATCCAGCATAGAGCCAAACCTGCTCACCGACGAGGTGCTGCAGTTCTGTGCAAAGAGCCGTGCCTTCATGCCGCATTTCCATATTCCCCTGCAGAGCGGAAGCGATGAGGTGCTGCGCCTGATGCGCAGAAAGTACGACACGGCACTGTTCCGCAGCAAGGTGGAGCGCGTTCTGGAACTTATGCCCGATGCCTTCATAGGTGTGGACACGATCGTGGGAACCCGTGGCGAAACGGAGGAACTCTTCCAGGAGGCATACGACTACATGGCTTCCCTGCCCGTGGCACAGTATCACGTCTTCCCCTATAGCGAGCGCCCCGGTACCAAGGCTCTGGAGATTCCGCACAAGGTGCGTCCCGAAGAGAAGAAGGAGAGGAGCCAGAAGATACTGGACCTTAGCGAGCGTATTACCCACGACTTCTACAACAGGTATATAGGCAAGGTGCGGCCGGTGCTGCTGGAGCATAGCAAGAGCAAGCGTACCATGCACGGCTTTACCGACAATTACATACGTGTGGAGATAACCCTGCCTGACGGCACCTCCAGCGATATGGTGGACAATACCATTGTTGATGTGCACCTCGGCGAATGGAACGAGGACGGCACGGCATTGAAGGGAACGATGGTGGGAAATGGAAAACGGATGAGCGGTGAAGGACCCACCCCGGCCCTCCCTGTGAGGGAGCTGGAAAACGGATGAGCGGATGAGCGAAAGGGTCATACCCCTCCGGAACTTCGTTCCTCGTCACCCCTGTCTCAGGGGGACAAAGGAAACGGAAAGGTGAAAACGGAAATCTGCGAGTAAGCGAGAGCATGGTAGGGACACGGCACGCCGTGTCCGAAAAACAGAGAACAATCGGATTCGGCATGCCGTTCCCCAGCGTCGTAATGGGGATTGCGACCCTCACGAGGCATAGATGGACATTTAGTCAATCTTCTAAATACCCTCTTTGTCCCCCTGAGACAGGGGGACGAGCGAAGCGGAGGGGGTATGATAAAAAGCGAAAACGAAAAGGTGAAAACTCACATACCCCCTCCGGAACTCCGTTCCTCGTCACCCCTGTTTCAGGGGGACAAGGGAAACGGAAAGGTGAAAACGGAAAACGGAGAACTCGGAGTATTCGGAATATTCAGAGTATTCAGAGAACTCGGACTTCCCCGCTCCCCGTTCATCGTTCAACGTTCCCCCTCTCCCCGTTAAACTGAAACATCAAACCAAACGAAGATGAGCAACAAAACCAAATTATCCATAGTAATACTGAACTGGAACGGAGCAGACATGATGCGGCGTTTCCTCCCGTCCGTAATACAACATAGCGGAGACGCTGAGATAGTGGTTGCCGACAACGGCAGTACTGACGACTCCTTGGAGATGCTTTCGCGCGAGTTCCCCTCCGTGCGTCAGGTCGTGCTGGACAAGAACTACGGTTTTGCCGAGGGCTACAACCGTGGTCTTAAGCCCATAGAGGCGGAATACTACCTGTTGCTGAACAGCGACGTGGAGGTGCGTGAGGACTGGCTCGACCCTATGATGCAATACATGGACGTACACCCCGAGGTGGCCGCCTGCCAGCCCAAACTCCTGTGCCAGTGGTCGCCCAAGGACTTTGAGTATGCCGGTGCGTGCGGTGGTTTCATAGATTCCCTCGGCTATCCCTATTGCCGTGGCAGGGTGATGGGCACGGTGGAGGAAGACTGCGGGCAGTACGACGACATTGCCCCGGTGCTTTGGGCCACAGGTGCATGTCTGCTCATACGAAGCAAGGACTATTGGCAGGCAGGAGGTCTGGACGGACGTTTCTTTGCCCATCAGGAGGAGATAGACCTGTGCTGGCGTTTGCGTAGCCGGGGTAGGGGAGTGGTTTGCGTGCCCCAGAGCGTAGCATATCATCTGGGAGGCGGCACCTTGCCGCAGGGCAATCCCAGAAAGACTTTCCTCAACTTCCGCAACAACCTCCTGCTCCTTTACAAGAACCTGCCAGAGGACAGACTGAAGTCCGTCATGCGCCTCCGCTTCTGGCTTGATGCACTGGCCAGCCTGCAGTTCCTTCTCACCATGCAATGGGGCTCCTTCCTTGCCGTATGGAAGGCACGACGTGCTTTCCATGGGATGAAGGAGGACTTCCGCAAGGACCGTGAGGAGAATCTGAGCAAGACCGTCTTGTCCCCTGTGCCCGAACAGAGTTCCTTCTCGCTTCTCTGGCAATACTATGCGAAGAGACACAAGACATTCATGCAGTTGTATAAGTAATCAATATACCTTATATATAATATATGGAACTGACAATCATCATATCTTTCATTGCAGGTTTGGCAATCGGCATCGCCGCCATGCTTGTTGCCTGCTTCCGCCAAAAGGCACAGTATGCGGAGCAAAGTCAGGCAACTGGTACGCGCATACAGATAATGGAGGCACAGATGCAGGCCGACAGGAAACATTTTGAGGAGACGAAGGCTCTCGCTGAAGAGAACCACCGTCAGGCGCTCGCCGCCCAGGAGGCACGTTTCCGTGAGATCCAGGGTGTGGCCGAAGAAAACCACCGCAAGGCCATGGAGGCTCAGGACGAGCGTTTCAAGGAATCCCTGGCCAGAGTGACATCGGAGATGAAGACCGCCACCGACGAGATGTTGAAACAGCGCCAGCAGGAGTTCTCGCAAAGCAGTACGCAGAACCTGGGGCAGATTGTCACACCGCTGAAGGAGACCATAGAGGCCATGCGCAAGACCATGAGCGACAGTAATATACAACATACCGCCCTGTCCTCCTCCATGAAGGAGCAGATAGAACTGCTCATGAAACAGAGCGAGGCGGCACGCACCAGTGCCGAGGAACTGGCTCGTGCCTTCAAGCACGGACGGAAGGTGCAGGGCGACTGGGGAGAGACGGTGCTATGCGAACTGCTGGACAGCCAGGGACTGAAATGCGGACTGCACTACGATACCCAGATAACCATGCGCGGAGCAGACGGATATGTACTGAAGTCCGAGGAGGGAAGCATGATGCGACCCGACGTGATCCTGCATCTCGACAACCGGCGCGAGGTATTTATAGACTCTAAGGTTTCGCTTACCGCCTTTATGGATTACGTCAATGCAGAGACAGAGGACGACCGCCAGCGCTACCTGAAGGCTCATGTGGACAGTTTGCAGAAGCATGTCAAGGAACTCTCCACAAAGGACTACTCGTCCTACATCCGTCCGCCTAAGGTGCGTATGGACTATGTAATCATGTTCGTGCCCCATAGCGGAGCCTTGTGGGCGGCACTCAATGCCCAACCCGACATGTGGCGCAAGGCCATGGCGCGCAATGTCTTCATTGCCGACGAGCAGACGCTGTTTGCCGCCTTGCGCATTGTCAGCCTGACGTGGACACAGATAGCGCAGACCGAGAACCACGAGAAGGTCTATGCCCTTGCCAATGAGATGCTGGACCGTGTGGGGCAGTTCATGAAGAAATACCAGGCCATAGGCAAGGCTTTGGATAATGCGCAGAAGGCTTTCGAGGACGGAGAGAAGAAACTCCAACCCTCCGGCCAGAGCATCCTGCAGACCTGTGCCAAGTTGCAGAAACTCGGTGCCAAGCAGAGTACCACAAATCCATTGCCTCAGATAAACGACGAGGTGTTGGCGTTGGACGATGACAGCCTTGGTTCGGTGAGTGTAGGCGAATAATAACTCTAGAAGATTATCAATGGAAGTTGGACGACCTTAAGGTTCCTCTTAGAAACAAATATTTATGTCAGAAAGCAACAACATAGCACAACCTGCCCTGTATCTCATCCCCGTCACCCTTGGCGACACTTCGCACGAGAATGTGCTTCCTTCCTACAATGCCCAGGTGGTAGGGCAGATACGCCACTTCGTAGTGGAGGAGATACGTACCGCACGCCGTTTCCTGCGCCGTATGGACCGCGAGTTTCCCATAGACGACTGTACTTTCTTCGAGATGGGCAAGCATGCCGATGTTTCACGTTTCTCGGAATACCTTGCCCCCATTGCCAAGGGACATTCCGTGGGTGTCATCAGCGAGGCCGGTTGCCCTGCTGTGGCCGATCCCGGAGCAGACGTCGTCTCCCTGGCACAGAAGCGTGGCATACGTGTAGTGCCACTTGTGGGTCCCAGCAGCATGATCCTTGCCGTCATGGCATCGGGCCTCGGCGGACAAAGTTTTGCCTTCAACGGATACCTGCCCGTTCAGGATGCCGACCGTGCCAAGCGCCTGAAGCAACTGGAAAGCCGTGCATGGGCAGAGGGACAGACGCAACTGTTCATCGAGACTCCCTACCGCAACCGCAAGATGTTTGACACCATGTGTGCCTCTCTGCGCCCCGACACCCGCATGTGTATAGCGGCCGGCATCACCACTCCAGACGAATGGATACGCACACAGACCATCCGCGACTGGAAGCGCACCGGCATGCCCGACCTTGGAAAGATACCTGCCATCTTCCTGATAGGAAAGTAAGGGGAACGGAAAACGGAAAGGTGAAAGCGGAAAACGGAAAACTGTCATACCCCCTCCGTCGCTTTGCTCCTCGTCCCCCTATCTTAGGTGGACAAAGCGGCAAGGAACGCTGTTGCCACTATCTCCCCCTGAGACAGGGGGAGTACCCGTAGGGGGAGGGGGTATGATGTAAACGGAAATCGGAAAACTGATTACTCGGAGTATTCGGAGTATTCAGAGTATTCAGAGAACTCGGACTACTCGGACTTCCCCGCTCCCCGTTAAACGTCCATTTTGCAACCCTTAACACAAATCCTTTCCGCATTACCTTATTTATATATATATTTGCCGTCGCAAAACAGTAACACCTAACCTTAAATCCATGTTTTTCTACTATCTGATGCCCGTTATCTTCCTCCTTGGCATCATAGGCATAGCTCTGGAGGATGTAATCAAGGTGAATAAGGCGGCCACTGCCGTGGGAATGTGTATCCTGCTCTGGCTTGTGTTCCTGCTCAATGCCGAGCATTTCTTCATGATAAATCCCCCGACTCACATAGAGGAGTTCATGGCCATGTTCCCCCAGTTGGCAGAGATGCCTCTGCATGAACTGGCGTTCGAGTTCCTTGAACTGAAGTTGGTACGTGGTCTTGGCGATGTAGCCACCACCCTGTTCTTCGTCCTCGGTTCCATGGCCATCATAGACATAGTGGACTCCCATGGAGGTTTCGGCATCATTTCCCAGTCAATAAAGACCAACAGCCAGCGCAAGTTGTTGTGGGCGCTTGGTGCAATCACCTTCTTCATGTCGATACTTTTGGGCAACCTTGCCACCGTAATAGTGATGGTGTCCATAGCCCGCAAACTTGTTCCCGAGCGCAATACACGTCTGATATTCAGTTCCTTGATTATCATAGCGGCAAATGCCGGCGGTTCCTGTTCGCCCATCGGCGACGTTACCACCCTGCTTTTGTGGACGGGTGGCAATCTTTCTGCCATGCATCAGATTTCTTCCCTGATTCTGCCCTCTATGGCAATGCTTGCCGTTCCTCTGGCCATTGCCACCTTCATGCTTCCCAAGGATGCAGTAACCGCCCCTCTCTCTGCCGCCCCTTCGGCGCAGACGGACGTCAATCCGGGCACGCGCAAGGCAGTCCTGTGGGTAGGACTCGGTTCTCTGGCTATGGTGCCGGTGTTGCAGACCCTCATCCAGTTGCCACCCTTTATGGGAGTTCTGCTTGGCTTGGTCCTGTTGTGGGTGATAACCGACCGCAAGTATGCAGATTCCGAGGAAGAGTCAAAGCAGAACCTGCGTGTGCAGAGGTCTCTGGCGCGTGTGGACATCAGCACCATATTCTTTTTCCTGGGCATCCTCATGTCCGTACAGGCGCTTATCGTTACCGGCCAACTGGCCATCATGGCCAATTTCCTCAGCGACACCTTTGCCGACAAGAACCATATAGCCATAGTGCTGGGCATCCTCTCCTCATTCCTTGACAACGTGGCGCTCGTCTCTGCCACCATGGGCATGTACCCCCTGCAGGAAGCAGGCACTTTTGTCGCCGACAGTTCTTTTTGGACGTTGTTGGCCTTCTGTGCCGTCACAGGAGGCAGTCTGCTTATCATCGGTTCGGCAGCAGGAGTTACGGTAATGGGAATGGAGAAGATTTCCTTCGGTTATTATCTGAAGCGTTTCAGTCCTTTGGTCTTGCTCGGCTTTTTTGCCGGTGTGCTGGTCTACATGTTCCTTTGTTGATGCACGGAGAGAAAATGATGTTGGATACAAGGAAACTCTCCACGTTGCTGGAAACACCCGAACAGTTGCTCGCCTATCTCGGGGAAATGAGCAATGCCCAGTTCCGCAATGCCAGTCGTGTGCTTGGTGAGAGGCTGTTGCCATCGGTGGATAATGACGTCTTTTGGCAGGTATTCCGTGCCTTGCTCCTCAGTGACAGGAAAGCCTATCTCGGCACTCTGCTAAAGGCACTTGTGGCAAGGCTATGCCCCAAGGGAGTGCATCCCACGTCCGAAGTTTTGGAGGAAGTGGGATTATGGACGGGTGTCTTCCCCTCCCTTTGCCGGGAACTTACCGACACCGACCGCAAGAAGATCCTTCTGGCATTGTTGCCACTATTCGCTTCCCCCTCGGATGCAGAACGCCTGCTGCTCCAATGCGGTCTGAAGGAAAGTTCCTTATGGATACCATTCCTCCTGCAGGTGCAGAGCAAACCATGCTACTTCCTCCTGTTGAAAGCCCTCCGTTATGTAGAGCATGACAAACCTCTGCTCATCCGCACCTGTCATTTCCTCATGAAGCGGGGCGACGGACAAAGTTTCAACATGGCCAGCATTCTGCGTCTTTCCTTCGGTTTGGAAGAAGTCCGTGGCACCTTTTCCCTCTCCCTCGAGCCCTACCAGTTGGCACGCATAGAACAGAACTACGATGCCTTCCTGCAGGTGATTGGATAGATAGCCCACTCCCCTTTGTGCTCTCAAGGCGTCAAAACATCTGTTCAAATATAAAGGCCATTACTTATAACTATAGTGACAGCATTGGCTTGAAAGGCATACAGGAGAGAACCGAATCCATTGTCGGTTCTCTCCTGTATGTTATATATAAGGTGTAATCTTATCAGGGTTGTGTGCTCCTACTGCCACACCTCTTCCATAGCCTTGCGCACCTTGGGCGCCAGTTCGTCGGCAGGATAGCCGATGGGGATGAGGGCTACGGGCTCCAGGCCTTCGGTCATGGGAACGATGTCGTGAAACTGGTTTATGTCGAAGTTGCACACCCAACAAGTGGCCAGTCCCTGCTCGGTGGCGGCGAGGCAGAGGTGCTCTATGGCAATGGCAAGGTCGATGTCGGCATGAGGTTTGTTGTCGTAGCGGCGTGTCCAACATTCGCTTTCAGCCTTCATGCAGAGGATGATGGCAGGGACGTCGTTTATCCAGTCGCGGTGGTATGTCTCCTTCACTCGGGCAAAGAGTTCGGGTTGGCTTTCGTCAACGAAGATGAAGCGCCATGGCTGGCGGTTGACGGCAGAGGGCGCAAGGCGTACGCACTCGCGGATGTAGTCCATCTTTTCCTGTTCGATGGGACGATTCTGGTACTTGCGGCAACTGTAGCGTGCCTGGCATAGGTCTTTGAAGTTCATAGGTTGTATGGTTATTGGTTTAGGACCCCCTCAATCCCCCTGTAGGGGGAGGAGAGGTTGGTTTAGGGGAAGTCCGAGTACTCTGAATACTCCGAGTTTTCCGATTTGACTTGACTTAACGTCGACCTTTGGTTCGTCGAATCTGCTTCCGCTCGGCATAATCAAAATAAATTTTGCTTCTGCTCTCGCTTCCTGCGTCAGTTCCGTTTTCCGTTTATTTGTTACTCCCAAAGGTTGTCAATGTATTGTTTCAGCCTTCGGTAGAAGGGGTGGTGGCACAGGGTGGGGGAGTGGCCTATTATGATGAGTTTCATGCGTGCACGGGTGATGGCCACGTTCATGCGGCGTAGGTCGGCGAGAAAACCCACCTGCCCCTGTTCGTTCTGTCGCACCATGGAGATGAGGATGATGTCGCGCTCCTGTCCCTGGAACCCGTCCACGGTGTTTATGGAGATAAGGTGACGGAAGGGTTTCCAGTAGGAGTCCTTGCGGAGCATCTTGCGAAGCAGATGCACCTGGCCCTTGTAGGGGGAGATGATGCCGATGTCCAGACGCTCGTACAGGATGCGGTCCTTGCCGATGCGCTCTATGTAGTCGTGTAGGGTCTGCAGGGCCAGTCTTGCCTCGGCCGGATTTATGCGGCTGAGACCGTCGGGGGCGAGGGTCTCGCCTTCTTCGAACGGAAAACGGAAAGGGGGACCCTCCTCTGGCCTCTCCACAAGGGAGGGGAGTGAGATGTTTTGTGTATTCATTTGCTGGAAGTCACTGCTCCCCTCCCTTGTGGAGGGGTTGGGGGAGGGTCTTTCTTCTCCACCTGCCTCCACCCATTCCACGGCAGTGTCCCAATCCAGTATGCCGCGATACTTTACGCCGGGGTCGCTTTGCAAGAGGCCGTCGTAGAACTCTTGGTTGGGGAACTGCATGATGTCGTCCGCCATGCGGTATTGTACGGTGAGCATGGACACGCAACGGGGCTTGTTCTCGCAGATGGTCTGCATCAGTGTCTTGTCCAGACCTCCAGACAGGGCGGCAGGAGATTTGACGGTAGGTGGCAGTTGGCGATGGTCGCCGGCCAGGATGACACGGTCGGCCTTCTGTATGGCTATCCAGCATGATGCCTCCAGGGCCTGTGCCGCCTCGTCTATGAAGAGTGTGCCGAAACGACGTCCCGTAAGGAGATGGTGCGCACTTCCCGTAAGTGTGCATGCTATGACGCGTGCATCGGCGAAGAGACTCTCGTTGATGGTGTATTCCAGTTCCGTGGCACGTTCCTTCAGTCGGGCTATCTTCTGGTGGCGGTTCTCGCGGTTGCCCTCGCGGCTATCGTAGAGTTGGCGTATGTTGCGACGTATGCCCCAAAGTTGGTCGTAGAGGGGATGGCGTTCGAAACGCCGCTCGTAGGTGTCCTGGAGCATGCGGTCCGTAACGCGTGTGGGATTGCCAATGCGCAGGATATTCACGCCACGTTCGGCGAGTTTCTCGCTTATCCAGTCCACCGCCATATTGCTCTGTGCACAAACGAGCACCTGCACTTCGCGGTGCAAGGTTTCGTAGATGGCCTCCACGAGTGTGGTGGTTTTTCCTGTCCCCGGCGGACCATGTACGACGGCCACGTCCTTGGCACGGAGCACCATGTCGGCAGCCTTTTCCTGAGAGGGGTTGAGCCACGGGAAGCGCACGGGGGCAAAGGAGAATTCCGATGCCGGGGCAGTGGTGTGGCAGATGTCGCGCAACTGTGCCAGGCGGTTGCCTTTGGCTGAAATAACGGCGTCCAAAGCCTGGAACATCAGGCGGTATGTGTACTCGTCGAGATAGAGTTGGATGCCCAACCTGTCGGCGTCGGCAATCTGCGACAGGGCTTGCGGGGAAGGCAGGGAAACGACCATTCTGTTCTCCTCCACGAAACTGACCTGTGCCGTGAACTTCATGTAGGTGAGCATGCCGCTGGCATCCTCGCGGAAGAAGCACACCGGTTTGCCGGGTTCGAACTGGTGTTCCACATCGGTGTCGGTGCTACGGCTGACCTCCACCACCAACTGGTCGAGGCTGTTGTAGTAGGAGCGCCCTACAGACAGGGGGAACCAGCACATGCCACGGCGCACTTTCTTCTGCACGCCCATGTTCTGTGTCTGCCGCTGGAATTGCTCCTTCTCGAACTCGTATTCCTGTAGCAGCAGGTCCTTTTGCCTTGTCAAATCCTGTATCACGATGCAAATTTATCAAAAAAAAGATGTATGCGTAGGGATTGAGTGGGAAAAAGTGTATATTTGTATGCGAGAAACCTTAAAAATCAAGACGTATGAACAACCACAAGACATATCTGGCATTCAATGTGGATGCCGTGCGTGACAGCAAGAAGGAGAACCTTCACACGCTGAACCTGCTGGGAGACTGGCAAAGACGTTTCCCCAATCGCTTCAATTTCCTGAATACAGACTACATCAACTTCATCGCCACTCACGATGATTTGGTGGAAACCACCGTGAAGAGCGACTTCTTTGCACGGATGGAGAAAGCCGACAACCTGATGCTGGTGGTTACCAAGGATACCGATGCAGACAACGTGTGGCTGAACTGGCAGATTAGCCGTGCCGTGAACCGCTACCACCTGCCCGTAATTGTTGCCTTCAAGGGCGAGACCGTGGTTACCGACAACACTCTGAAGGAGTATTGGGACCACATCCCACAGAAGATACGCAAGTACATAGGACGCAACAGCGCACGCATGTGCTATATCCCCCTGACCGAAACAAAGGTGGAGAAGGCCCTGGGCTACTTCAGCGTTCACTCGCAGACGTATCCTTGCGACAGCACAACGATATATTAAAACGGAAAGGTGAAAACGGAAAACGGAAAACGAAGTCCAAACATCAGAGCAAATCAGTTTTCCGTTTTCCGTTTTCCGTTTTCACCTTAATTAATAGTTTATGGCATACATCAGTCGCATAGAAATAGATTCTCTCTGGTCGGGACTGCATCATGTGGTGTGGGACCTGCGCCCTGACGTAAACATACTCAGTGGCGTGAACGGAGTGGGAAAGAGCACCATCCTGAACAGGGTGGTGAAGTACCTGCTGAACATTGACCGTCTGGCCAAGGCCACAGAAGGAGTGACGCTGACATACGAACCGGAGGATGCAGAACAGGTGAGGTTCGACGTGATTCGTTCCTTCGACCGTCCGCTCATTTCCCAGGACATCCTGTCCAAGGTGGCGGACATAAGCCTGCATAGCGAACTGGACTTCCAACTCTACCAGTTGCAACGCCGTTTCTTGGACTATCAGGTGAACATGTCCAACCGCATGGTACGCCTTTTCACCGAACAGGTACCCGATGCACAACGGATGGCTCAGGAGATAGCTGGAGAAAAAGAACATTTCTACGACCTGGTGGACTCCCTCTTTGCCGACACCGGCAAGACGTCCCTGCGCACCAGCAACGAGATAATCCTCGTGCAGCACGGCGAGCATCTGACTCCGTACCAGTTGAGCAGTGGCGAGAAGCAGATGCTGATAATCCTGCTCACCGTATTGGTGCAGGATAAGCAACCCTACACCCTATTCATGGACGAACCTGAGATATCCCTGCATGTGGAGTGGCAACAGAGGCTGATAGGACTGATACGCGACCTCAACCCCAATGCACAGATAATCCTCACCACACACTCGCCGGCAGTGATAATGGACGGATGGATTGATTGCGTTACGGACGTGGAGGACATAGTGAACGCTGACGTCAAGCCAGAGGAGTAGAATAGTTTATTGCAGGACTGAAGACCAACGCCAGCACCGTTTCTCTATTTTATTTGCAAGGATGGGTAGAAGGTTAGTATGCAACATAACGTCGGAATACATTGCTGCGGCAAACAGACTTAAGCCAAACAAGTCCCAAGTTCGCATTGTAGCCTATGTGGAAAGTTATGACGACATAACTTTCTGGCGCGATGTGCTGGACGAATACGAGACGGAGAAGGTTCGTTTCGAGGTTATGCTGCCTTCTCGCACCACCCTGGGCAAAGGCAAGAAGACGGCGCTGATGAACAATCTCGGTCCGTATATGATTGCCTGTGTGGACGCCGACTACGACTGGCTCTTGCAAGGCAAAACCCCGTTGAGCAAGGAATTGTGCAACAACAAGTACGTGCTTCATACCTATGTCTATGCCATAGAGAACTACCATTGCTATGCCGAGGGACTGCACCGTGCATGCACCCGAGCCACGTTGAACGACCGCGAGGTGCTCAATCTGGAAGCATACATGGAAGAGTACAGCAAGATAGTGTGGCCTCTGTTCGTCTGGAACATCTGGGTGTACCGCAGAGGCCGTGACAACGAGTTCGGCATCATGCACTTCATGGACACCGTCACTTACCACGAGGCCAATATCCGCAATCCCGAGGACACGCTGGAATATGTGCGCCGACGTGTTAACAAGAAGATAAACTGGTTGCACCAGCATTTTCCCGAGGGCAAGAAAACCTATGCCCCCTTAAAGGACGAACTCCTTGGCATGGGCCTTCTTCCCGAACATACCTATTTATATATACAGGGCCACGGCCTGAAGGATGGTGTGGTATTGCCCTTGCTCAATCCCATCTGCCATATGTTGCGGCGTGAGAGGGAAAGGGACATCAACGCCCTTGCCATGCACGAAATCCAGCGCCAGAACGAACTCTCCGGCTACCGCAACAGCAGCCTTTCCATAGAAGATGCCTTGAAGAAGAGCATGTCCTACCGCCAGTCCCAACCCTACCAATGGCTCCGCCGGGACATAGGACAGTTGTTGGTGGAGGTTAAAGCAGGAACGGAAAACGGGGAACAGAAAGCAGAAAGATGAATTCCCTTAGGGTCCTTAAGGGCATTAAGGTCCTTAAAGTCCTTAAAGTCTCTAAAGTCCTTAAAGTCCTTAAAGACGCTCAATTCTCACTTTTCACCTTTCCTTTAAATTTTACCCTCCCAATGCAGAAACAATCCGTTCTATTGTTGAGGATGGAGGTGCGAAGTAATTGTCTATTTGGCGTATCAGACCTGATTTGCTGAATACCACCACGCAGTCGCCTGGTTGTATTTGTGTGTTGCCGCCGATGCTCATACCAACATTGTCCCGTACCAGACCTCCGAGGGTGATGCCAGAGGGGAGGCGGAACTCGCGTATGGGCTTGCGGGTTATGGGACTTCCTTCTGCGGCGATGAACTCGGCAATGTCGGCATCTGCGATGGTCAGTCGGCGTATGTTGGCCACGTCGGTGTCCAGTAGCATACGGTAGATGTGGCTTGCCGCTATGGTTTTCTTGTTGACGATGGTGCCTATGTCCAGTTTGCCTGCCATTGCAACGTAGTCCATGTTTTCCACCTGAGCCACGGTTTTCCTTACCCCGAGTCGTTTGGCGGCCAGGCAGGCAAGGATGTTGTTTTCAGTATTTCTGGTGAGGGCGGCAAACCCCTGTACATCGCGTATGCCCTCGTCTATGAGCAGGTCGGTGTCTCTGGCATCTCCGTGGATTATCATTGTGTCGCTGTCGTCCAGTTGCTCCAGAAGTTGCTGGCAACGGTCCTCGTCCTGTTCGATGATCTTCAGGCTGATGTTGTCGGGCTTGGCATGTGCCACGTGGACGGTGATGTCGCCGCCGCCCATAATCATGGCCTTGCGCACGTCGGCATAGTTTTCCTTTCCCACAATCTTGCGGATTAGCGGGATGTGCTTGCGTGTGGTCATGAAGTAGGCAATGTCCCCCTGGTACATCTCCGTGTTACCGTTGGGGATGATGGTGGCCTCGTCGCGCTTTATGGCTACAATGTGGAAGGGCGAAGTGGAGCCGCACAGGTCCTTCAGAGGCTTGTTGAAGAGTTCATTGGCCTCCTGCCTCAGTTTTATGCCCATGAGGCACAGGGCGCCGCCATGAACTTCCCAATACTGGCGCACCCAAGAGCGTTTCAGGCCGTCAATGATTTCCGTGGCAGCCAGTTCCTCGGGATAGACGAGCGAGTCTATGCCCATTTGCTTGAAGACTTCGCGGTAATGCTCTGTGGTGTATTCGCTGTTGTCCACACGCGCCACGGTCTTCTTGGCACCCAGAGTGTGGGCCAGCATGCAACAGGTTATGTTCTTGGTCTCCTCGGGCGTTACGGCAATGAACAGGTCGGTGTGTGCCACTCCGGCCTCTTTAAGTCCGCTTATGCTTGTGGGCGATGCGTTCATGATTAGAAGGTCGTAGTTTCCTGCGGCCAGATCTTCCGTCTTGCTTGAATCCTCGTCCATGAGGATTATGTCGTGGTTCTCCTGCGAGAGAAGTTCCGCAAGGTGTGTACCCACGGCACCTGCACCTGCTATGATTATCTTCATGTGTGGTTGGTTTTAACGGTGAGGGGATGGGCGGTGAGCGGTGAGAGGGGAGCGGTGAGCGGGGAAGTCCGAGTACTCCGAGTACTCTGAATACTCCGAGTTCTCATTTCTCATTTCTCATTTCTCATTTTTCCGTTTTCCGTTCCTGTATTGCTTTGGCAATGCCCTCTGCGTCCAGTCCTACGATGTTGTAGAGTTCGGCAGGTTTGCCATGCTCGATGAATCTGTCGGGTATGCCCAGACGTGTGACACGTTTGGCGTAGCCGTTGTCTGCCAGCCATTCCAGCACGGCAGAACCGAAGCCGCCGTTCAGCGCCCCGTCCTCCACGGTGATAATGTGGTCGTATTTCCTGGCAACCTCCTCCATGATGCCTGTGTCCAGGGGTTTGAGGAAGCGCATGTCGTAATGTGCAGGCAGGGGAGTGTCCTTTCCGCTGTCTGAAATCCGGGCTATGGCCTCCTGCACAGTGTTTCCGATGGGGCCGAGACTCAGCACGGCTGTGTCCGGCCTGGCATTGGCAGATGCCTTTCCCTCGCTTATCAGGCGTCCCTTGCCAATCTCCACGGCCTCCAGTGGGCAATGCCATTGTGGAGTTACTCCGTTGCCACGCGGATACCTTATTACAAAGGGACCGTCCTGACACTCGGCGGCCGTGTACATGAGCCGGCGCAATTCCGGTTCGTTCATGGGCGATGCTATGGTCAGGTTGGGTACGGTGCGCAGGCTTGGCAAGTCGAAGACACCATGGTGGGTGGGACCGTCCTCGCCGACTATGCCCGCACGGTCCAGGCAGAGGACAACGTGCAGACGGCTGATGGCCACGTCGTGGATGATATTGTCGTAGGCACGTTGTGCGAAACTGGAGTATATGTTGCACACGGGAATTAGTCCGTCCTTTGCCATGCCGGCAGAGAAGGTTACGGCATGTCCCTCGGCAATGCCCACGTCGAAGCAGCGGTCGGGCATCTCCTTCATCATTATGTTCATGGAGCAGCCAGTGGGCATGGCAGGAGTTACGCCTACGATGCGGTCGTTCCGGCGTGCCATCTCCAGCAGGGTTTCTCCGAACACGTCCTGATAGCGTGGAGGCATGTCGGGTTTGGCATTGTTGCAGATGCGCTCTCCCGTTTCGGGGTCGAACCTGCCGGGTGCATGGAAGGTGGTGGGGTCCTCCACAGCAGGCTGGTAGCCGTGCCCTTTCTCCGTGTGTATGTGCAGGAGTCGGGGGCCGCTCATTTCCTTTATGCTGCGCAAGGTCTGCACCAGGGATATGACGTCGTGTCCGTCCTGAGGGCCGAAGTAGCGGATGTCTATGCCCTCGAACATGTTGTGCTGGTTGTGTATGAAGGACTTTATGGAGTTGTTCAGTCGGATGATGCGTTTCTTGCCCTTTTCCGTAAGCCATCCCCAGTCGGCCAGTTTGTGTGCCGCACGGTTGCGGAAGCGGTTGTATGTGCCGCTCGTGTGCAGGTGGTGCAGGTAGGAGTTCATGCCTCCCACGGCACGGTCTATGCTCATGTTGTTGTCGTTCAGGATGATGAGCATGTTGTTGGGCGTGGTGCCGGCATTGTTCAGTCCCTCAAAGGCCAGACCTCCGCTCATGGCGCCATCGCCTATGACGGCTATGACATGACGGTCGGAACCCTGCTTCTTGGCCGCTACGGCCATACCCAGGGCTGCCGATATGCTCACCGAGGCATGTCCGCAGGTGGTGGTATCGTATTCGCTCTCCTGGGGTGAGGGGAAGGGTTTGATGCCTCCAAGGTGGCGGTTGGTGTGGAAGGCGTCCTTGCGCCCGGTCAGTATCTTGTGTCCGTAGGCCTGGTGTCCCACGTCCCAGACGATGCGGTCCTCGGGTGTGTCGAACACATAGTGCAGGGCAACGGTCAGTTCCACCACTCCCAGACTGCTGGCAAAGTGTCCGGGGTTGCGGCTCAGTTCGTTAATGAGAAATTCACGCAGTTCCTGGCACAGGCGGGGCAACTCCTCCAAAGGCAGTTTCCTCAGGTCCGAGGGAAAGTTTATCTTAGAAAGCAGGCTCTGCTCGTTTATGTCCATAATTTGCGAATGTACTATTGCAGAGCAAAGATATAAAAAAATACGCAATCCTTGGACATAGTTATCCTTATTTTTGTACCTTTGTATCGTAAACCGCATTAAAGGAGGTGCTGGTGCATGCTTGACAAAACACAGAAATATGTTCTTTTAGGGTCGTGCTTCTCCCAATATATGGGAGAGCGTATGGAGGCAGAGGGATACCATGCCCTTTGCAACCCTGTGGGCACTCTGTTCAATCCAGAGAGCATACGCAACACGGTGTGCCATGCCCTTTGCGGAGGTGCGGAGTCCTTGCCCATGTTTCATGACCGGGCCATGCAGGAATGGCGTTGCTGGTGGGCGAATACCCGTTTTCGTGCCGACTCGGAGGATGAGGCCCGTGCCTTGGTGCAGGAGCCTTTCCGTGCCTTGGGCGATGCCCTGTGCCATGCCGGCCGCCTGTTTCTGACCCTCGGCACCAACGTGTGCTACAGGCTGGTGGAGAACGGCATGGCGGTGAGCAACTGCCAGCGCCAGGCAGACCGACTTTTCCGTGAGGATAGTCTGTCGTTGCAGCAGACGTGCGAGGTGCTGGAAGAGACCTTGCAGGCCCTTTTCACGAAGAACCCCGACATACGGATTACCTTCACCCTGAGCCCCTACCGCTACCGCAAGTACGGTTGGCACCGCTCCCAGTTGAGCAAGGCCACACTGCTCCTTGCCATCGACGAGATGGTGCGCAGGTATCCCGGAAGGGTGGACTATTTCCCGTCCTACGAGATAATGATGGACGAACTGAGAGACTACAGATACTATGCCCCCGACGGACTTCACCCCTCGCCGGAGGCCGTGGACATTATTTGGAACAGATTATGCGAATAGATACCATTGCCTCAATGATAGGCGCACAGGTTTGCGGAGAAGCCTGCGTGGATGTGGAATGGCTCCTGACGGACAGCCGCAGCCTTTGTTTTCCGGAGAGTACCCTGTTCTTCGCCATCCGCACCGACCGTGGCGACGGACACCGTTATGTCCGCGACCTCTACGAACGCGGTGTGCGTGCCTTCGTGGTAAACTCAGTTCAGGAGGGCCTGCCTGATGCGGTGCAACTGCTTGTGCAGGACACCCTTACCGCACTCCAGCGTCTGGCCGAGAGGCACCGCGAGTCCTACGATATCCCTGTCATAGGCATTACGGGCAGCAACGGAAAGACCGTGATTAAGGAGTGGCTCTACCAGATGCTCTCGCCCGATATGGCCGTGACCCGTTCGCCACGCAGTTACAATTCGCAGATAGGCGTGCCCCTGAGCGTGTGGGGACTCAACTCCAACTCGCAGATAGGCATCTTCGAGGCAGGCATCAGCCGCCCTGGCGAGATGGCGGCGTTGCAGCGCATCATCCAGCCCACCATAGGCGTGTTCACGGGTTTGGGGCCTGCCCATCAGGAGAACTTCCAGAGCATGGAGCAGAAACGGCAGGAAAAGATGCTTCTGTTCAAGGACTGCCCCGTGGTGTTCGAGGCTGGGGACGAGGCCGACGCACTGGAGCGCGACCGCAATCTCTGTGCTCGTGTATGCCGTCATCTTGGCATGGGCGAGGAGGTCATCCAGGAGCGTCTGCAAAGGCTTGAACCCGTGGCCATGCGTCTGGAGGTAAAGCAGGGCAGGCACGGATGCACGCTCATCAACGACACCTACAACAGCGACCTCAGCAGCCTGGACATTGCCCTGGACTTCATGAACCGCCGTCCCGACAGGGCAGAGCGCCAGCGTGTGCTCATACTCAGCGACATATTGCAGAGCGGTACGCCTTCGCACGAACTCTATTCGCACGTTGCCCGTCTGGTGGAGAAGCGTGGACTTGAACGCCTCATGGCCATAGGTGCGGAGATACAGGCTTGTGCCTCGTGCTTCGCCCGTCTGGATGCACGGTGCTCCTTCTTCTCTACCACCGAGGAGTTCATGCAGAGCCAGGAGTTCCGCAACCTGCGCGACAGCCTGGTGCTCATCAAGGGGGCACGCTCCTTCCACTTCGATGCCATCACCGAAGCGCTCGAACAGAAGGTGCACGAAACCATCCTGGAGGTGAACCTCGGGGCCGTGGTGGAGAACCTCAACTATTACCGCTCCTTCCTCAATCCCCAGACTCGCGTCATCTGTATGGTCAAGGCCGATGCCTACGGCGCCGGTGCCGTGGAGGTGGCAAAGACCCTGCAGAGTCAGGAACAGGTGGGCTATCTGGCCGTTGCCGTTGCCGACGAGGGAGCCTTGCTCCGTGCTAACGGCATAACGAAGAACATCATGGTGATGAATCCAGAGATGACCAGTTTCAACACCCTCTTCGAGTACAACCTGGAACCCGAGGTGTATAGTTTCCGCCTGCTGGACGCCCTCATCCATGCTGCCGAGCGTGCCGGAATAACCGCCATGCCCATACACATAAAACTGGACACCGGCATGCACCGCCTGGGTTTCGACCCCGAGAAGGACATGCCTGCTCTTATCCGCCGCCTGCGCTCTCAGACGGCACTCATACCGCGTTCTGTCTTCTCCCACTTTGTGGGAAGCGACGAGGACGGCTTCGATTCCTTCTCCGCCGAGCAGTACCGCCGTTATCTCCTCGGTGCCGATGCCCTGCAGGATGCCTTTCCGCATCATATTCTCAGGCACATGTGCAACAGTGCCGGCATAGAGCATTTCCCCGAAAGGCAGATGGACATGGTGCGCCTGGGACTCGGACTTTATGGCATCAATTCCCGCAACAATGCCCTCCTCTCCAATGTCTCCACGCTGAAGACCACCATCCTGCAGATACACGACGTTCCCGCCAGCGAAACCGTGGGCTACAGCCGTCGTGGGGAACTGGCAAGGGATTCGCGCATAGCCGCCATCCCCATAGGGTATGCCGACGGATGGGACCGCCTCTTCGGCCGTGGCCGTGCCTATTGCCTGGTGCACGGGCAGAAGGCCCCCTATGTGGGCAACATCTGCATGGACGTCTGCATGATAGACGTAACGGACATCCCCGAGGCGCAGGAGGGCGACCAGGTAATCCTTTTCGGTGCGGAACTCTCGCCCAGCATCCTTGCCGCCAAGGTGGACACCATACCTTATGAGATACTCACCTCCGTGTCCTCCCGTGTGAAGAGAGTGTATTATCATGAGTAAAAGACCCCCTCGGTCCCCCTCTAGGGGGAGGAGTTAACGCTGAACGGATGAGCGATTAGCGTTTAACGATGACAGGGAAGTAGGGACGCTGCGTGCAGCGTCCGCATAGTTTTCCGTTTTCCGTTTTCACCTTTCCGTTCGTAAAATATTTTAATACTATGTTAGAAAAACTATTTGAGTTCGACCCTAAGCGACACAATGTTCGCACGGAGATTATCGCCGGCATCACCACTTTCCTGACCATGGCCTACATCCTGGCGGCCTTCTTCCTGTTGAAGTTCCTGTTGTAATATTCTCTTTTCCGCTTCCCGATATGAAAAAGCAAATCCTCTCCCTTGCCCTCGCCCTTGTGGCTCTCCTTGTGAGTTCCTGCTCCGACTCCAAACGTGATGCCATCGGCCGTACGGAGGTCATCATCGAGACCTCGCGTGGCAATATCACCGCACGCCTGTATGATGACACTCCCATCCATCGCGACAACTTCATCCGCATGATAGAGGCCGGTGTCTACGAGGACCTTATCTGGAACCGCATAGTGCCTGGCGCCACCATACAGACGGGCGAACCCACCCAGAAGGCAGGTGGTGCCGCTCCCACGGTGGACGCTTCCAAATACCGCCACACCTTGCCTGCCGAGATAAAGTTCCCACGCCACTTCCACAAGGCAGGTGCCCTGGCAATGTGCCGTCAGGCCGACGATGTCAATCCCGACAGAGTGAGCAGCGGTACGCATTTCTACATCGTTTCGGGCAGGAAGTACGACCTGGGAAGCCTTGCCGAACTCTGGCAAGGCCGTCGCGACACGGAACCCGGTTTCAAGTTGCCCTCGCTCTCGGCATACCAGAAGAAGGTCTACACCACCAGGGGCGGATACCCTCTGCTCGATGGCGACTACACCATCTTCGGCGAAGTGGTGGACGGCATGGGCGTGGTGGAGTCCATCAACAAGGTGCCCGTCGATGCCCAGGAGCACCCGTTGAAGGAGGTCGTGCTGAAGAGGATAAGGATAGTGAAGAGGTGAGCGAATGAACGACTTTAAGGACTTTAAGGACCTTAGAGTCCTTAATGGTTTACATATGGAACATGTTACCTTTCATGTTCCTGCAAGGTGGTGCTGGTTAGGTAATCATTTGCCAGGTACATACTGATACAAACAATCCGCAGCGCTCCAATGGCGAGTGTCTGCGGATTGCCTTTTTGTGGTAATGTGGGGAATAGATTCTGTTGTCGTGATTAAGAAATCGTGCCGCCGTATTGAGTGTAGTGTGTTGCACTGGACATGCAGGTTTGTCGCTACTGTTCGTAAATTTTTGTTGCCGTATCAACACTGTTCTGTTGATATGGCAACACTGTGTTGTTGATGGTGCAACAAAAACTTACCACTACCGCGAGCAGAGAATAAGGATTGTGAAGCGTTAAACTTTCAACGTTATTATTCGCCTGCGCTCATCAATCTACGCAGTCATCCGCTCACTCTTCCCCCTGCAGGGGGATTGAGGGGGTCTCTTTTCCCTTACATCCTGCTGATGAGGTAGGGCAGGGCCTTCTCGAACTTCACGCCATACCAGTGTGAGGGGTCGCCCATGCTCTGGCGGATGGTCTCCACCACGAAGTCGGCGGCAATGGAGGCGGATTCCAGGATGCTGTGTCCGCGCAGGAGTGCCCCGGCAAAGGATGATGCATAGCAGTCGCCGGTGCCGTGCATGGAAACGTCCAGACGGTCGGTGAAGTAGTAACGGATTTCATTGCCGTCGTAGCATGCCACGCCCAACTTGTTGGGCTCAAGGCTGACGCCCGTCAGTACCACGTTCTTGGCTCCGAGGGCATGCAGACGCTTGATAGTCTGCTCGATATATGCCTGGTCGTACTCGGTGCGGTACTCCTCGCCAAGCAGGAGGGCAGCCTCGGTGAGGTTGGGCATGATTACGTCGGCACCGTTGCACAAGCGGCGCATCTCCTGTGGGAAGTCGTCGTCGAAACCGGGATATAGTTTGCCGCCGTCGCCCATCACGGGGTCCACGATGCGCAGAGCGCCAGGACGGGCGGTCTCCTGCATGATGTCCAGGATGTGGGGTATCTGAGTCTTTGATACGTAACCCGTATAGAAGGCGTCAAAGTCAACCCTTTCCTTCTTCCACTGTGCCAGTATGTTGGGCATCTCGTCGGTGAGGTCGCGGAAGGTCCAGCCGCTGAAACCTGCCGTGTGGTTGGACAGTACGGAACTGGGCAGTATGGCGCACTCCACACCGCATGCCGAAATGATGGGCAGGGCCACGGTGAGCGAACACTGTCCTACGCATGAAATATCCTGAATGGTAAGTAGTCTCTTGTCTGTCATTTCTTCTTTCTTTTACAAAATCTTTGTTGAAATCATCTGCAAAGTTACGTACAAATGAGCAGATGTACAACATGTACTTCTGTAAATGATAACGGAATTTCTTAAAAAGGCAAATGAGCTACAGTCTATGTATGACATGACATTTTTGTTGTGTCAACTTATTTAGTACATGTCATGAGATTATGTTAAACCCCGAAAGTCACAATTTGCTTCCGGGGTTTGTCTTCTTGATATCTGTTCAGAGTTATGGACTCCTAAGTCTCCATAATATTACACCACGCCCTGTGCCATCATGGCCTTGGCCACCTTCATGAAGCCTGCCACGTTGGCACCCTTCACGTAGTTCACGTAGCCGTCGGCCTCTGTGCCGTACTTCACGCAGTTCTCGTGGATGTTCTCCATGATCCAGTGCAACTTGTTGTCCACCTCTTCGCTTGACCATGAGATACGGCCGGAGTTCTGGGACATTTCCAGACCGCTCACTGACACACCGCCTGCGTTGCTTGCCTTACCGGGAGCATACAGGATCTTTGCCTCCTGGAACACGCGGATAGCACCGGGAGTAGAGGGCATGTTGGCACCTTCGCTCACGGCAATCACGCCGTTTGCCACCAGGGTCTTTGCCTGCTCCTCGTTCAGTTCGTTCTGTGTGGCAGAGGGCAGTGCAATGTCGGCCTTCTCGCCCCAGGGACGCTCGCCCTCCACATACTTGGCGGTGGGGTAGCGGTCAACGTATTCCTTGATGCGGCCACGGTAAACGTTCTTCAACTCCATGATGTAGTCCAGTTTCTCGCGGTCGATGCCGTCGGGATCATAGATGTAGCCGTCGGAGTCGGACATGGTCATCACCTTGCCGCCCAGCTGCAGCACCTTCTCTGCGGTGTACTGAGCCACGTTGCCGGCACCGGAGATAAGCACGCGCTTGCCTTCCACGCTGTCGCCCTTGGTCTTGAGCATCTCCTGCAGGAAGTAAACGTTGCCATAACCTGTTGCCTCGGGGCGAACCAGAGAACCGCCGAACTCGCGGCCCTTGCCGGTGAATGTGCCGGTAAACTCGTGTGTCAGCTTCTTGTACATGCCGAACATGTAGCCAACCTCACGACCGCCCACGCCGATGTCGCCGGCAGGAACGTCAACGTCTGCACCAATGTGGCGTGTCAACTCCAGCATGAAGGCCTGGCAGAAGCGCATAACCTCGGCATTTGACTTGCCGCGGGGGCTGAAGTCGGAACCGCCCTTGCCGCCGCCCATGGGCAGTGTGGTGAGGCTGTTCTTGAAGGTCTGCTCGAAAGCCAGGAACTTCAGGATACCCAGGTTCACTGACTTGTGGAAACGGATACCGCCCTTGTAGGGGCCTATAGCGTTGTTGTGCTGAACACGGTAGCCCATGTTGGTCTGGATCTGGCCCTTGTCGTCCATCCATGTAACACGGAACTGATAAACTCTGTCGGGAATGCAAAGACGTTCTATCAGGTTAGCCTTGTCAAACTCGGGGTGCTTGTTATATTCTTCCTCGATGGTGGCAAGTACCTCTTCAACGGCCTGATGATACTCGGGTTCGTTGGGAAAGCGTCTCTTCAAATCTTCTAATACCTTGATTGCGTCCATAGTCGCTTTACTTTTAGTTAGTGTTAATTTTAATTTCGGCGCAAAGGTAACACATTTCTTTAAATCATGCAACAGATTGTAAGAAAAAGTTCCCTTGTGCCATTTATTTTGTAAAAATGATATTCATTTTGTGTTTTCGCTTTCTTTTTGACAAGTGAACCCCAATGGTGACTAATAATAAAGTAATCAGGCCGAAATCCATGTTTTAGGATTTCGGCCTGATTGGTTTATGTCTCCTCCATAGGCTGAGATTGGTCAGCCTGTGGATGGAATGTCGGTATTATTACTTGCGGTAGCTGTAGTCGGGGAGGGGCAGGTACCAGTTCTTGATGTCGCTCTCCAGAGCGTTAACCCAAGCCTCGGTGCTGGTGCCGCGTGCCTTGATCTTCTCAGCCATGAACTTGGCAGGATTAGCCTTGCGGTTAGCAACGCGCATCAAGTCGAAGAAGCGGTTACCCTCGAAAGCCAGTTCCAGACCGGCCTCGTCAAGGATGAGTTCCTCGATAGCCTCGATAACGTCAGCCTGGTTGGCAGGATCGTAAATCTCGACCTTTGTCAGAGCGGGCTTGCCTGCAGCCTTCAACTTCAGGTTGATCTGGTCAACATAGTTGTAAACACTTCTCTTCTCGTTGTACTTCAGCAGACCACAACCCTTCTGGTGAATACCGCGAGTAACGTATTCGTTGACGGGCATTGAACTGGGATACAGTGTCAGCTGCATGTATGTATTCTGAAGCAAGGGGAAGTCCTCAACGTAGTTGACGCCTGCATCCTGTATGCCATCAAACTGTCCCTTGTTGAAGTCCAACCATATCAGACCCTTTGCCTTTTCCCATTCGCTACGGCTGATATAGTCACAAACTACTGCAGTTGCAGAGGGCTGGAAGTTGGCATGATCTATAGTCTTTGACTTGATGTTGGCAGTGAAGTGTGCGGTCAGTTCTTCTGCGGGGATGGTGTCAAAGTGCTCTGGTGCTTCAGCCATGATGGCGGCAACCAATGCGCCCAACTCTTTATTGTATGCTACAGGGTCATAGTCGGGACCGGTGATTACGCACAGATCGTTTTCTTCCCAATTAGCAGGGAGAATCAGCATAGTGTCCTTCTGATTGCCCTCTGCATCGGTATATGTACCATTATATTCATAATGTACGCGTGCGGTCTTCACGGCAAAGTCGTTCTCGTCGCTGGGCAACCATTCAGAGTTTCTTGTCATACCGTTCTTCAGAATGGCAAATGCATAGCCGGGATAACCTGCACGGTTCAGAGCCTCGGCATAGCGCAGCCATACCATGCTCTTGCGGTATACCATGGGGAAAACGGTGCTGTATACAATTCTGGGATTCTGCTTCATGATATAGCGCTCGGTCTTTACATCGTCAATGTAGTAGTCACCGGAGTTGAAACGGGAGATGTAGCCAAAACCTGCTACATCTGCAATACCACGGGCATCGCCCACAGAATCCAGAACAACAAGCTGAGTCTTGCTTTCATCATCGATGTTTGCAAGGTCGGCAACAACATAGCATTCAAACTTCTGTGCAAGGCGCAGAGTGTCGTAGCCTGCGCTGGGACCCAACTGACGCTCCCAGTTCTGACTCAGTGTAATGCTTGCACGTGCAACAGAGTCGCTACCTGTGCTCTGGCGGATAGTAGCCTCGAATCCATAGAGATCGTTTACGCCACGCTGCACGGTACCCCACAAGGAGTTAGTGCTGGAAGGTATGGCAGTGATGCTCTCGGAATTCTTGCTAACAGCACCGGTTTCGGTCCAGGGGTAACCGGTGTTAAATACCATGGGGGTATTCTCGCCCTGAGGCAGCCAACCATAAGAATAGTAGTTCATGGGCAGGGCACCACCATACTTGCCGTCGAGGAACTCATAGTAGTAGGCTGCTGCCTTTTCATATTGGTTACCCATCAGATAGATGTCTGCCAGCACAACAGATGCGGGGAACATAGCCTTGGAAGAGTGGCAAACGGTAGTAGTATAACCATAATTGTTATACTGGGGATAACCCCACTGCTCTTCAATCTGATATGCACGCATCAGTTTGTTCTCCAACTTCTCCCACAGGTTGCTTGCGTTAACGCGGTTTTCGGGGTTCTTTGAGTCAAAGCCCAAAATCTGCTCTGTTGACAGCATAGGCTCCAGGTAGAAGGGAACATCACCATAGTTGACAACCAGCTGCATGTAGGTCCATGCACGGATGGCCTCAACCTGAGCATACTCGCGAAGCATGTACTTTTCACCATCGGCCTTTTCCATGAGTGTGTCCACCTTGGCCAGATATGCGTTACAAGAGTTGATTACGTGATAGTAGTCGCTCACCTTCAGATAGCGGTTTGCACCATCCTTGATGTTTTCTGTGTCGCCGTTCAGACCGAAGCTGAGGATGGCGTTTACACTGTCGGTGGTGAACTCGCCACCGTCAATCAGGTCACCACGGCATTCGCCCAGGATGACATAGCGCTCGCCAATGTTCTGAAGGCTCTTCAGGATACCCCAGTAAGAGTAGAGGGTATCACCGGCTACTTCGTAAGAGTGACGATCGCTGTCTGAAGTCAGCATGTCATCACAAGAGGTGGTGGCCATGCTCAGCCCCAAACAGAGGCTGAGAATGGTTATAATTGATTTGTTCTTCATATTTATTATTACAGGTTAAGTGAGACACCTAAGTTGAAACTGCGACCGCTGGGGATGCGACCTGCATCGATGCCCTGATACAGGGTACCGTTCTGTGCACTGGTCTCGGGATCGGTGCCGAGGTACTTTGTGATGCAGAATACGTCGTTGGCTTCACCCCATACCTTGATACCCTGCAACCAGCTGTTGTGGTAGGGGATATTGTAGGTAAGACGGATGTTCTTCATCTTCAGATAGCTGCCGTCTTCAATCCAGCGACTGCTCATGCGTTCGTTTTCTACATAGCCCAGGTTGTTGGTGAAGCATGCACGAGGCATGTCGGTAACCTGACCTTCGTATGCCCAACGACGTGCCATAGCACTGGTCTGGTTGTAGGTGGTGTTGCCTGATTCCAGACGAGAACGCTGGTAGTTGTAGATGTCGTTGCCAAGGCTGTACTTGAAGATAACGTCCAGACGGAGGTTCTTCCAGGTTACGTTGGTGAAGATGTTACCATAGATGTCGGGTGTGGCATTGCCCAGAGCAACCTTATCGCTCTCGTCAATCCAACCGTCACCGTTCTGGTCCACGAATGCCATGTCGCCGGCACCGAACTCGCGGTAGCTGCCTGCAACGCCAGTGTAGTAGCGGAGCTTGCTGGGAGCACCGAATGCGTTTGTGGCACGGCCGGCCTCTGCTTCAGAAGCATATACACCGGTACCGCTCTCGTTGTTGTAGTTTACTTCCCAACCATAGAATGTACCTGCGCTGTAACCTACGGCAGTCAGCACGTTGCTCTTGCCATATACACTTGAGGTGTAACCGTGGATGATTTCGGGTTCGCCATACTGCTTGCCCTCAGCATCGCGCTTGTACAGCTCGATGGTGTTGTCCTTAGACTCGGGCAGAGCGGTAATCTCGTTGCTGTAGTGGCCCAGTGTGGCACCGAGTTCCCACTTCCAATCCTTGGAGTTGATAAGGGCACCGTTCAACTTGACTTCAACACCGCTGTTGGTCATTTCACCCTCGTTGGTCCAGAAGTTGGTGATACCTGAGTAGTAGTATTGGTCAGAGAGGTCGCGCATTGAGAGCATGTCGCTGGTCTTGTTCCAGTACAGGTCAACGCGGCCGTTCAGACGGTTGTTCAGGAATGAACCTTCAACACCAACGTTGATCTTGCGTACGGTCTCCCACTGCAGTTCGCTGTTGGCGATGTTGCTGAGGTACTTGCCGAATACGTTCTCGAATACCTGCGCAGTCTCCCAGTAGGTACGTGCTGCATAGTAGTCCAGATTGTCGTTACCGTTCTTCTCTATACCGAAGGTAGCCTTCAGATAGTTCACGTTACGAGTGGGCTTGAACCACTTTTCGTTGGTCAGGATCCAACCCAACTGCAGTGAGGGGAAGAAGCCCCAGCTTACACCTGCCAGACGGAAACCGTCCTTGGTGTGAGAACCGAAACGGCTGCTTGCCTGTGCACTTGCAGAGAACTCTGCGAAGTAGCGGTTGGCATAGTTGTAGTTGGCCTGCAGATAGTAGGTCATGTCCTTCCAGCTGTCGTTAACACCGCTTGAGTTGATGAACTGCATGTTCTTGGTGATGTTGGGCAGCTTGTCGTTCTCGTTGTTGTAACCGTTCAGGTATGAGTAGCTGTAGTTATAGGAGTTCAGACGCCAGCCTGCGAATGCACCAAAGGTGTGTTCGTCCCACTGGTGGCCGTACTCAATGCGCAGGTCGTTGTTCAGACTGGTCTGCTTGGTGAACTGGCTCTTCAGTACAGAGGTGATGTTACCCTGGTCCTGGATCATGTAGGGAGTAGCACCTGCGATGGGCAGGAAGTACTTCTCGTTGTTACGGTTCAGAGTATAGTTGAAACGGTCAGAGATAGCCCAGTCATTGTTGATCTGGTACTTGGGGGCAACGTTGATGTTGATCTGTGTCATCTCGGCAAAGTTCTTGTTGTTGCCATGACCGTTCTCCAGAATCCAGTAGGGGTTGCGTGCAACCTCGTTCACTTCGCTCAGGTGCTGAGAGAACATGAAGGGGTTCTTCACGTACTCGCTTCTTGATGCTGTAGAAGCATACTTACCTGCCCAGTCACCGGAGAGCTTAAGGCTTGAATGGCCGTTTGCATCAGTATCCACATAGTAGCTGTAGGGACTGATGAAGGGAGCCTGTACAAGACCCAGAACGTTAACAGAACCGATGTTCTGCTTGTCGTAGTTCACACTCCAACCGTTGTCAAGGATGTTGTATGATGTCTGGTTGTAGGAGATGTCCAAAGCGGTAGAAAGCTTGGTGCCGATCTTGATGTCAGTGTTGAAACGAAGATTCAGACGGCTCATGTCGTTGTTCTTCATTGTGCTCTGAGCATCTGTGTAGCCCAGTGACAGTGCATACATACCCACATCGTCACCACCTTCTACGCTGATCTTGTAGTTCTGTGTAGCAGCAGTACGGTACATGCCATCCTGCCAGTCGGTGTTGTTGTTGTAGATGTTGCGGTAGAAGTTGCTGGGACTCTGGTCCAGGAAGACGAAAGAGTTCAGCTTGTTCTGGTCCATATCCTTGATGGTAGATACCAAGTCACCCAGATATGTGGTGTACTGAGGACCGTCCAGAACACTCAGCTTCTTGGGCATAAGTTCAACACCGCCATAGATACGTGCGTTGATCTTGGTAGCCTGACTCTTGCCACGCTTTGTGGTAATGATGATAACGCCATTGGCACCCTTTGCACCATAAAGGGCGGTACCGTTCTTGAGAACTTCAATCTTGTCTACGGTCTCGGGATCAATACCTGCAAGCACGTTGTTGAAGTAACCCTCGTGCTGGGCGGTACGGTCGTACTGCATATCCAGTATGTTACCGTCCAGAACAACCAGGGGCTGTGCGTCGGCATTGATACTGTTGATACCGCGGATGGTCATGTATGCACCCTGACCGGGCAGACCGTTCTTCTTGACGATATTGATATCACCGGCCAGCTTGTTCATCATGTCGGTCTCAATGCTCAGACTGCTGGTCTGGTCAAGAGTGACACCATTCTTGGCGGTAATCTGTGTACCTTCGCCATAGAATGCACCGAATGCAGAACTCATCAGTTCGATGTCGGTACCCTTCTCGTTGATGGCAACCTGCAGGGGATTGTATTCAGGGGCATATACATATACTGTATTGATGAATACGGGAATCTCCACCTCGTATGTACCATCCTCGTTGGTCAGAGTAGAGTAACGGTTCATACCCAGTGCCTGCACACGTACACCACCCATGGGGGCACCTGTGGCACTGTCGATGACGCGTCCCTTAACGGTACGTGTTTCGTGCTTGGGCGCTTTCTTAACTCTGCGTTCCTTTACTGTCTCGTCGCCCTGGGCTTCCTGAGCGTAGGCTGTACTGATGCCAAACGCTGCAAGTACCATGAAACAGAGACCGACGCGGTGCGCTTTGCTCATTATGCTTTTACTTATTGTATTTTTCATTGTTCTTTGCTTTATGTAATTGACATCTGTATATTACTCGGCCTGCTTGCTCTTAAGGATGATTCTGTCAATGTTGAAGGGGCGTGAGTAACCTTTCTTGTTTACATCGTCGTTCTTCAAATCGCTCTTAATGTGGAGGACAGGGTAGGCTTTGCTTAAGTTCTTGTATGAAACGGGGAACTCAACGTCTGTAAATACAGTGAGAGTGTCAACCTTCTCACCGCTATACTCAACGGGAGCGCTTGTAAGCTTAGTCTGCTTTGTGTACTTGAGGTCAGACTTGCCAATCAGGCTTTCATCCCAGTAGTACAATGTGCAGACTACTCTGTTCTTCAGAGCGGCACCGGCAGTATCGGGAGTTTCGTAGCTGGTTTCATACCAGCGGGGAACCATCACAATCTGAATGTCATACTTGCCACTCATTACGCCTGCATTGCTGCCGTTGGCCATATCCTTGTTTCCTGTCAGACCGAAGGCAACTTCAGGATTGGTGCTTGTAGAAGATGCATTTACGTGCAGGTATCTCTGCTGGCTGCAACGTCCGTACTTGTCAATCCAATCTGCTGCAGTAGTGTTGTTGATATCATACTCTGAAGGACGTGTTGAAGTAGCCTTGTCGTAAATTGTCAATACGCTTGCATCGAAATCGATGTTGGGCATCCAGTAGTCGCGGGCATAGTTCCATTTGTCGGTAATGATGGCATAACCGTTACTCATTTCCTTGGTTTCCTTTACGCCTTCGCCTTCGAACAGGCTGTTCTTGCTCCATACCAGAGTCTTCACGCCATCCTGCATCTCGTAGATATCGCGGATGGTATCGCCAACGGTGGTAAGCAGATACTCACATTCCTTGTAACCGCCGTTCATGAACTTCTCTGCTGTCCATATCTGGCCGTTTACCTGGGGCTGGAGGTTCACGTTGAACACCAATGGGCTGATGATGTCCATATTGATGTTTACGTCCTGCAGTGAGTCAACTGTTTCGTAACCCTTGCCGGTGGCAAAAGTCTTTCTTGCACCGAAGATGTCCATAGTCTCGCCCTTTGTGGCGGTGAGGTTCACCTTGTCCATTCTGGGATAGGTGCTCACGTAGTTGTACAGGGGCTTGAGCATCTCTGTGGCATTTTGCCATGCCAGATCGGTGGGAACAACCATTACGAATGCAGAGTCCTCGGTGTTGATTTGTGCATAGAACATCTTGATGCTGTTCATCCACGCATCCTCGGCATCGGCACCTGTGGGGTTATAGAATCGGTTGCTGAACAACATGTTGTCCTGGAAGTAAACGCTGTCCACATAGGTGGGGTTACCGTTCTCGTCGGGCAGACCTTCGATACTTGCAGACTCCAAGAAGTAAACGGTATCGCGCTGTACAAGGTAGTTGCGGAAAGTCTCAACATCACCGCTGAACTTGATGTACTCGTACAGGTTGAAGCGGAACTCGTTCTGACTGTCCAGAACGTGCAACAGACCATTGCGTGCACCGATGTTCTTCTCCACTACCTGAGCCTTCTGCAGTGTGCCTTCATCGTAGTTGATAACGGCGAACTTACTGTTGATCAGACGCAGGGTCTCCTTGCCGCTCTTGGTCATAGTCTTGCGGTAAAGGGCAATGTGGTTACCCACAAACTGCTGCTGCAGGTTGTAACCGTCGTTCTCTGCCATTTCCTCGAACTTCTGCCATTCCTCGGCTGTCAGGGCGTCGTTTGTGGGAGCCCATACGGTAACGGGAGAGTTGGCATTGAGGACATCCTTGAAGGTGTAGTACACGGTATCCTTGCCGTTGACGGTGTAGGCAGGATGGGTCTCGTCGCGATAGAACTTTGCCTTAGCAACGATTGAGCGGAAGTTGCTCAGATCTTCACGTGCTTCCAGCAGTTCCCACAGGCTTTCCGTAGCGGTGTAGGCATCCTCTGTCTGGTAATGCTCGTTCCAAGTGTCGGTGCACGAGGGGACTGCCATTAAGGCAGTTCCCATTACGAGTGCTCCGAGATATTTGCTTATTCCTTTTTTCATATATATGTAATATGAATAGTGAATTGTTTAGGTTGTTTGTTATATTATATGAGTTATGTAGACACTCCCTTCTATTACCAGATGTCCTCAGGTATCAGGGGGTTGTCATAAACTTCCTTGGGACAGTATTCGATGTAGTCCATGAAGAACTCAGTGGCGAGGTTGTCCAATACGTTCTTGAACTGGATGTAGTAGGTCTCGTTGGCCTTCATCTCAGATCTGATGACGATTTTTCTGAGGGCTTCCTGACGGTCGCGCAGCAATTGGTTACCGCCCATGTAGTTGACATACTTGGGACCCTTCATGTATCCGTTGTTACGCATCTTCTTGTCCACCTCGGCATTGACATCGTCATCGCCCTTAACGTCAGGTTCCCAACCTACGATAGAGGGGAATGACTGGCCTGACATTACCAGGGTTTGTGTACCTGTCATACGCATGTCCAGAGGCACACCCACTGCGGGCAGGGCATTCTTGTTGGTACCCCAGTAAACCTGGCACATACCGCGGCGGTTGTTGGTACTCAGACCCAGACGCAGCTCATATACACCGTCCTTGGGAACGGGAGGCAGTTTCATGGTCATTTCATAGTTACCTACCACGTTCAACTCGTCACCCTGATAGTTAGCCCAGCTGCCACCACCTACTCGTCCGCTCAGATAGTGGAAACGTGTCTCGTCGCCAATTTCAAGACCCTCGCAGTATGTGTACTTGCTGGTAATGGGCATGCCGACGCACTGGTATGGCCATGTAGAATTCTCGTTAGAACGGATGTCGTTTGTCATGAACTCCTTGAAGAAAGTAGCCACGTCGATTCGGATACGCTCCTTACCGAAGGTTTCAGCCATCTGCTCGTTGAAGTAGATGCAATCGCTGATGGGGTAGACAAATGCATTGTAGGGACGGAGCATTTGGTCTACCAGAATTTCAACACCGGCCTTCTCGTCCTCGCAACTAACCTCGGTATAGTCGCCGTCGGTTGCATTGTTGATGACGGGGAAACGGTTCAGGTAAATAGTGTTCTTGTTGCCTGGAGACTTGTATGTCTTCAAAAGTCTGCGCTCGCCTGCAGTGATGTAGAAGTCGTAGACACAAGACTTGGGCTGCCTCAGGTCCTGGCTATAGCCGTACTCGTTGAAGTGGATAACCAACTTGTTGTTTTCCACCTTTCCGGGAACGACGTGATAGGTTACGAACTGGTTCAGTGCATTGTCAATGCTAGTGTAGTTGTCGTCGTGAGAAGCATTGGGCATGTGGTAGTTATTTTCCTTAACATATTCGGCTACCAAAGCGATAACTTCTTCTGCGGGCTTGGTGTGGATAGTGCTGTCTTCCAGACCGAGAGCCTGTTCCCACCAGCTGTCCTTCTCCAGGAACAGGGTGTAGCCAATCATTCTGCGCTTGGGGTACCAACCATAAGAGTTGTTGCCACCGTTTGCGCCCTTACCTCTTTCGGGGTCACCGGCACCTGAGTAGGTGGGGTGAGGCTCGCTGAGGTGCTGCTCCAGTTCGCCGGACATCAGCATCTGGTAGTAAGCCTCGTCTTCCTTCTGTGCCAGTTCCTCGTAAAGGCCGCAGGCTTCAAGCAGAACTGCATAGGTGTAGAAGCCCCACTGCTGTTCCTCAATCATCTTCTGGAAGATGTCGGTAACGGTCTGTTCGTTGGGGTCGATAACCTTGTGTACCTGATGGATGTAACCGTTGATGGTGTAGATGTTGCAGTTGTTGTCGTCGATATTGCTACCTTCGATTGCATATCTTGTACCATTACCCTCGGTTATCTGCAGTTTGCGCTCCTTCATGTTGGGAAGGCTGAGTACTTCGTTCTTGGGAGCACGTTCGCTGAAGTCGCTGGTCTGGAAGGCGGCAGAGTTGTCGCCGGCATCAATGATACTGTTGTACACGATGTTGCACTGGATCTGATACAGCAAATCTTTCTTTCCTGTTTCGGGGTTCACTTCCAGGAACTCAGGTGCACTCCATGTGGAATCGCTGATGATACCGCTGTCCACCAGGTGTACGAGGTAGTTGTGGATAGCCTCGTTGGTGGGAGCAAAACAAGTGTAGTTACCACGTGCTGAAAGAAGCTGACTCACGGTTGAGTTGGAGAAGTCACTGACCTTCACGGTATCCAGCAGGCTGCGGTATTCGCTGTACACATCGGCATGGTCCTCAAGATAACTGAGGACGGTGTTGCCGGTGAATGTGTATCTTGATGAAGTGTCAATATCTTCCGTACAACTCTGAGTCAGGGCCACTCCTGCCACCATAGGGAGCAGAAGTATGAAACTCTTGATTTTTGATATGATTTTCATTTTATAATCCTCCTCTATTATCTGTCATACTTAGATTTGTTCCAGATGGGATTCTGGTTGATGTTGGCACCATTTGCACGGTAAGCCTTGCACTCCATGTAGTAGATGGGACTGTACAAAGCCCAGAGGTTTTCACAACGGTTCTTTACCATGTCTATACCATCCACATTACCCATGAAGGTCTCAAATATGCCATTATCGCCCTTTGTGCCTTCGATGCTCTCGTCGCTCTCGCTGATGCGTTCTGCATAACGTACGAGGTCGAACCAACGCTTGCCTTCGCCGATGAACTCACGCTTGCGGGTGTTCATTACGTTCATCAGGTTGTTGGGAGAGTTGTAGTAGGCATCTGCATTGGCGTCGTTGACGTTAACGTTGGTGTTGAAGTCGCCACCGCTCACTACGTTAATCCACCAGCGTCTGTTTACCATACGCAGAATTTGCTGGCAAACCTTGTTGTTTTCGCTTGCGTCAACCTTCAATTCGCCCAGACATGCACGTGCCTCAGCATTCATAAGCAGAACATCGCTCAGACGGTACACAATCCAGTTCTTGTACTCGTCCTGTTCAAAAGAAACCTGGATGTCGGCATCTGCTTGGCCGATGTTACCTTGAATTAAAGGCAGAGCGTCTGCCCACTTCAGGCAGTAGAAGTCGACAGGATTGTCGTTGCCAAGCAATTTGTTCCAGGCACTGAACCAGTAGCGGGTGTCATATACACCATCTGCTTCTTCACCAGTGTAGGGGAATGTGCTTACAAGATGGGATTTGTTGAAGGCACCCCAGATGCTGTTCACCGCATCGTTCTTTCGGCTGTCGCTGGTGTTGAACTGCAGTTCGAAGATACTCTCGTAACTGTTACCCTGGTTGAAGATTCTCTTCTGGGCAATCAGGTCGAAGTTGCCGCGGTTGGCTTCATCTACATCGTTGGTGTACATGAAGTCGATGGTCTTGCCGTTGAAGGAAGGTGCATTGCTCCAGCTTACATAGTCGCTCTTGCCAAGGTTTGCACCCAGACCCTTTCTTTCCTCGTCGAACTGGTCCTTCAGTTTGCTGATGGAGAGTTCGCTGTTCAGGATGCACTTCTGGTAGTCATCGATTACCATAGCCTGTGTGATGGTAGAGTCGCCGAGAGAGCGGCCCTGACGCATGCTTGCGCGCCACAGGTACATGTCGCTGAGGAGGGCATAGATGGCAGTGTTTGTAATCATGCCCTTGGTCTCCTTGACATCGACAAAGCGGTTGCGGGCCTGTCCTGCCACACTTTCAACATCGTTGATAAGGCTGTCCATCACATCCAGAGCGGGCAACTGGGGGAAGTATTCCACCTCGCTGTCGCTGTTTACCACCTTTGTGGTGTAGGGGATGCTCTTGAATGCACGTACCAGATAGAAGTAGCTCAGTGCACGCATTGTCACCATTTCTGCCTTCATCTGACGCCATTCGCTGGCAGTGAACTGCTTGTCCTTCTCCAATACCTCTTCGCCATGCTGGAGCACCTTGTTGCAATAACCGATGGTGCGGTACATGCCACTCCAGTCATAGTATGCCCATGTGGTATCTATGTCGGCCTGGATGATATTGCGGAAGTTGTCGCGGTTGCCCTGATCGCTTGTTCTCTGGGCGGTCAGATTGTACACGTCAGTTGCACGAAGATCACCCCAAATGATCATCTTCTCCACCTGATCGGCCATATTCTTGTATACGCCGTAGCGTACACCTTCCAGGTCGTTCTTGTCTTCCCAGAAGTTTTCTTCCACAATCTGTGTCTGGGGATGAACTGTCAGCCAGTCATTGCATGATGTCATTGCCAGCGACATCACGGCCAGAAGGGAAGTTGCTTTGAATATATTCTTATATGTTTTCATTATCTGTTGATATTAGAATCCGAGATTTATACTGCAAGTGAATGACTTAGAGCGGGGAACCTTAGCGTAGTCGATAGCGGGGTTGAAACCGTTGGGGCTAACCTCGGGGTCAACACCGGTGTACTTGCTCCAGCAGAACAGGTTGTTGATAGAAGCAGAGAAGTTAAGGGTGCGTACGCCGCACTTCTTCAGCCAATCGAACTTCTTGGGATCCATGTCGTAGCGGAACTGGATGTACTGTACGCGCAGGTAGTCACCGTCCTCAACATAACGGTCGCTGGGCAGAGAGTTGTAACTGTACGCACCGGTACCGAATGTGTTGATGGCACGGGGAATCTCGGTGATATCACCATTCTTTCTCCAGCGCCATGTAGTAGCGTATGACTGGTTGTTGTTGTCGCGCATGCTCTCGTAGGTCATACGGGCGAGGTTGACAACCTGGCTGCCTACACGGAAGTTCAGACCGATGTTCAGGCTCATCTTGTCATAGAAGAATGTGAGACCGCCACCACCGTAGAACTTGGGGTTGGAGTTGCCCAGGTAGACCATATCATAGCGGTCAATCTGACCGTCGCTGTTCACGTCTTCGTAGATAGCGTCACCACCGTTGAACTGGTAGCGTGTGCCGCCGTCGTTGTTGTAAACGTAGTACATCTTCAGGGGTTCGCCCTTTGCGTCTGTCAGCATGTTGCCGTTCTTGTCGTATGCCACGGGGCAGGTGAAGTTCTCACCACGACGCTCGGCTGCGGCTGCTGTGTTGATGGGGTTACCCTTGATGTCTCTACCGGTGGCAGTGTGCTTGTACTGCAGGAACTCGGCATAGTCCTTGGCGCGGCGCTCCTCGCCGTCAACGATGATGGTCTCGTTGTAACCGTACTTGCTCCAGGTGTTCAGAGTGTAACCGTTGTGCTCGTAGTCGTAGCGGTATACGCCCTTGTACTTCAGACCATAGATGGAACCGAGAGCGTTGCCTATCTGTACTCGGCGGTTATATTCAAGGTTCTTGGGCTGATAGTTCTCGGCACCGTTCACAGATTCAAGATAGAGGCTGTTCAGTTCTTCCACGTTGTTGAAGTTCTGAGACATGTTGAAACGTGCCTTCATGCTGAACTTGCCAACCTTGGCGAACTTGCCTGAAGAGATGTAGACTTCCCAACCCTTGTTGTACATAACGCCACCGTTCATCTTAGACAGAGTAGCAAATCCGTTTGCAGAGGGAATGCGGATGTCGCTGATGAGCAGGTCCTTTGTTCTCTTGCCGTAGATTTCGGCGTCAACGGTGAGCATGTCGTCAAACAGACCCAGGTTGAAGCCCATGTTCCAGATAGAACTCTTCTCCCAACGGATGCTCTGCAGAGAGAGGTTCTCGGGGATAATTACGGTGTGGCCGTTGTACATGCCACCGTTGCCGTAACGGTTGTACTGGTTGTTGGCACCGATAGAGCTGTTACCATAGATACCGTATGAGGGACGGAATGCCAACATTGACAACCAACTATCTGACCAGTTCATCCATTTCTCGTCGGAGATGTTCCAACGTGCTGCGAAGTAGGGGAATGTACCGTACTTGTTGCCAGCACCGAAGTTGGTGCTACCGTCTACACGCACACTGGCATCGAGGTTGTACTTACCGTCGTAAGAGTAGTGTGCCTGGAAGAAGAAGCTCTGACCGCGCCATGAACCGTTGCTGGCATTGGCCTGGTACAGCATACCGGGAGAAGTGGGATCCTGAACGCCGTCGGGTACGTTCCAGATGCTCTTGCTCTGGCTGGTAGAATTACCTGAGTGCATCTCGAAACGTGCAAGACCGCTCAGACTGTGCTTGGTGTTCTTGAATGCGCTGTAGAAACGCAGGTCGTGACGGGTAGTGAACTCCAATGACTTGTACTCGCTGTTATATACGGTGTTACGGTTGTTGTTGTATTTTCCGTTGTCAGCGCCGTTATCACCACCATTGATCCAAGGCATGTTGATGAGTTCTGCGGGGTTGTATGCATCCTCGCTGGTGTTGTAGATGTTCAGCTGAACGTCGCCCACGTAGTTCAGACGCCACTGGTCGCTTTCCTTGCCGAGAAGTTTGTACTCAACGCTGAACTGGGGAGTCAGGTTGTACTGCTTCTGCTTGTTGTCGCTCAGGTTGGCATAAGCCACGGGGTTGCCGTTCTGGAACATATCACGGAGTTCCCAAGAGGTGTGGAAACCGTCGTTCTCTATACCGTTAGTGTAACCGGCGTTTGCAGCCAGGGGCAACATGTTGAAGTACTGGGGATTGCCATATTGGTCATAAACGGGGTTGCCATTGATGTCGTATGCATAGATGCTCATGTTGGGCATAGCCTTGTAGGCCTTGCTGTTAGCAGAGTTGGCAACGGTGTTGTTATGACGTGTGGTGAAGGTCATGTTGATGTTTGAGCTGAACTTGATGCGGTCGCTGACCCAGTAGTCCAGAGCGGTCATAGTGCTGAAACGGTTGAAGTCCTGGTTGATGGTAGTACCGTCGTTCATGTCGTAACCTGCACCGATACGGAATGTAGCCTTTTCACCACCACCGGAGAGGGTCAGGTAGTAGTGGTGCTCCTTACCGAAGCGGCTGATAGCGTCCACCCAGTCGGTATTCTTGTTGTAGTTGTGGAAGATACTGCCGTAGGTGTTGTTGTAGTCCAACTCCAGAAGACTCTTGGAAGTGTTTGTGGGGTTGTAGTATGACTCCTTCATGTACATGGTGTACTCGTCACCGTTCAGCATCTTGTAGCCGTCGGGCTGCCATGTGCCGGTGAACTTGTAGTTGAAGGTAACGGCAGTCTTACCGCGCTTACCGCGCTTCAGCTTGATTTCGATTACACCGTTAGAACCCTTATAACCCCACTTTGCAGCGGCACCGTCCTTCAGTACGGTAATGCTCTCGATGTCCTCGGTGTTTACGTTCAGCAGTGTAGAGAACTGCTCCTCGTTGTCCATGTTGGAGAAGTCCACTCCCTGCATGGCATCATCGGGAAGTTCGAAGATGTGGTCGTTAACTACGATAAGGGGCTGTGCGTTACCGTTCAGGGTGCTGGTACCGCGCAGACGCATTGTTGTACCTGCACCGGCGTTACCGGAGTTGGCAACAACGTCCAGACCGGCAATCTGACCTTGCAGAGCCTCGTCGACAGAGGTGAAGGACAGACCGTCGAGGTCGGCCATATCGAATTTCTGTACTGCACCGGAGAACTCACGTTCAGGAATGTCAAGACCTGTGGTGGCGGCCAGCTTCTTGGCCTTTACCTCTACGGTCTGCATTACCTTGGCATTGTCCTCCATATGGATCTTGAACACTGTCTTGCCGGCAGTGGGGATGGTAACAGTCTTATAACCGATGTAGGAGATGACAAGGTTGCTCTTGTCGTCCTTCAGGGTCATGGTGAAGTTACCGTTGAAGTCGGTTACCGTAGCATTCAGGATACGGTTGTTCTTGTCAACCTCCTTTACATTGGCACCGATAATAACATCGATATCGTCCGATACGGTACCGGAGATACGGCGTTGTGCGTTAGCTGGGAGAGCCATAGTGACCACGGCCCACAGCAAAAATAGCTTTATGATATTATTCATGGTTTATGTTTTTATCGGATTGCGAATTTCTGAATGTATGCGCGTGCGGCCTTGCCACCATTTTCTTCTGCCATTTTCTGGAAGTCGGGGTATTGACCGTTAACAAGGTCTTCATGGTTCAGGACACCGTTAATCAGATGTATTACAGCATAGTTGGTAGCATCTGTGGTCTTGTTGTTCATGCTCTGATCCTTAACCTTTGAGTTACACTCGCGGTCGCATGTCATGATGTTCTTCACATCGCGGCCGTCGTCTGTGGTGTACTTTGTGGTAATCCACTGACCGGTTGTGGTGTTGTCCTTAACCTTGAGCATACCGTCCTCTCTCTGTACGAATGACTTGACGAACAGACCAGTCTCGTTGTTGAAACTGCTGGTAAACATCTCGGCGTTCATGTCGGACTTGTCGGCAAATACGGTATTGTCGGCAAAGTGTGTGCGGATGAAGTTGGTCAGGTATGTAATCTTAGTTTGGATGCGCAGACTGTCTGTTGCATTAGTCAGTTCACCCTCTTCGTTGGCGCATGCCTCAAAGTCAGCCTCGATGCTTTCCCATGTGGGCAGACCGTTTGCTACGGCCTCTCTGATGGCTTCGTTGGTGGGAGCGAAAACAGTGTAGTTGAAGTTGTCCCAGAACTGTATGTTATAGTCTACGGCATTGTTGTCCACGAAGGTCATGTACTTGTTTACAGCCTTGTTCAGAGCGGTTTCGCCCTGTGTGGTGCTTACATCATACTTGGGGTCGTTCTCATTGACAACGCCAGACTTGACAATCAGGTTCCAGTTTGGCTCGTTACAAAGTCTGAAGAACTCATAGTAGGGGTTAGACTCTATTGTCTCGGGGCTGGTGTAGTCCTGAGGTTCGCCCTTCTGACCGCGCTTGATGTTTGACAAAACGCTGAATACGCTTCGTGAAGCAGGAATCAGGGGAGCGTCGACAGTGAAGGTGCAACCGTTCTTGTAGTCACCCTTCTCCAGTACGTTACAGTAGAGAATACCGGGGTGATTGTGTGCCAGACCTTCGCGTTCGTTCTCGATTTGGAAGCCGCCCTGGGCCTTGATAACGCCGGTCTCGTCGCGTATAACCTTGATACCCATACCGTTCTTGGAGAGATAGTACTCGTCCTCTTCAGTATTGATCAGGTTCACACCGTCCTCGTGCACGATGGTGTTGTGCTCGAGCAACTGGCGCAGACGGTTGACAACCTCCTGCTGGTTGGTAGACTGTGTAGACAGGTCACGGCCGATGGTACCTGTGTTAACGTCGAAGTTGGCCAGAACGGCGATGCCCTTTGAACTCTTGGTGGCAAAGGGGAAGTTGCCGGAGGTGTAGAGGAAGCGCATTACACGGGGGTAACGGCTGGTGAAGCTCATGGGGTCATAGTAGTACTGCATAGCTTCGTCGTTGGGCAGGAAGAAGCTGAAGCGGCTCTGCATGGCCTTGAGGTATGCATAGTAGTTTACGTTCATGATGGGGCTGGTCAGTGTAGCATCGCTGTAGACGGCCCATTTCATAATCTTGTTGGTAGAACGGATGAACGCAGGAGTGGCAACACAGTTGAAGTCGGAGGGTGTGAATACATTATTCATAATATATAGGGCACCGTTACATGTCACGAGGACTGTGTCGATGTTACCGCCTTCCTTTGCAAGCCTTGTGTCAGGCTCGGTGAAGATCTGCTCCTGAGTGGTTGTTTCGCGCTGCTTCAGCATCTTGCTGGGCACGGTGGCCACGAAGCTGTCGAACATACCATGGTTGAGGATACTGTAGAATATGCTCAAGGGAATCTGGTCAATGTCCTGATAGAGAAGTTCCAGATCCTGTTCGGTATTAGCGTTGTATTGTCCGATGTGATGGTCTTTACAGTACTCCTCGAGCAGTGTCTTACCACCACCGGTGTTGAAGTATTCGATCATCTGTGCGTCGTTGGGAACGAACATTGCGCCCATGTCGGTTTCGGGAGATTCACCGTTGGGGTAGTACTCGTTCCATCCCGGGTCGAATTTGAGGATAGCCTCACCGTTGGCAAACAGGTTACCACGTTCGTCGTTGGTCAGAGCCACGTCGGAGGTAACGGTTGAACCGTAGGAGCGCTTAGAGTAGTAACGCTTAGTGTAGAGGGTGTCGGTTTCCAGGAAGTTAGGGTCCAACTTGGAATACAGACGTGCTACGGTCTTGTTCTGGAAAGGAACAGAGAAGCGGTCCAGTATGTGGCTGTAGATGTTGGTCTTGCCGTTTGTGCGGATAGCCTCTGCCATGTTGGCCAGTGGCACGAGGGGCTTTTCTGTCATGTTGATATAACCGTTTTCGCAAACGATGTCGGCGCTGTCCAGAAGGGCGTCATAGATATGTACGTCGCTTGTGATACGCTCGCGACCCATGATGATGCGGAAGTCCTCGTCGGTAATCTGCTTCTTGGCCATGTACTCGTTGGTGAAGTGTATCATCATGGTCAAGGAGCTGTCCATAACCATGTAGATTGAGTCATAACCGAGCAGACCGCCGTTGCGGATACGGCTCCACTGGTCTACCTCGGGTTGTGCAAGACCGTCTTCTGTGGCCTGCTTGTCTGCAGTCCAGTAACTCTTGGGCAGGTCTGTAACAGCAATCCTTGTGATTGTGTCCACAACCTCGACATCAGTGTAGCGACGCAGATACATACCTGGAGTGGGTGTCTCGCCAGAGTTGCTGGACAGGCTCTCCATGGTGATGGCATTGTTCAGCATGCTGGTGTGAAGCAGAAGTTTCTTCTGGTTCTTGGACAGCTGCTCGTAACTTTGGGCATAGTGCCAAGGGTTGGCCTTGGGCAACTTCTTGTTTGCCTCGAAGAAGTTCTGCCATGCCTGGTCGTTGGCGGTAAACACTGTCTTAGAACCGGTCTTTGACAGAATCTGCACCAGAGAACTTTCGTCGTTGTTCTCTCCCGTGTTGACATCGGGGTCACCAATCAGGCGCAGGTAGTTCGTGTAACTTCCGTCGCTCTCAAGAGTCTCGTAGATGCTGGAGTTGAGCCACACGGGTTTTGCATCGTCCAGTGTGTACTCGTCCTGACATGCCGAGAAGCTTCCGCCGAGAGCCAGCATACATGCGGCGAAGGCCACATGCTTGCTACATTTGCTTAAACGGTTTCTCATACGCATAATTTTTGGTTTTATAGATTGTTTAGTTAAAAAATTGTTTTGCCTTTTATAGCATTTTTCACGGTTGTCATTTTCGGCCTTCTTGGGGGCATTGTTGATTTTTGTGCACAATTTGCCCCTTTGTTAGCGCATATTATACGCAGTGTGAAAGCAAATTTAAGATTTTTTTTGCGAAAACGTGTCTTTGTACCCAAATGAATGAGTCCAATTTGCGGATTTTAACACAAAATATCCCAAAAGTCTTCGTTGAAATGTTAAAAAGGGAACGGTGAACGGACGTGTCTTATGTACACTCATTTGCTGTGGGGGGCACTGCATGCGGTTGTTTGTTTTCTTTCCCGATTTCAAATTGAAAGTGCCATCCTTTGTCGGTCGTTGTGACAAATTGTTTTGATGCCCTGTAAGTAATTATCCTGTTACATGGTTTGCTGTAGGTGGCATATCTGCCCCCTTTACCAAGACGTCAGTGGAGGTAAAGCGAACCATTACCGATGGTAAGGTTTACCGTCACTATTGATAAAATTTACCGTCACTGGTGATAAAAAATACCGTCACTGGTGATAAAAATTACCGCCATTGGTGATAAAATTTACCGTCACTGAGAACGGCTGTCGGTCTTCTAGGGAAAGTGTACGAGTGAAAAAGGGAGTAGCGTTTTTTTTCGCTACTCCCCTGTGGTGATTTTTTTATTGATGTGTCCGATGATGCCTTTCTTGTCGTCGGGGTGGAACCAGGTGATGCCGGTGTCGTGCTTGAACCACGTCATCTGCTTTTTGGCGTAGACACGTGTGTTCTTCTTCATGCGTTCTATGGCCATGGGCAGTTCCCATGTGCCGTCGAGGACATTGAACATTTCCTTGTAGCCTACGGTGTTCAAGGCATTGTTGTGGCGGTATGGCAGGAGAGTCATGGCCTCATGAAGAAGTCCGGAGTCTATCATGTGGTCCACTCTGGCGTTAATGCGTGCAAAAAGTTCTTCGCGAGGTCTCTCAAGTCCGATTTTCAGAATTCTGAAGGGTCTGTCTGCCGTTTCCATTGTTGAGGTTCCGCATCGCAGTGTCTTCCTTGTAAGGAAACTGGAATATGGTTTGCCGGTGGTGTAGCATATTTCCAGCGCGTGCACCACACGCTTGGCATTCCTGTGGTCAACATTGTTGTAATGTTCCGGGTCCAGCAACTTCAGTTCAGCCAGGAGTGTTTCCAAACCCTCTTCCTGAAGCCTTTTGGCAAGTGTGGTCCTGGCCTCATCGTCGACGGTGGGGATGTCGTCTATGCCATTACATACGGCATCAATATACATCATGCTGCCTCCGGAGAGGATGAGCATGTCATGAGTCTTGAAAAGTTCTGAGGTTAGCTGCAGAACCTCCTGTTCGTATTTTGCCGCACTATAGTATTCGTCCAGTGCGAGCTGTCCTACAAAATAGTGTCTTGCCCTGGCCAGTTGGTCGGGTGTGGGAGCAGCGGTGCCTATCCTCATGTCGCGGTAAATCTGCCGGGAGTCGCAGTTGAGTATAGGACAGGCATAGTAATCTGCCAATGACAGGGTGAGTTCGGTTTTGCCTACTGCAGTGGGACCCAATATTACGATGAGCAGAGGTGTCATTATTTTTTTTTGTGTGCGGCGATGCTCTACATTTCCGTTACTTCAAACCCTTCCATGTCGATCTCGTCCTCGTTGAAGGAGTCGTCGGTGTATGGGTCATCGCCGGTCTGCTCGTCGGTGGTGGGGGATGTGGATGTGGCTTCGGACGGTGTCTGCCGTGCTGGGGTTTCTTCAAACTGCATGGGTGGCGTGCCCTTCTGTCTGCTGACGAAGGCTTTTTCTGCCTTTTCACCGAAAATATTCTCTACGAGTTCTATGAGAAATTTCTTTTTGGCGCCTGTTCCATAGATATATGCCATGTGTTGTCCCTCTTCTTCGATGAAATCTTCTAAAATGGAGTCCTTCATAAGGAAGATATCCTCGTCGTAGTCCATGGACGCCACATCGTTCAGATGTATTTTTTCCTTTACTTTCCAGTCCTCGTTGCAGATGAGGAAAAGGTGGTTGCCTTCCACATCGTAGCTGCATGACTTATGTATGAGTGTATGTAACTCGAGAAAGGTAGTGGAAGGGGGAGCCATGATTTCCATGACGAAGTTGGCCTCCTCCTCGCTGAACAATAAGAATCGATGTGTCATGATATTTCTATCTTATAAATCCGCGTTTGCTGGTGCGGATGAAGTCCAGGATGTATTCAATCTCGGGAGAGTTGGGGATTTCCTCCTCTACTTTGGCGAGCAGGTCTTTCAGCAGTCCTGTGCCCTGCAGAATGATCTGGTAGGTACGGTGTATGTTGTCGATGATGTCGCGTTCGAAACCGCGCCGGCGCAGACCCACGGTGTTCAGTCCGCAATATGCGGCAGGGTCGCGTGCTATCATGGCATAGGGCAGGATGTCCTGTGCACTGCGTGTGCCTCCACCCACCATGCAATAACTGCCAATTCGGCAGAACTGGTGTACAAGCACATTGGCAGAAAGGATGGCGCGGTCGTCAACGGTAACTTCACCGGCCAGTTTTGTGCCGTTGCCTATGATGCACTCGTTTCCGACAATGTCGTCGTGTGCAATATGTACGCCCTCCATGAACAGGTTTCCGCTACCTACAACAGTCTTGTTCTTGGCTGCTGTGCCACGGTTTACGGTGACATTCTCGCGGAATGTGTTGTTGTCGCCAATCTCTGCAGTAGTCTCTTCGCCGCGGAACTTCAAGTCTTGGGGGATGGCACTGATTACGGCACCTGGGAAGAACTTGTTGCCGTTGCCTATTCTTGCACCATAAAGTATGGTGACGCTGTTCATCAGTATGTTGTTGTCGCCGATTACGACATTCTTGTCGATATAGCAGAATGGACCAATCTCACAATTTTCTCCAATCTGTGCTTCGGGATGGATGAATGCTAAGGGGCTAATCATAGTATGTTAATAGTTATTGGTTTGTCAATGTTTTTCTGTTTGTGTTTCCTCCTGTAGGGACGCGGTATGCCGCGTCCGTTTCTTCGTCTGATGTTTTTACGGACACGGCATGCCGTGTCCCTACGAGTGGGTGAACCGCGTTCTTTGTTTTCTGCTCCCTCCCATACAGGGGCGAAAAGGTCCTTTAGAGAAAGTATTGAATATACTTTCGTGTCCTTTGAGGGGAGCAATCCCCATTGCGACGCGCGGACTGGTTGGGGGAGGGGACTTTTCTCCTTATCCCCTCAGCAACCGGGCGAACCTATTGTTTATGGTATGTCCAGGTTTGGTGGCGACGATGTGGCCCTTTATGGGTTTGCCAACGAGGGCGATGTCGCCGATGATGTCCAGCAGTTTGTGTCTGGCTGGTTCGTTGTCCCATACAAGTGGTTTGTGCTGTATGTAACCCAGTTTCGTTGCATCGTGCCACTCGGCCTTGGTCAGTTGGCAGAGTTTGTCCATACTCTCCTGAGTGGTTTCCCTCTCGTAGATTACGATTGCGTTATCCAAGTCGCCGCCCTTTATCAGTCCCAAGGCCAAAAGTTGTTCTATCTCCCTGACAAAGACGAAGGTGCGTGCTGCCGAGAACTCCTTTTCAAAATCGTTGATGTCCTTCAGTGTTGCTGTTTGTATAGGCATCATCTTTGAGTTGAAATCGATGGTTACGGATACGGCAAAGTCATCGGCAGGCATAATGGTAATGTGCGAACCGGTGCTGTCGTCCTTTATCTCTACGGGTTCCGTAATGATGAGCCAGTTCTTGTCGGCATTCTGCTCAGATATGCCGGCCTCATGTATTTTCTGTACGTATGGAGCCGCACTGCCGTCAAGGATGGGGAATTCCGGCCCGTCCACCTGTATCAATACATTGTCAATGCCAAAGGCATACAAGGCGCTCAGTCCATGCTCGATAGTGCTGCAGCGTGCATCCCCGATGCCCAGTACGGTTCCTCGGGTCGTTTCTACTACGTTTTCTGCAATGGCATCAATGATAGGCTGCCCTTCCATGTCTACGCGCTGGATTTTGTATCCGTAGTTTTCGGGTGCCGGGCAGAAAGAGGCAGTAATATCCATGCCGGTGTGAAGTCCCTTGCCGTGTAGAGTGAAAGTTGATGTCAGTGTGCGTTGTTTCATATATTATATAATGTGTATATCCCTTGTTGGGAGGTTATTCTTGTTTGTTCTGCTCCTGCAGTTGTGCCTTCAGTTCCTCTATCTCCTTTTTCATGCGGTTCATGGAGGCCCACATGTCAGGAAGTTGCTTTATTACGGCCTGTGCCTTCCACCATGTGCGCGGTTCAATGGCAGGAGAACCCATGAGTTGCTGATTGGGCTTCTTTACGTTGTTGGGTATGCCTGACTGTGCTCCGGCCTGTGTGCCGTCTGCTATGGTGGCATGGCCTGCTATACCCACCTGCCCGCCAAACATGCACCATTCGCCTATTTTCGTGGAACCGGCTACGCCAACCTGGGCCGACATTACCGTATGGCTGCCCACTTCGCAGTTGTGGCCTATCTGCACCAGATTGTCTATCTTTGTACCACGATGTATGACGGTTTCGCCCATTACGGCGCGGTCCACACAGGAGTTGGCACCGATTTCCACATCGTCCTCCAGTACGGCTATGCCTATTTGTGCAATCTTCTTGTATCCCTCTGCTGTAGGTTCAAAACCGAACCCGTCGGCACCGATAACCGAGTTGGCATGGAGGATACACCTTGCGCCAACCTTACAGTCGTGGTACACTACGCTGCCGGCATACATCTCGGTGTTGTCGCCAATGGTGGCCTTTGCCCCTATGGTGACATGCGGATGCAGGATACAGCCGTCTCCGATCACCGCCTTAGGACCAATAGCCACAAAAGGACCAATGTAGACATCCTTGCCGATGGTGGCGGTGGGGTCTATGGAAGCCGAGGGGTCTATGCCCTTGGGTTTAGGCTTCATGCTGTCGTATATGTTGATGAGGGTGGCTACGGCCTCGCGGGCGTTTGCCACCTTTATCAGTGTGGCCTTGATTTCCTGCTTGGGCTCGAAGGAATCGTTGACAAGCACGATGCTGCTTTCTGTGGTGTAGATGTAATGCTCGTATTTGTCGTTGGCCAGGAAGCTGATGCAACCGGAGCGGCCTTCTTCTATCTTGGCGAAATCGGAAACAGTGGCTTGTGGGTCTCCAACGATGGTTCCCCCGACAAGTCCTGCTATCATTTGTGCGCTGAATTCCATGTTATTGATGTTGGGTTTATAACGGGTCTTTAGGGTCTTTAGGGTCTTTAGGGTCTTTAAGGTCCTTAGTGTCCTTAGGGGGAGTTAGATGTTTCTGTTGCTCAACTCTGCTGCCATTTCCTGCTGTACGGCCTTTGCCGCCTCGGCAGCTGCATTGGCAAAGTTCTCTGTGTTGTCGGCATAGATGATGGCGCGTGAACTGTTTACCAGCAGGCAGCAGTCCTGTGTCATGCCGTATTTGCACACCTCGCTAAGCGAACCGCCCTGGGCGCCTACGCCAGGCACGAGAAGGAAGTGGTCGGGCACTATCTTGCGTATTTCCTCGAAGGCCTGTCCCTGTGTGGCGCCCACCACGTACATCATCTGGTCGTTGCCGGCCCACTCCTGGCTCTTGCGCAGAACCTTCTGGAAGAGTTTCTCGCCGTCGGTGCTCTCTGTCAACTGGAAGTCGTGGCTACCCTTGTTGCTGGTAAGCGCAAGTAGGATGACCCACTTGCCGTCGTAGCCCAGGAAGGGGGTTACGCTATCCTCGCCCATGTAGGGCGCTACGGTAACGGAGTCGAGGTTGTATTCCTCGAAGAATGTGCGTGCGTACATGGCAGAGGTGTTGCCGATGTCGCCACGCTTGGCATCAGCGATGATGAATTGGTCGGGGTAGTTCTCCTGGATGTACTTTACGGTCTTCTCGAAAGCCATGAGACCTTTCACACCGAAAGCCTCGTAGAATGCAAGGTTGGGCTTGTATGCCACGCAGTATGCGGCGGTGGCATCTATGATGGCCTTGTTGAACGCGAAGATGGGATCTTCCTCGTTCAGGAGGTGGGCAGGTACTTTCTTCAGGTCGGTGTCGAGACCTACGCAGAGGAAGCTGCGCTTTGCCTTGATATTCTGGATAAGTTCTTGTCTGGTCATAGTATTTTGTTGGTTATTGTTATTTTGTAGACATTCTAGACATTCTAGATGATCTAGTTATTCTAGATGGACTAGTTGTTCTAGGCGTTCTGGATGGACTAGTTGTGCTTTATAGTTCGGCTTCTTTCAGGCGTTCGGCATTTTCGGCCACGATGAGGTGGTCTATGCAGTCCTGTATGCTACCGTCCATGAAAGCGCTGAGGTTGTAGATGGTGTAGCCTATGCGATGGTCAGTGATACGTCCCTGCGGATAGTTGTAGGTACGTATCTTGGCAGAACGGTCGCCGGTGGATACCATGGTCTTTCTCTTTGAGGCGATGTCGTCCAGATACTTCTGGTGCTCCTTGTCGTAGATGAAGGTGCGCAGACGAGCCAGGGCACGCTCCTTGTTCTTGGGCTGGTCGCGTGTCTCGGTACACTCCACCAGTATTTCCTCGTCCTCGTTGGTGAATGGGTTGCGCCACATGTAGCGGGCACGCACGCCGGACTCCACCTTGTTTACGTTCTGTCCGCCGGCACCGCTTGAGCGGAAGGTATCCCATTTGATGGCACCCTCGTTGATTTCCACGTCGAACTCTTCTGCCTCGGGAAGAACTGCCACTGTGGCGGCGCTGGTGTGTACACGTCCCTGTGTCTCTGTTGCCGGCACACGCTGTACGCGGTGCACGCCGCTCTCGTACTTCATGATGCCGTACACGCCTTCGCCGGTGACGCTGAAGATGATTTCCTTGTATCCGCCCGAGGAACCCTCGCTGAAACTGGACACGGCCATCTTCCATCCCTTAGTCTCAATGTATTTGCTGTACATGCGGAACAGGTCGCCGGCAAAGAGGGCCGCCTCGTCGCCACCCGTACCGCCACGGATTTCCATGATGACGTTCTTGTCGTCCTCGGGGTCGGCAGGTACGAGGAGCAGTTTTATCTCGTCCTCGAGTTCGGGGATGCGCTTTTCGCTCTCGGAGAGTTCTTCGCGCAGCATCTCCCTGGTTTCGGCATCCTCCTCCATAGCCAGCATTTCCTTTGCGTCGGCAATGTTCTGCAGGCATCCCACATATTCTTTGCGGGCATCCACTATGCGGCCGAGGTCCTTGTATTCCTTGGTCAGTTTCACGTATCTTTTCTGGTCGGCTATGACGCTGGGGTCTGTAATCAGGGTGGACACCTCCTCGAAGCGAGACACCAGTCCTTCCAGTCGTTCAAGCAAGTTGTTTGCCATTTCTGTAAGTCTCAGGGATTAGTAGTTGAACTCGCCGAACTCGCTCTTTATGGTCAGGCTCTTCTTGCCCTCCTCTATGTGTCCCACAATCTGTGCGTCGATGTTGAATGACTTGGAAATGGCTATTACCTTCTCTGCCATTTCGGGAGCAACATAGACCTCCAGGCGGTGGCCCATGTTGAACACCTTGTACATCTCGCTCCAGTCTGTCTGGCTCTCTTCCTGTATGGCGCGGAACAGAGGAGGCACGGGGAACATGTTGTCCTTGATGACGCGGCAGTTGTCGCTGACGAAGTGCAGCACCTTGGTCTGTGCGCCACCCGTGCAGTGCACCATGCCATGGATGTCGGCACGCATATCGTCCAACAATCTCTTTACCACAGGAGCATAGGTGCGGGTGGGGGAGAGAACCAGTTTGCCGGCGGTGAGGGGTGCGCCCTCCACCTCGTCGGTAAGTTTGTACTTGCCGCTATATACAAGTTCTTCAGGCACCTGGTGGTCATAACTCTCGGGATACTTCTCTGCAAGATACTTGTTGAATACGTCGTGGCGTGCGGAGGTCAAACCGTTGCTGCCCATGCCACCGTTGTACTCCTTCTCGTAGGTGGCCTGTCCTGTGCTTGAAAGGCCCACGATGACATCGCCAGGGCGGATGTTGGCATTGTCGATGACATCGCTGCGCTTCATACGGCAGGTGACGGTGCTGTCCACGATGATGGTACGCACCAGGTCGCCCACATCGGCGGTCTCGCCCCCTGTGCCATAGATGCCGACACCCATTTCGCGCATCTCTGCCATCAGTTCGTCAGTACCGTTGATGATAGCGGAGATGACCTCGCCAGAAATAAGCATCTTGTTGCGCCCTATGGTGGAACTTACCAGGATGTTGTCCACGGCACCTACGCACAGGAGGTCGTCGGTGTTCATGATGAGCGCATCCTGTGCGATGCCCTTCCATACGCCCAGGTCACCGGTCTCCTTCCAGTACATGTATGCCAGAGAAGACTTTGTGCCGGCTCCGTCGGCATGCATGATATTGCAATACTCGGGGTCGCCACCCAGAATGTCGGGGATTATCTTACAGAATGCTTGGGGGAAAAGTCCCTTGTCTATGTTCTTGATGGCATTGTGTACGTCCTCCTTGGCAGCGGACACACCGCGCATCATGTATCTTTGGTTGCTCATAATGATAAAGTATTATATTTATGGGCACAAAGATACAAATAAGTGAGCAAACTATCAAATATATTCGCGGATTTTCGAACAGGCAAACCAAAGGAGGGTGCCAGAATGAACCAAACTCAGCAAGAACGGAGTGTACTTGCAATGCAAAACTGAGGTGTGCTTATTCGCTTGTCCAGAAATTCCATCCGGCGATGGCCTGCAGTTCCAGCATCTCCTGTCCGTTTTTTACCGTAGCTCCCTGCTGTGCGCCTTTTTGTAGGAACAGGGTCGTTTGTGGGTTGTAAATTAGATCGTACAGAAGATGGTTCGGGGAAATAGCTTCGTAGGGCAAGGAAGGAGCTTCCTCGGTATGAGGGTACATTCCTACGGGACTGCAGTTTACAATTACGTGATGTTCCTGCAGGGTTTGGGGTGTGATTTCTGTATATGCGAGACGGCCTTCGCTACCTTTTCTGCTGACGTAGGTGCACTCCAATCCCAGTTTCTTCAGTCCGACATTGATTGCCTTTGCCGCTCCGCCAGTACCTAAAATCAGGGCTTTCCTGTGGTGCGGTTTAAGTAAGGGGGCAATGCTGCCGGTAAAGCCTATGATGTCGCTGTTGAATCCTGTCAGTCGTATGCCATCCATGCTGTGTCCGCCGGCGTGACTCCTGTCACGTTGGATTTTCACCACATTGACAGCACCTATTTCACGTGCTTCCGGTGTAATGTTGTCCAGATATGGTATTATTGCTTCCTTGTAGGGGATGGTGCAGTTCAACCCCTCCAGGTGGGGGTGGTCAAGGATAATTTCCAGAAGACACCTGATGTCTGGTATCTCGAAATTGAGGTAGCGTGCGTCAATACCCTCACGATTGAACTTCTCTGTAAAGAATTTTTTACTGAAGCTATGCCCCAGTGTCAGTCCTATGAGCCCGTATTCTTTCATCTTGCTGTAATGTGGAAGCATCCCTGCTTTACCTCATATTTTATGTGGCATAACCCGTCCTCTCGCACATCGCGCAGAACCTCTGCCAGTATCCATTTGAGAGTGTCGTTCTGTACCGTACGACGATTTTCATCGGGAGGTGAAATGGTATGGTATCTGTTGTAGGGGATGTCGAAGGTGGTGCCATAGCGGTGGCAGGATTCGGGCGAGGCGTTGACATTGATGCGACGAAGTCTTTCTACGTCCTCTTCGGTGCGCAAGACGCTGCTGACCAGAATCTTGTGCATGGGGATGCCCTTCATGTAGAGCGAATCCAAATAGTTGCGTGCAATGGTTTCGAGGGCAACGGCGGCTCTTGGTACGAGGTAAGGTATGCTGCTGCTCATACCCGGGTCTATCTTATAATAAGGGTTGGAACCTATGAATACCAGTTCACTTTTCCTCTTTTCCGCCTCTATGCGGTTTCTTACTGGCTTTACGCCCCATCGTCTCGCGCTCTCGGCATGAGTGTCCTGTGGGTCAGGAAATGTTCTGCTGAAAGAGGGGACGGAGTAGATGGGATGGGGGACCCTCGCAGTTCCTTCCTGTGAAGGGTAATGGGTGGTTAATGTGGTGGGCAATGTCTTGTGTGTGGTGATTGCACTGTCTGCTCCGGTCTTTCCTTCCTTCTTGAGGAGGGTTGGTATGGGGGCGTCATCATTTGCCAGCCTCACAATCCCCAGTATTCCCACTATGCAGCAGAATAGGGTCAGGTAGTAGTTTTTCTTTAGTCGTCTCATGATTTTCGTGACAAAGTTATTATAAAATGGTGTATATTCCAAATATATTCTGTAACTTTGTACGCAAAAAGGTAGGGAATTGCAATGATTGAAAAGCATATCATTCTGGAAGATGTGGACCCCGTAGTGTTCTATGGGGTCAATAATGTCAATATCCAGATGGTAAAGGCCCTTTATCCGAAACTGCGTATCGTGGCACGTGGCAACGTGCTTCACGTTATGGGCGATGAACTGGAAATGTGTGCCCTAGAAGAGAATGTGGAGAAGTTGCAGAGGCATTGCCTGAAGTACAACAGCCTGACGGAAGAGGACATCCTGCACATTCTGCGTGGCGAGCGTGTCAGCAAGGAGGGCGTTGAAGGCGTGGTGGTGTACAGCGTAACGGGCAAACCTATTTCCGCCAGAAGCGAGAACCAACAGAAACTTGTGCGCCTTTATCAGGAGAACGATATGATATTCGCTACCGGACCTGCCGGTAGCGGCAAGACATACATGAGCATAGCACTGGCCGTGCGCTCGCTGAAGAACAAGGAGATACGCAAGATAATCCTGTCGCGCCCGGCAGTGGAGGCAGGTGAGAAACTAGGCTTTCTGCCTGGTGACATGAGGGATAAGATAGACCCTTACCTGCAACCCCTCTACGATGCTCTGGAGGATATGATTCCGGCACAGAAGTTGCGTGAGATGATGGAACAGAACATTGTGCAGATAGCCCCCTTGGCTTTCATGCGAGGGCGTACTCTTAACGATGCTGTGGTCATTCTTGATGAGGCGCAGAATACCACTTCGGCACAGATAAAGATGTTCATGACCCGAATGGGAACCAACACCAAGATGATTATTACTGGCGATACATCGCAGGTAGACCTGCCGCGTGGTGTCAAGAGCGGACTTTCCGAGGCTCTGGAGATTCTGGACGGAGTAAGTGGCATAGGTTTCGTGCACATGAACCGCAAAGACATAGTGCGCCACCGTCTGGTGTCGAGGATTGTGGAGGCGTATGATAAAAGGAAAACGGAAAGTGGACCCCTCCCCGGCCAGTCCGCGCGTCGCAATGGGGATTGCTCCCCTCCCAAGGCACAGATGGACATTCAGTCCATCTTCTAAAGACCTCGTTCGCCCCTGTATGGGAGGGAGTAGATAGGATGGAAAATCAGAGAACGCCGACCCATTTTCTCCCTCGAGGGAGTATCCGAAGGGGAAGAGCATCTGTGTTCCTTGACAAATGAAAATAGATAGCGTTGAAGGTAAAATATAAATTATATAGATATGAAAGCATTAACACGTACAGACTTTAACCTGCCAGGTCAGGTGAGTGTATATCACGGCAAGGTTCGTGACGTTTATGACATTGATGGTGACCTTCTTGTTATGGTGGCCACCGACCGTATTTCTGCATTCGATGTAATCCTGCCAAAGGGTATCCCCTTCAAAGGTCAGTGCTTGAACCAGATTGCAGCTTCATTCCTGGATGCTACCGCCGATATTGTTCCCAACTGGAAACTGGCCACTCCCGATCCCATGGTGACGGTGGGTCTTCGTGCCGAGGGTTTCCGCGTGGAAATGATTATCCGCGGTTATCTGACCGGTTCGGCATGGCGTGAGTACAAGAACGGATGCCGCGAGATATGCGGTGTGCGTCTGCCCGAAGGAATGCGCGAGAACGAACGTTTTCCCGAACCCATCATTACCCCCACCACCAAAGCAGATGAGGGTCATGACGAGAACATCAGCAAGGAGGAAATCATTGCTCAAGGTATAGTAAGCAAGGAAGACTACGAACAGATGGAGCAGTATACACGTGCTCTTTTCCAGCGCGGTTCGGAGATTGCCGCAAAGATGGGTCTTATCCTTGTGGATACTAAGTATGAGTTCGGCAAGCGCGATGGTAAGGTTATCCTGATTGATGAGATACATACCCCAGACAGTTCACGCTACTTCTATGCCGAGGGCTATGAGGAGAAGTTTGAGAAGGGCGAGCCCCAGAAGCAACTCTCCAAAGAGTTCGTACGCCAGTGGCTCATTGAACACGACTTCATGAACCGCCCCGGCGACGTTATGCCCGAGATAACAGACGAGTATGCACAGAGCGTGAGCGACCGTTATATCGAGCTGTACGAGCACATTACGGGCACAAAGTTTGTTCCTGCCGATAGCGAAGGCGATATACAGCAGCGTATCGAGAGCAACGTGACGAAGTGGCTGGAGAGTAGGAAGTAGAAGAAAAAACATATACCCCGGCCCTCCCAGTGAGGGAGGGGATTTGTAATGTACAACCAAGAGCAGATAAAACCATACTCCCAGCAGGGAGAGAAGGTAGAGCAGGTGGAGGCAATGTTTGACGGCATTGCCCCCACTTACGATTTTCTTAACCATGCCCTCAGTATGGGTGTGGACAAGGGTTGGAGGCGCAAGGCTGTGGAGACCTTGGGCAAGTATGCCCCCAAACGTGTCTTGGACATAGCCACGGGTACGGGCGACTTTGCAATTCTGGTAGGACGCTTGCTCAAACCCCAGCAGATTGTCGGCGCAGATATCAGCGAGGGCATGATGGAAGTGGCGCGTCGCAAGGTGAGCGCCCTTGCCTCGGAACTGCAGAGCACCGAGATTGTTTTCCAAAAGGAAGACTGTCTGCACCTTACCTTTGACGATAGTTCTTTTGATGCTGTGACCGTAGCCTATGGTGTAAGGAATTTTCAAGACCTTGACGCCGGTCTGGGTGAAATGTACCGCGTGCTTCGTCCTGGCGGTCATCTGCTCATTGTGGAACTCGCCACACCGCCGCATTTTCCCATGCGCCAACTTTTCTGCCTTTATTCCCATGTGGTCATGCCTCTGGTGGGCTGGATTGTAAGCAGGGACAGCAAAGCCTATTCGTATCTTCCTGCCACAATGGAAGCATTCCCCCAGGGAGAAGTGATGCAGGGAATCCTGCAGAAAGCCGGCTTCCGCTCCGTGCAGTGGAAACGGTTTACCTTTGGTATCTGCACCATGTATCTGGCGGAAAAATAACGTCAGTCGTAACAATATCCGGCATTTCCCTTTTTAGTTTTAGGAAAAAACACTATCTTTGCTTCGCAATGTAGTGCGTGACGCACATGTGTCCGTAGCATACGGGCGCAAGTGCTCAATTATGAAAATACACAACCAAAACCTAATACTTGATGATGAAGAACAAGAGTCTTAAGCAATTATTCTCGCTTGTGGCGTTGATGCTGATGGCATTGCCTATGACGGCAGAGACGGTAAAGGTGAACGTGCAGTTGAACGGCAAGACACGTTCGCCCAAGACCAACCTGTGGATGGGCGTGCTGGAAGTCCGCATCGCAGACAAGGCAAGCCTCTATACGGTAAAGGCCGAAGAGGCAGGCAAGACCATTACTTTTGATGTACCCGACGGAGCGTTCTTTGCCTTGAGAGGAGCGCACAAACTGCATGGCTATACACTGCGTTGCATAGAACAGCATCCCGATGCGTGGAATGTTGTTTATGATGCCGACGCAGAGAGCGAGTACCAGTATCTGTGGTTCCATAACGATAAGGAACCTTTCCGCATACCCAGCATCGTGACCATGAAGAACGGCAAACTCCTGGCCATAAACGATGCACGCCCTTGTGGCAATGACATTGGTTACGGACGTGTGGACCAGGTGATGCGCATTGGTTCCAAGGACGGAAGCAAGTGGAGCGAGGGGAAATACGTTATCCAAGGCAGTTACAGCGACGAGGGAGTACGCGATGACGGTTTCGGCGATCCTGCCATGGTGGTAGACCGTGAGACCGGTGCCATCCTGCTCATAGACGTCTGCGGACATACTGTATGCTGGCACGGCGACTGGCCCGACGGCGAGCCGAATCCCGTGGCACGCCTGTACAGCACCGACAATGGCAAAACCTGGGGCGATGCGCTGGACGGCAAGCACTCTCCTGCTCCCAAGGGGGCGATGTGCTCGTGGTCGGACATTACCAACGTGTTCTACAGCGCTTTTATGCAACGTGGCGAGGAAGGCTTCGACAAGTATCGTGTGCAGAGCCTTTTTGTAGGTAGCGGCAAACTGACACAGAGCAAGACCATAAAGGTGGGAACGCACTATCGTGTTTATGCTCCCGTGTGGACAAAAAACTATGGCAACCGTGTGCTCTATACCGATGACTTCGGCCAGACATGGCATGCCCTTGGAGGCAAGACTGCATTGCCCTGTCCCCGTGGAGACGAACCCAAGTGCGAAGAATTGCCCGACGGCAGTGTGGTGCTGAGCAGCCGCAAAGGTGCCGGACGTTTCTTCAATATCTACAAGTATTCCGATGACCCGAAAAAGGTGGACGGAGCATGGGGCGACGTAGTTGCCAGCGACCAGCAACGTGGTGGCATAAAGGTGGGACGCAACAGTACCAACGGTGAGATACTCATCCTTCAGGCACAAAGAAAGGCAGACGGGGCACAGCGTACCCTTGCCCTGCAGTCTTTGCCAACTGGCGACGGACGTTCGGACGTGAAGATTTACTGGAAGGACATTACCGACCAGTCTTCCTATGCCACACCCAAGGCTTTTGCCGAGGATTGGAACCAGGAACCCTATCATGTCAGCCATACCGGCAGTGCGTATAGCACCATGACCTTGCAAAAGGACGGGCGCATAGGCTTCTTCTACGAGGAAGAACCCGGCTGGTACTCAATGGTGTATGTGCCCATTACTGTGGAAACAATAACAAACGGACTCTATTTTATAAAATGATTTTATATTAACCCTAATCAACCTAATTAAAATGAAGAAAACACTTCTAATGTTAATGGTTCTGCTTAGTACATCAGTATCTGTATGGGCAGACAAGGTTACAGACTTGTCACAACTTAGCAATGACAAAGTGTACACCATCCGCAGCGAGCGTGCATTCTTGCTTTACAGCGACAAGATGCCCTCCGAGTTGTGCTCAAGCACAGGTAAAAATGTGGGTAGTGTTACTTATAGTCTCAGCGACCCCACACAACAGTTCCGCATTGAGAAGAATGGTGACAACTACTATCTTTTCAGCGTTGGTGCTCAGAAATATGTAGGCAATAATGGCGCATATACAGCCAATGCTTCTGCGGCACTGAAGATGGAGAAAGTAAGTAATGCTACTTATCCTTGGAAGATGTGCATTGGCAGTCAGGGTATGAACACACAGATTCCTGGCCAAAGCAATTCAGGTATTATGGTAAATAGTTGGACTACAACCGACGCAGGTAACTGTTTCTACATTGAAGAAGCCATCCCCGAGGACAAGGTCTATACTGTTGTTGTACTTGGTACAGAAGACGCTGCTGCCGGTTTCACTTATGACGGTCAGGAATACAAGAACGGTGCTACCATAGAAACCAAGGATGTCATCAAGGCATCTGACGTGCAGGCGATATCTGTAGACGGTACTTTTGCAGTTGTAAATGTGGACGGCTTGACTATCTATGTCAGCTATTTCAGTGCCGACACCAACTTCTACACCATTCAGGGCGGACATGGCGGATTCGTCAGCATGAATTCCGACTATACCGACGGTGGTAATTTGCTACTTACCAACAGTGCCAAGCCCCGTGACAACAAGGGTATATGGGCATTCGTAAGCCAGAGTGCCGGCAAATACAAGGTGTATAACTATTCTACTGGTCTCTCTAAGGTGTTGGGTATCACAGGTACTGAGGCCAATGCACGTGCCACGATGGTTAAAGACGGCACTGAGGGTTACAGCACACTGTTCTCAGGTACTTTCAATTTCAACAGTACACCTTCCTATGTCAAGATAGACGGCGGTAACCATTGGTGGAACAAAAGAGGAAACTTCCTGGCATTGTGGAATACCGGCAGTGTGACCGGCGATACAGGTAGTAAGTTCTTTTTCACCGAGGTTGATCCTGCCGATTATCCCGATACATACTACTATGAAGTGCAGAACATCACCGGTGTAACTGAATTTTCTCCCAAGAATCCCAATACTCTGTGGTACAAGACTTCTGCCGAAGCAAGCGGTGTAAGTTATCCCTGGATGGAGTATGCCCTGCCTTTAGGTAACGGCGAACTGGGATGTATGATATTCGGTGGCGTGCACAACGAGGAAATTCAGTTCAACGAAAAAACTCTCTGGAGTGGTGCTGCCAATGTTGTCGGTGCCGGTGGCGGACAGCGTACATTCATGGACTTCGGTTCTGTTTTCGTGGAGAACAAGGACAAGGGCATTTGGGAGGGCGTTACGGACTATGTGCGCTATCTCGATATTGAAGAGGGCATTGCCGGTGTCCAGTTCAAGAATGGCAACGGTTCTCTGTTTACACGCAAATACTTCAGTTCTGCTCCTGACCAGGTAATCGCTGCCCAGTATAAGGCAGAGGGCGAGGACAAGATGAACCTGAACTTTACTATTGAACCGGGTTCGGATATAAGCGCAGGCGGTGTTACTTATGAAAACGGTATGGCATACTTCACCGGTCAGATGACTGTCAAGTATGCTGCACGCCTGCATGTCGTTGCCGATGAAGGTGCAATCGTGGAATCTTCAAGCAAGGGTATCAGTGTGCAGAATGCAACCGAGGTTACCTTCTACCTCAAGGGTGCAACAAACTTTATCGGCGATGTAGATTCAAAGTCATACTTCCGCGCCGTTACACCAGAAACCGTGAACGAGGAGGTAAAGACTGCAATCGAGGCTGCTGTTGCCAAGGGTTATGAGGCAGTGGAAAAGGCACACGTGGAGGACTTCACCGCCATCACCAAGCGCATGACCTTCGATCTCGGTCTGCAGACTCCCAGCGTTGACACCAAGACTCTGGTTGACAAGTACTATCCCAACAATACCAATGCTACAAGCATTGCCAACGACCACCTGTTCTTGGAGCAGTTGTACTTCCACTATGGACGTTACCTGGCTATCAGTTCAAACCGCAAGCCCATTGCTGCCCCCAACAACCTGCAGGGTATCTGGAACGATCGCGGTGCCAACTCTCCCTGGAACTCCGACATCCACACCAACATCAACATCCAGATGAACTACTGGCCCACAGAGATTACCAACCTCTCTGACCTGCACAAGCCTTTCGTTAACTTCATCATTCGTGGTGCAAACAGTGCCGGTTGGAAGGAAGTGGGCAACCGCTATAACGGTGGTTATGGTTGGAGCGTACTTACAGAGACATCTCTCTACAATAGCATGAGTACATGGGGCGATAACTATCTCGTTGCCAACGTATGGTACACCAGCCACCTGTGGACCCACTGGCGTTACACTCAGGACAAGGAGTTCCTGGCCAAGGCCTTCCCCGTAATGTGGGATTGCGCACAGTTCTGGTTCCACCGCTTGATTGAGGACCGTGGTTTCGACAGCACACAGGACGAACAGGAACGTGTACGTAACTATACTCCTGCATACAAGTTCGATCCCGATGGAACATTCGTTGCTCCAAACGAGTTCAGTGCTGAGCAGCACGACAACCAGACCGAGGACGGTACCGCTCATGCCCAGCAGATGATTTACTATCTGTTCCAGAACCTGAGCGAAGCTATCGGTATCCTTGGCGTGGAGAACACTGGTCTTACCACCGAGGACGTTGCTAAACTGAACCTCTACCTCGAAAAGACCGACAAGGGTCTGCATACAGAGACCTATACCGGCAGTTGGGGTGCAACCTATAATGGTGTGAAGACCGGCGAGAAGTTGCTCCGCGAGTGGAAGTACAGTCCGTTTGACATCAGTACAGACAAGGGCCACCGCCACATGTCTCACATGATGGCTCTCTTCCCCATGGACCAGATTACTCCCGAGAGCGAATACTTCACTCCTGCAGTCAACTCTCTGAAACTCCGTGGCGATGCCGCTACAGGTTGGTCAATGGGCTGGAAGGTTAACCTGTGGGCACGTGCCCAGGATGGCGACCACGCACACATCATCATCAAGAACGCTCTGAAGCACTCTACCGACTATGGTACAAATGCCGGTGCAGGCGGTATCTACTACAATCTGTTCGACAGCCACGCTCCCTTCCAGATTGACGGTAACTTCGGCGTATGCTCAGGTATTGCCGAGATGCTCATGCAGAGTGCACACGGTTACATCAACATCATGCCTGCCGTACCCACAGTATGGAACAAGCAGGGCGACGTGAAGGGTATGAAGGCCATCGGCAACTTTACCGTAGACTTCAACTGGTCTGCAGGCAAGTGTCAGGCTGTACGCATCCAGAGCCATGCCGGTGCTCCCCTGAAGGTACGTTGTGCCAAGGGTGCCATGGCATTGGACGAGGCAAGCGTGAAGGTTAATGGAGTGGAAGTACCTGTCACTGTTGACGAGAACGGCATTGCCGAGATTCCTTGCGTAAAGGATGGCATAGTAGAGATCGACTTCACCACAACCACAGGCATTTCCTCTGTAGCAGGTGCAGGTACTGGTAAGGGTGAGGATTCCATCTACGACCTCAGTGGCCGCCGTCTGCCCGAAACTCCTGCCGGTCAGGTCTATATCCAGAACGGACAGAAGAAGGTGTCCAAGTAATGACATGATTGCAACAAGGGTGTGAACCCCGAAGATAACTATTCCGTCCGAAGCATTACCACTTCGGACGGAATGTTTTTGATAACAAGACATACTCCTGGCATGAAAGACATTACTGGACCGTGGATTGCTTGGCTGCTTTCCTCCCCTGAGACAGGGGAGGTGTCGCATAGCGACGGAGGGGTATGAATGATTGTTTGTTACTATAAGCAATGAACCGAATATTGACATTATTCCTATGCATCTCGCTGTATTACATGTTACCGGCATATTCTCAAAGCGAGTCTCATGCCGTCTTCCTCGGCCTTCCACTTGGAGGCGACCTTGAAGCCTTCGTGGACAGTCTGGAGGACAAAGGTTATGAGGTGCAGACTATGTCGGAAACGACAGCCTCCCTAACCGGTATGTTCGACGGGGTGCAATGTATCATTGAGGTGCATGCCACACCAAAGAGTCATACTGTACATCAGGTAAGTGTCTCCTTCTCCGAATTTATGGAAAACGAGATCGCACGCATGCTAAAGTACAGGCAGATAAAGAAGCAACTGAAGCGCAAATACTCCAAATGGGACTACCGTCGCGAGAAGGCCTTGGACGAATGGTCATCGCCCTACGCACGTATATCCCTGGGTACAAGGCGCCTCCCGGAGCATCGCTACAAGACCTTATATGTGTGGTGGCAGGATAGGGCAGGGTGGGAGACACTGCAGGAAGAACTGGAGGAATGAGGCGTTTTGCAAGGACGCAATTATGATTGTCTGTTCAGGCGCATAGACATCGCTATACATTATATATAATAATAGACAGGTATATTCAGGAGTGATTATGCCTTGTCTATGGCAAATATGAGGGTGAATCTTTGTGGATTTGCTCTTTTTTTTGTAGTTTTGTAGTCGGAAATAAACAGAAATACAATATGGGAAAAGTTCTTATCATCGGCGCCGGTGGCGTTGCTACAGTTGCCGCTCACAAGGTATGCCAGAACAAGGATGTGTTCACTGAGATAAAGATTGCCAGCCGTACAAAGGCAAAGTGCGATGCGTTGGCAGATGTGCTCAATAAGAAATACGGTACCAACGTTACTACCGCCCAGGTGGATGCCGACAGCGTGGAGGAACTGGTGGCCCTGCTCTCCGAGTACAAGCCCGAGATAGTGATGAACCTGGCCCTGCCTTATCAGGACCTCACCATCATGGAGGCTTGTTTGCAGACAGGTTGCAACTATCTGGACACTGCCAACTATGAACCCAAGGATGAGGCTCACTTCGAATACTCATGGCAGTGGGCTTATCGCGAGCGCTTCGAACAGGCTGGACTCTGTGCCATCCTGGGTTGCGGTTTCGACCCCGGCGTGACAAGCATATACACCGCTTATGCCGCCAAGCATCATTTCAAGGAGATGCACTATCTGGACATCGTGGACTGCAATGCAGGCAACCATCACAAGGCTTTCGCCACCAACTTCAATCCCGAAATCAACATCCGCGAGATTACACAGAAGGGTCTCTACTATGAGAACGGCAAGTACATCGAGACAGAACCCATGGAGATACACCAGCCTCTGACATATCCCGGCATAGGTCCCAAGGAGAGTTATCTGCTGCACCACGAGGAGATAGAGTCTTTGGTAATCAACTTCCCCACCATCAAGCGTGCACGCTTCTGGATGACCTTCGGCCAGCAGTACCTCAATTATCTGGACGTAATACAGAACATCGGCATGGCCCGCATCGACGAGGTGGAGTACAAGGCTCCCAAGGCCGACGGCACAGGCGAAGAGGTTGTGAAGATAGTTCCCCTGCAGTTCCTCAAGGCTGTTCTGCCCAATCCTCAGGACCTCGGCCAGAACTACGACGGAGAGACTTCCATCGGTTGCCGCATCCGTGGTATAGGCAAGGATGGACAGGAGCATACATACTACGTCTACAACAACTGTTCTCATCAGGCTGCCTATGAAGAGACCGGCATGCAGGGTGTAAGTTACACAACAGGTGTTCCTGCGATGATTGGTGCAATGATGTTCCTCAAGGGTTTGTGGCGCAAACCGGGCGTGTGGAACGTTGAACAGTTCGATCCGGATCCATTCATGGAACAGCCCAATATAAGGGGCCTGCCCGGGCATGAGGAGTTTGATAAGGATTTGGAGCTGTAAATTACAAATGTAGGGGCGGGACTTGCCCGCCCTTCCTAAAATGAAATAATTTTAAAATGGCAAAGAAAGAAGAATTGGAAAACATTGCAGGAAATGAGAAACTGCGTGCGTTGCAGGCTGCAATGGATAAGATAGAGAAGAACTTCGGCAAGGGTTCTATCATGAAACTCGGCGATGACAACTTCGAAGAGGTTGAGGTTATCCCGACCGGCTCGGTGGGCCTTAACGCGGCTCTCGGCGTGGGCGGTTTCCCCCGTGGCCGTATAATTGAAATCTACGGTCCCGAATCATCGGGTAAGACAACACTGGCAATACATGCAATTGCCGAGGCTCAGAAAATGGGCGGCATTGCCGCAATCATCGATGC
>JAZNYM010000019.1:0-16603 GCA_045594385.1 Bacteroidaceae bacterium
GATTAGTCAATGACCTTGAAATCATATATCATATTTTTGTTCCAATAAAAACTGTATTCCCCTTTATTGATTATCCAATCATCAGTCGGTGTAAACCATATGTCATTTGGGCTTTCACCCCATCCCCAGTTCATTCTAATCTGTGTTAGTGAAATTGCAGAGTATGTGTGTACAATGCTGTCTGCTGGAGTAGGTTCGATATCAGGAATAGTTGGTGAAAATGATCCATCAGGATTTGGCAGGGGCGTGAAATTAGAAACCCATCTATATATGTACGTTGTCCGCAATGCTCTTCTTTTGTATCCATCTATAATGAAGGAATGTCCCTTAAATAAACTATAATTGGCACTGGCAATAACAGGCATTCCATTACTGAGGCTATTGAGTAATACATTTTCATCAAAGTCTGCATATCGGCACGAAATTCCGTAGAAATTGAATACATCAACTAAGTTTTCTGTTTGTGCGCTAGAACCTTCGTTCCCATAAACCATTGACACTTCGCGTCCGATATGTGCAATAAGTGGAGCATACATTTGGCCTTCTTCAATCCAATTTCCATTAAGGTCAAATGTGCTATATCCATAATTGCCATGATGTGGTGTCATATGCCAGAAGTCAATGTTACGGATAAATTGATTGCGATAGTTGTTGTCAATATCGCCTATACAGTAGGCAGAATCAGGAATATATTCAGGGACTCCTAGTTTATAATGCAAGTAATACAACATCTGGGCACCAGCAATGGCAACACATCCAGCAGGAACTTTCTTCCCATTGATGTCTGTTCTATCAGGACAATAAGCATTATATGGTTCATGTTGATCCCATCTTGTTTTTGTTAAATGCTCTAATGAGTCATAAAACGTATAAAAAGAGTATGTAGTGTCAAGTTCGTAATGACCTGTAGGTATGATTGGTTCGAAATCAAGAGATCTTGCTTGTGTGGGGTAATGTAAACGTACACAGGCATCTGCATCATAACTTGATAGCCAGTATTCAAGATGTGCATTAATCTCTTCGGAAGTAAAGTTTAGTTCTTCGTTAGTGGCTTTACGTACGTTTTTCATGTCCTCCTTCATGTCCTCTAACCAGGCACCATAAATTTTAGTCGCTTCATCAAGAACGAATGTGCCATTCTCTGATTCTGCAACAACAGCCGGTACACGCATGTCGGAGGCATACATTGTCCAGCCTCCTTCTGGGCGGTTTACGACAAAAAACAGGGTGTCTTTTTCATTGTCGGTGATACAGATGATATCATTATTACTCGTTGCTCGTGTTATGGACTTATCTGCTCCCATAGCGTTGTTCGCCAATGCCATAACGTTGCCTAATGTGACTTGAGATGAAATTCTCTTCTGAGTTTCGGAATATTGATACGTAACTTCGTTAGGAATTAACTCATCTGATGTGCAAGCACCCAGGATAGTAATAATCATTACCAACAGAGAATAAGATTTCTTCATAATTTGTAAGATTAAATTAGAGTTTTTAAAGTAAGTGCTTTATGTTGGAATTATTTTGTGGGGTGAGTTGTTTTTTATCAATATATATGTGCCGTGTCATAAAAAAACATACACAGGTTCCATGTTTTTAGCATTTGCTTATTGTATGATTGCTGTCGCAGTGTATGTATCTGAGTTATAGAAGGATATGTAAATTTGGAAGTTCCCATTCCCGTGCGACGCTAAGTTAAAAGTAGCCATTTCATCGCTATTTCTAATGAGAATTGTAGCATATTCTACAAGAATATTGTTTTTGTAAATGTTGATATTTGCATACTCTGCTGAGGAATTTAGATTTATATAGATGACTCCATGGTCCAAATACCCAGTTGGAAACATGTTTAGTTTGAATGGAATTATTAAATCTTCAGTCTTTGTTTCGGATGTTTTTTCAAAGGTAATGTCTTTTACTTCTTCTTCTGCATATAAGGGGTATGAGAAGTGTAATGCAATCAGCGTTAGGATTGTACTTAGAGTTCTTTTCATAATACTAGTAATTAATATTATTTGGATTAGGTTAATATGAGAGAATATTGTTCTCGCTAGCAAAGGTCGAATATTTACAATAAACTGCCAAATAATATAACAATTACTGTAAAGGAATATCAGTGTTCTCGTCTTGGATAGTTGTTATAATCAGCCATTTTGTGTCAGAAAGAAAGGTGGGGTGGCTTGTTTTGTAGCGAAATGACACTTGTCTGCGTTTGTTTGTGTGCTTTTGCAACAAATATCATTTTTTTGAAAATGTTACATACTATGCTTAATATAAGATGGAAGAAATGGTACCAAGTGGATATGCTCCCGTATCACTTTTATGAGGGAGAGGATAAGGAAATGGCAAGAGGGAAAGCGCAATTAGGATGTGCGTTTATAGTAAAACTTGCTTAACAGTTCTTCAATAAATGTATTAGATGTATTTTGCGGAGTCTCTATGGCTGTGCGTGCTCTGGATTTTGCCATCCTGAAGTTGCGAGCTACATAATGCAGTTTGTTGATAATATCTTCATCGGTGAAACCTTCGTGATATAGGATACAGATAAGCACACCAGTCGGTGTCAATTCGGGACCAAGGCGCAAGAGTGTCTTTATGAATTCTGTACGGTCGCTTCTGCTATATCTATATGCTTCAATGATATATTCCATCTGTGTCTTGTTCATCTTTTCGTGATTGGCGACAGACTTGTCAAGGAAATTGTGTATGATAGTCTGGCTTTGCTCCTTGGTATTGGCTTCTGCTTTTTCAAGACCTCTATTGGCTTTGGCAAGCATTGCGTTTTTCTTGTGGATAGCAGCTGTATAGTTTTCAAGTTTCTTGGTTGCCTGGGTTAGCGAGTCCTGTGTGGAAGAAATAAGTGTTTTCTGATTGTCTAAAATTGTTATTAGATTATCTTTCTGTATGGATAGTTCGTCTATTTGAGACTCGTGTGCCGCTATCTTTGAGGTAGCTTTGCGTATCTGTTGTTTGTGTCTCCATAGAAATACGGCAACAATACCCATAATGCTAAATATGGCACATAATATAATATGTTTTTTTTGTTTGGAGAAAATCTCTTGCGTTTGTTGCTGTTTCAGTGTGTGATGTATATTAAGGACGTTCTTTGCTCTTTGTAAAGAATCGGAGTAGGTATTTAGTTCTTCTTTCAGCCTAAGGTATTTGTAAGCAGAATCCGCCATATTTAGTTTGGTGTAGTACTTGGCTAGGAATTTATACATAGTACTCTTGGCATTCTTGTTGTTGCTTTTTATGACCTTTATTTTATAATAGTTTGCTGAATCAATGTTGCCGTTAAGGTAGTATGCTTGTGACAGAATGGCTAATGTGATAAAGGATGTTGTTTCCGTGTTGTGGTTCTTTGATTGGATGAGGTTGGTGATTACACTGTTATTGGCAGATTGGTTTATCTTCATCTGTAGATTAGCAATGTTATGGTGGGCTACCACTAATGAATTTGAATCAAGTACGTCTTCGTGATAAAGTACTTTACTAGCGTATATCAGTGCAGAATCTAACTGATTGTTGGCGTGGTAGTATACCTGAAGGTGAAGATATGCATTAGCAATGGCTTGGGCGTTTTGCATTTCTTCGGCACGATGCATGACCTTGTAGAAATGTTCTTTGGACCTCTCCATCAAGTCGCAATTTAGGTATATAATGGCAAGATAGTCGTCTATGACACATTTCCAATAAGGATGGATGTCTAACTCAATGTCCTGGTTACATGTCTGGAATATGGCAAAGGCTTCTTCCATTTTCTTGCTCTTGAACATATGTATGCCGCAAAGTATCCTTTTCATCAGATATAGTTCTTGTCCATAAGATTGGTCAATATATGCAAGTGCACTGTCTGCAGAAATTGTGGGCACCTTATGTTTGATGTAGTACGAGGCTTCGTATGATATGTCGTACAAGGCTTTTTCTTTTGGCGAAGCATCGGCCATGTGTGGCTTGATGGATTGCAGTATGGCCAGCGCACTATCTGGCTGGGTTGCGCATAGTGAGTATGCTGTGTGTAGTTCATCGTTGATGTGCGATGAACATGAACAGAATGTTATGGCGCACCACAAAACGACAAATATAATTCTGTGGAACCTATACTTTGTTCGGATTTTATTGGGCATCGTATTTGATTTTGTTTCTTCAGTAGTCAAAAATAGTTATTATTCGCGAAAGAAACCGGAATGTAACAGATATCGCCTGTTTATATAGGCCAGTCTGGAGTCTGTGCTCTCAGCGAAACAAATCGTCCATTGTCAGTTCATTGCGGACACAATCGCTATACATGTTTTTCTTCACTCCGAAAGTAGTTATGAAGGTGAGATGAAGTCCTCCACGGGTTTGAGTCTCTTCTTGAAAACTGCCAATTCGGTTGCGAAGCCGAGTCTCTTCTGCTTTGCTGATGCTATATGGAAATTCGCTGTACTTTACCTCGCATACATTAACCAGGTTGTCGGCCCGTTCAATTATCAGGTCAATCTGTGCGGCAGGTTGACTGTGTTTGCTTCGCCAGGAATAGTATTCAGTGTGTATTCGGTCAATGCCAAGTGTTGACTTGATTTGTGGTATATGTAGCAGACACACGCGCTCAAAGGCCAGTCCCAACCATGAATTCATTCGGCTTGTCCCTATCATGTTGGACCAATAGTGTTCGTCTGTTGTTGTCTTTTGTGCAAAGGTGTAATGGAATAGTGTAAAGAGGTCAGTGAGTTGGTAAAATTGTGCATTGGCCTTGATTTTCTTTTCTTTTACGTTGAAACTTCGGATGAAGTCGCAGTTTTTTAGATTTGTGAGCATTTTGCTCAGTCGTCCGTTGTTGGATAATTTTGCTTTGTTTGCTATTTCATCTCTGGATAAGCCTTGTTTGTTTTCCGATAAAACCTTAATAATGGATAGGTAGGAATCGGGTGATGCAAACAAGGACTTGAATAGACGGTCGTGTTCGCGACGCATTTCCCCGTCCTCCCCAAAAAATAGGCGGTCAATGTTTTGTGCAAGGCTGTTTTTTTTGTCGAGCAGACTATAGTAATATGGTACGCCTCCTAATACCATGTAGGTTTGCAGTATGGACAAACGGTTCCATTCAAACCCATATTCTTTGAAATAATTCTCTGTTTCTGCCAATGTAAATGGGCGGAGGTGCATCTCGTGAGTAATGCGGTTGTGTAGTCCGCCGTGATTGTCAATGATGTTGTCTACCATCCACGAGGTGGCCGAACCGCAGACAATCAGCTTGATATTGCTGTGATGAGCAGCCCAACCATTCCAGAAATGGTCAAATGCTCTGATGAAGTCAGATTTGGTGGTGTCAAAGCATGGCAGTTCGTCTATAAAGATAATGCATCGTTGACATCCGACCTTGTCTTCAAGCATTTGTTGCAGTATTCCGAAGGCCTGCTTCCAATCTGTGGGTATGTCTGTTCTGTCGTATCCGTATCTGCGCAAGGCTTGTATGAAGTTGAACATTTGTTCGCTCTTCTTGCCATTGATGGTTCCCGATACTTCAAAGGTGAATTCATTGCCCAACAGTTCGCGAATTAGGAAAGTCTTTCCTACTCGGCGTCTGCCATAAACGGCTATGAATTCAGCCTTGCCAGAACTCATATATTCTTGCAGGGCTTTTATTTCTTTATCGCGCCCGATGATGTTGCTCATGCTTTTTTGCCTTTAGTTTATCGCAAAGATAAGTATATTTTTTTAGATACTGTGTCTAAAGTGCCGAAAAAATCATCGTTTTAGACCACCTATCGTGTGATACTGTGTCTAAAGTGCCGAAAAAATCATCGTTTTAGACTATCTATCGTGTGATACTGTGTCTAAAGCACCAAAACTTTTGCCAAAGCCGTTAACCCTAAATTAGACATAAGAGCGTGCCAGTTTCCCTATTGGAGAACTGTAGTTTTCCAACAAGAAAACTCGAGTGCTCTAATAGGGAAACTCATGTGTCAATACTATCAGTAGGAGAGGGTACAATATTCTTTCCATCCTGTTTGTATGTATTTCGCTTAAGTAGTTTAACTTAGTATTATTTCTTCCTGTTTTCTATATTCAAACGTGCCGTTAACAAAACGCTAATAGGACGAATGTTATATAGATTGACGTATTCTACCAAATCGGTATTAGATTGAGATAGGTATGTGCGAGTATTGGTGATATTGTTAACTTCTAAGATAAAGTCGTGTTTCTTCTTGGTCTTAAGTGTTAACGACGAATTTAAGAACACATAATTCTTCTTGTCTGGATTACTCTTGTTGTAAGAATGATTGGCAGTAAGCGATATGAAGAAATGCTTGGGAATAATGCTCAGGTACATGTTGGCACTTTGTTCCAGAGTGTGGATAGTTTGTGTGTAATCTTCTGAACGGGAATTTAGCGAGTTCCAATTGAGGTTGTAGCTGAGACGTAACCGAGACACAACATCACCACTACATTTTAGTTGCGCATTAAAGGAATTGGACTTTAAGTTGCTGACTACCGATTGGCGTAGTACTGTATTGACAGAATGTGTGTAATTTGCATTGGCTACCAGTTGTATATTGTGCCATTCTATATCTTTGCTCACATTGCCTATGCATGAAAAGGTCTTCTGGTGATTAGGCATATCAACAGCCTGTATGATGGTGTGCGCATCTTGGCCTATATAAGAACCATATACCACATCAGACCACGAAAAAGAAGCCTTGCCCTCAACGTATGCAAAGATTTCGTTCATTATATCCTTAAAATTTAGTTTAAGGTTGACTCCTGCTGTCTGTGCTTCGGATATGGTAGGTTTGTATCGGTTAATGGTTCGATAGTTTGCCATGATGTATGCAGATATCAGTTGGTTCCAGGGTGTTTGATTGATGCCATAACTACTGCCACCTGACAAGGTCCAAAAGTCATTTGCTTTCCATAAAATACTGACACTGGGGCGAAGACGCACTCTCAGAGCATCTGTTTCGTTGAGAACAGTAGTATATGATAATGATAGTGGCAGACGTAATGTCATTCTGAAATCATTATATACATATCTGGCAGCTGCTCCAGCATTAGCCTCGAATTGCAGATAATCCATCGTAGCAACATCGTTTACCTTGGCTTGCAACGAGGAAGCCAAACCCACGTAATCAAGATTTATAGAAGCCGTTGGAACAAAACTCCAGTGTTTTCTACGTAAATCACGTAGCATAGAGAATGTGTTTTTAGAACTAAAACGTGTAACATCAACCTCTTGACTAGCACTCATGTCACCATAAACAGAAAGACGTTGAGGCGAGGTATTATAAGAATTGTTACTCCTTACTTCTATACCATTACCATTGTCAGTACGATGTATGTAGTGGGTCTTGTTCTCTATGCCTAAATTCCGATTATAGGCCTTCTGCATGATATCCTCATTGTTGGATAATACACTACCTTTAGCACTATTCCATACACCATTGGCATAAAAGTCGTTACGAAAATATTTCTTATCAGCATTCTTTTCGTACACCAACTGAAGAAGAGCCTCGTTGGATGTATTCACGGAGCTAATATTTTCCGTTAATACACGTACATCAGCCTCTGGCAATATGTAGGTTTGTTTTTGATAGGCACTACGCAGCCTTCTGTCGTGATTGTACGAGAAGTTGTAGTGCAGCGTAGTGCTATCATTCAGTTTATTCAGATTATTAATCGTAACCAAGTGCTGATTGTTGAAGAGCGATGTTCCAACTGGAGACGCACCTGGTTCTAACACACTTGTTAGAATTGCTGCATTGTTTGCAACTCTACCTTTGGGATGATTACCTGTATTATCATTACCATAATAAATGAAGTGCTGTCGCTTCTTACCAAAAAACATCAGGTTAGCATCGTTACTCCACAATACCTTATCACCATAGCCCAAACCCAATGTCAGTGATTTGGTCCATATGCCTTTTGCTTCCTTCTTAAGTTTAAGATTGATCGCTGCATTGTCTGGTGGAACCTGGTCTTTGAGAGCCTTAATGTGTTCGTGGTTTTCCAGAACCTGAACAGTAGCGACATCCTTTGCTTTCAATGATTCCGTAAGAATACCATAGCTACCCTGCATCAAGTCCATATTCTCAACATATAGATGGCTAATGGGTAATCCCTGATATTTGATTTTACCATTGTCTATTGTTATACCTGGTAGTTTCTTAAGTATATCGGCTATACTATTGTCATGATCCTTGGTATATGCAGCCACAAGATAATTGAGCGTGTCTCTGCTACCCCACAATTTCTGAGCCTTAATTTGAACTTCATGTAGGAGCGTACTCTCTTCTATAGCATAAAAGTCCAAGGTTTGCGACTTGGCATCAATACGCTTTATCTCCTTTTTTATATTAAAGCCAGAAAAACGAACCAGCAGTTCCTTGGCAGAGGTAGCCAGCATCAATCTATAGGTACCACTTTCATCTGGACGACAATAGGCTACTATCGTCGAATCTGGCACTTGCATTATAGTCACGATAATGTCCTCTACAAAGACTTTATCATTTCCAGTTATAGTGCCCGAGATACATATACTATCATTGCTAGCCTTGGACGTTGACCATGCAATAATACAGAGAATTATGGAAATGACATATTTTATCATATTGCCTTATTGCAATTCAATAGGAATGTATGGAACTGGCATATGCTCAAATCCTCCCTCCATTCTAAATGTGACTCCGTAATCTGCTGCAAAGGCGCCATGGTCTTTATGCAGCATTTTCTCCATTTTGAGCGCCCGATTTCTCTTTATGTCACGAATAGGCTCTGCATAGAACTGTATTTTCTTGTCGTTCTTGCCCTTTTCTATCCCTACTGCAGTAAAGTGATATTCACCCTTTGAATCCTTGGCTTCGAGAATTAATCCTGGCAACCCCTGCAACTTCCAAGGTCCATAGCTCAAAGGAATATCGGTGGTAAACCACACCTCATATTGGCGACCTCTGAAAGTACATGATGCCTGCTGACAATTATATCCAAGAATATCTTTCTGTCCGGCTTCCATCTTCCATTTAATATTAGGTATGGACTCTGTATACTTATATACACCAGCTGCATCCAAATCAACAACTTGCATCAGCTTACCTTTCTTGGGATAACCAATGTATGTTTCTCCTACCAAGGCATGCAACTGAAACATCTCTATTTTCCAACGATTCTTTTGGGCAAGCATCTGGAATTGGCCAAATAATTTATTCCTCTCCCTTACCACATAGCTATGAGCTACACCTTGCCCAATCTCCAGCATCAATGTTTCTTTTACACGCCATTCATTGGGATTGTTGTCGCTCGCAGGCGAGCAAAGTTGGTTCATCTCATAACTTACTACCAGATTAATCATCTCTACGTCTGTCATTCCTACTGTTTGTGCATAAGTGAATGAACTCACTATGCTACAAATTAAAGCAGTAAATAAATTCCTTAAGTTCTTCATAGTTTATGTCCCTATTTTATAATTTTATTAATTCAAGCTTCTGAAGTTGCGTATCCTTCATATCCATCTAAGATACACGCACCAGAACATTGTTCATGCGTTTTATGAGCACATCCCTCTATAATTAAATCTCCTCCAACAATTTCTTTTTGTTCATTTGTAGAGAGCAACTGAACATCGCGCTAGTTAATGTAAATTTCTTAATCTTTTACATTTCTTTGAATTTTAATTAGTTTTGCAAGAAAATGCTTGCGTAAAAGATTATTTTGGTTTTATCTGGTCATGCAACAAACTCTTACGAACTCTTATCTCATCATATCCGCCATATCTTGGTTGAAGTAAGAGGAGTCGCATTTCGTCCACTGGTACCAATTTCTCCTTGCTTGGATATTCCTGCGCTATAGGCAATACATTGCCCGAAGGGAACAGACTCTCACTGGTGGCAAAGACACTGAGTGCCAGAGTTGCCATAGGAATGATGTACAGCACCTTGCTGCGCATCCACACACTGGATTTTGATTTCTGCATCATAGTGATACGCTTTAAAAAGTTAAACTATGGTCGAAGTTGTTGGTAAAAGTGTAGGAGCTGGCACCAACAAATTCTTATTTATATATGTGAAACAATATTGATTTATGTTTCGACAATGCAAAGTAAGACAATACCCCTTAATATTGCAATAGCCAAATATCGTTATTTTGCGATAATGCTCCGTATTTAACTTTTATTCGTAGTAATAGAAAGTCGAAATCGTATATCTCCAGTCTCGACTCTAAATTAAACCCCAATCGGTCATTGGACCACTTTAATTAAATACTACAATAAAAATAGTATAACACAATTATTCGTCCACCACGCAACCGTCAAAGAGGTTGACTATGCGGTCGGAATAGGCGGCATCTCGTGCCGAGTGTGTCACCATCACTATTGTTGTACCTTCGCGATGCAATTCGCGCAACAGCCCCATCACCTCCAGACCATTCTTCGAGTCAAGGTTTCCCGTAGGCTCGTCGGCAAGGATTATCTTAGGCTGCATCACCACGGCACGTGCTATGGCAACACGCTGCTGCTGACCGCCCGACAGCTGAGAGGGGAAGTGCTTGGCACGATGCTCAATGGCCATACGTTTCAGGGCATCGGTGATGCGACGCTTGCGCTCGTCGGCAGGAACTTTCATGTACAATAGAGGCAGTTCGATGTTTTCCTCTACGGTAAGTTCGTCAATCAGATTAAAGCTTTGGAAGATGAAGCCCAGTGTGCCACGTCTAATCACATTGCGCTCCTTCTCGGTCAGTGCGCACATATCCTTGCCATCAAGGAAGTACTGACCATCGGTAGGTCTGTCCAGCAAGCCAAGAATATTCAGCAGCGTAGACTTGCCGCAACCCGAAGGTCCCATTATGGCTACAAACTCGCCCTGCTTTACCTCAAGGGAAACGTTAATCAATGCATGCGTCTCAACCTCCTCCGTGCGAAACACTTTTGATATACTATCAGTCTTAATCATAATATTGTCTTGTTAAATTTTCTTATCTATTATCTAAGCTCGCTAATCGCTCGTCGCTCCACTACGCCTTAATCACCATTGCCGGTTTTTCCCTGAAGCACTGGCGCACCTTCCATGCCACCAGGGAAGTCACCAGCACGGCAATACCCAGGGCAATACATACGGGTTGCTCCCATCCCAGGGTGATGCTGGTGGTATATGTCTCCAGCCACATGGTCATCAGATAAAAGCCGATGCAGAGGCCTATGATAGTACCCAGTGTGGTGACTATCGAATACAAGCGCAATGTTTGGCGCAGACACACTCCATACGTGGCACCAAAGATGCGGCGAATGGCCAAGGAGCGGCGCTGGCGCTGAAGGTCGGCACTGACGAGAGTGAGCAAGCCGAAGAACGCTATGCCAAAGCCCACGATAGCCAGGATGGTGTACAGAGTAAGGTAGTTTTGCTCCTTCTCGTAGGTGTCAGATATCAAATCCCCACAGTTGACCACGCGCACAAGTCCTGCATCCACGTTGATATCTCTTCTGCGCAAGAGGTCTTCCACGGCTGCTATGCCTTCCTTCTCTTTGCCGGGGTGGAAACGGAAATAGGGCACGTTGCCTCTACCAAGAGCATCAATGTATCTGGTGTTGTATGCAATGTATCGTGGCTCTTTGTGCAAATCCTCTATGCTGATATCAATTGTGCCCAGAACTTCAATTCTGCCGTCAGGCATATATGGTTTTTCTGGAGTAACACCAAAGTACTCTATACAATTGACGCTGACCAGTGCTTGCTGTTTCGTTAGTTCTGTATCTTCATCCACAGGTTTCCACCAATTAGGTTTGATGTCAAACATACGCATGCCAGCCCGGGTCATGTTTATGAAGACGAGAGAGTGGATATAACCATCAAAGCCCTCCCCAGTGACATATTGCGGGTTGAAAAATGGTTTAAGCATTATACAGGTATCTACGGCTGCTATCTGCGACATTTCATAGGCAAACTCGTTTTCTCGGAGCAATGCTTTGTCCTCGTCTCGTTCAACACTGAGAGTGTATACATCCTTTGCATTGAATCCCAGGGCATCATTACAGACATAGTGTAATTGTCTGCCGGCATTCCACACCAGAAAGAGCAACAGGACACTGACCGTCACCTGTGTCAATACAAAGCCATAGTTGAACAAAGATGGCTTGCCCTGCGGAGCACCACTGATGGCCCTGTGGTATTTCCTGTTTTGCAGGTACACAGGTATTGTGCACAATATCATCAGTATTACCAGCATGGCTGTCCACACACCTGCAAACCATTGCATCACATCGCACTCGGGCATCTGCATGTACATGAGAAAGGAATCATAGCCAAGTTCCAGGATGATACCCGTACACAATCCGATGCACATGAACATTAGCAACACCTCGGCATATATGCGGCGCAAGGTGTCACTGGCGGCTCCAAAGCTCAGGCGGAGGCGATGCTCTGTCCATCGGTTCTCTGCATTGTGGGTGAGCAATGCCAGATATGAGGATAGGGCAGAGGCAAGCAGCAGGGCTGATAATATCAAGAACACGCTTGGATAGATGGCTGCTTCCCAGAAGGAACTCTCCTCAAACATCAGGTTGTACATACCTATGGGCACAAGATTTACCTTCTCGCACACCTTCGTTTCCCCGTTGGTGTTGTTTTCATTCAGCAAAGTCTGTATCTCCTCTGTATCTTCTGTGCGAATAAAGATATGTGTCCAACCAACCATATATAAGTAAGGAGCAATCGTTATTTGTGACTCCATCTGGCGATACACATAGGCAGAGTGTTTTATCACCTGGCTCAGTTTGTCTTCCCTGACTATGCCACAAACACGCAATGGTACTGTGCCGGAATTAGATAGCGACATCTCCACCACCGAGCCAACCAGCTCGTCAGTACCAAACATGGCTATGGCTGCCTTGTCGGTAAGCACCACCTCGTCTTCCTTTTCCACGGGACGACCGTAAATAAATTCTGGCTGTATCACATTGAAGAACCCTGGGTTCACCGTAGCTATCGTATGCTCGTACGTGGTGTCTGCAGTAGCCATCAGACGGTCCTGCTGTCTGCATGTACTCATCTTGCCAACCATGATATCGGCAGGAATATTCTTTAGCAGAATTTCAGTCTCGTCGATAGTGATAGAGTATTGGCATCTTCCTGTACCATTGCATGCCTGCACAGCATACACATCCTCTGAATCCGGAATCTCGTTAGCCTCGTGTGTCACCTTCCAGATACCGGCGGCCGAGAATACGAAGGCTGCCATGGCAAAGGAGAGTATGCCCACTATGAGGCAGGTCTGTAGCTTGTTGCGCTTGATGTGGCGCAGAGCTTGAACGAAATTGATGAATAGTAGCTTCATAAAATCTGTTGTTTTGGTTTAACGGTTAATGCTGTTTGTATCAAGGTCACCGCAATGCAGTTGGGCCTATATCAATACTCTTGCAAAAACCGTGCCAAAACTTTAACTTGCTAATAGACGAGGTGTTACGCAAAACATCAACCTTATAAAAGTGTGCGTGTCGGCACAACAGGTGTGCGCTGGCGCACACTTTGGAACGACAATATCAAGACTGCCTACTGAGGCAGGACTATGGTGAAGGTACTGCCACGACCGGGGCTGGACTTTACCTGTAGTCGCCCACGATGCTGCTTGACGATTTGCTTGCAGAGGCTCAGGCCTATGCCGGAACCTTGTGGCTTGGTGGTGAAGAAAGGAACGAAAATACTATCCATGACCTCGGGGAGTATGCCATGGCCATAGTCGCGCACGGAGATTTCAATATTGCCGTCGGCCATTCTGCTTGCATTGAGTTCGATGACGCCATCGCTGGCTTCGGATGCATTCTTGACAAGGTTGACGAGCACTTGCATCAGTTGCCTTGGGTCGGCATAAACCTTAAGAGCGGAGGGGGAGACATTGCAACGAATCCTGTCGCCATAGAATTGCTCCAAGTCGTTGAAATATTCCTGAACAGGCACGGACTCCATCTGTGGCTGAGGGATGCGTGTGAGTTTGCGGTAATTGTTGACAAACTCCAGCAATCCCTTGCTACGGCGGTGTATCACGGCCAGAGCAGAGTCTGCGCGCTCGTCCATCCCATCTGCGGATTCAGACAAGCCGATGATGGGGGTAAGCGAGTTCATTATCTCATGCGTCAGCACGCTCACCAACTTCTGCCATGCCTCTATCTCCGTTTCTTCAATCACTTCGTGTATGTCCCTGAGGCTGATAATGCGGTAGGTCTGTCTGTCCAGCACAAACTTGCGTGAGCATACCAGCATCTCGTACACCGTATTGTGGTGGGTGTGTGTCACCTTGTGTGCCGAGCGTGTTGCTATCCATTCCTGTGGCAAGCCGTGCATGGAACCGAGCATGAGTATGGAGGCACGGTTCTGCCATGTTATCTCGCCATCCTCCCTGCACACGAGTACACCGGTGTCCACTTCGTCAAGAACCTGCTCGTAGTAGTGCTGGCGGATAGCTTCGCTTTGCAGGCGTTGTCTGAATATGTCGAACGTGAGGTTCAGTTCCCTGACAATGGCACGCCCAAAGCTGCCCTTGGACGAAGAAACCCTGTCCGACGTGTCCCCCATGCGTATCAGTTCTATAGTGCCAAGCATGGTGGATAATAGATGCTTTTGCATGGAGACGATATATATAATAAGGAATACCTGCACCAGCAGGCATCCGAAGGCGCTGAAGTAGAAATCGTGCAGCAGACACGCTACCAAGGCATAGGCGCTGAGTGTGAGCAGGACGGTTGTGCACAGAACCTTTAGGGTGAATCTTGTCATAGGCCGTACTTCTCCATCTTTCGGTACAACATGAATCTGGTAATGCCCAACAGTTTGGATGCACGGCTTACATTGCCTTCGCAACGCGCCAGTGCCCGCTCTATTGAGATGCGCTCCACGGTTTCCAGATCGAGCGTGTCTTCCGGATTGGCAGAGGGAGGCCTGTTGAAACTATCGGCCGGCAGGTCGTTTATTCCAATAACGGACTTCTTGCACAGGATAACGCCTCGCTCTATCAGGTGTTGCAGTTCGCGCACATTGCCCGGCCAACTGTATTCCTTCAGTCGTTTGAGCAGTTCGGCAGAAAGCCCGGTGATGTTCTTGGAATACTTGCGGGCATAGATGTTGGTAAAGTGCTTTGCCAGCAGGGGAATGTCCGTAATGCGTTCGCGCAATGGCGGAACACGCAGTTCTATGGTATTGATGCGGTAGAGCAGGTCCTGGCGGAAGGTTCCCTCTGCCACTGCTCTGTGTATGTCAATATTGGTGGCGCAGATAAGGCGGACATCAATGGGGACGACCTTGGTGGAGCCAAGGCGCGAGCATTGGCGCTTTTCTATGCATGTCAGCAACTTTGCCTGAATCTCTGTCCTTAGATTTCCAATCTCGTCCAGAAACAGGGTGCCGCCATTGGCACTCTCCATGCGTCCTGCCTTGGCACTAAGGGCACCGGTGAAGGCACCACGCTCATATCCGAACAATTCGCCTTCAAACAATGTCTCGGGCACGGCTCCCAGATCAATGCCTACAAAGTGTTTGCCATTGCGCAAGGAATGCCTGTAGATGTATTGTGCAAGTACGTCCTTGCCGGTGCCGTTCTCGCCCAGAATGAGTATGTTGGCATCCGTTTTGGCCACTTCCCTGGCAAGGGAGAGCAGTTGTTGCATGGATTCGCTTTCTCCGATTATCTCCGGGGCAGCATGCGAGGTGCCTGAGGATTGCGCTCTTGACGGAGATTCCTCGCAGCCCAAACCTTTCAGCCGCATGGCAGAAGAAAGCATTGTCATCAGTTGGCCCCTCTCCCAGGGCTTAGGCAGAAAGTCTGTGGCACCTGCCTTGATGGCGCGTACCACTTTGGGCGTATCGCTATAGGCAGTCATCATGATAACAGCCAGGGTCTTGTCTATCTTCAGCATATCCCTGAGCAACTGGAATCCCTCTTCACCGCTCACTGCATCGCGGGTGAAGTTCATGTCCATCAGTACCACATCGGGGCTATACTTCTTGCATAGCATCAGGGCACGCTCGGGTGTATAGGCAACTCTTACCCATTCGCAACGTGGCGCCAACTGGTTGTTGATGGTGAAAAGCACATCGGCATTGTCGTCGACAACAAGGATTTTTCCAAACTTCTCCATTCTATGTCAAAAGCAGATTACATTGTCATATGCACGCAAAATTATACATAATAAACGACTCTGCACAGGACAACGCCCTAAAACACCTCTCTTAAAAGTAAAAGTGTGCGAAACCGCACACTTTTACTCCTTTACACTTCCATCGTGTCCATGAACCTGCCGTACGCCAGCGCACGGCCATCAAACTCCAACGTTAGCCTTGGTTATTCATATGGCTTCCATTCAATCTTAGAATTGGTATTGTAATACAACTGGAAATGCTCATCGAATGTGGATACCTTTCCGAAAGGAACTATACATCTGTATATGAAAACCTCTTCTTTCACAGGCACCTCAGTAAGATATTCTCTGTAGAACTTTTTACGATATTCGCAGGTTGCTGGCATCTTGATGGTAAAGGCAACATGGTCATACTGTTCTTCAGGAATGTCAGCTAACCATAGAACAACTTCTTCCTGCAGCCATGTGTCTTTGGCAAAGAACTCTTTTGCGTTCAGTCTTGGT
>JAZNYM010000020.1:0-19900 GCA_045594385.1 Bacteroidaceae bacterium
GCATTGGATGCACGAATAGCGATCGATCTGCCACGTGCCCTGGGCTTTGTCCACCGTCAGACAGCCGGTCGTGCACGAGCGCTCGCACAGGGCGAACGAGGTCTTTTGAAGAAGCACTGGGTGTGCTTCTGTGCCTCGTGAGGGGAGAACTACCCAGTTCGACGCGCGGACTGGTTGGGGTGGGTCCTTCACCTTTATTACAACCATGCAATACTATTCTACCAACAACCCCACCACCCGCGAGAGCCTTGAAACCGCCGTTGTCAAGGGCCTTGCCGCTGACCGTGGCCTTTATATGCCCACCAGTATCCGTCCCCTGCCCCAGGAGTTCTTCGACAATATCCAGGATATGTCGCTTCAGGAAATCTCCTTCCGTGTGGCAGAGTGCTTCTTCGGCGAGGACATCCCTGCCGAGGACCTGCGCCAGATTGTCTACGACACCATGTCGTTCGATATCCCTGCCGTAAGGGTAACGGACAATATCTATTCCCTGGAACTTTTCCATGGACCCACACTGGCCTTCAAGGACGTGGGCGCACGCTTCATGGCACGCCTGCTTGGCTATTTCAACAAGAAGCAGGGAGGCGACCGTCTTGTTAATGTCTTGGTAGCCACCTCCGGCGATACGGGTTCTGCCGTTGCCAACGGTTTCCTCGGCGTCCCCGGCATCCATGTCTACGTGCTCTATCCCAAGGGCAAGGTCTCTCCCATCCAGGAGTGCCAGTTCACCACCCTCGGGCAGAACATCACCGCCATAGAGGTGGAGGGCGTGTTCGACGATTGCCAGGCAATGGTGAAGAGCGCCTTCATGGACGAGGAACTCAACCAGCACATGAAACTCACCTCTGCCAACTCCATCAACGTGGCACGTTTCCTGCCCCAGAGTTTCTATTACTTCTGGGCCTATGCCCAGTTGAAGAAGCAGGGCATTGCCGTCAACGGCACACCCTCGGCCGCAGCACCCAAGTTGGTGGCTTGCGTGCCCTCGGGCAACTTCGGCAACATCTGCAGCGCCCTCTTCGGCCGTCGCATGGGATTGCCCATAGACCGCTTCATCGCGGCTAACAATGCCAACGACATTTTCTACAACTATCTGCAGAGCGGCCAGTACAATCCCCGTCCCTCTACCGCCACCATAGCCAATGCCATGGACGTGGGCGACCCCAGCAACTTTGCCCGCATTCTGGACCTCTACGGCCATAGACACGAGGCCATTACCGAGCACATCTCGGGCGCCACATACACCGACGGACAGATTGCCGACACCATGCGCCAGTGCCTCAGTGAAACGGGTTACCAACTCGACCCCCACGGCGCCTGTGGTTATCAGGCACTGAAGGACGGTCTTCGCCCCGGCGAGGTGGGCTTCTTCCTGGAAACCGCACACCCAGCCAAGTTCAAGCAGGTGGTGGACGACATCTGCCACACCGACGTGGAAATCCCCGCCCGTCTCGCCGCCTTCATGCAAGGCGAGAAGCAATCCGTGCCCATGCCCAACGACTTCTCTGCCTTCAAGCAGTTCCTAATGGAACGGTGAAAGTACGGACCCCTCCCCAGCCCTCCCCTCTATGGGAGGGAGTGGATAATAGTTTAACGTTGAGCGTTTAACGAAATCTGAATACTCCGATTACTCTGATTATTCCGAATATTCCGATTATTCCGAATACTCAGATTACTCCGAAAACTCTGAAAACTACTCCCCCCGTTGTCCCCCTGAGGCAGGGGGACAACGGGGGTATGCCAAACCTTCCCGTTCCCCCTTCTCATCCCTCCCCTATACCCAAGAGGTGCAGAACCATTGTCCGGTCCTGCACCTCTTGCTCTTTACTTCTTTTTATAAATTCGTATCTCCGCTCTCAGTAGTATCTACCCCCTCCCTCACAGGGCGAACGAGGTCTTTTGAAGAAGCACTGAATGTGCTTATGTGCCTCGTGAGGGGAGAACTACCCAGTTCGACGCGCGGACTGGTTGGGGTGGGTCCCCCTCTCCTGCCTTGATGTTCTTCTTCAACTGCTCCACGCTGCTTGCTCCCACCAGCACGGATGTCACCCCTTGTTGTTCAAGAATCCAGCGCAAAGCCATTTCTGCAAGGCTTTGCTCCTGCTCCAATGCCTTGGCATTGAGTTCCTGGAGTTGTGCAAGGAGTTCCGGGGTGAGCATTTCAGGTTTGAGAAAACGTGCCTGGCTCATGCGGCTGTTCTGTGGAACGCTGCCCTGCAGATAGCGGTCGGTCAGCAATCCCTGTGCCAAGGGCGAGAAGGAGATAAAACCGATCCCGTTGTTGCGGCACTCCTCAAGTATGCCTTCCTCCAGTGGAGCCTTGTCCAGCATGTTCAGGCGCCCCTGGTAAATGAGGGGCGGAACATCCCTTTCGCCCAGGTACTTTATGGCCGTCTTCAGCGCATGCAGGGGCCATCGCGAAATGCCTATGTACAGAGCCTTGCCCGAGCGCACTATGTCCACCAGTGCCTGCAGGGTTTCCTCCAGCGGAGTTTCTGGGTCATAGCGGTGAGTGTAGAACAGGTCCACGTAATCCAGTCTCATGCGCTTCAGACTTTGGTCAAGGCTTGCCATCAGCGACTTCCTCGAACCCCAGTTGCCATAAGGTCCCGGCCACATCTCGTATCCCGCCTTTGTCGCTATGAACAGTTCGTCGCGGTAGGGTCGCAGGTCGTCCTGCATCATCCGTCCCATCATCTCCTCCGCACTGCCTGGAGGAGGCCCGTAGTTGTTGGCCAGGTCCATGTGCGTTATACCATGGTCAAAGGCAAACCGCACAATCTCTCGGCATTTGTCGTAGTCGTTGGCAGCACCGAAATTGTGCCACCATCCAAGGCTTATCTTGGGTAGCAGTATTCCGCTATTGCCACACCTGTTGTATTGCATCCCGTTGGTGTAGCGTTGTTCGTAGGGGAGGTATTCTTGCATAAGGTTGTTTGTCTTTTGCTTCTCTATTTTGTCGTTTTCTTGTCCTCACGACGATTCACCCGAACCATTACCGTTCGTTCGCCAAACAATTACCGATGGTAAAGTTTATCATTACCGAAGGTAAAAACGGGTCATAGTGGACAACAGAACGAACCTATATTGTTGTTAGTGCTTACCATCCAGATTCCCAAAGGTTATTGTTGTCGCTATTTGGAGCGTTGTCCTCCCTGCCAAGGAAATCATAGGCAGAGGTATTTGTGATCTCATCGTTCGCTTTTTGTATGGAATCTGCTACAATATGTGTAACCTCTATGTGGATACATTCTGTCGTAGGTATGATATATCGTTTCTTCATGCTCTTATTTATATATTATATAAGGTGTGATTTTTATCTTACTGTAAGTTTCCCGTTTATGATATAAATACCCTTTTGGGCACGCGTCAGTTTCTGTCCGGCAAGGTTGTAGATGATGTTCGTGGCGTTGTTTTCTGTGGTATTCTCGATGCCTGTGGCGTTGTCGTCCCAAATGGCAGGAATGAGTTCGCGGGTATTTGCAGAACCGTCCACTTTCAGGTAAGCTTTGTTGGCTCCCAGGGTGTAGTTGGTTTTCAGCAAGCGGAAAGCGATGGAACCGTCATCTTTCTTGCGTGTCAGCATATAGGCATTGTCTGCTTCTGTGAATTCTGTATCTTTAGTAACGCCAACCATTTGATTACCTGCTGTGGGGCTTACGCTTCCCTCTGCGGCAACAAATGTGTATGTGCCCTCATTGCCTTTTAATACTACGCCTTCACCAGCAGCAATCTTGTTCTCTTCCTTGGCTGTCAGTTTTATGTTCTCCCCATTATCGGTAGCTGTGTATGCAGTCAATCCTTCAGGGACAGTGGCATTGTATGGCAGGCAGAGGGTGGAATAGCCGGCATCGGTTAGCGTGGAAACTACAGGAAGGTAATATATAGTCATTGCCGTGCATCCACACATATTATTCAAAGTGACTGAGATGCTATTGTTGCCGTCTTTTGGTGTAACGGTGACAGAGTTACCGTTTTTGCTTGCGGTAGCATTTGTATATGTGCTGTTGCAAAGCGTAGTCGCATATGTGTCATCTGCAGATGCAGCTGTCGTAAAAACAATTTGGTGTATCGTTGCTTTGGGGATAATTGTGATGTTGTGGCCTTTATAGAACATTGTTTCTGGGTAATTGTCTCCCAAATGATTATTTGCCACTGTTGTTCCCTCCCCTTTACTTAGCGTCATGTCTGCAACAACAGCATCCCACTTGACGGTTTGCTCGGTTGCAGATGAATAACTATTCGTGCTCAGGTCTAAAGTGTAGTTATGGACGATATTCACTGCAAAAGTCTTTGTCGCAGTCATTTCGTTGCCGTTTTCTGTTGTATATTTGGCAGTAGCCGTAACTTCAGTGGTTTCTGAATTTATTGTTTCTGGAGTAAAGGACCATACCGCATCTGCTGTAACATCAATGGTTGTATTGTTGTTGTATGTTGCGATAACAGAAAGTCCGTCGGAAGAGGGTTTTTCTCCCGCATGAAATCGGGTCGTAGTCGGTTCTCCGGTTATATGTATAAATCGGATAGTTTTCTCTCCCTTGTTGGTTATATTATAAGTATATTTTATGGATTTACCACCGTAAGTGGCTGTCGCTTTTACAGACTTGGTTTCAGATGTTATAATTTCTGGTTCAAAAGACCATTTTACTTCGTTTGTGACTATTTCATTGTCATCCTTTGAGTATATGGCAGTAACAACAAGATTGTCGGCAGTGGCTGTGTCTCCAACGTAGTATTCCCGATCGCTGTATGGTTCGTAATTGTCAGATATGCTTAGTGTGAAGTCCATCTCTTTGTAGAGGTACACTGGTTTTTGTTCGCTGGTGTAGCATGAGAATAATTTAGAGTCAGGGTTGTATTGAAGAACGTTTCGAGTTTTTTTGCCAGTGCAGGTAATAACAGCGGTATTGTTGCTAAATGAAATTGAGAAATTATTGTATTTGTCAACGTCACTGCTTCCCTTTAAGTGGTTGCTACTTGTTGTAGAGGTTGCATCCATATAGTACTTGCCATCGTAGAACGTCCATGCATTAGCATTTCCTCCAAGTGTAAGTCCTGCCATCCCTTCTTGATATTTGATGCAGGAGTTTGATGCACTGGATTGAACGTATTTCCAGTTGTTGCTTGAACCGTCATATTCCTTCATAACAAACCCTTGTCCACCTTGCATTGATGCAATAAGGTATTTTTTGCCTGTTATTAAACTGTCGGTTCTTGTTATCAGTTGGTATTTTTGCCCATACGCATTCCCAATGCCTGTAACGCAAAGCAGCAGGCACAGAACTCCACGCAGGAAGGAGTTCTTGACTAGATGTTGTTTCATATTGATTGTTGTTTTAGGTTTATGCTTTTCTGCTATAGGGTTCACGCATCATGGAACACCATTCCTCCGGCGTCTTCGGGGCGTTCTATGCCGGGGTATTCGTGGTGGAAACTGGTGGTGAGGCGCTGGATGTAGCGTGCCGCTTCCCACTTTGCCATGGGTAGGTCATGGAGAAGGTAGTTGCCACATGTGGCGGGGGTGGTGCCGGGAACTTCATCGGTGTAGTCGACAACATACTGGAAGGCACGGAGCATGAGGGCGCGCACTTCGTGGCACGACCACTCTCCCTTCATGATGAGGTAGTTGCCGGTGAGGCATCCCATCGGCCCCCAGTAGACGATGCGGTCTTTCCATTCGGGATCGTTGCGCAGGAAGGTGGCAACGATGTGCTCTATGGTGTGGATGGCGGCAATGTGCAGGGAGGGCTCCTGGTTGGGGGCGGTCATGCGTATGTCGTAGGTGGTGATGGTATGCTCGCCCATGGTGTCCTGACGTGAGATGTAGATACCGGGCATGAGGTTGCGGTGGTCAACTTGGAATGAGGGTATGAGGTCCATAGTTTTAGAGGGAACCCACAGACCCCCTCTGCCTTTCAGGCATCTCCCCCTCTATGGGGAGAAGAGCTGGCGCGGTGTTTCTGCATGTTGGCAGAGGTTGGTGGGATTTTGTTAAATAGTTAATAGGTTAAAGGTTAATGTTGAAGGGCGAAGTTCGAAGGTCGAAGGTCGAGGGATGAGGGGATGAGCGGATGAGCGGTGAGCGGATGAGGGGTTAGTTTTCCGTTCGGAGCAGGTTTGCGATGCACTGCTTGAGGGAGTCTGTCCAGTAGGGTACTTCTATGCCGAATGTTTCCTGTATCTTTGTCTTGTCCAGGACGGAATAGGAGGGGCGCTTCACGGGCGAGGGGTACTGGCTGCTCAGGCAGGGACGTATGTCGCAATGGCGCCGCTCTGTGCAGAGGGTGTTGGCCAGTTGCTGTATCATCTGCGTGAAGTCGTACCAGGAGCAGACACCGAGGTTGGAATAGTGGTAGATGCCGCTCTTGGGATAGCGGTGAGCGGTGAGCGGTGAGCGGTGAGCGGTGAGCGGTTGGAGGGTGGCATTGTAATCCTTGAGTATGGTGTAGATGGCACGGGCAAGGTCCAAAGCGTATGTCGGTGTGCCGCATTGGTCGTAGACAACATTCAGCGTGGGGCGTTCGGCGGTGAGTTGTAACATTGTCTTGCAGAAGTTTTTGCCAAACTCGGAGTAGAGCCATGCCGTGCGTATTATGACGTGCTCGCACCCAGTGGCAAGGATGCGTTCCTCGCCCTCCTTCTTGGTACGGCCATACACTCCGGTGGGTGTTCCCTGCTGGTCTTCGCGGCAGGGCGTGTTGTACGGCTCTGTGCCGAAGACATAGTCGGTGGAGATGTGTACAAGCAGGCCTCCTACTGCCTTCATGGCAAGGGCAAGGTTTTCCGGAGCGTCGGCATTGAGCCTCATGGCCAGTGCAGCCAATGCAGGGTCGGTTTCGCAAGCATCCACATTAGTCCATGCGGCACAGTTCACGATGGCGTCGATGCCGCGTGTCTGTGCCATGTCCAGAACCGCCTGGCGGTCGGTGATGTCAAGAAAGACGGTTTCCTGTCCCTCCACCTGGTTTACGTCGGTGAAAAGGAACTCGTCTGCGCTGTTCTTGGCAAGCAGACGCATTTCGGAACCTAACTGTCCGTTGGCTCCTGTTACCAATATCCTCATAATAGTTTGTGTCGTGTGATGGAATGCACTTTACAGGCGCAAAGTTATGTAAATTTGGCCTAATATCAAAAAGAGTTGACATTCTTTTGCACAAGTGCTTTAATCTTCGTATCTTTGACTTCAAAATCAAATGAACTTATGAAAAAGCGACTGCTTTCTGTATTTGTCTGTCTGGTGTGCGCCATGTGTGTCTGCGCACAAGAAAGTGGGGCAAGAAAACTGACAAGGTATGAAGGCCCCGAGGTGTTGAAGTTCTCGTTGGAGGGACGTTTCGGTTGGCAGATGTTCCGCACGGCTGGAGTGACGGACGATGACCGCACGGGCTTCCGTGGCGACTTCTTCAATCTGCGCTTGGACGCAAGGTTGTACAAGGGGCTGAGTTTTTCTTGGCGTCAGCGCCTGAACATAACCAGCGAGCGCAATTTCTGGAACTCCACAGACTGGATGGTGCTGAACTATGCTCCCAGCAAGGACTGGCTGATCTCTGCCGGCAAGCAGGTGGTGGCCATAGGCGGATACGAGTACGACCGTCCGCCCATAGACATGTACAACAGCAACAGCGAGTATTGGAACCACATAGGGTGTTATCAGTTCGGTGCCAGCGTGGCATACAACTTCGGCGAGAACGACCGTCTGACCTTCCAGTTCAGCAACAGCCCTTTCCGCACGCATATAGGAAGCAACAACACGTATGGCCTCTCGCTGATGTGGAACGGCAGGCACGGCATATGGGAAACCATCTGGTCGTTGAATGCTTTCCAGTGTACAGAAGGCCGTTGGATGAACTACATTGCCCTGGGCAACAAGTTCAATTTCCTTCCCAAGCGTTTATGGCTGGAACTGGATTATGTGAACCGTGCCAGCAGCCGCCAGGCTTTCCTGTTCGAGGACTGTAGCGTCATTGCCGAGATGAGCGGCAAGCCACATAGCACCGTGCGCCTGTTTGCCAAGTACACCTATGACGTCAACAATACCGGCACGGATGCCGACTGCTACGTGTTTGACGGCACTGAGATGCACGGAGTGAGCGGAGGCATAGAGTACGAACCCTTCAAGAAGTATCCCGAGGTGTTGAGACTTTACGGTTCGGCAGGTTACAGTTGGGGAGTGAACACCAATCCCGGCGGTGTCATGCAGGACGGGCAGATACGTGTGAACGTGGGAGCGAAGATTTACCTCGACGTGCTGAAAGGCCTGAAGTGGGCAATAAACAAATGGTAGGAAAACGGGGAAAAGGAGAGGTGAAAGGTGAGCGCTCTAACCTTAAACTTTAAACTTTAAACTTTAAACTTTAAACCAGAAACCTTAAACCTTAAACCAGAAACTAGTTCGAGAACAATCTGTATTCTGATATTAAAACTAAATTAAAAGATATGCTTAAAAAGATTCCAAATGGCATTCCATGCCTGCTCATCATCGTTGCCCTGTTCGGATACATGGGCAGTGTGATGGGATTTGCCAACATGCTTAACACCATTATGCACACGGCACACGACCTGTTGCTCAACACCGTGTTCTATCTGATGGGCATGTGCGTGATAACCGGTGCTCTGGGCAAGATTTTCGTGGAGTTCGGAGTGGTGGACCTGTTGCAGCGCCTTCTGCGTCCCATCATGCGCCCCGTGTTCAATATGCCCGGTGTGGCTTCGCTGGCGGCGGTACTCACTTTCCTCAGTGACAACCCGGCAATCATTGCCCTCAGTCAGGACAAGGGCTTTGCACGCTACTTCAAGAAGTACCAGCACGTGTCGCTGGTAAATTTCGGCACAGCCTTCGGTATGGGCCTGCTCGTGCTGGTCTTCATGATAGGCCAGGGCTATTTCCTGGCGCCATTTATCGGTTTGTGCGGTGCTATCTTCGGTTGTATCATTGCCACACGCCTGATGCAGCGCTTCACCCTGAAGATGTATCCCAACTACAAGGACGAGGACGCTACGGCAGTGACGAACTATACGGGCGGAGAGGTATTGCCCGACGTTAGTTTCTCTCAGGACGGAGAGGAGCAGAAGAAGGACGGAAGCCTGTTCGTGCGTGTGCTGAACGCCCTGCTGGACGGTGGTAAGGACGGTGTCACCATCGGTATGGCCATCATCCCCGGCGTGCTTATCATCAGTACCCTGGTGATGATGCTCACCTTCGGAGGTACTGCCGAGGGTGTGGATGAGATGGGCAACGATATTATCGTGTACACTGGCGGAGCATTCCAGGGAACACAACTTCTGCCATGGGTGGCTGGAAAGTTAAGTTTCGTATTTGAATGGCTCTTCGGTTTCTCTGCTCCCGAACTCGTAGCCTTCCCCATCACCGCACTGGGTGCTGTGGGCGCTGCTTTGGGTTTGATTCCCGAGTTTACCGCCAAGGGTATCATAGACGGCAATGCCATAGCCGTATGTACCGCCATGGGCATGTGCTGGAGCGGTTATCTCAGCACCGATGCCGCCACGCTCGACTCTCTTGGTTACCGTCCTCTGGTTCCCAAGGCATTCCTCAGTTCTTTCCTCGGCGGCATCTGCGCCGGTATCTTCGCACATTGGGTGTATGTGCTGATCATGTACATCGGCACTCTGTTTGCCGCCGCTCCCGTATGGAACGTGCAGACACAGGGAACCCTGTGCAACTCCCCCGAGCACCGGCAGATAGAGATGACCATGATGGACGACAGCACCTTCGTGGTTAAGGACTGGTTCGGCGAGAAGGGTACCGACCTCGAGTTCCGTGTCAACAGCCAGGATTCATCTATCGTCATCACCAACGCCTATGCCGAAAAGAAGGACCGCTTCTTCTTCGTACGCATCAACGAGAAGGCCCTGCAGGGCGAGGTGGCATACGCCGCACTACATCCCATGGGCGAATACTCAAGATATAAGGGAGACGAGACGGGCGGCAACATGTTTGTCTTTGCCTTCCTCTATGACGGTGCACACCGTCCTCTGGACCGTGGCTACTATGAACTGGTATGGGGCAACGGCACACCGCAGACAGTGGAGGCCGAGAAGTATATCCAAAGGGAGATAGAAGCCGAGAAGGACAGCCTTCTGCACGATTCTACCTACAAGACAGTAGCAGAAAGGGTGCTCGAGGTGAATGACACGGTAAAGATAGATACCATAAGCAGGTAAACACTCTTTTGCCTCGCATACAATCCGGGAATGCCTCTCCATCAGCCGAATGGAGGGGCATTCCTTGATTGTATGCCATGTCCCGTTTTGCTATCTCTGCATTACAATCGTATCAGCTTAAACATTGCTTTTGTAATCATAACATTTTTTAAGGACACTGTCTTAAGGTTTTAGTGTATATCTTTATATATTTGCATCGCCATAGGCATGAATTAACCCTAAAAACAACAATAGAAAAACCAAAACAAACCAAAACATCATGAGAAGAAAACTACTAATGTTATTGGCGTGTGTCAGCGTGCTATGGGCATGGGCTGACTTGCCTTTCCGTAACCATCGTTACGACTCGTTCAAGGTGCTGGCTCCGGCAGAGGGCAGCATCCTGTTCATCGGAAACAGCATTACCGACATGCACTGCTGGCCCGAGGCATTCGTTACATCGGAGGGAAAGTATCTGCCCATCGTGAACCGAGGCAATTCGGGAACGTATTCCACCGAACAGAGCGACAATCTGGAATCCTATCTTCTGAACAAACCCAAGAAGGTGTTTATGATGATAGGCACCAACGACATTGCCACATCCGGAGGCCTGAACTTCAGTCCCGAACAGGTGCTGTCATACATAAAGAGTATGGTAGAGCGCATACATGCGCGTTCACCGCAGGCAAAGGTGTACCTGTACAGCATACTGAACAACAAGACCGCCAACCGTGTGGAGGCTACATGGCTGAAGGCCAATGAACTGATAAAGGCTTATGCCGAGACTGCAGACAAGGTGACCTACGTGGACCTGTACGACAAGTTGACCGATATAGCACAGGGAGGCGCGTTGAGTTATGACTATCTGCATCTCACGGCTGCCGCATATCAGGTGTGGACAGAGTCCATCTGCCAGTACTTGCAGGAAGATGAGACATATACAGTCAAGTCTGTATATCCCACGAATACTGCAGAGAAGCAGAACAACGGAGGTTTGGGTGGAGCACATGGCATGCGTGCCACCTATTTCAGCATGATGCCTGTCAGCACGGACGACGTGCTTGTGTTCGGCGACGAGTTCGTGAAGAACGGCGAGTGGCAGGAACTGCTTGGCAATGCCAACGTGAAGAACCGCGGCACCGGCTGGGGCTACGGGGGTGACATCGCCACTACCTCTAAACTTGTGGACGCCACTTATGCCGATACCGGTGTGGAGAAGAAGGATGCCAAGGCCATTTTTCTTTACACAGGTACATCCGATGCCAATGGTTCAACGGATATTGAAACCGTGAAGGCAAATTACAAGGCTCTAGTGGACAAGATTGCAGGGAAGTCTCCTTCTTCCATGATATACCTGATGGGACTCTGCCCTACTGCCAATGCTTCCAACAACACCGGCCGCATTGCCGTACTCAACGAATACATCAAGTCACTGGCAGATGATAAGGTGAAGTATGTGGACACATATACACCGTTCCTCAAGGGCGACGTGGCAGACACCAAGTACTTCTATCCTAACAACTACCTGGGTGGCTTGGGTTATGTGAAGATGGCCAAGGCTATGTCCGATGCCCTGAAAGTGGATTTCCCCGAGGGTGTGTACGAGGTAGTTGCCGAGGATGTTGCCGAACAGCGTTATCAGCAGGCAGGTCTGCGCAACACACTATCCCAGGCCATTGCCAAGGGCCTTATGGCCGAGAGGGGAACCGGTGTGGGACAGTATGATGCCACAAAGATGGAACTTTTTGATGCCGAGGTGACCAAGGCAAACACTCTGCTTGCCAAGGCTTCCATAACGCAGGACGAGGTAACGGCTCAGGTGGAAAGCCTGAACAGCGCCTTGCTGGCCGCCCTGTCTATGCCCGAAGCGAGCACATCTGATTCCGAACACTGGTACCAGATTACATCGCTTCGTTCCCCTAACCTTTATGTTACGGCTGAGGGAGAAACTTCTGGCGTAGTAGGTTTGGACTCTTCTTCCAAATATGCCACTTCCATGTGGAAGTTCGTGGATCGTGGTGACGGTACTCTCGACATCGTAAACCGCGAATACAAGGCTTACCTGAATCCCGTAGCTAACTACAACACCCAGGTGCAGACCATTAACTCACAGCCACAGACAGGATGGACAGTCAGTTATGGAGATACTCCCGGTTATTATATAATCTCCTCAGGCGAAGTGCAGTTGAACCAGACTGGTTCTGCGCAGAACTTTGCCATCTATAACTGGAGCAACCAGAACAACAAGGGCAAGGACCGTACCGATACAGGCTGTCAGCTTTATATCCATGTTGCCGGTGAACCCGAGGAATTGCCTGATCCCTCATTGAAGACACTGACGCTGCTGCCTGCACAGTTTGCAAACGGTGCATCCACTTGGTCATACCATGGTTCGGTAACAAGCGGAGCCTGGTATGGCAAGTTCGTGACGGCAACCACTCCGGCCCTGACAGCTGAAAGCACCGATAAGGATGCAAACAATATGGGCTGGGCAAGCAACCAGCCTTGGTTGAAGGCCGGCTATACCTACAATCTCACTTTGCCTGAAGGCTATGAGATTATAGGTTATGACCTGACCACAAAGAGCGTCCTTGATTATACCGGCACATTTACATATAATACGGCAGAGGGTACCTCAACAAGCGAGGCGCAAGATGCAACCGAAAAGACTGTTACTGCCAACGGATTGTCAACCAGTGCAATCACCCTGACCGTGGGTACTGCCGTGGATGGGAACAAGGGTATCCTGATTACGAAGTTGGCAATCAGGTATAAGGTGGTTTCTGATGCCGGGGAGGGAGACGATACTTCAGAACTGGTATATATTATAGACAAGGAAAACGGCGACCTTTATCGTGGTGGAACTGCTAACCAGGCATGGAACTCCGTGTGGAAGAGCAAGACCACTCCGCAGTTGCAGTTCGGATGTGGTGTCAACAACATGAACTGGGCAGGCAACAATGTGCAGATGATGACCGGTACCGCCGGCACTTCCACCTACACACTGACAGCACCCTCGGGATATGTCATTGAGGAGTATTCGTTCACCTTTGCCAACAACAATCACGATACTGGCCTGACCCTGACTATGAACGGAGGAAAGGAATACACCACCTCCACCACCGGACAGACTATCAGTGCAAAGAACCAGAAGTTGTACACCGTGTCGTTTGTGCTTGCAGGTGCCAATGGCAAGGGAGTGCTTCTCTCTGACTTTACGGTGAAGGTGAAGGAGGACCGTCAGGAGAAACCTTTGATGAGTACCGCGGACAATGTACGCTGGTATTACATCGTCAGTGCGGCAAGCAATGCCTACTGTGCCGGAAAGGTCATGTACTACGATGCGGAGACATCCAAACTGCGCTTCGGCAACAAGGAGTTCGGTGCACGCCATATATGGAGTTTCTGGGAGAAAGACGGCAAGATAGCCATCAAGAACTATAAGGGCGAATACTTCGGTACGGCCGGAGCCGGCACTGGAGGTTCAACGTCCTTTGGCGTGGTGGATACACCTAATTATATATATACCATTAACGATGCCTTCGGTTTCTTCACCATCAAGGACAATGCCGTGGAACTGCATGCCCAGGAGGCAGGTCAGGTGATAGTACGCTGGGGCGCTGCCGAAGGAAATGCCTCGCTGTGGAAGTTTGAGGAGGTAGACGTCAGCAATGCCAAGGCCGCCATTTCAGGTACTTCCGTGGAACAGGGCAAGGTGACTACAGGTATAGGCAACAAGAACCAACCCATTGTGCGTGCCACACTGCGCGTGAGCGGTTTGGAAGGCAAGGTTGCCTTCAAGGGTGTTAAGGGCAGTTTCGTAGGAACAGATGTGAAGGACATCAGCAATGTGAAGGCATACTTTGCCACCAATTCACGCGAACTGTTCGTTGATACCGATCAAAAGATGGATTGGAGAGAGGAGAACGCCCAGCCGTTTGGTGAGGCCGTTACACTGAACGGCGACAAGACCTTTACCATAACAGGCACCAGAGAACTGGCCCCCGGAACCTACTATCTGTGGATTACATACGATATAGCGGAGACTGCCAAGGAGGGCAATACCGTAGATGCAACCATATCATCCTATATCGTAGATGAAACAGAAGTGGCAGAGACAAGTGGAAATCCCGCACATAGCGTAACCATTTTCCTTTCCGAAGGTACTGTACTCATGCCTATGGACAAAGGCTCGCTTTACTACCGTATCCCATCCATCACAGTAACTGCTGATGGCAAGCGTCTTGTCACCCTTACCGATGACCGCAAGGCACACAATTCCGACCTGCCCTCGCATTGCTATCTTGTTGCCCAGTATTCCGAGGACAACGGCAAGACATGGAGTGACCCAGTAACGGTGGCAGGTACGAAGGAAACAGGCGGCCACTATGGTCATGGCGATGCGTCTATCGTGACAAACCGCGATAACGGCGAGATTGTAGGTATCATGACCAGTGCCGGTACATACGGACATGGTTTCTTTGCCGGTACCGCTGCCGAACCTCCACGCTGGAAGACCATCACCAGCCGTGACGGTGGCCTTACATGGGAGGCTCCCGTTGACCATACAGACGACCTCTTCGGCGCCAACTGCGACAATCCCAAGACCAAGACATGGAAGAGCGGTTTCTCTGGTTCGGGTGCTGCCCTCCAGAAGCGTGACGGTACTCTTGTTTCAAGTTTTGTCAACCGTCAGGCCGACAACAGCCAGCACTTCTATTTCTTCATGAGTAAGGACGGCGGACAGAACTGGTACGTAAGTGGCAATAGCGGTACAGACGGAGCCGACGAACCCAAGACCCTGGAGCGCAACAATGGCGACCTGGCAATCAGCGTACGTGCATCCGGATATAACTTCCACAATTACACATCCGATGACGGTGAGACCTGGCACCTGGCACCCCGCACACGCTTCACAACCGGTATCTCCGGCAATGCATGCGACGGCGAGTACATGGTATGGTGCTCTACCTTGGAGGGCAATCCCTGGAATGTGGCATTGCAGACACTGCCCAATAGCGCTAGCCGACAGAACGTCAGCATAGCTCTGTCCACCGATGAGGGTGCTACTTTTGGCACTCCCAAGACCATCTGTCCCCGTGGTTCGGCATACAGTGCAGCTGTTGTCCTTCCCGACGGTACCCTTGGCGTATACTACGAAGAGAACGGTGTATTTGGCGGTTACACCATGCGTTTCGTACGCTTCTCTCTGGATTGGGCAAGTGACGGTACGTATAAGTTTACTGAGGACACTCCCTTCTTCCCAATCAAGTCAACAAACGAAACAGGTATAGAGGACGTCATCTCTTCACCGGAGACAAGTAAGGATAATGCCATATACGACCTGCACGGACGTCGTGTCAAGGAGGCAGGGGCTCAGGGTATATATATCCAGAACGGCAAGAAGGTATTCATTAACAGGTAGCCTATTCTTGAAAAACAAGCATATATATACCTATATATAATAAGGTGGCGATCCGAAAGGTCGCCACCTTTTTCTTTGTCCCATCCCATAGTTATTCGGAACAGGTAGTGTAAAAAGGTGATAGAAGTTTTTACATTCCGTACCACCATACACTTATCTTGTAGGGGGTGTTTACTTCCGACCCGATTATGTGGGGGAAGAAGAACTGCCTCGACATGTCAGCAATTGGGATTTATATCGTGTTTATCTTGTTTCTTATCCTTTCTTTTGCTATCTTTGTCTGAGATTAACCTTAGATTTTACTAGTTATGGAGAAGCGAAGGATAGAATTCAGTCTCGTTTATCGTGACATGTTTCAGTCTTCTGGTAAGTTCCAGCCTCGTATGGATCAATTAGAGCGTATTGCTCCGGTAATAGTGAAGATGGGATGTTTCAGTCGTGTTGAAACTAATGGAGGTGCCTTTGAACAGGTGAACCTGATGTATGGTGAGAATCCCAACAAGGCGGTACGTGCCTTTACCAAACCCTTCAAGGAGGCTGGTGTCAAGACTCACATGCTGGATCGTGGTTTGAATGGTATACGTATGTTCCCGGTTCCTGCCGATGTGCGTAGGTTGATGTACAAAGTGAAGCATGCTCAGGGTACTGATATTACCCGTATTTTCTGCGGATTGAATGATGTACGTAATATTATTCCTTCCATAAAGTATGCATTGGAGGCAGGGATGACTCCGCAGGCTACGCTGTGTATTACCAATTCGCCAATACATACGGCAGAATATTATGCTGCCATTGCGGAGCAACTGATTGAGGCCGGTGCACCAGAGATATGCTTGAAGGATATGGCCGGTATAGGTCAGCCTGCCATGTTGGGACAACTTACCCGTATGATTAAGGAGAAGCATCCGAGTGTCATTATCCAGTATCATGGCCATAGCGGGCCTGGACTTTCCATGGCGTCCATACTTGAGGTATGCCGCAATGGTGCCGATATCATTGATACGGCGATAGAACCTCTTTCTTGGGGCAAGGTACATCCCGATGTCATTTCTGTTCAGTCCATGCTGAAGAATGCCGGTTTTGACGTTCCTGAGATTAACATGGAGGCTTACATGGAGGCACGTAAGCTGACGCAGGAATTTATCGATGACTTCCTCGGATACTTCATGAATCCGAGCAATAAATTGATGTCATCTCTGCTTCTTGGTTGTGGCCTTCCTGGAGGTATGATGGGTTCCATGATGGCAGACTTGACTGGCATGATGGGGGCTATAAATAATAACCGTGTTGCTAAGGGCGAGGCTCCGCTCTCGGAGGATGCCTTGCTTGTGAAATTGTTCGACGAGGTGGCTTACGTGTGGCCCAGAGTGGGTTACCCCCCATTGGTGACTCCCTTCTCGCAATATGTGAAGAATATTGCCTTGATGAACTTGTTTGCTGAGTCAAAGGGTAATCCTCGTTATTCTATGATGGACAACTCCATTTGGGGTATGATACTTGGCAAGAGTGGCAAATTGCCGGGTGAGGTTGCACCTGAAATCATCGCGTTGGCAAAGGAAAAGGGATTTGAGTTCACGGATGCCGATCCCCAGAGTTATTATCCCGATGAACTTGACCGTTACCGCAAGGAAATGCAGGATAACGGGTGGGAATTAGGTGAGGACGATGAAGAACTCTTTGAGTTTGCCATGCACGAGGCGCAGTATCGCGAGTACAAGAGCGGTTCTGCCAAGAAGCGCTTCCTCGCTGATTTACAGAAGGACAAGGCTCTTGCCGGAGGTTTGACCCTTGCGGATCTTAGTGCCATCAAGCATGCCAAGGCCGATGCCATAGTCGCTCCAGAGGGTGGTACCGTCATGTGGGAGATTGCCGGCGGATGCGAGTGCATCAAGAGCATAGAGCCTTATATTGGCAAGAAGTACAACAAGGGTGATTATCTGTGCTACATCGAGAACGATTATGGACAGATTCTTGAAATTCCGGCTGCTCTGGGTGGAGTGCTGGTGGATGTTATTGCCAAGCAAGGGTCGCATGTCATGAAGGGCGATGTACTTGCCTATATTGAAAGAACCCCGGAGTGATATATTCACATTGTAGGATACACAAGTCTGCCCGTCGCTTTGTTGTTGAGTGACGGGCAGACTGTGTTTATGTATCCGATGTTGTCTGTTACTTGCTTTGGTGCTCCTTTATGCCACAGAGGCGACGGATTTTGTTGGGGATTTCGGTGTTGTCCTGGAAGCCTTGGAAGAGTTCGCTGCCTACGCCGATGGCGCATACGGGAACGAGGTCGGCGGTGTGGGAACCTGTGGTCCATCCTATGCCTGTGATGACGTCAAGGATCTGGAATGTGCGTGCTACAAACTGGTTCAGGGAGAGGTAGAGAGTCTTTTTCTCCTGAGTGTTCTTGTCCACGAATGTGGCATGGAAAGCCTCCTGCAGGGCACGGTCGTACTTCTCGTTGACGGGGATGGCTGAGTAGAGTCCCAATTTGTCCTGAAGGTATTGCTTCATGAAGTCCCATGTGATGTTGTCGCCACTTTTTATCATGCGCTGACATTCGAGTTGCATGGCTTGCATGGAGATGCGCTGGTAGTCGAAGTTCTTCATCCCCAGGGTGTACGAACCACCGTTCACACCGGCAGCCATACCGCCCGTGTTGTGGTCGGCGGTAACGATGATGAGGGTCTCATCCTTGTGGCGCAGGTAGAACTCGTAGGCCAGACGCAGGGATTCGTCGAAGTTCAGCACTTCCTTCACGGCAGTACCTCCGTCGTTGGGGTGCAGGGCGTGGTCGATGAGTCCGCCTTCCACCATCAGGAAGAAACGCTTGGGAGAGACCTTCTCAAGGTGCTCTATGCAGGCCTTGGTGATGAAGGGTAGGGTGAGGTTGCCCTGGATGCTGTCTATTGTGTATCCGATGTGGTCCAGATGATAGGGAGCATTGAGCAGAACCACTTTGTCGCCATGCTTCTTCTCGTTCCACTTGGCAGGACCGTCCACTACGGAGTAGCCTGCATCGGCCAACACGGTGCGCACGTCTGGCTGTCCCTGGGGGGCATGTCCGCGCAACTTTCCTCCGGCAAATATCTCGTAGTCGCTCTCTGCCATATCCTTGGCAATGTCGTAGAACTGTCCGCGGTGGTTGACATGTGCATAGAAGGCTCCCGGTGTGGCGTCATCAGGAGCCACGGAGGTTGCTATGCCTATGCCATAGCCCTGTTGTTTCAGTTCGTATGCAATGCTCTGCACAGGTTTGGTGTCGGGAGTGACGCCCAGCATGCCGTTGTTGGTCTTGTGTCCGGTTGCCAGGGCCGTGCCGGCTGCTGCCGAGTCGGTTATGGTATTGCTGGCCGAATAGGTTGTGGACATGGACACCACGGGGAACTGAAGCATCAGCAGAGGTTGTGTGTTACCCAGTACGGTGCGGTTGTATGTCTCGGCACACAGTACGGGGCTCATGCCCATGCCGTCGCCAATGAAGTAGAAGATGTACTTGGGCTTCTTTGCTCCCATGGCGGTAAGCACAAGGAGCAGCATGAATAGGGTAGAGAGGATGCGGTTTTTCATATCTTCGCGTTGTTTAGTTGTTACAGGTAGTTTCCCTGATGATGTTTTTGCCGTTTAGCAAGGACAAAGATAGTAAAAAAGAGTGTTTAATTGTAGGGACAGTGTTAGTTTTCTGTTCCTGTTGGAGCAAAAAAGCGGACAATTACGGGCTATACAACAGTCTTGCGCCTGTAAGTATAGTAGTCTTACACCCTTAAGTATAATAGTCTTATGCCTGTAAGTATAATAGTCTTACGCCTATAAGTATAGTATAGCGTTTTCGGTTGCTATGTAGGGCGTTTGCTACAACATTCCTTAAACACGATTTTGCTAAGGAAACATGCTCTTTCATCCTTTCGGGATTGCCCTTTGGATTATTTTCGTACCCCTGACTAGTCGGTCTAAGTTACTCACGTTGACCAGTGGTCTTCCTCCTCCTTACAAGGCATAGTATGCAAGCATCCTCTGCTCTTGTTTCGTTGACTTTAGTCCCTTTGGGCGTCGACCTACGGTTCGTCGGTTATTCGCCTTCGCTCATCAATCTACGCAAGTCGGAAATACTCAAATAAATTTGACCTAATGGTCTTAGAAACTCACACTCGGCAATGTAGGGACGCTGCGTGCAGCGACCGCTTTGTTTGTCGCCAAGACGGCAAAAAAGGTCCTGGACATTACCGAGGCGATCGTTGCCAAGGATCAGCTTATGACCATCATGATCACCCATAACATGGCGGACGCCATTCGGGTGGGCAATCGTTTGATCAT
>JAZNYM010000021.1:0-16736 GCA_045594385.1 Bacteroidaceae bacterium
GTCCTCAGTCCTCAGTCCATTGTTTATGCTATGTTTGATTAAGAAAATAAGTTTATAATATATATAATATATATTATATATATTATAACGTCTAAAAGCAGTCTTTCATTTTCGGACTGAGGACTGAGGACACTGAGGACACCCCCAATGCTGTGTAAAGATTTTTTTATTAGAATATATAGCTAAGAAAACAGAGGTGCGAGCACATGTCAATACACTGTTACGATAGAAATACCGACAGAAACAGGCATAGCGCACGCTATTGATTATCAGTGGGTTATAGAATAAAAAACGGAGGGAGTAGCAGTACATTTAGAACATCCATCATCGCCGTCGTTTTGTCTTGGCGGTGCTGCCATATTGTCATGCGCCTGCTCATTTCATGTTCACGGCTGATTCCATGCGAGGACCGAGCCTTGACGATACGAGGATTCCCCCGCCCAGCACCGTGCAGAGAGGGATGTAAAGGTTTTTATAGAGAGCAGACCCCTCCCCCAGCCCTCCCCTCTATGGGAGGGGGTAGTTACAACCGCCAGCACCGCGCCAGCCCTTCCCCCCATAGAGGGGGGGATGCCCGAAGGGCAGAGGGGGTCTGCAAGAGTACAGAGAACAGATGGCACTGATTTGGTGATAAATGCGCCTTCGGTGCACTTTATCTCGCTCTATCTTGCTCTATCTCGCTCTATCTTGCAAAGCGCAAAATTTGTGCAGTATATTTGCAAACGGAAACGGAAGTTTCCTAGTTTCAAGTATTCCCTATAATGCGCGCACCTTAAACCTGAACTTTAAACCTTAAACCTTAAACTAATCACTATGGGAACATTCAACAACAACTCCACCTGGGGAAAAATCCTCAACATCCTCATCACCATTCTCACGGCAATCGCCACAACCTTTGGTGTGCAGTCGTGCGTGTAACCTCCACACCGCAAAGCGGTGTGGGAACGGAAACACAAGACCTTCGGACACGGCATGCCGTGTCCCTACAATCCCCAAAACCCTTAATCTTAATCCATTAACCCTTTAACAAAATCCTCATTCCCCTAGTACTATATACTCCCTCCCATACAGGGGCGAAAAGGTCCTTTAGAGAAAGTATTAAATATACTTTCGTGTCCTTTGAGGGGAGCAATCCCCATTGCGACGCGCGGACTGGTACGGGGAGGGGTCCATCCATTATCACTATGTCAATACCTTATTCTCTAACCCTAAAAATGGCAAAGCCTGGCAAGCCCGAAGAGGGCAACAAGACCTATCCCCAGGCACAATTCCGCGAAGTAATGAACCTCTCGGACATGGCAAAGCACATGTCCGGCCACTCCAGCAAGTATGACAAGGGCGACGTGATGGCCGTGGCCACCCAACTGACCTCATGCATACGCGAACAGTTGCTCCTTGGCAACAAGGTGCAGTTGGGCGACCTGGGTGCCTTCTCCGTCAGCCTCATAGCCGACAGCGCCGACAATGCCGAGTCCTTCTCCACCGCACTCATTAAGAAGGTGAAGGTGCGCTGGGAACCCTCCAGCGAGTTCAAGGACCTCATAAACGATGCCTCCTTCGAATACGTTGGCACGCGCAAGACTCAGGCCGAGGCACGCAAGGCCGAAAGGGAACTTCTCAACAACATGGCCACCGTACAGCCCGACGAGGAGACTGGCGGGGACGACGACCAGGGAGAGTAACGTTTAACGGTGAGCGGTGAGCGTTTAACGGTGACTGGCAAAGTAGGGACGCTGCGTGCAGCGTCCGCCTTGTTTATCGCTCTCGTCCGCCTTGTTTATCACTTTCGGACTCTATTGTTTATCGCTTTCGGACGCTGCACAGCGTCCCTACTGTTGGATGTTTACACTCACCGCGGTGAGCAGGGCACCGTGAAACAGGTGCTATTCTGTGGATTCCAGCGCCAGCGTAAACCTACTCTTGCTGAAAGGAAAATCTGCGTATTCTGTGGATTCTGTGTGAATATAATCCCCATGCTCGCACTGAGACTTTTATTTCCTCACACAGAATACACGGAATACACAGAAATTATTCAATGAGTGAAATACAATGATTGTAAGACGATGGAATGAATCCACAGAATTTGTCGCAGACTTCGTCACGACGGCTGGCGCGGTGAGCGGTGAGCGTTTAACGGTGAGCGGTGACTGCTTGCCAATGCTAACAAAGATGGCACCACGCAATGTGATGCCATCTTTATTTATGTGTGCACCTCCGAAGGGGGGTGTCCTCAGTGTCCTCAGTCCTCAGTCCGTTTTTCGTTCTCTCCACTGGTAGGTGGGATATTTCCCATCTCTCACTTGTTGAACCCCTTTGCCGTCAGGAATTCCCATATTCTGTCCATGAAGGTGTAACTGCCTGTTCCTGGCGATGCTGTCCTCTGGAAGCAGTGGTTGCGCAAGGCCAGGGTGTGCAGTTCGCTCTGTATGCCCATCTGCAGCATTTTCTCCCATACCTTCACCGAAGTCATGGAGCCTATGGGGTCGGCATCGCCATGGATGAAGAGCATGGGCGAGGTCTTCAAATCGAAGGAGAAGTCAGGCACCAGTATGTCCTCGTCTCCGTTGCCGCCATTCTTGTTCACTCCGTCTGTGCCGTCTGTCAGTGCATAGGCAGGGTATATGCCAATGCCCCATTGCACGTTGCAGGGCAGTTTGTCCACCTTGTCTATCGGCAAGTATGATTGGTGCATGGAGGAGGTTACCCCCATGAGTGTCAGGTGTCCGCCTGCCGAACTACCCATTATGCCTATGCGGTCGGGATCAAGACCGCGTGCCTCTGCCTGGCTTCTTACCAGCCTGACGGTGCGTTGCAGGTCCTGCCATGCCGTTGTGTGCTTGGCGAGGGGAGGGGTGGGGCGTGGAGTGCGGTATTTCAGCGTCACCACGGCCATTCCCTTTTCGTTCAGGTAGCGGCGTACGGGTGCTACCTCGAAGTCGTCGGGATTGTTGAAACCGTATCCGCCTCCCGAATATATTATCTGTATGGCCTTCGTCTTCAGTTCCTTTGGCATGTGCCATTCCATGTATGGCGTGCATTGCTTCTGCTGGAGGTCTGGCGTCTTGTCCTTGGGCCATATTTCTGTCTTGGTGTACGATGCTCTGGCATCGTCGCTGGTATACCTTTCCATCAGTGCAACCTCCTTGCCGGGTTTGCCCAGATAGCCCATCTGCCGCATAAACTCCACACCCCGTTCGAAGCCGTGTGCACCGTGCCCCTTGTCTGCATACAGGTGCAGTTCGGCGGGTATACGCCTCTTGCGCAGTTCCCGGTACACCAGGGTGGAGGTCTGCGGAGCGTAGATGTCCTTTCCCCCGTGGTGCAGGCTCATGGGACAGGTGCGCTTGTCAAACTTGAACACCTGGCTCAGATGCACGTCCGTGCCGTAACCCTGCCGTGTGGCCGGTGTGCCACCTTCGGCATCTGTGGTGCCATAAGCAGGTGCGTTCACTATGGCCCAGTTTATGTGACAGGGAATGGTGTCCGTATTGTCGCTATGCTTGTAGGCCGGTGTCTGCGAACTGGTGGCAAGGAGCAATGCCAGATGCGAACCCGCCGACATGGATATGACGCCTATCTTCTCCGGGTCAAAGCCACGCTCGCGTGCCTGTTGCCTTACCATTCTTACGGCCCGTTGCCCGTCGGCCCATGCTGTCTGGTATATGGGCAACCCTATGGGGCGTGGGGTCCTATACACGAAGTTCACGCATTGGAAGCCCAAGGCGGTGAGTTTCTCCCTCCATTGCTTTATCAGTCCCACATCACAACAGTTCTGATAACTTCCTCCCGAAATCAGTATCATGCACCCACCGTTGCGCACATCCTCGGCCGGCGCCTCAAACCACTCTATGTATGCCACCCTGTTCTTGTCGGCCTTGAAACTTTTTTGGCCTGTCTCGTCCGTCATGGCCGCTATCTGATGCTCCTGGGGGTAGGGCATCTGTTTCTTCTTCCATATCAGTTCGCGCTCTTGTGCGTGAAGGGCGGTGCATACGATGCTTGCCAAAAGCAGCAGGGTGGTCTTTATCATAGGGGTGGGGGATATGTGCTTTGTGCACAGATTGTTCCTTTAGAATATGGTTACCATAGTTGCTCCGAAACCATATTGTTGGAAGGATGCGTCCTGGTGACGGCAGGTTTTATACGAGTATTTTAGTTCTGTGAGGATGGCTTTGCGAAGGACACCATCGCCATTGCCGTGGATGAATACTATACGGCGCCCATGGTCGTGGCGGTATTGTTCCATCGTATCGCGAAAGATTTTCATCTGGTAGTCTTTGATTTCTGTGTTGGACAATCCCGAGGTGCTGTCCAGAAGGGCATGGGCATGCAAATCGACTTCGATGATTTCGTCTTTTGCGGGTTTCTTTGTCTGTGTCTTGCCGTTGCCTGAATTCTCTGTCGTGCGTGCATGTGCTCTCAGTGCATTGGCCGCTTCCAACTCGTCTATGCGGTGGGAGAGTTTTTGTACCATACGCTCCAGTTTACATACGCGTTCCTCCAGAGACTCCTTTTCCTCTGCGCCAGAAGGTGCGTGAGGCTTCTGTTGTTGTGCCGGACTGTATGCGGAATCGGTTGGTTTCTTCTTGGAAATGTCACTTGCCGGTGAAACTTTGTTGTTTTCCGGTATGACAACTAAATCACTTTCAAGCATAGGAATCTCGAAACCGTCCTTGTCTTCCACCAAGATAAACCCTCCCTTGCGGAATCCTGTAACAACGCCTCCTCCGACTTCTCGGAGGAAGCGCACCTTATCGCCAATATTTATACTCATGTAGCAATGCAGTGTTAGTTTATGGTATCTTTCAATGCAAACTTACACCAACTTTCTATACGAGCGTATGCCGTAGATGGTGATGAAGAAGAAGCAAATCAAAGGAAGGACGAAGGATACGTTTACAGCAGGGTGGCCGGAGATGGTCCCCATGTCGATGATAGTTCCCTGCAATGGGGGCATGATGGCACCGCCAACGATGGCCATGACAAGAAAGGCCGCTCCAAGTGATGTGTCTCTGCTGTCAACGTTCTCCAGGGCTATGCCGTAGATGGTGGGGAACATCAGGGACATGAAGGCGGAGATGCCCACAAGGCAGTACAGGCCGGTCATGCCAACAATAAGTATGGAACCCAAAGTGCAAAGCATTGCACCAATGCCAAACACGGCAAGCAAGGCTCGTGAGTTTACGTATTTCATCAGGAACGTGCTGATGAAACGGCTGCACAGGAACATGCTCATGGCAAAGATGTTGTAGTTCTGTGCCGTGGCCTTGTTTATGCCCAGATTGTCGGCATACTGGATGATGAAGGTCCATACCATTATCTGTGCGGCAACGTAGAACATCTGTGTCAGCACACCTTCGCGGTAGATGGTGTTGTGCCAAAGGCGCCTGAGAGTGTGCATGGCTGAATCCTGCTCGGCATTGGCCGATGTCTGTGGCATTTTCTTGAAGGCAATGATGATGAACATTATCAGCACCACAATGCCAAGCATTACATACGGGTCGCGGATAACCTCCAGGTCGTGCAGACGGATTTCTGCCTTTTCTGCCTCACTCAGTGTGTGGAAGAAGGTGTTGCCCATTTCATCGCGCCTGTCCGACCAAAGGGCGGGGAGTACCACCAGCGATGCAACGGCCATTCCGGAGAGCGAACCCATGGGATTGAAGGCCTGTGCAAGGTTCAGTCGGCGGGTGGAAGTCTCCTTGGAACCGAGTGAGAGGATGAACGGATTTGCCGTAGTTTCCAGGAAGGCAAGACCAAAGGTCAGAATATAAAGCGACAGGCAGAAGAACAGAAAGTTCTGCATTGATGCCGCCGGGATAAAGAGAAATGCGCCTGTGGCATAAAGTCCTAATCCTAAGAGTATTCCGCTCTTATAGCTAAACTTTCTGATGAAGAGTGCTGCCGGTACTGCCATGGTGGCGTATCCGCCATAGAAGGCGCATTGCACCCACGAGGCTTGGAATGCAGAAAGCTCCATCACCGTCTGGAAGGCTGCCACCATGGGGTTCGTTATGTCATTGGCGAATCCCCACAGTGCAAACAGGGAGGTGATTAGGATGAAGGTGATAAGATATTTCTTTTCTACGAGTTTTTTTTGCATGGTTATTAGATAGGTCGTGTAAGTGAATCAATACAGATGGAACATGCGCTCCATCAGTTGCCATTTCTCTGCCGAGGACATTCCTGCCTTGACCAGTTGGAACTCTGCCATGTAGTCTTCCCATTCTGCCTGGCGGGGTAGGGTGGCGAGGCGTGCCATTGCCGTGTCCCATTCGAAGTCGAGGGGAGTTTCCACAATCATGAAGAGGCGTGTGCCAAGGATGTATATCTCCATCTCCAGTATGCCCACCTCGCGGATGCCGGCAAGGATTTCCTTCCAGGCATGCTCCTTGCTGTGGCGGCGCCGGTACTCGGCAATGAGTTCAGGGTTGTCCTTCAGGTCCAGTGTCTGGCAATAGCGCTTTACGGGACCGTTGTATTCTTGTACGGGATAGCCGTTCTTTGGATTTTCCATGTAATAGGGTTTTGTTGTGTGTTAGATGTTGTTCGGTTCAAAGACTTTGGGCGTTACGCTGCGGCGTACCACCTCGCGCAGTTCGGCAAGGTCCGCCACCTCTCCGGCGGCCATGGCCTGCACCAGGATATTGCCCATCGCCGTTGCCTCAACGGGGCCTGCCCATACGGGTATCCCCAGGGCATCTGCCGTGAACTGGTTGAGCAATCCGTTTTGCGAACCGCCGCCGATTATGTGCAGACGCTTCAGACTTTCGGGCAGAAGTCCGTTCACGCCCTCTATGGCATCCTTGTACTTCTTGGCAAGCGACTGGAACAGGCAACGTACGAACTCGCCCTTCGTCTGAGGTACGGGTTGGTTGCTCTGCTTGCAATAGTCGGAGATTGCCTTTTCCATGGACGGGGGATTGGTGAAGGCCGCATCTGCCACGGGAATGATGCTGGATATGTTTGCCTGTGCGGCGGCAGGCAGCAGTTCGCCGAAGGTCTGTTCCTCGCCACGCTCTTTCCATTCCGCCATGAGGCGTTGCAGTATCCACAGGCCGGTGATGTTCTGCAGGAAACGTATGCGTCCGCCTACGCCGCCTTCGTTGGTAAACTCTGCCTGGCGTGCCTCTTCGGTAAGGATGGGTTCGGGCAGTTCAATGCCCAGCAGCGACCATGTGCCTGAACTGAGGAAGGCCACAGGACCGTCGCCCTCTATTGCCGGAACGGCGGCAACGGCAGATGCCGTGTCGTGCGAGCCTACGGCAATCACCTTCACGTCTTTCAGTCCGGTCTCCTCGGCAATGTCCTTGCGTAGTTCGCCACGCACCGTGCCTGGCATCACTATGTCGCCGAAGATGCGCTTGGGCAGTCCCAAGGCTTCTATCGTTTCCCACGACCATTCCCTGCGCTTGGCGTCCAGCAGTTCCGATGTGGAGGCTATGCAGTATTCGTTGGTGGCCTTGCCTGTGAGGAAGTAACTGAACAGGTCGGGCATGAAGAGTAGATGCTCTGCCGCCTCCAGTTGTGCCGTGCCCTTTATGCTGAGCAACTGTGCCAGGGTGTTGATTTCCATCACCTGTATGCCGGTGGTGGCATAGTGTTCGGTGGGGTTGAGGGTTTCAAACAACTTCTCCGTCATGCCGGCAGTCCTTGCATCGCGATAGCACACGGGATTGCCCAGCAGTTGACCGTCGCGGTCGATGAGGCCGAAGTCCACGCCCCAGGTGTCCACGCCAATGCTTTCCACCTCGTAGCCTTTTGATGCGGCTTTCTTCAGGCCTGCCTTCATGTCCTCGAACAGGGCAGGGAAGTCCCAGTAGACGTGGTCGCCGAGGCGTACCTGGCGGTTGCCGAAACGGTGTATCTCTTCCATTGTCAGTTTGCCGTCTTCTAACCATCCGGCAATGACACGTCCGCTACCGCCGCCGAAGTCGGCCGCAAGATATACTTTGCTCATGTTGTTTAGTCTTATTTAAAGGCAAAGGATGAAAACACCCGGCGCCCGGCCATAGGCATTTCCATCCGTTGCATTCTTGGTTGATTACTGTTGCAGGGGAGTCTTCTTGCCCAGAACGTAGATGTCCAGGTCCTCTATCTCCTGAGGTGTGAGCACGGAGTAGTCGCCACCAGTCTGTACGATGATGCGGCATGCCATCTCAAAGAACATGGCCCGTTCGAAAGCCTGGTCGAAATCCTTGCCGCAAACCACCTGTCCGTGATTGGTGAGCAGGATGGAATTGTGGTCCTGCATTGCTTCAACTACTGCTTTTGCCAATTTAGGTGAACCTGGTCTTAGATAGGGTATTACGGGTATCTCGCGGCCTACGTGGCAGGGCACCTCGGCGGTTACGTTGAAGTTCTCGGGCTTCTTCTTCATGCAAGACACTGCGGTGGCATAGGGAGACTGGAAGTGCAGCACTACATTCACGTCGGGACGTGCACGCAGTACGCCCAGGTGGAAACCGCTTTCCATGGAAGGCTTCACACCGTTCAGCACCTCGCCGGTGGCAACTACACACTGGGAAACCTTCTCCTTCTGCAGGGTGGGAACCCATGAACCTGTACCTGACACAAGGGCCTCGTCGCCCAGACGCCATGAAAGGTTACCGCTGCTGCAAACTGTAAGTCCGGCATCGCCCACACGGTGTGCCTGCTTGATGAATTCCTCTATATGAAGATTGGTAATCATGATTCTTTTCTTTTATTATAATAAATAAGGTATGGATTAGAGAACCTTCTCGTAAAGTCTCTGGATTATCTCTTTGTCGACGAAACGTGGGTTGCCGGGCGTGCATACGTCTGCCGCTGCTGCTGTGGCAAGTTTGTCCAGGTCTTCGGCCTTGATGCCCAGTTCGGCAAGATGCTGGGGAATACCCACACGGATGGACAATTGGCGAACGGCCTCTACGGCTGCCTCTGCTGCCTCCTCATTGCTCATGCCTGCCGAGTAAACATTCATTGCCTTGGCAATCTGCACGTACTTGTCTATGGCGGCAGGCATGTTGAACTCCATCACCGTGGGCAGAAGCAGGGCATTTGCCACACCGTGGGGTATGTCGAAGATGGCGCCCAGAGGGTGTGCCATGCCGTGTACCACGCCAAGACCCACGTTGGAGAAGGCCATGCCGGCAATGTACTGTGCTACGGCCATGCCGTTGCGTGCCTCTGCGTTCTGTGGTTCGTTTACGGCAGTCTCCAGATAGCGTGCTATCATCTCTATGGCCTTCAGTTCGAACATGTCGCTCATTTCCCATGCACCCTTGGTGATGAGACCCTCGATGGCATGTGTAAGGGCATCCATACCGGTGGCTGCGGTCAGGCCGCGGGGTAGGGTGTACATCAGTTCGGCGTCCACAATGGCCATCACGGGGATGTCGTTGGGATCCACGCAAACCATCTTCTTCTCGTTCTCCTCGTCGGTGATGACGTAGTTGATGGTCACCTCGGCAGCCGTGCCGGCCGTGGTGGGCAGTGCTATGATGGGCACGGACTTTTTCTTTGTGTCAGCTACACCTTCCAGCGAAACCACATCGGCAAACTCGGGGTTGTTGGTTATTATGCCCACGGCCTTGGCGGTATCCATGGAGGAACCTCCGCCGATGGCTATGATGAAGTCGGCGCCCGACTTGGCAAATGCCTCAACACCGGCCTTCACGTTGGACACGGTGGGGTTGGGCTTGATTTCGCTGAACACCTCGTATGGGATGCCTGCATTTTCCAGAACCTTCAGCACCTTGTCGGCAACGCCGAACTTGATCAGGTCCTTGTCTGTGGCAACGAATGCCTTCTTGTAGCCCATGCGGGATATTTCCTGTGGGAGCACTTCGCGTGCACCGGGGCCGAAGTATGAAACTTCGTTCAGTATAAAGCGGTTTATCATTGTATTAAGATATATAAGGTAAATGTAGAAGGGTTAGAAAGGAAAAGTCCGTCTCTCCTTTCTAACCCTGTTGGATGTTATGCCTTACTTATAGATGGGACCGTAGTTCTGGCATGCTCTGTAGTCAGCACCCTCCTTGTCCATGCCGAATGCGTTCCATGCGGCGGGACGGAAGATGTTCTCCTCGGGCACATTGTGCATGCACACGGGGATGCGGAGCATTGAAGCCAGGGTGATGAGGTCGGCACCGATGTGTCCGTAACTGATGGCACCGTGGTTGGCACCCCAGTTGTTCATCACAGAGTAAACGTCCTTGAAGGGAGCCTTTGTCTCGTCCAGACGGGGCACGAACCATGTTGTGGGCCATGTGGGGTCGGTACGCATGTTCAGCACCTCGTGTATCTCGGGATCCACGTCGGCTGTCCATCCCTCTGCAATCTGCAGGACGGGGCCAAGACCCTTGATGAGGTTCAGACGAGACATGGTAACGGGCATGCCGCCCTTTGACAGGAAGTTGGAAGAGAAACCACCGCCACGGAAGTAGTCGCGGTCGGCAGGCATCCAGTTGGTGTTCTTCAGGCAAGCCTCGGCATCGGCGTCGGTCATTTCCCAAGTGGGCTTCATGCAGGGTTCGCCTGCGGCATTGGTGCTGGCACCTGTAGCGTCCAGGGTGGTGGCGCCTGAGTTGATGAGGTGAATCATACCGCCGGAAGCCAGGCCTGTCAGTTCCTTGCCTGTTACGCGCTTCACGGCCTCGGGGCTCCAGTATGTACGCACGTCGGAGAACATCTGTCCGCAACCGGTAAGCAACTTGCCGAAGAGCATTGCCACGGCGTTGCATGCATCGTTCTCGGTGGCAACTACGTATGCCTCGCGGATACCGTTCCAGTCGAATGTGCTGCAAAGCAGAGCCTCGGTGAAGTCACCGTTGGGCTTCCAGTCGGTCCACTGGCGCTGGCCCTGGAAACCTGCTGCTATGGCATTGTGGCCGATAGCCTCTTCCTTGAAGCCCATTTCGCGGAGCTTGGGGTTGCCGAGCATCAGGTCGCGCACGATGAGGGTCATCTTCACAACGAACTCCCAGTCGGCATCCTTGCCGGCACGGTCCTTCTGCTTCTCGGGACGGTTCTTGTCCCAACCCTCGTTCACCTTACAGTATTTCTCTGTCCATGCCATTGCCTTGGCATACTCCTCGTGGTCGTAGATACCCTCATCCATGCGGCGCAGGATTTCGGTCTCGTCCACGCTCTCGTTGCGCATGCCCAGATATTCCTGGAAGAAGTTCTGGTCAACGATACTGCCTGCGATACCCATGCACTGGCTACCTACTGACAGGTAACTCTCGCCACGCATGGTGGCAACGGCCAGAGCGGCGCGTGCCCAGCGCAGGATCTTCTCTGCCACGTCCTCGGGGATGCTGTTGTCTGCCAGGTCCTGAACGTCATGGCCATAGATGCCGAATGCGGGCAGACCCTTCTGTGCATGGCCTGCCAGTACGGCAGCCAGATACACGGCGCCGGGACGTTCTGTACCGTTGAAACCCCATACTGCCTTGGGCCAGTGGGGATGCATGTCCATGGTCTCTGAACCATAGCACCAGCAGGAAGTAACGGAAATGGTTGCACCCACGCCCTCGCGCTCGAACTTGGCCTGGCATGCGGCAGTCTCGGCCACACGGCCGATGGTGCCGTCAGCAATCACGCACTCCACGGGAGTGCCGTCGGCATGCTTCACATTAGCGGAGATGAGTTCGGCAACAGCCTTTGCCAGATTCATTGTCTTTTCCTCAAGACTCTCGCGAACACCCCCCTGACGACCGTCGATGGTGGGGCGGATACCAATTTTTGGATACTTGCTCATAGTGTTAAGTTTGTTTAGGTTTGTATTCTTGTATGTTTTTATGCTATTCGCGTAACAAATTTAGGAAAAATAATTGAGAATCCTTCACAGGGAAGACTATTTTTCTGCACTTCTTGCAATATTATGTATAGTGACATAGGCGGTACTCCCATGGTGGAACTCTGGTACTCTCGTGAAGAAACTGAAACACCTTATAATAATTATTACATTTGTTGATTTGTGGAGTTTTGGCATGAACTTTGCACAAGTATATACGTAACCATGTGGCTGAAGAATATGCAGAATAGCCACATATCACGAATTTACAAGATATGGACAACAAGTTCTCTAACGATATGGCATCGGTTTTCAACTTCTCCAGAGAAGAGGCGGAAAGGACGGAATGTGACAATGTGTCACCCGAACATCTGTTGCTGGGGATTTTGAGACAAAATGTCAGTAAGGCTACACGCATGATGCATAAGGTACAGCCCGACTTGCTTTCGCTGAAAAGACACCTGGAGAAGGTGGCGAGGGAGAAGAAGGTTGCTGTGGTGCCGGACAGGAACAGCATGGAACTGAACCGCGATGCAACAAGGCTGATGCGTCTGAGCGTACTGGAGGCGCGTGCCCAACATTCCGAGGAGGTGGATACGGAGCATCTGCTAAAGGCTATGCTCAAGGACCAGGGCAGTCCCATACAGCAACTTCTGGAGGAGCACGGCCTTACGCGCGAAAATATATATGGTGACGTGAAGAGCGGATACAGCCAGATGGACGAGGAGGATGCAGAGAACGGAGAGGATGGCTTTGAAACAAGCGGTTCCATAGAGAACGACTCCCCGACACTGACCAAGAAGAAGCCGGCAAAGAGCGGGACTCCCGTTCTGGACAATTTCTGCACCGACCTGACGGCAAAGGCGCGCAAGGGCGAACTGGATCCCGTGGTAGGACGCGAGAAGGAGATGGAACGAGTTGCCCAGATCCTGTCGCGCAGGAAGAAGAACAATCCAATCCTCATCGGCGAACCCGGTGTGGGAAAGAGCGCCATAGTAGAGGGACTGGCACAGAGGATAGTGGAGCGCAAGGTGGCACGCCAACTCTGGGGCAAGCGCATACTGACGCTGGACATGGCAGGCATGGTGGCCGGCACGAAGTTCAGGGGACAATTTGAAGAACGTGTGCGCAATCTCCTCCTGGAACTTGAAAACAACCCTGATGTCATCATATACATAGATGAGATACACACCATAATCGGTGCCGGAGGTTCGCAGGGCAGTATGGATGCCGCCAACATGCTGAAGCCGGCTTTGGCTCGCGGACAGATGCAGTGCATAGGCGCAACGACGATAGACGAGTTCCGCAAGACCATAGAAAAGGACGGTGCCCTGGACAGACGTTTCCAGAAAATCATAGTGGCACAATCCACCGCAGAGGAAACCCTGCAGATATTGCATCGCCTGAGACCTGCCTACGAAAAGCACCACAAGGTAGAGTACACCGACGAGGCACTGGACGCATGTGTAAGGCTGACCCAGAGATATGTCAGCGACCGCTCCTTCCCCGACAAGGCCATAGACGCCATGGACGAGAGCGGTGCGCGCATGCACATATTCAACATCCCCGCCAATATGGAGATAGACAATCTGGAGACGGAATTGCGCGACATAGAGGAGCGGAAGAACCTGGCCATCAAGTCGCAGAACTATGAAACGGCGGCCGACCTCCGCGACGAACTCCAGATGAAGTCCGAACAACTGGAACAACTCCAGCGTGCATGGGTGGAGGAGCAGGAGCAGAACCGCACACAGGTTACAGCAGAAACCGTGGCACAGGTGGTGAGCATAATGACCGGCATACCGGCCCACCGCATTGGCGACGAGGAAAACACCCGGTTGCGCCAGTTGCAGAAGAACCTGCAGGAGAGCGTGGTGGGACAGGACGAGGCGGTGCAGAAAGTGGCACGTGCCATACAGCGCAGCCGTGTGGGTCTGAAAGACCCCAACCGTCCCATAGGCACCTTCCTGTTTGTAGGTCCCACGGGTGTGGGCAAGACCTACCTGACAAAGCGCCTGGCCGTGGAGATGTTCGGCAGCGAGGCATCGCTGATACGCATAGACATGAGCGAGTATGGCGAGAAGCACACTGTAAGCCGGATGATGGGTGCGCCTCCGGGCTATGTGGGCTACGAGGAGGGTGGCCAACTGACCGAGCGCGTAAGGCGCAAGCCCTATTCCATAGTGCTTCTGGACGAGATAGAAAAGGCACATCCCGATGTGTTCAACATACTCCTGCAGGTGATGGACGAAGGAAGGTTGACGGACGGCAACGGTACGACAATAGACTTCCGCAACACCGTCATCATAATGACCAGCAACTCCGGTACCCGGCAGATAAAGGACTTCGGTACAGGCATCGGTTTCCAGAACCGCGCCACCGACGAGGACAGGAAACAGCAGACAAGATCCATCGTGGAGAAGGCACTGAAGAAGCAGTTCGCACCGGAGTTCCTGAACCGTCTGGACGATATAGTGTACTTCGACCAACTCTCGCGCGAGGACATACGACGCATTGCAGACATAGAACTGAAACCCTTGTTGCGACGCATTGCCGAGATGGGTTATACTCTGGAACTCTCGGACGACACCATCGGAAAGATAGCCACCGAGGGCTATGACGTGCAATACGGAGCACGACCCCTGCGCCGTGCCATACAGCGCATCATCGAAGACCCGATATGCGAGATGCTGTTGGCAGAACACCCCGAGGGGATAGGCGAAGACAAGGTGATAAGGCTGTAGGAGAACGGAAAGAGTGGGGGCCAGTCTTCGGAGTACTCGGAGTCTTCGAAAAAATCAGGAAACTCGGAAAACTCGGACTTTCCCGAGAACCGCTCACCTCTCACCGCTCCTTAAGAATCAGACAACAAACGTACAATAAGTAATACAACATAACATGAAACAAGGTAATATTGGGGTAACAACAGAGAACATCTTCCCCGTAATCAAAAAGTTCCTGTATAGCGATCACGAGATTTTCCTGCGTGAGATAGTGAGCAATGCCGTAGATGCCACACAGAAACTGAAAGCCCTTGCCGGCAAGGGTGAGTTCCAGGGCGAACTGGGCGAACTGAAGGTGAGCGTAAGCATTGACAAGGATGCCAAAACCATCACCGTGAGCGACAACGGTATCGGCATGACAGCCGAGGAGATAGAGAAGTACATCAACCAGATTGCCTTCTCCGGAGCCAACGACTTCCTGGACAAGTACAAGGACGATGCTCCGCAGATTATCGGACACTTCGGTCTGGGATTCTACTCAAGTTTCATGGTCAGCGACCGCGTGGACATCATCACAAAGAGTTACAAGGCCGAGGAGCCCGCACAGAAATGGTCGTGCGACGGAAGTCCCGAATTCACCCTGGAGGAAGTGGAGAAGGATGGCCGTGGTACTGACATCATCATGCACATCAGCGAGGACTGCGAGGAATTCCTGGAGAAGCACAAGATCGAAAGCCTGCTGAAGAAGTATTGCCACTTCCTGCCCGTACCCGTTGCCTTTGGAAAGAAAAGCGAGTGGAACGAGGAGGAGAAGAAGATGGTGGACACACAGGAGGACAATATCATCAACGACACGGAACCCCTGTGGACACGCAAGCCCAGCGAACTGAAGGACGAGGACTACAAGGAGTTCTACCGCAAATTGTACCCCATGGCCGACGAACCTCTGTTCTGGATTCACCTCAATGTGGATTACCCCTTCAACCTCACCGGTATCCTCTACTTCCCCAAGATAAAGAACCAGTTGGACATCCAGCGCAACAAGATACAGTTGTACTGCAATCAGGTCTTCGTCACCGACCAGGTGGAAGGCATCGTACCCGAATTCCTGACCCTTCTGCATGGTGTCATCGATTCTCCTGACATCCCCCTGAACGTGAGCCGCAGTTATCTGCAGAGCGACCAGAACGTCAAGAAGATAAGCCAGTACATCACCAAGAAGGTTACCGACCGTCTGAACGGCATTTTTAAGAACGACCGCAAGGAGTTTGAGGAGAAGTGGGACGACATCAGCATCTTCATCGATTACGGCATGCTCAGCGAAGAACAGTTCTACGACAAGGCAAAGCAGTTCTTCCTGCTCAAGGACACCGACGGCAAGTTCTTCACTCTGGACGAGTACAAGACTCTGGTGGAAAGCAGCCAGACGGACAAGGACGGACAACTTGTCTACCTCTATGCTCAGGATGCACAGAGCCAGTACACATACATTGAGGCGGCAAAGCAGAAGGGATATAGCGTGCTGATGATGAATGGCCAGTTGGACACTCCTCTCATCAACATGTTGGAGCAGAAACTGGAGAAGACACACTTCAACCGTGTGGATGCAGACACCGTGGACAACCTCATCAAGCGCGACGACACAGAGAAGGAGCAGTTGGACAAGGAGCAGGCAGAGAAGTTGCAAAACCAGTTCAAGGACCTCCTGCCCAAGATGGAGAAGGTGGAATTCACCATACAGACCCAAGCCATGGGTGAGGAGCAGTTACCTGTCATCATCACCCAGAGCGAGTACATGCGCCGCATGAAGGACATGGCACGTTTGCAACCCGGCATGCAGTTCTATGGCGAGATGCCCGACATGTACAATATGGTTCTCAATACCGACTCTCCTCTTGTAAAGGAACTTCTGGAAAACGAGAACAACGAGCGCATCAGCCAACTCATCGACCTTGCCCTCCTGCAGAACGGCATGCTCTCTGGCGAGGCCCTGACCAAGTTCGTCAAGCGTTCTGTCGGAATGATAAAATGATACTACTTTTTTGGTGAAGAATTTTCAAATTAGTACTGAATCAATAAAATTCTCTGTTATATAAATAACGTGAGTTCGACGAATTTAAAATAGAGTAAGCTGTGTATCCATTGTCCTTTGTACATTGATACACGGCTTTTTCGGAAACATACAATATGCAGCAATAGCTCCCAAAATGTTTACGATAAAATTGTCAAAGCAT